>JAZODF010000022.1:0-13029 GCA_045596865.1 Eubacteriales bacterium
TACGCGTATGAAATCGGATAAGAAAAAGCCGACCGTGCTACCCGAAAATGAGAAAATTGAAGAAACCGCGGCGGTCGATACGACGTCAGTCGAGGATACCGCGGTGATTGACATAGAGCCCGCAGATGAGATTCCCGCCGAAGCCGTGGAGGAAGCCGTGGAGGCAGTCGAAGAGCCCGCAGAGGTCACCGAGGAATCGGCGGGCGAAGCGGAGCCGACCGAAGATGCGAGCGAAGCGGAGCCGACCGAAGATGCGAGCGAAGCGGAGCCGACCGAAGATGCGAGCGAAGCGGAGCCGACCGACGAGGTTGTTGAAGCCGCAGATAAAGAAGATTTCCCTGCCTCGACGGATGGCGATCCCGAGGATTGCGAGGACTCCCCTGCCCTGACCGAGGATATCGAGGTCGAGGATGGCGAGGATGAGGACGAAACTGAGGATGAGGCCGACAGCGAGCCCGAGGAGGCAGAGGATTCGGTCGACGCTGAGGACGTCCACGCGGACAAGTCGGAGGTCGCACCCGTGGTGGCGCACGCGGCACACGAAAAGAAGAAAAAACCGAAGAAGGAGGACGGCACGCGGCGGGTTGATGCCCTGTTCGATTTTATCGAGCTGTTCGTATTCACGCTGGCGGCGGTGCTGTTTATCACCTCGTTCTTCATTCGGCACTCGGTGGTTGACGGTGATTCGATGCTCGGCACCCTGCAGGATGGGGAGAATCTGCTAATCTCCGACCTGTTTTACGAGCCCGAGCGCGGGGATATCATCGTGGTTGACGATCATTCCACCCTGCTCAAAAAGCCGATTATCAAGAGAGTTATTGCCGTCGAGGGCGACGTCGTGCGTATCACGAAGTACGGCGTGCTTGTAAACGGCGAGCCGCTCGTCGAGGATTACGTATTTACGGATAATTCGGACTACCTTTACGAGGTTTATCCGTCCGCGGCGCTAATGACCAACGAAACGCTGGTTATCAAGGCGGGCGAGTATTACGAGCTGACCGTGCCCGAGGGCGAGCTGTTCGTTATGGGAGATCACAGAAACAAGTCGACCGATTCGCGACAGATAGGAACGGTGGACGAGGATGCCGTGCTCGGCAAGGTTATACTGCGATTTTACCCGTTTGACAAATTTGGAGAGATAGAATAATGGCAACGAATCCGATACAGTGGTTCCCCGGCCATATGGCGAAAACGCGCAGGATGATGGCAGAGTGCCTGCCGCAGGTCGACCTCGTGCTCGAGCTGCTTGACGCGCGTATTCCCCGCAGCTCACGGAACCCCGAAATAGAAAAGCTCCTCGGCGACAAGCCGCGGATAACCGTCCTGACTAAGGCGGGGCTCGCCTCACCCGAGCTTAACCGCAGGTGGGTCGATTATTACAAATCGAAGGGTCGCACCGCGGTGCTGATCGACGTTATTACGGGTGCGGGCATTTCCGATCTGTCGGCGGCGGTAAACACCGTGATGGCGGACAAGCTGCAAAAATACCGCGACAAGGGTATGAGCGGCAGGAAATTAAAGGCGATGATCGTCGGAATACCAAACGTCGGCAAGTCGTCGCTGATAAACAAGCTGGCAGGCGGTAAAAAGGCGCGCGTCGAGGACCGCCCCGGCGTGACCGTGAACAAGCAATGGATACCGACGGAGATCGGCCTTGACCTTCTTGATATGCCGGGCGTGCTCTGGCCGAAGTTCGAGGACGAGGTCATCGGACAAAACCTCGCAATGACGGGGGCGATACGCGACCAGATCCTCGATATTGAGGAGATTGCAATGCTGCTTTGCGGGCGGCTTATGGAATGCGCGCCGAAGGAGTTTATGGCGAGATACAAGCTGAGCGCGGGTGAGGTCGAGGATCTTGACTGCTACGATCTCTTTGAGCTCGTCGGGCGGAAGCGCGGCTTCCTCATTTCGGGCGGCGAGGTCAGTCACGAGAGGACGGCGGTAATGCTGCTCGATGAATTTCGCTCGGCAAAGATTGGGCGAATCACGCTCGAAAAGCCGTAAATTATTTTAACAGACAGATCTTTGCAACATAGTTGCAAATTAAGAGAGGACGGATTATGCCAAGCTTTGAATTCGAGGAAAAGAGATACGCCGAGGGGTACACCGCGGTTTGCGGATGTGACGAGGCGGGGCGCGGTCCGTTATGCGGTCCGGTTGTCGCGGCGGCGGTCATACTGCCCCGCGGGTGCGTTATTGAGGGTCTTGACGACTCCAAGAAGCTGACCGAGAAGAAGCGCGAGCGCCTCTTCGACATAATCATCGAGAAGGCGGTGGCATACGCCATTTGCGAGGCGAGCCCCGAGGAGATCGACGAGATAAACATACTAAACGCGTCGATGCTGGCGATGCGACGTGCGGTGGAGGCCTTGGAGGTGCCCGCCGACTTTGCGCTGATTGACGGTAATTGCTCACGCGGATTTACCATCCCCACCGAGACGGTGGTCAAGGGGGATTCGAGGAGCTACTCGATCGCGGCGGCATCCATCCTTGCGAAGGTGACGAGGGACCGCGGGTGTGTCGAGCTTGACCGCCTTTATCCCGAGTACGGCATTGCGAAGCACAAGGGCTACCCGACGAAGGACCACATGGATGCGGTCAGGGAGCACGGGCCGTCGCCATGTCACAGGCTGACCTTCCTCAAATTTTTAGACAAGTAATTTCCCGCGGATATTATGGAGATATTAAAGGTCGATACCGAAAAACGTCGGCTCGGCAATTTCGGCGAGCGGGCGGCGGCGCGCTTTCTGCGCCGCGCGGGATACCGTATAAAGGAGAAGAATTACGCCCCGTTTGACCACGAGGTGGATATCGTTTGCGCCGACCGCGAGTATATCGTTTTCGTCGAGGTCAAGACCCGTTCGGTCGATGCAAAAAGCGCAATCGAGCCGCGTCCCGCATCCAGCGTGACCAAGGAAAAGCAACGCTCGATCATCACGGCGGCGAAGCAATACCTCGCCTACAATCCGACCGACAAGAAGCGGCGGTTTGACATCATAGAGGTATATGTAACCAAGAAAAACGGACGAAAAAAGGTGGCAGAAATCAAGCACCTGATAAACACGTTCAACCTCAACACCGCGGGAATACATACCCACAGCAGGCGGTAATACAGAAAATAAGTGCGTCACAGGACGTGACGCGTCAGGAGATAAAAGGCTTATGAAATTCATTAGCACGAGGGGCGGCGAGCGCGATGGCGTCAGCGCCGCATACGCAATCAAAACCGGCCTTGCCGCGGATGGCGGGCTGTATATGCCCGAGAGCATTCCGACGGTCGACGAGGACGAGCTGTACGCGATTGGCGAGCTCGATTACCCCGAGCGGGCGGCGGCGATCATCGGCAAATTCCTCACCGATTTTGAATACGAGGAGATATACGAGGACGCGCTGGCGGCATACGGGGAGAAATTCAACCCCTGCCCCGCACCCGTCCGTCATCTTGACGGCGGGGTGTATATGCTGGAGCTGTGGCACGGGCCGACCTCGGCGTTCAAGGACCTCGCCCTTCAGCTGATGCCGAGGCTGTTCGTTCGCTCGCTGAAAAAGTGCGGCGAGGAGCGCGAGGCGCTCATCCTCGTTGCGACGTCGGGCGACACGGGCAAGGCGGCGCTCGAGGGCTACAAGAACGTGCCCGGCACGCGGGTGCACGTGTTCTACCCGCTTGACGGTGTCAGCGAGATACAAAAAAGGCAGATGCAGACCACGGTGGGCGACAACCTGACCGTCACGGCGATTCGCGGCAATTTCGACGACGCACAGACCGAGGTCAAGCGCATTTTCTCCGACCCCGACGTGCGTGCACGCCTAGGTGAGCGCGGCGTGTTTCTGTCGAGCGCAAATTCCATCAATTTCGGACGGCTGGTGCCGCAGATCGTTTACTACTTCTCCGCCTACCTCGATATGGTAAAGGCGGGTGACGTTAGCTTCGGCGAGGTTATCGACGTATGCGTGCCGACGGGTAATTTCGGCAATATCTTCGCCGCGCTGATGGCAAAGCGGATGGGGCTCCCTCTCGGGACGCTCGTTTGCGCGTCGAACAAGAACGACGTTCTGACAGAGTTCCTTAACACGGGCGTATATAACGGACGGCGCCCCTTCTATATGACGACCTCACCGTCGATGGATATTCTCATTTCCTCGAACCTTGAGAGACTGCTTTACCTCGCGCTCGGTGCGGAAAAGACCGCTCAGTACATGGCGAGCCTCAACGAATGCGGCAGATACGCCCTCACCGAGGAGGACCTCGCGACTATTCGCGCCGATTTCGTAGGATATGCGGCAAGCGAGGATGAGACCGCCGCCGCGGTGCGCGACGTTTACGAAAACAAAAACTGCCTTATCGACACGCACACGGCAGTTGCGATACACGCGGTTAACTGCTATATGAATGACGGTAAGGCAGAGAGAAAAATGCTTGCCGTTTCCACCGCGTCGCCCTACAAATTTGCGCGCGACGTTTACATCGCACTCACAGGCAAGGACCCCGGGGAGGGTGAGAGGGCGCTCGCTGCCCTTCACGACTACACCTCCGTGGCGGTTCCCGCGCCCCTTGCGGGGCTTGCAGGGCTGCCTATCAACCACAGCGCGTGCGTCGACAAGGCAGATATGGAAATGGCGGTTTTTGCCGCGCTTTAATGCGTAGCATTAATCACCTTAGCAGGTGCCCTTCGGCTTAAAGGTCACGCAATTCGTGTTAGCCGAGCACTTTGCCTCGGTGGGGCCGACGCTGATTGAGCCCGCGTAGCAGTCGCTGTGTCCGTTATGGTATGCACAGCTCTTTACGTCGCAGAGCACACCCTTAACGTGCTTCCTCGGGTCACAGTCAGCACCGTGGCACCCGTTGGTTCCGTTCATTTTTTCCATACTCATTCTCTTTTCTGCAGGCGGTTGCCTGCAAGGTTAGTATGTGCCGCCGTGACGGGAATATACGCGTATTTTCGTTTTTTGCGGACAAAAGCATTTGGAGCATTTATGGCTATATACACTATTGCCGACCTGCATCTGTCCACCCTTGAATCGACGAACAAGTCGATGGAGGTTTTCGGGCCGAGATGGCAGGATTACACGGCGAGGATACGGGCGAGCTGGGAGCACCTGGTCACCGAGCGGGATACGGTAATTATCCCCGGGGACGTTTCCTGGGCACTGTCGCTCGAGGAGGCGGTGTCCGACCTCAAATTCATCGATTCCCTGCCCGGTCGCAAGATCATCGGCAAGGGCAACCACGATTATTGGTGGATGACGATGAACAAGCATTACGCGCTCTTTGAGCGCGAGGGGATCACGTCGATCGATTTCCTGTTCAACAACGCGCACGCCGTCGAGGGTATCATCGTCGCGGGGACGCGCGGCTGGTATCAGGACGAGGACGCGAAGAACGCGCCCGACAACGCAGATTTTTACAAGCTCGTTAACCGTGAGGAGCTACGCCTGCGGGCGTCTCTCAACGAGGCAATGCGCCTACGCGGGGATACGACGAGGGAGATCGTTGCGTTTATGCATTTCCCGCCCTTCTGGCAGGGGAAGGCGTCCGACGGGCTTATCGCGATACTGAAGGAATACGGCGTCAGACGGGTCTATTTCGGGCATATTCACGGCAACTACACAGCGCCCGCGGTGATCGATTACGAGGGTATCGAGATGCACCTCATCTCGGCGGATTATCTCGGATTCCTGCCGAAGCACGTGCCACAAGGTGCGCCCGTCGGCGGGATTTTGCTGTAAGCACGGGCAAAAATGCGATTATTTCGCCCGGTGGGATGCGGTAATTTGATTTAAAGTATTGACAAAAGAATTTTGTTGTTGTAAAATAGAGTGGTTAATTTTCAGTAATTAATTATAAAAAAATAAAAATATTATTTTTCGGAGGAAGAAAAATGAGCCTTATCAAAAAGGAGCTTACCGAGCATAACGGTTACGTTATCGAGTTTTCGGTAAGCAAGGAAGTTTACGCCGCAGCAGAGCTTCGTGCGTACAAGAAGAACGTGAAGAGCATTAACGTGCCCGGATTCAGAAAGGGCAAGGCGCCCCTTCACATCATCAAGACCATGTACGGCAAGGACGTATTCTTCGAGGATGCCATCAACGAGTGCATTCCCGAGGCGTTCGACAGTGCAATCAAGGAGGCAGGCTACGATATCGTTGGTAACCCCAAGTTTGACCTCGTTTCCATGGAGGGCGACATCGTCCTCAAGGCAGAGGGCTTCGTTAAGCCCGAGGTAAAGATCGAGGGCTATCGCGGCATCGAGATCGAGAAGAAGGTCGCAGAGGTTACCGAGGCTGACATCGACGCCGAGGTTGACAAGGTTCGCGACAGAAACGCAAGATTCATCACCGAGTCCGACGAGGCAGTTAAGATGGGCGACACCGTTTCCATCGACTTCGAGGGCTTCGTTGACGGCGTTGCATTCGACGGCGGCAAGGGCAACGATCACGAGCTCACCCTCGGTTCGGGTAGCTTCATCCCCGGCTTCGAGGAGCAGATCGCGGGCCACAAGCTCGGCGACGAGTTCGACGTAGTAGTTACCTTCCCCACCGAGTATCACGCGGCTGACCTCGCAGGCAAGGAGGCAACCTTCAAGTGCACCCTTAAGTCCCAGAAGCAGCTTCCCGAGGCTGACGACGAGTTTGCAAAGGACGTTTCCGAGTTCGACACCATCGCTGAATATCGCGAGGACGTTAAGGCAAGACTTGTTAAGAAGAACGAGGAGCAGGCTGACCGCGAGGTTGACAATGCTATCGCCGACAAGCTCATGGAGCTTCTTCTGGCAGACATTCCCGAGGTTATGTTCGAGATGGAGACCGAGAACTACCTTCGTGACTACGACACCAGACTCCGTCAGAGCGGTCTTGACCTCAAGACCTATATGCAGTACACCGGCCTTTCGCTCGACGACATCCGTGCACAGATGCGTCCCCAGGCTGAAAGACAGGTTAAGGTTCGTCTTGCTCTCGAGGCTATTGCGAAGATCGAGGCTCTCGACGCTACCGAGGACGAGATCAATGCAGAGTACGAGAGAATCGGCGGCGCGTACGGCGTAGACGTCGAGGAGGTTAAGAAGATGATCCTCGCAGAGGATATCAAGGCTGACCTCGTCGTTGGCAAGGCTATGCAGCTTGTCAAGGATAACGCAGTTATCAAGCTCGTTTAATCCCCTACCCTTTTATCAAAACAAGGAGGTTTGGTACTATGGCAATGATACCGACCGTTATTGAACAGACCCCCGCAGGCGAGCGGGCGTACGACCTGTTTTCAAGACTTTTAAACGACAGAATCATCATCCTCACCGGCCCCATTGACAGCGCGGTCGCGGCGACCATCGTCGGACAGATGCTCTTCCTTGAGGCACAGGATCCCGACAAGGATATCTATCTCTACCTCAACAGCTACTACGGCGATGAGTCCGCGGGCCTCTCCATCTACGACACGATGAATTACATCAAGTGCGACATCGTAACCATTTGCATGGGTATGGGTGGCGGCATCGGTGCACTTCTCGTGGCGGCGGGCGCCCCCGGAAAGAGATACGCACTCCCCAACACCGAGTTCCTTCTCGAGCAGCCGCACTCCGGCGCGAGAGGTCAGGCGTCCAACATCAAGATCGCCGCAGACCACGTCCTTCACACCCGTGAGGTGATGAACGGCATTCTCGTCAAGCACACCGGCCGCACCCTCGCTGAGGTTGAGGCTATGACCGAGCGCGAGCATTTCCTCGATGCAGAGGAAGCCGTCGCCTTCGGCCTGATCGACAAGATTCTCACTAAAAAAGACTAAGGAGAGGACAAATGGCACTTATACCCTACGTTATTGAGCAGACTCCCGGTGGAGAGCGCTCCTACGATCTTTTTTCCCGACTTCTCACCGACCGTATCGTTATGCTCGCCGATGAGGTAAACGACGCCACCGCGACCGTTGTCGTTGCGCAGATGCTCTTCCTCGAGGCGCAGGATCCCGATAAGGATATCTATTTCTACATCAATTCCCCCGGCGGATCGGTTTCCGCGGGTCTTTCCATCTACGACACTATGAATTACATCAAGTGCGACGTCGTAACCATTTGCATGGGTATGGCGGCATCGATGGGCGCGTTCCTCCTCTCCGGCGGAACGAAGGGCAAGAGATACGCCCTCCCGAGTGCGGAAATTATGATTCACCAGCCCCTCGGCGGTGCGCAGGGTCAGGCAACCGATATCAAGATTGCCGCAGACCACATCCTCCGCACCAAGGCGAAGCTCAACAGGCTCATTGCAGAGCACTGCGGACAGCCGATCGAGGTGGTTGAGGCCGCAACCGACAGAGATAACTGGCTCACCGCCGAGCAGGCCGTTGAGTTCGGTCTTATTGACAAAGTTCTTACCAAAAAGGATTAATTTTCATGGCTGAAAACAATATTCGCCACTGCTCCTTCTGTGGGGCGAGCGAGCTGGAATGCAAGCTCCTCTTCCCCGGGCAGGAGGAGGGGGTCTACGTTTGCGAGAGCTGTGTCGAGCTGTGCCACGATTTCATCGAGGAGCATTTCCCCGAGGAGCGCGTAAGCGGTGAGACCGAGTTCGAGGAGCTGACCTACGACACCCTGCCCCGTCCGAAGGAGATCAAGGCAATGCTCGACGAGCACGTAATCGGACAGAACGATGCGAAGCTCGCCCTGTCGGTGGCGGTGTATAACCATTACAAGCGCATCCTCACGGTCGAGGAGAAGAAGTCGCGCCGCAAAAAGGCGGACGACGCCGAGGAGGTCGATATTCAGAAGTCGAACGTCCTGCTTCTCGGTCCTACGGGTGTTGGAAAGACCTACCTTGCACAGACGCTGGCAAGGAGCTTCAAGGTTCCGTTTGCCATTGCGGACGCGACCACGCTCACCGAGGCGGGCTACGTCGGCGAGGACGTGGAGAATATCCTGCTCCGCCTTATTCAGGCGGCGGACTTCGACGTCGAGCTGGCTGAGCGAGGCATCATTTATATCGACGAGATCGATAAGATTTCGAGAAAGGGCGAAAACCGCTCCATTACCCGTGACGTTTCGGGCGAGGGCGTACAGCAGGCGCTGTTAAAGATCCTCGAGGGTACGGTTGCGAACGTTCCCCCGCAGGGCGGAAGAAAGCACCCCAATCAGGAATTTATCCAGATCAATACGAAGAACATACTGTTCATTTGCGGCGGTGCGTTCGACGGAATTGAGAAGATCATCGAGTCGAGAAAGGGATCGCAGGTCATCGGCTTCCAGAACGAGAAGGTAACCAAGCGCGAGCGTGTCGAGCGTGGCGTTTACCGCGACGTGGAGGCGCACGACGTTGTAAAGTACGGTCTTATCCCCGAGCTTGTTGGTAGGCTACCGATTATCGTAACCCTTGAAAACCTCGATGAGGAGGCGCTCGTCCGAATCATCAAGGAGCCGAAGAATGCCCTGCTGAAGCAGTATCAGCGCCTGTTCGCGCTCGACGGGATCGAGCTCGAATTCGAGGAGGAGGCATTCCGCGCTATCGCGCATCTCGCCGTCGAGAGAAAGACGGGTGCACGCGGCCTTCGCGCAATTGTCGAGGGCATCATGCTCCGCCCGATGTACGAGCTGCCGAGCGACAAGACGGTTAAGAAGGTTATCGTCACCGCGGGCTACGTCCGCGGCGAGGAGGAGCTGACGGTCATCCGCGAGGATGATAGCATTTAATTTATATTAATGAAGAAAAGCACCGCTAATTGTAGCGGTGCTTTTCTTATTGAATTTGACCGACGCACACTTAATTCGTGTACGAGCTCACAATGCAATCAATAATACGGTCGATGATATCGCTATCAAGATAGGAGCAAGAAACCGCCGTAAAAACGCACTTATCAGCGTAGAAGAATTGATAGCTAACGTTCCCCCAAACTCGAACGCCCTCCTTAACGGTAAAGGAATCACGGTCTGTAAGTCTTATACCGTCTTTCAAATTCGCCATTTCAGGATAAATCAACAATGAGGCCTTGTGGTTTTGACTGTCGGTTTTCATTGCCTCGCGCGTGTGGTCGCACAGGCGATGCTCGATGAGGGTATCGCATTGGTCGTTAAGGTTGGTTTGACAGTCAATATTGAAGGTGAGATATACAGAATAGTTAAAGGCGAACAAATGATGTTGATTGGCGAATTTCTCAAACGTATTGATATCATTACCGCGATCTTTCGCGCTTATCGTCCCGGAAAAGGCGTATGTCAGGACACCGTATTCGCGCAACGCGTCAAAGCCGATAAATTCGGTATTTCTCTGTTGCTCGGTAAAGGTGGAAATCAAATCGCGCTCCCGCTCCATTCCTGCAAAATCCGAAGAATAATATACCAAAACCGAATCGAGCGCAAGACGACCGTCCCCATCGGGATCGTTATCATCTTGTTTCTCGCCGCTCTGAACAGGAGAGCAGGCGACAATCGACGCCAGCATCAAAATCGCGAGCAACAGCACAAGTATTCGCTTAAATATACTCATTTTTCAAACCTTTCATACAATTCTTGAATCGTAAATTCCCCGCTCATAAAAGCCAAATAATCGGCCTCCGATAACACAATTATTGCGTTTGTTGACAAAATAACGAGCAATTTGTAATGTTTAGTTATCAAATGTAAAGCATTGTTTGTAAAATTATCTTCTTTCAAAGCAACATCAGACGACCGGATTTCGGATGGCAAGCGTTAAACGCGACCCGATGGCGCAGTTGCCCACGTCGAGTGGGAGGGGTTGGCGGTTAGCGCCGAAATCTCTAAGCCTGAACGCTTTTTCTGTACTGCAGGGGCCTGCATCCCATATCCTGCTTGAAAATCTTGTGGAAGTAGTTGGGGTTGCAGAAGCCGATGTCCTCGGCGATCTCGGCCATGGACATATCGGAAGCGCACAGGAGCTTCATCGAGTAGTTGACGCGCAGGCCGTTTATGTACTCGATGGGGGTTTTGCCAATCGAATCCTTGAACATTTTCGTGAAGTAGTCGGGGGAGACGCCGATCATATCGGCGAGCTTCTCGATATATATCTTCTCCTTAAAATGCTCGGAAATGTAGGTGATAACGGGGCGCAGGCGCAACACGTTGTGGTAAACCATTTTATCCTCGTCATCCTTCGAGCCGCAGTAGAAGCGAAGGAGCGCCGTCATTATAAGATAGATGCCCGCGCGGATGGGGAGCTTGTAGCAGACGTCCTTCAAGGAATATTCCTCATACGCGTCGGCAATCAGGCGGGAGAGGGCGGAATGTACGGGGTGCCCATCCTCGAATACGGTGGCGCGGTTGCGCGACTGGACGTAGAACATATAGAGTATTTCGGTATCGAAGTTCTCCATATTTTCCTCGATTATCGAGGAATTGAAGATAAGACCGCGCACGGATGCGACCGAATCGACCGAATCGATGCGGAGGACCATCTCCGACGGGACGAAGAAGATGTCGCCGCTCGTTGCCTCGACGACCTCGGTGCCGATCTGCACGCGGACGGTGCCGTAGGTGACCTCGACGATCTCCATTGCGTCGGCGTTGACGCGGGAATTGACTATCCTTCCCTCACCCGATTTTTTATAGATTGAAAAGGGGAACCTGTTTTCCATTGTTTGCTCCTCGGTTGGTTTATTTGCGGGGTTGCGAATGGGAGTGCGGGGTTTTGTGGGGCGGTCACGCTTAATAGAAGGTGACGACCTCCTCGATGGGCTTCTCTGCCCTTTCGATCCTCTTGACGGTCAGGACGGGGCCCGCGGCGCGATAGAGCTTCGAATACTCCTCGTCGAGGGTGCCCTCGACGGTGACCCAATCACGGGTTTTGAGCGAGAGGGTGCCCATTCCCTTGGCAACGACGCCGCGATATGCAATATCGTCGGCACAGCAGGTCATGATATGGCGGCCGATGGCGAAATTGTCGCGCGGGAGGCTCTTATCGAGGGCGACGATGCCCTTGAAGCGGACGGTCTTGCCCTTATATTTGCCGAACTCCTCCGACATGTCGCGGTAGAAGATGGCGAAATCCCTGTCCTCGATGACGATGACGGGTGCATTGATATCGTAGGGGAGCGGATCCTCGAACTCGTCGAACTCGATGTCGCCGTTTACGTCCTCGTAGCAGATGCTCGCACGGCGGGAGATGCCGCGCACGAGCTTATGGAGCTCCATTTTATCGTATTCGGGCTTCACGCGGTTGAACACGACCATCTCACAGCTGGTGAGCTTGTCCACCATGAGTTGACGCATATTGGCGTTATAGGTGAGCGCGGTGGTCGCGTCGACGATAAGGATCTCCTGATAGACGAGCCAATTGTCGGGCAAGGCGTTGTAGAATTTGTCGATGGTCCACATGCCGTTGTACTCGATGACGACGATGTCGGCGCCCGCGCGCTTCTGCATAGCGGAGAGGCGGTCGGGGGTGATGCGGTCCTCCGAATCGAAGGAGGCGAAATACACGTTATCGCCCATTTCCGTGGGGTCATATTCCTCCACGCCCTCCTCGCAGGTGATGAGGAGGTATTTTTTATTCGGGTCGAGGAAGGACGGGTCCCGCATCGTTTCGGTGATGAAGGATGTCTTGCCCGCCTCGAGAAAGCCGGTAAAGAGATATACGGGAATGTCCATTATATGCCGAACAGCTCCTTAATTTTTTCGTTATCAAGTCCAACGCCGATGACGCAGAGCATACCGATGACGGCGGGGGTGCCGTATCTCACGTCGGGCTCGCCGGGGACGTAGTCGAAGTGGATCCACTGCCCGTCGGTAGAGGCAACGATGCCCTTGGCGCGGAGGATCATGCCGCAATCGTCATCCTCGCTGAAATGCTCGAGAACGGCGGTGATTTCTTCGACGGTGAACTTCTTGACGGTCTCGGTGCCGAAGCTCTGGAACACCTCGTCGGCGTGATGATGGTCGTGATGTCCGTGGCCGCCACAACCGCACTTACAGCCCTCGCCATGCTCGTGGTGATGCTCGTGATGCTCGCCGTGGTCGTGGTCGTGGTGGTCGTGGTCGTGATGTCCGTGACCGCCGCAGCCGCACTTGCAGTCCTCGCCATGCTCGTGGTGATGCT
>JAZODF010000023.1:0-2354 GCA_045596865.1 Eubacteriales bacterium
GCGGTTTCATCCGCGGTGCTGTTGTTGCAAGAAATGCAAGATAAGACGGTGAATATACACAAAAACAATAAAAACAGCCTTTTCATATTTACCTCCGATTATTGATATTTTATGTTGATGTTCGCTGTAATTACGGCTCAACGATATTATTGGTAATCGCCGTGCCGAGAGTGTAGGGAAGCGGGAGAGTTACCGTGTTGCCCTGCCAGCCGGCGACGTAGAGCTCGGCGTAGTTGGGGTTCTTGCCTTCGAGGAGAACGTGGTTATATGTGTTCGCCTCGACGTTGGGGAAGTAGTTCTGTCCGACAGGCCAGAGGATGACGGAGGGCTTCATAAGCGCGTATGCGGATTGAGTTCCGCTGTTCGAGCCGCCCGTTCCGCCGCCGTGGTGTGCTACCTGCATGATGTCGCACTGGAGCTCGTTCTTATACATCTTGTTGCAGATGTTGAAGGCGTGACCCGTTGCGTCGCCCGTGATGATGGCGGTCGTCTTCTTGCCCGATGCATCCGAAGTGATAGAACGGAAGATGATCGAGGAGGTGTTGAAGGCGTTTGCTACTGTGGGAAGATAGGATTCTATGGTGTAAAGGAACTCGAATGCGGTGTCGCCGAACCACCATACCTGACCGACGTGGGGAACGACGTAGTCAACGCCGATCTCTCGCGCAACGGTAACGGTCTTGTTGTAGTTCTTGTAAAGACCGGTGGCAAAGCTGCTCGTTGTCTTTTGCGCGGTATCAAATGCCGCCTCGGGCCAGAAGTTGCACATAATTCGCTCGAAATTGAACTTGGTGAACTGCCTGTATTCATTCATCAGAGTGCCGAAATGGTCGGTGTGCGGGTGCGAGATGATCCAAGCGGCAATGGTGATCTCCTTGTCGGTCTTGGCATAGTCCTTCGACTGCTCGCGCAGAGCTTTGATTATATTTGCGGCGTAGATGCCGGAGTTGCCGTGGTGGCCGCCGTCAACGATGATGAAGCTGCCGTCCGAAAGGCGGTAGAGGATGCACATACCGTTCTGCTGATAGCTACCGTTATAGATACCTTCAACGCCTATCATGGATATTTGCGATGTGGTGACGGGTGCGGCGTAACTCTTCTTTGTGGGAAGGGTGTCCTCCGCGAAGGGCTCGATGATGACGCGGACCTCGTCCATATTGTTATAGTAGCCTGCGTTTACCGTATATTTGTCGGTGTAAAGGGTGGAAAAGAGGCTGCCGACGATCTCGTTGGAGGAATAGGTCTGATAACCCGCGCCCTCAAGCTTGGTGAGATAGGCCTTATATTCCTCGGGAGTGGTGTCCTCAATGATAACGCCAAGACAATCGTCGCCCATATCGGTGATCGAGGAGAAGGTGCCGCCCTCGTAAACAGGCAGAGCCGCAGTCATCGCCTCGCTCTGATTCTTGATATCAAGCTGATCCGACGTGAGAGTGAGCGTCTTTGTGCCGTCCGCTTCCTCGGTCAGCGATTTATGAATGAGCGTAAACAGCTGATTTATCGCCTTGGTGTAGCCCGAGTCGGTAAAGGAGAAAATGACGATCTTGTTTCCGACAGCCTTGATGGTATATTCGCCGTAGGTCAGACCCTTTGTAACCTCTGCGGTCTCGGGATAGTTTGTCGCGCCGATAAGTATCTCGAGTGCGGAGGAATCGTGTGTCGCGCCGTCCTTGATCCAGTCATCGCCGAGCTCGGGGGAAACTTTTGTGACGTTATTGATCGTTTTTCTGAGCTCTATTGCGGTCTTTACGACCTTTGAGTTCGCATCTGCATCGGTGGGACGAACGATCCTTACGTGCGATTCGCCGCCCGAAATGAGAGTGTAAAGCGTCGGGCCTTCGGGTATCGGCTCGGTTTCAGGTGCTTCGGTGCCGTCAATGACCGCGGCGGTCGTTTCGTCTGTATTTCCGCCGGGAGTGCATCCGACAAAAGCGGAAAATGCAAGTATCAGCGCAAGCAAGAGCGCCAAAAGCTTATAATTGAGTTTCATTTTGATCCTCCTGAAATAATATTTGTTTTACAATTGTGCTTATTTACGGTTCGAGAACTACTTTTTTCTGTGCCGTGCCGAGGGTGTAGGGGAGCGAGATCGTCACCGAATTGCCCTGCCAGCCGGCAATGTAAAGCTCGGCAAAGTTGGGGTTGCGCGAGTCGTGCAGAACGTGGTTGTAGGTGTATTCCTTGACTGTCGCGTAATGCTTCTGTCCGACGGGCCAGAAAAGGACGGAGGGGCTCATATATTCGTATGCCTTTTGCGTGCCGCCGCTGTTTCCGCTTGTGATCGAACCGTGGTGCGCGAGCTGAACAACGTCACATTTGAGCTCTTCCTTGAAGGTATCGGCAATTATTTGCAT
>JAZODF010000024.1:0-4649 GCA_045596865.1 Eubacteriales bacterium
GTTTTTATCGCGGTTTTTAGCGGGGCGGGAGGGGCGACCATCGTCGGGGTGCTTTGCCGTTTTTCCGTGGGGTACTACTCTACTCTTTCCTCGTGTGCGGGGGCTAAAATCAGCCGCGCTTCCAATACTTGCGGTCGAGCGAGCGGTACATTATCGCCTCGGCGATGTGGTCCTCGGTAATCATTTCCGACGCGTCGAGGTCGGCAATGGTGCGGGCAACGCGAAGGACGCGGTCATGGCCGCGCGCCGAGAGGCCGAGCGTTTCAAAGGCGTCCTTCATCAGGGCTTGTGCCTCGTCGGTCAATCTACAATGGCGGCGGAGCATATCGGTCGACATATTCGCATTGAGCACACCCGTCCTGTCACCCGCGGCGGCAAGCCGCTCGTTCGTATAGGCGCGGGCGGCGTTTACACGGGCGCGGATATCCTTCGACGGCTCGCCACGCACGCCCTTGCCTGCGAGGTCGGTGTAGGAGATGGAGGGTAATTCAATCTCGATGTCGATACGGTCAAGGAGGGGTCCCGACACGCGTTCAAGATACTTTGCCACGGAGGCGGGCGTGCAGGAGCAACGCCTGTTCGGGTCGCCGAAATAGCCGCACCTGCAGGGGTTCATCGCGCAGACGAGCATAAATTTCGCGGGATAGGTTATCTTCGCGGCGGCGCGGGTGACGGTGACCGTCCCGTCCTCGAGCGGCTGGCGCAGACCCTCGGTGACCTGCTTTGAAAACTCGGGCAGCTCGTCAAGGAAGAGCACGCCGTTGTGCGCGAGCGAGATCTCACCCGGGCGGGGATAGGTGCCACCGCCGACGAGGCCCGGCATGCTGACGGTATGGTGTGGCGAGCGGAAGGGTCGCTCGGTTATGAGGCCGTGGCGGAGGGTGCCGCTGACCGAATGTATTTTCGTGGTTTCCAGCGCCTCCTCAAAGTCCATGTCGGGCAGGATGGAGGACAGGCGCTTTGCGAGCATTGACTTTCCCGTACCGGGCGGGCCGATCATCAGGACGTTGTGCCCACCCGCCGCGGCGACCTCGAGGGCGCGCTTGGCACGGAGCTGACCGCAGACGTCGAAGAAATCGGGCAGATCGGCGTGGTGGGAGAGGTCTATATCCTTAAACGACGGGGGTGTTGGTGTCATCGGCTCCCTGCCGCGGAAATGCTCGACCGCCTGGCGAAGGCTACGCACGCCATAGACGGTGATGCCCGACACGACGGATGCCTCGAGGGAATTTTCCTCGGGGACGTAGATCTCCTTCATCCCCGCGTCGCGGGCGGACACGGTCATCGAGAGCACGCCGCTGACGGCACGGAGCTCACCCGAGAGTGAGAGCTCGCCGACGATGCACTTGTCCGAGAAGTCGACCTCGTGCGGGATGATGCCGTCACATTGCAGGATCGCGAGAATGATCGCGAGGTCAAAGACGGTGCCCTCCTTCTTCACGTCGGCGGGGGCGAGGTTGATCATGATATCGAGGGGCGGGAACATAAAGCCGCTGTTCTCGCAGGCGGACTGTACTCTGTTTTTTGCCTCCTTGACCGCGGCGTCGGGCAGACCGACGAGGTCGAATTTCGGCAGGCGATCCCACGCGCTGCACTCAACCGTCACGGTGTAGCCGTCGATCCCGAGCACGCCCGATGAGTATATCTTCGAGAGCATAATTCCGTCATCCTTTCCTTCCCGGTTTGGGTGTCGTTTATTTCATATACATTTATTATACTATGCCCCGCGGCGAAAATCAATAGCGAATTAAGCGCGCATGAGAATACACCGCCCAACTCGCGAAGGCGAATACCACGCCGCGATAGCGGCATACCACTTGCGTGCCCCGCACGCAAATACCACTCCCACCCCGTGGGAATACCACTGCGTAGCAATACCACTCCGCGCAACGCGCGGAATATCACTTGTGCGTATCGCGCACAAATACCACTCGCGTCAGCGAATACCACTCCACCCTCCGCGGCATATTGACATTCGATGTCCTTTGCGGTATAATGGTGGCAAAGCGCGGGGCACACCCGCCGACGAAGGAGGACGAAATGGACCCGAAGAAAACGAATTACGCGCACCTCGGTGCGACGGTGATAAAGAATCTCGAAAAGCGGCAGATGGAGGGCTACTACGCCGCCGACCGCGAGGAGGCGCTACGCATCCTGACCGAGCTTATCCCGAAGGGGGCGACGGTCGGCTACGGCGGGTCGATGACCCTTAACGAGATTGGCGCGCTCGGGGCGCTGGCGGGCGGGGATTACAGGCTGATCGTCCGCGAGGATGCGAAAACGCCCGAACAGGTCGAGGCGACCTTCCGCGAGATCATGTTCTCCGACGTATTCCTCATGTCCTCTAACGCGGTGACGGTTGACGGACAGCTCATAAACGTGGACGGGCGGGGCAACAGGGTTTGCTTTCTCACCTACGGGCCGAAGAGCGTTATTCTCGTTTGCGGGATAAACAAGGTCGTCGCCGACGTTGACGCGGGGCTGAAGCGGATCAAGACGATTGCCGCGCCGATGAACGCCACAAGGCTCAATCGCGCGACCCCCTGTGCCGTAACGGGTGTGTGCGGCGACTGTCAGTCTGCCGACTGTATCTGTGCGTCGACGGTGATCACCCGCCGCTCGCATACGAAGGGCAGGATCAAGGTTATCCTCGTTGGCGAGGAGCTCGGATACTGATGCGGGATTTCCGCACGTTTTGACAACAGTTGTTTACATCATCAAATCACAACGGGTGAGAGAAAACGCCGTTTAATTTGACACGGGTCAGCGATTTCTCGCAAAATCGCTGTAAAGGGCCAACTAAAAGACAGCACCAAAGCAAAGCAGGGTCGAGTAAAAGATAGCGGCAAAACGAGGCGCAAACGACGACGGTTGCCACGCGCGGCGATAGTCGCGCAGGGCCAAAGAGGAAAGGAAAAGAATAATGGAGAGCATATATACGAGGACCGAGATGATGCTCGGTGCGAGGGGGGTCGCAAGGCTTCGCTCGGCGCGGGTAGCCGTGTTTGGGATTGGTGGCGTTGGCGGTTATGCCGTCGAGGCGCTGGTGCGCGCGGGGATAGGCGAGCTGACCCTCATAGACGCGGACGTGGTGTCGGTGTCGAATATCAACCGACAGATTATCGCGACGCACAAGACCGTCGGGATGAATAAAACCGAGGCGGCGCGGGAAAGAATAAGAGAGATCAACCCCGACTGCAAGGTCGAGTGTCACAATATCTTCTATTCCGCCGAGTGTGACGGCGGCATAGGCCTCTCCGAGTTTGACTACGTCATCGACGCGATCGACAGCGTGCGTGCGAAGCTCCACCTCATTAAGACCGCGACCGAGGCGGGCGTACCCATCATATCCTCGATGGGGGCGGGCAACAAGCTCGACCCGACGCGCTTTCGCGTGGCGGACATATCTAAAACGCACACCTGCCCCTTGGCGAAGGTGATACGCACCGAGCTCCGCAAAGCGGGGATAAGCCATCTGAAGGTGGTATTCTCCGACGAGGAGCCGCACAACCCAAGCGGCGAGCGCACACCCGGCAGCCTTTCCTTCGTGCCGTCTGTGGTGGGGCTCATCATCGCGGGCGAGGTAATCAAGGATATTAGCGGCATCGGCAGGGCAGATTAACGCATGGCGGCATTGCCCAAACAAATGTAAATACAGGTTTACATTCCCGCGCGGCGAGGAGGTCGCGAGGGGCAGGCGAATAGCCGAGATAATTTAACACGGGGTGGCACCACCCCGTGTTTTTTAGGTTAAAGCGCGGGTCGCAGGGAGGAAGAAATGTCAGACGGTACAGAGCGCAAAGAGGGTCGGTCGGACGAAGGACGAAAGCGGCAGGGGGACAGACAGGAGCGGCAGGAGGACAGGCGAAAACGGCAAGACGACAAGAAAAAGAGGTGCCGCGATAACCCCCGCGCTGAGAGCGGGGAGATCCTATCCCGCGCTGTATATTACCCCGTGCTCGGTTCGTTTTTGTTCGCGCTGGTCTATCTTTTCGTGCGGGCGGTCAGTGGCGTGGGTGCGGGACACTCGGGCGAGCTACGCATCATTATATTTCAGCTGGTGATGGGGTGCGTTTTTCTTCGCCTTCCTATCTTTATATCGCGCGTGACGCGTGCGCGTATTCCCGCGGGGCTATCGGTGGGGTATTTCGCCTTTTTGTGGTGTGCGATATTTCTCGGCGAATTTGCGCTCCTTTACTACCGCGTGGCGGTGTGGGACTCGCTGCTCCACCTGTTCAGTGCGGCGCTCGCCGCACTTGCCGCCCTTTCCCTGCCCCCTCTGCTCGGCGTGCGGGATCAACCGCTCATTTCGGCGCTCGTGGCGGTCGGCACGGCGCTCATCCTTGGGCTCGCGTGGGAGGTGTACGAGTTTGCCTTCGACGGACTTCTCGGCCTCAATATGCAGAAATTTGCCACCCTCACCGCCGCAACCGACCTTGGTGCAGCCGACGGCAGGGAGGCCCTCGCCCCGCTTGTCGGCCGTGCGGCGCTCGTCGACACGATGACCGACCTTATTCTCGATTTTCTCGGCGCATCCGCGGTTGGAATCTGGGGCTACCTACGCATAAAGCACCACGGCGACCTGCCACGGGCGATAAAAATTACGATTCACCCATGACCCAAATCCCCTTTACAACCGCCCGCCACCC
>JAZODF010000025.1:0-16560 GCA_045596865.1 Eubacteriales bacterium
TCGCAAAAGTGAAGTTGTGTTATACACAGTGAAGTTGCTCGCAAAAGCTCGCAGTGAAGTTAAGTTTGCCCATCACTTCGCCGTTAGGCGAAACTTCACTCACGAAGTGAACTTCACTATCGAAGATAACTTCACTTGCCCGTAAGGGCAAACTTAGTTAGCGTGATTTGTCCGTTAAGGACATCACGCTATGGCCGAGATGCTTTCTTTTTTTCATAAGTATGGGGGCGTGTCAAATTAAACGGGATTAAACGGGATTACAGGAGATAATACTTATCCTCGGGAAGTGTAAACAATGCTTTACCTGCGGCAGAGTTTTGCGGCTTGCAGCAGCCACCGTTCGAGTAGGTCTTGCCCTCCGCGGTCAGGTGGGCGACAAGCTCGGCGTACGAGCCCTCCCAATAGTACTTGTTCTCGTCCTTCATTCCCGCAACGTTCGAGCAGGAGGCGGTGTGTATCTTCCAATTGCTCTTGTTAACGACGAAGGTGTATTCCCTTGTCGGCAGGGT
Source organism: Eubacteriales bacterium (assembly GCA_045596865.1). GTDB lineage: Bacteria > Bacillota > Clostridia > Oscillospirales > CAG-272 > UBA1740. The sequence continues at coordinate 510 of JAZODF010000025.1, forward strand.
TACGTCCCCCGTTGCGTAATCGATGACCTCGTCATCCTGCGCGTTGTAAATGTAGACGTTGAAGCAGATGCCATCGCCCTCGTCCTCGACCGACCATGCCTCCATAATAACGCCGCTTGCCACGAGGTTGTCGCCCTCGAAAACGGGGGTGACGCGGTACATAACGTGGTTGTTCGTCTCGACGATGTAGTCCTTGACCATCTCCTCAAACTCCTGCATAACGCCGTTGAGGTCGTAGGTGCCGGTGATCAGGTTCGTCGCCCCGTCAAAGCCCGCAAGGCTATGTGCAATCAGGTGCGAGCGCTCGTAAATCGAGGAGGAGTGCCAGCCCGTCGGGTTGGGAAGGCTGCCCCTGTCCGCCGTGGGGAAAAGCTCCCTGCCTAGGCAGGCAACCGCCACGCCCGCCCGCCCGAGCGAATCAAGCGGGGAATAGTAGGCGTAGCTCTCGGTTACCAGCTCAGCTTCGGAAAAAAAGGCAGATTACCTCCTACGGGAACGTATTCGCGCGAGTTGTCGAACTCGGGAATATCTGCGGGGTTGAAGGAGGGGGTGCCCACCGCGGGAATCTCGGGGAGGTTGTAGTCACCGTCATCGATCTTTGCGCCGCACTCGTCGCAGACGTTGTCCTCGCCCAGGTCGGTGTGACCGCCAACCGTGCGGGTCTCACCGCAAAGGTCACAGAGAGCGTCGCACGCATTTGCGTAAGCGTGCGGGGCAACTCTCACCTCGCCGCACTTGTCACATTCGCCGTCACACGCGTCGGTGTATTCGTGCTTGCACTCGGGCCTTTCAAGCTCGGATCCGCACACGTCACAAGCATAGTCGGTATTGCCGTCGATATGGTCGGGCACCTCGCGGGTATTTCCGCAAAGGTCACAGTCGGTATCACACGCGTTCTTGTAGGAGTGGGGTGCAACCCTTATTTCGTGGCACTTGTTACACTCGGCGTCACACGCGCCATCGTAGGTGTGCTCACAGGGCGGGACGGCAACGTCGCCGCCGCAAACGTCGCAATGGCCGTCGGTGTTGGTGTCCGTGTGGTCGCCCGGCGTTCTTATCTCACCGCACTCGTTGCAATCGCTGTCACACGCGCCGTCATACGCGTGCTCACCCACGGTGCGGGTCGCACCGCAAATATTACAGTCCGCATCACACGCGTTGTCGTACGCATGCTCACCCACGGTGCGGGTCGCACCGCAAATATTACAGTCAGCATCACACGCGCTGTCATACGCGTGCTCACCCACGGTGCGGGTCTCGCCACAGACATTACAGTCGTTATCACACGCGTTATCGTATTCGTGGTTTGCCTTGCGTGTCGTGCCGCACTCGTTGCACTCGGTGTCGCAACCGTTGTCGTAGCGGTGTCCGTTTACACGGCGGGTCTCGCTGCAAATATTACATTCTGTGTCACATCCGTTATCGTAGGTGTGACCGTCCGAGCAGGGGTCCTTCCTGCCACCGCAGGCGGTGAGAAGCATTACAAGTGCCAGAAGAAGTGCCAGAACTCTAATTAAGCTGTGTTTTTTCATGATTTACCTCTTGAAATATGATTTGTCTGTCTTGCGGCGGGGTGGATGGGTGACGCGTACCCACGGAGGGGCGCGGTCCTTGGCGGTCCGAGCCGGACGCGCGGGTTAGCTGTCCTTGTATTTCTCCATGCTGACCTTCTCCTTTTCGTGGAGGGAGGGGTACTTATCCTGGTAGTAATTCTCGTGAACTATCGTGGCCTCGCCGTCGGGAGCACAGGTAATGACCGTGCATCCACGCTGGTAGCCGAGCTTGTCAATGCCCGAGTAGGCGAGATAGTCGATGGAGTAGCCGTAGGAGAGTGTCACGCCCTTGTATTCAAGGACGAGGTTGTTTAGGTGATCGTGACCGAAGAACAGGGCGGTGGTGCTCCCCTTTTCGAGGATAGTCTCAAAGAGCGCCTCGTCCGTGCGCGAGCAATATACGACCTCTCCGCTCTCGCCGTCGTGACCCTCGATATACTTGACGTCGTCGGTGTCCCGTCTGCCTGCCGCCACGTACTCGTCATACGCGGCCTTCACCTCACGCAGGGGGATGTGTATGAAAACGAGGCTTTTCGGCGTGCGAAGGTCGGAATATTTCGCGGCGTCTTCCGCGCTCATTTCGTCGATGATCTCTGTATTTTGCGCGGCGTATTTGTCAACCGAGGCGGCATACCAGGCGATTTGGTCCTCCTTGACGTAATCGTAATCCCACTTGATGCCGAGCGGGTCCTTGTCGGTATAGGCGTGCGTGTCGATCATGTAAAGGCTCTCGGTGACGAGGCCCGCGGTGTTCTTTACGTTAATGACGTGGTTTCCAACGCCCGACAGCCCGCCGTCATCCGCCATGAGGCAGTATTTGAGCGACGGGTCCGCATAAAGGTCGCCGACCCACTGCCTGCCGTGGTAGTTGTACGCCTCCGAATCGTGGTTGCCGAAATTGACCGTCCAATAAACGCCGAGGTTTTCCATCAACCGAATAAAAAGCCTGTGTGCGTAGGCGTTGTTGATCGTTCCGCTGATGTACGGCACGGGGAAGGAGATGTCGCCCGTCACTACGACGAGGTCGGGCTTCTCTGCGCTGATCATTGCGGCGACGGCGTTCATCGCCTTCTTGTCCTCCGTGCGGGAGAATATTCCGCCACCGATATGAACGTCGGTCAGCTGAACGATCTTGAAATCCCCGTCGGTAACGAAGTAGCTGACCCCGTCCGCATCCGTCGCGGGCTGCAGCTGACCGTCGATGCTCACCGCGCCGAAGCCGTCAACGTACTTGTTCATCGATTTCTCGTTTATCGCGTTGATGAGCGCGAATAAAAGCAGGATAAGCAGTATTGACCCAAGAATAATTCCAATGATTTTCAGCGCCTTTTTCATAAACCGACCCTCGATTCATTGCCTTTTTATTTAATTATACTACATTCGCGCGCGAATTGCAAGGGGGAAATTTTGCGCGCCTCCCCCGCGGCGGCCATCCTGGGGCCCCGCCTCTTGGCTTTTTTGCCCGCACGCCCGACCCCCTGTCGCAAAACGCGTCGTTTTTGTCCTCCGCCGCGGTTGAAATTATTCGGTCTACATTTTGACAACAGCGGGGTACGGGCGCCCGTATCACCCACCCGATTATATGGGTGCAAGAAACGGCACAAGGAGCCGAATGTGCCACCCCGTGTTAAATTATCGCCCGCAAAACCGATAGTGCAATATGAAATATGTAAACAATAAATTACATTTGACGGTACCGCGCTACGAAGTCAAGGGAAAAGAAAGCGACGGGGGCACTTCGCCCCCGTCGCATTGCGGGAATTGTTTATATTTCGTTGGTGGCTCAATCGATCCTTTCGATACCGATAAGGATGTCAAGCACGGTTTCGGCATCGTAGTAGAGCATGGTGAAGTATCCCTCGCCCTCCTCAAGGTAGATGTCGACGTAGGCGTCCTCGCCGCCACCGAAGTTCAGGGTGTCCTTGTAAGAGCTGCGGAGGTAAACGTGAGAATATCCTCTCTCGTTTCCATCAACGTTCGATACGTAGATGCGGTAGGTGCCCGCCTCGGTAACCGTGAAGGTGAAATCAACGTATTCGTTCTGATACTCGCGCTCCTTCGGGGTGATGTTAAGCTCGTTCGGCGCAACGGTGTAATAATGAGTGGAGAAATATTCGCCGCAGGAGCAGTATATATCTACGGTAACCACGTTCGTTTCGGTATTGTGGTTTATCTCGCTTCTGCTCGCTTCGTGACCCTTCACGCCGGAATAGATTTCCTCGAGGCCGCAATCTGCACATCTTTCGATCTCGCAGTAGCTCTCGCCGCAGTTAACGTCATTCTCGAATACCGAGTTCTCGTAGTCATATTCGATTGCGTGAAGATTGTAGCTCTCGCGGACCGCTCCGCTCTCGCTGTCGTGACAGAAATCGAAGGAGTAGGTATTGTGGTATCCTTTCTCTCTCTTGATCTCTTCTCCGTAGCTAACCAGCTCGTATGCCAGCGACATCAGATCCACCTCGGGATCGTTTGCGGTCGCCTCGTCAATTGCGAAGTATCTGTATGACTGATTGACGGTGATCTCGTAGGTGTAAAGGGTCGTGGTGCCGCATTTTTCGCCGATTATGCGAATTATCGGGGTGGCGATCTCGCCCTCGGCGACGTCAACGACGAGGTACTTGACGCCGTCCTCCTCGACGATGCTCGAGTTATATACGGTTATCGCACTGACGAGCTCGTCGGAAACGAAAACGGGGTAGAGATAGGTATAGTCGAGGATGTCGGCGTTGATCTCGGGCAGGCTCTCAAACTGTGCCTTGACTGCCGCCATTCTTTCTGTGTCCTTCGTCGGCAAATAGCCGGGCAGGATGTCGATATTCAGCTCGTTCGTGCCCTCGCCGTCGTTCATATTGAACCTGATCTCGCCCTTCACGTTCACGGTGAGGGTGGCGTAAACACCTGCGTCGGGTACGGTTACGGTGAGCTCGGTGCCCGCGAACTTGCCGTCCTTGTCAACCGTGATCTCGAGGGTGAGCGCCTCGGTGATCGCATCGACCGCGTCGCTTATCTGCGCGGGGATAGTGGGGTCAATCTCGATGAGCTGGTAAACGGTCTTACTCTTTAGAGTAAGGATGGCCTCCGCGATAACCGCGTTCAGCTCCTCCTCGGTGCTAAGACCCATGCTCGCCATAAGGATATCCTTGACCGACGATGCGCGGAACTCCTCGCTGTTGATAATCTCGCCGATGTCGCCGTCGATTTCAAGAAGCGTCTCGAGGGTCGCGTCGGGATAGCCCGTGATGATTACCGCAAGCTCGTCGAGCGAATCGATGAACGCGGGAACGTCCATTCCGAGATTGAGCGAGAGGAATTTGATGAGGTCGTCGCCCGTGAAGTCGAGAACGGTGGGGATCATCGCCTGCAGCTTAGTGAAGCTGCCCTCGCCGCCGATGGCGTCGATAAGCTCGGCAACCGTCTTTTCGTTAAGGGCGTTGTTCACGTCCTTGATAATAGAGAGGTCGAGCGTGACCACCGCGCCGTTATCGGTCGTTGTCACGTTGAAGAACAGGTCGATGACCTTCGCCGCCGCGAGGCGAGCCTGATCCTCGGTAACCTCGGGCATCTCTACGGGAATCTCGGGGGTGGTGAATACGGGCAGGAAGGACTCGTTCAACCACTTTTCAAACGCGGGGAGAACCTCGTTCACCGTCTCGAGCGCGTCCGAAATCTCGGGGATGGTGAGCATCAGGTCGGAGATGGACGCCTCGATGTATCTCGGGCCCTCACCGGGGAGGTTGATCTCAAGATAAATCTTATCACTATCTGAGAATGCGAAGTAGGAAACGGTGTCGGTCTCGCCTATCTTTGCCTCACCCTCGCCGTAAACGGCGGGAGCACCGCTCTCATCGAGGTAGAAAACAAGCTCCGCGAGCTCGATGCTAAGGGGCATACCCTCAATTGCCTCGGAGAGCAAAACGTCGTGAACGACGATACCGACCGATTGCACGTCCTCGGAAACGGTGGGGAAGAGCGAGTCGATGCTAACGATCGCGGTGTCACACTTGCCGCAGACCAGCTCGCCTGCCTCGTGGCCCGTCGCCGTGGTTACCGACGTTTCGGTATTGCCGCAAAGGGCACAGGTGCGGGTCATCTCGCCGTTTTCGGTACAGCTGACCTCCTTGGAAACCGTCCACTCGCCGTATTCGTGGATGCACTCCTGCTTGCAAGAGGTGAGCAGGCAGGTCGCAAGCAGAGCGACAAGCAGCACGGGAACAATCAATTTTTTGAGAAATTTCATGGATGTCCTCCTTATAGAACAAAAATTACAGTGAATAATATTTAAAACCTCTGTTGACACCATTTTAGCAAACATCCTAGTTTGGTGTCAATAGTATTTTGGAAATGTTCTAAAAAAATTAACAATTAAAATAATCTCTGTTAACAACCCTTTTTCGGCGCCGCGGTCGATCGGTAAATAATCCGCACACTATCCAAAAACCGTCAATTTTTATCAAGGTTACCAAAACGGTGCACGCGTTGCCGCCCGTCGCGCCGTGGAATATACGCTCGTCAGGGAAGGGAGGCTCATCTCCCTACCTTGGTGTGGATGGGGCAATCCCTCACACGCTCCGCGAGGGCCCCTCTGACAATGCTGCCCTTTGCTTGTGCCTCGTTTTTTGCCCAACTCTAAACGGACCGTCTCGGTTGTGTAGCAGCTTTTGCGCCGGGTCCCTACAAATTTCCTCGCCTCAATCAACCCTTCTTATTCGCGCGAGCGAGCATTTCATTCGACGTTAGTTGAATTTTATCAGTCATATATAACGGATTTCGCCGACCCTTGTGTCGATTTTACTTCGCGCTCGCACGGAGCGCGGCAGGGCGCGGGTGTGCGCGATATATAATAATAATGGTAAGAATCGGCATTTTTCGCAAAATATCCGCATAAAGAGGGCAAAAACGCGGGGTGATGTGGCGCCCGCCGTCGCGGTTCCGTCCGTATATCATCATATTTCGGAGGGCAAAATGGGTGAAAAACAGGCAAAAAAGCGCCCGTAAAAAATTTTTTAAAAAACTTTCAAAAACCCCTTGACAAACCGAAAAGCATTTGCTATAATGGTTAAGCATTTGACGGAAGGTTAGCTCAGTTGGGAGAGCATCTGCCTTACAAGCAGAGGGTCACAGGTTCGAGCCCTGTACTTTCCACCACGGTGGAAACACCCTTTACGGAGTGGCTTGGTAGCTCAGTTGGTTAGAGCGCTAGCCTGTCACGCTAGAGGTCGTGGGTTCGAGCCCCATCCGAGTCGCCATTCCGTAACATATCAAACGATATGCCTCTGTAGCTCAGTTGGTAGAGCAGAGGACTGAAAATCCTCGTGTCGTTGGTTCAATTCCGACCGGAGGCACCACCTATGCGGATTTAGCTCATTTGGTAGAGCGCCACCTTGCCAAGGTGGAGGTGGCGGGTTCGAGCCCCGTAATCCGCTCCAAAAACAAAGCAGACCCTCGGGTCTGCTTTTTGTTTTTGGACGGAGAGGGGCTATGCGCCAAAGGCGCAGCAGCCCCGTCCTAAACCGCGTGCGGTTTAGGATCGTGTTCGCCCAACGGGCGAACGCTCGTAATCTCGCTCCAAAACGGAGCAGGGAAGAGCAGAAGGACACCCAAAGCGGTGTCCGTTTTTTTTGGAGCCCAATTCTAGGCGGCTATGCGACTTTGTCGCAATAGCCCCGTCCTAAACCGCACGCGGTTTAGGATCGTGTTCGCCCGATGGGCGAACGCTCGTTATACTCCTACGCGAGCACGCCCGTGACCGTGCGTGGTGCTATGCACCCCCTGTTTTGGCTTGGTCGCCAAAACGCTCGCGGGAGCAATCTGCGCTCGCTTGCTTGTGAGCGAGCTCACAGACTCGCTTCGCTTGATTTTCACGCTCAGGCAGCGGAACGCAACCCGGACTATGGCAGCGGAACACAACCCGGACTATGGCAGACCCTCGGGTCTGCTTTTTATTTAGCCTCCCCTGCGTACCAAGGCGGGGTTATGTCAAGCCTCCCCTGCGCAAGGTAGGCTAGACAACTCATCCACCACTTCGTGGTCCCCCTTCCCTCACTAGGGAAGGCTTTTTATCCCTCGCCTCGTTCAACCCTTCTCGTTCGCGGGAGCGAACATTTCATCCGCCCGTGGCGGATTTCATCCGTCGTACATAACGGATTTCACCGACCCGTGTGTCGATTTCATCCCGCGCTCGCAGGAGCGCGGCTTAGCGTGGCTTGGCGCGGCAAGGCGGGGTATGACAGTATGTTCTACCCCTTTGAGGGGCATGGATCTTTGGGGATTTGCCCTATGTAACATTTGCACAAAAGCGGCGGGAGAATATTGGCAGAAATGACGAATCGGATATTTTGGCACATTTTTGGCGTGGACAGGGGCGGTTGTGAAAAAACTGTCAAAAACGGGTATTAATTCTATAAATATCTAAAAATATTTTTATTTTTATTTTGGCTTGCCATCGAAAAAACGGCAAAAATTATGTGTAAATTGCACAAAATCAATCCATAAATACAGTAGATGTTGTAGATTCCGTCATAAAATTAAAAACTAGGGCAAGGGTATGAAAAAAATTCATATCCAAAAGGCTTGACAAAACGGGGTCTTTTGGCTATAATACTGAATTATTAACGGACATCCCGCATTTTTATTCGTATTTATTAAATAATACATATTAGTGATGGGGGTGCTTGTTAATAAATAAATTTGATATATAATGCGCCGTGAAGGCAGTTATATTAAAAAAAGAAAGGAAACGTTTGTTATGAAAAACACGTTCAAGAAGGTGTTCTGCCTTGTATTGGTCGTTTGTATGCTTCTCTCTTTCGTAGCAGTTTTCACTGCTTGTAAGCCGAACAACGACGAACCCGATCCGACGCCCACACCTACTCCCACCCCCGAATGTAGCCACAGCTACAAGAATGATTGCGACCCCACTTGTGAGAAGTGCGGTGAAGTCCGCGAAGTTGGCGATCACGTTGACGCTGACGGGGACGATCTCTGCGACAACTGCGAGCTTAACCTTGCTTGCGAGCACGAATGGGAAAGCGAGTGCGACACCGAGTGCGGCAAGTGCGGCGGTAAGCGTGAGGTTCCTCACGATTATGACAACGCTTGCGATACTACCTGTAACCTCTGCGGTGCAGAGCGTACCGTCGGTGAGCACAAGGACGGTAAGGATGGCACATACGATGCAGTCTGCGATGAGTGCGGCGCTGAGATCGTTATCCCCGGCGTTCTTGATTCCGTTGCAGGTCAGTACACCTACAACGATGCAGTAGCTACCCTTGCTGCAAACTGGAACCCCCACACCTATCAGGTTGCTGATGACTCCTACCCCATCTCCTTCATCACCTCCGGTCTTTACACCTTCGTATTCAACGATGCGAAGTACAACGTAGTAGAGGGCAAGGATCCCTTCACCGGTTACAAGATCGTTCCCGAGATGGCTGCAGAGCTTCCCGTTGACGTAACCGAGGCTGTTAAGGCTGCATATCCTCAGTTCAACATTCCTGAGAGCGCAACCGCAGGCTACGCTTACAAGATCGCCCTTAACCCCAACGCTAAGTGGGCTACCGGCGAGTCTATCACTGCTGATGATTACGTTTACTCCATGCAGCAGCTCCTTGATCCCAAGCTCCTTAACTACCGCGCAACCGATTACTATGCTCAGAACTTCTCTATCGCAGGTGCTGAGAATTACGCAAACCAGGGCCAGACCCTTGAGCTCGACAACTATGCTAACGCTAAGTTCGCAGTTGCCGACCTCACCAAGGGCGACAACGGCCTCTACGTTACTCCCGCAGGCGAGCCTGTTTACATCTCCGTTGCAGGTCCTCTCTCCTGGACCGGCGGTAACTCCCTTGCCGACTACGTAAACGCTTACGGCTCGGCATACTTCAACATGGAAAACTGGCCTGCACTTGTTGCAAAGGCTGATGATAAGGGCTACGTTCCCTGTAACGACGAGAACCTTGCTCTTCTTGCTGACGTTATCTCTACCGAGGCATGGGGCGAGACCGCTGAGAACGTTATCTGCTACCTTGTTTACGAGATGACCTATCCCGAGTGCGACTGGTCCAACGTTGGTGTTATGAAGACCGGCGATTATGAGATCACCGTCGTTCTCTCCAAGTCTCTTGCAGGCTTCAACCTTCTTTACAACCTCACCGGTAACTGGCTCGTTTACAAGCCTTACTACGAGAAGGGCCTCCACCAGGATGCTAACGGTGTATGGTTCAACGACTACAACACCACTCTCGAGCTTACCAACTCCTACGGTCCTTACAAGATGACCAACTTCGTTTCCGGCAAGTCCATGACCTTCGAGAGAAACGAGACCTGGTACGGTTACACCGACGGTCAGCACAAGTACGTTGACCCCGTTGACGGCCAGGAGTACGACATGAACATGACCGACAGAATTTACTGCCAGGTTGTTCCTGAGAGAATCACCAGAAAGCTTATGTTCCTTAAGGGCTACCTTATGGGCTTCGGCCTCGGCTCCGAGGACTTCGAGGAGTACAGAAACTCTGACTTCACCTACGTTTCTCCCTCCGAGACTATCTTCTTCCTGATTCTTAACGGTCACAAGGAAGCTATCGCAAGCCGTGAGGGCGCTGATGACTTCGATCAGACCAAGTACGACCTTGAGACCATGACTCTTCTCAACTTCAGAAAGGCTGTTGCAGTTACCTTCGATAAGGAGGCTATCTGTACCGCAGTTTCTCCCGCTGACTCCGGTGGATACGGTCTGTTCGGCGAGGCGTTCATCTACGACCCCGAGACCGGTGCAAGATACCGTGATACCGTTCAGGCTAAGAAGGCACTCTGTGAATTCTACTCCGTAGACGTTGAGGGCGCATTCAACGGCGACCTTGACGCTGCTGTTGACTCCATCACCGGTTACGATCCCGAGACCGCTAAGAAGCTTTACACCGATGCATTTAACGAGGCTCTCGAGCTCGGCTACATCACCGATACCAACAATGACGGCAAGTCCGACCAGACCATCGAGATCACCTACGCGATCTCCTCTGACTCGAACTTCTACACCAAGCTTCTTAACTACCTCAATGAGAAGATGAACGAGGTTACCGCAGGCACTCCCTTCGCTAACAAGATCGTCTTCGTTAAGTCCGCTCCCCTTTCCACCGACTGGTCTAACCAGCTCAAGGCCGGAATGGTAGATACCGTTCTTGGTGGCTGGTCCGGTTCCGCTCTTGATCCTTACGGCTGTACCGACCTTTACACCAACCCCAACTACCAGTACGACGCTAAGTGGTTCAACGCTGAGTCCGTTTCCAAGACCCTTACCATCAACGGTGAGGAGATCACCCTTAACCTTAAGCAGTGGTCCGATGCTCTTAACGGCGCTACCGTTGAGATCACCGAGGGCGAGGGCGATGCTGCAGTTACCAAGGCATACTGCTTCGGTGACGGCGTTGCTGACGTTGAGGTAAGACTTGAGATCCTTGCAATGATCGAGACTGCTATCCTTAGCACCTATAACTACCTGCCTACGCTTCAGGAGGGCTCCATGGCACTTCTTTCCAAGCAGGTTTACTACGTTGTTGAGGAGTACAACTCCATCATGGGCCGTGGTGGCATGACCTATATGAAGTATAACTACGACGACGTTGAGTGGGCAGCTTACGTTGCATCCGAGGGCGGTACTCTTAAGTACTAATCTCAAAAGAATACCCGGCATTTTATGCCAACTCTCACAGCAGGGGCCAATCGGCTCCTGCTGTGTATAATGTTATGACCAATGGGAAACCGACGCTCTCCCACCCGTCTTTTTTATCATCCCATGTAGGGAAAACTCTACACGGGGTGGCACTAATCGCGTTTTTGTGTAATCTTTTGTTTACATTATGTGCCGTAGGTGAAGGCCTCGGCTCTTATTTATACGCGCGCGAAAATATATAGCGCTGACGTACTCTGCGCTAAAAATCTCTGGAGGTAAAAATGATTAAGTACGTAGCACAAAGGCTTGTCCTTGCGCTCTTCACGCTTCTTATCATCACGCTCATCTGCTTTGTGTTGATCAGAATGCTGCCTGAGCCGCCCCTCACACCCGGTGACCCCCACTCGGATATCATCGCGGCAAAGCGTGAGGCAATGGGATACAACAAGCCGTATCTCGTCCAGTTTGGAATATTCCTTAAGAACGTCGTCACGAAGTGGGACTGGGGTATTTCGGACAACTCCTACTTCTACGGTAAGGACGTTGCGAAGCTCTTTGCGGAGAGGCTTCCCGCGACCATGCTCGTAAACCTTTATTCTATTTTGCTTAGTATTCCGATCGGTATCGCACTCGGTATCTGGGCGGCGCTCAAGAAGAACACTATCACCGACCACCTGATCTCCACCCTTACGATGGTCGTCATATCGGTGCCGTCCTTCGTCTATGCGTTCCTTATCCAGTACATCCTGTCCTATAAGCTCGGTTGGTTCCCCTTCCTTATGGATGTTGAGGGCACGAACCTTCTGACCTGGAAGGTATTCTGGAGCGCAATTCCCGCGGTCCTCTCGCTCTCCTTCGGCGTTATTGCCGGCTTTACGAGAGTTACGAGAGCGGAGCTCACCGAGGTTCTTACCTCCGAGTTTATGCTCCTCGCCCGTACAAAGGGTCTGACGAGAACGCAGGCGACCATTCGCCATGCGATGAAGAACTGTATGGTAGTTATCCTCCCCTCGATCTTCGGTGAGTTCATCGGCATTATGTCGGGCTCTCTCATCATCGAGAACATCTTCGCCGTACCCGGCGTTGGCGGACTCTACCTCAACTCCATCACATACCAGAACTACCCGATATTCACCATGATGACGGTGTTCTATACCGCAATCGGCCTGCTCTCCGGCGTTATCGTCGACGTCAGCTACGGCTTCATCGATCCCCGTATCAGAATGGGATCCAAGAAATAACAGAGAAAGGAGAATAAAATGGCAACTCAGTATCCAGCTATACCGAAGGAAAAATTTGCCTTCGCCAATGAGAATATGAAGCTCCATGACGAGAAGCTGAAAACCAAGGCCCGTGGCTACTTTGCCGACGCGTTCCTTCGCTTCAGAAAGAACAAGTCCTCGGTCGTCGCCGCCTGCATCATCATCTTCCTCGTTCTGTTTGCTATATTTGCACCCATCATCTCTCCTTTCCACATTGAGGACAGAGATGACGTCTTCCGTAACTTCCCCCCCTTCGTACCTGCTATTGCCGACCTCGGCTGGGGTATCCTTGACGGCTCTACCGTTATCGACGACTACAACGAGCGCGAGATGCAGATCCTCAAGGGTATCGCACAGGAGACCGGCTACGACCCCATAATCGACGCATCCAACGTTGAGACCTACCGCGAGAAGATCCGTAATCAGTGGGTCGAGAAGACCGCGTACGTCAACGTTAAGGTAAACGCCTACTACATGAAGGGCGTAAGAGCAATCAACATCAGCCGCGAGCAGTTCCTCGCAATCCAGGAATGGCAGAACGAGAAGGGAATCCAGGTTATCTTCCCCTACGTTGACCAGAAGGACGTGTTCGCGGGCATCAACTCCGCCTCCTTCCCGAAGGAGGACCCCAACGTCTGGTACGTCTGCTCGGACACCAAGTTCAACGCCAAGCTCGATGAGAACGGCAACTTCATTCCCGCATATACCACCGACCCGTCCAAGGCGTCGGTAATTCCTTACGAGTCCCTCCGTATCGAGGGCGACGACGGCAGCTACGTCTACGCTGTCGACAAGGGCTCGGCAGTCAGGGTTCGTGTCTTCTACTACAACTACTACCAGTTCAAGAACGATATGACCCCCAACTTCTTCTTCGGTACCGACGATTACGGCCGTGACCTCTTCGCCGCTATCGGAATGGGTGCGCGCTTCTCGCTTATCTTTGCAGTTATCGTATCTGCCGTTAACCTCACCATCGGTGCCATCTACGGTGCTATTCAGGGTTACTACGGCGGTGCTATCGACCTTATTCTCGACCGTATTTCGGATATCCTCTCGGGCATGCCGTTCATGGTCGTTATCACTCTGTTCCAGCTACACCTCGCGCCGAAGCTGGGCGATTCGGGTGCCTTGGTCGCCTTCTTCCTAGCGTTCATCGCGACGGGATGGATCGGAATGGCGGCCCTCACGAGAAAGCAGTTCTACCGCTTCAAGAACTCCGAGTACGTTATGGCGGCACGCACCCTCGGTGCACGCGACTGGCGTCTTATGTTCAAGCACATCTTCCCGAACTCTCTCGGTACGATGATCACCTCCTGCGTTCTCGTTATTCCCGGCGTCATCTCCTCGGAGACCTCGCTGACCTACCTTAAGATTATCAACCTTGCACAGTTCACGGGAACGAGTATCGGTGAGCTTATGTCCCTCGGACAGGCGACCGCAACCGATACCCCCCACGCAATGCTGTTCCCCGCGCTGTTCGTATCGCTTCTTCTCATCTCCTTCAACCTCTTCGGTAACGGTCTGAGAGACGCGTTCAACCCTTCAACGAGAGGAGCTGAGTAATATGGAAAAGAAATTATTAGTTAAAAACCTGACCATTTCCTTCCGTACCGATAACGGTAAGCTCCAGGCGGTCAGAGATATCAGCTTCGACCTTGAGAAGGGCGAGACCCTCGCTATCGTTGGTGAGTCGGGCTCGGGTAAATCGGTAACCTCCAAGGCTATCATCGGCATCCTCGCCGGCAACTCCATCGTCGAGTCGGGCGAGATCATCTACGACGGACAGGACCTCTTAAAGATTTCGGAGAAGGACTTCCGTAACATCCGCGGCGACAAGATCGCAATGATCTTCCAGAACCCCCTCTCCAGCCTTAACCCCATCGTTAAGATCGGCCGTCAGCTCACCGAGGCAATGATCCTCAAGGGCAAGACCAGGCAGAGAGAGTCCCGCGCCGCATTCAACGGCCTTCTCGGCCACCTTCGCGGAACCTTCGCGTACACCCTCGGCGGTGAGAACTCTATCGAGGCGGCTGCGGAGATCTGCAAAAAGTTCGATAAATTTGAATACAAGCACCTCGACCTCGAGGGCAAGTTCAACGTTGCTAAGGAAGCCGCGGCTGACGCCGCATTCGAGCTTGAATCGCTCATCTTCGAGATCGAGAAGAACGCGGCAAAGGACATCGTCTACCGCGTCAAGAGAGTTTCCAAGCTCGCTATGACCTCGGTTCACGAGTACGTCGTTTCTACCCGTGCGAACGAGATTACCGCCGCCGCAGTAGTGGCCGTGGAAAACGTAAGAGGCACCAAGAAGGGCGACGCCGAGGCAAAGGCGAAGCTCATCATGGCGCTCAACATCATCAAGGAGATCGTGGACGCGGCGGTCGCACTCCCCGTGCCCAACTTCTTCGCAATGGGCTACTACCTCACCTATTGCACCGAGCCGCTTCCCACCCTTCCTACCGAGGAGCTTAACGCATTCCTTCGCAAGTATCTCGACGACAACTTTATGCTCGACTTCATTGCAAAGGTTACCGCCGCGCTCGACTACTCCGCGCACAACCACCTCCGCGAGAAGAGAGAGGCAATCGAGGCACTCAAGGCATATCGCCACGTCTTCGAGAAAACCGAGCTCGTTAAGAGCGAGTGCAAGACCGCCCTTGCCGCAATGAACAAGGAGGTCGTCGAGGCTATCGACCGCCTCGAGCTCGTTAAGGACAGCTTCTCTTACACCTTCGAATCGGGTATGAAGTCGGAGATCAACCGCTACTTCACCGCGGTTAAGAAGAACCCGAAGGAGCTGAAGCGCTACAACCGCGAGCAGGCGAGATATGACGCCAAGGTCGCAAAGGGCAAGGACCCCGAATCCGGCGTAATTCCCGCAAACCTCACCGACCTCGAGATGGTCCGTCAGAATATGCTCCGCCAGATCGACAGACTTATCGAGAATCTTGAAAAGCGTATCAGAGTGGTTGACGAGCGTGACTTCGCAGCCGAGGCCGTTGCCGTTATCGATTACCTCAAGGCACAGGCATCCGGCGTCGTTCACAAGGTCACCAAGTCTATGGCGAAGAACAAGGCCCTCAAGCTCATGGCAGAGGTTGGTATTCCCGACGCGAGAATCAGATTCAACCAGTATCCCTTCCAGTTCTCGGGCGGTATGAGACAGAGAATCGTTATCGCGATCGCTCTCGCCGCTGACCCGGATATCCTCATCTGTGACGAGCCCACCACCGCGCTTGACGTTACCATTCAGGCGCAGATCCTCGAGCTTATCAACAAGCTCAAGGAGGAGAGAAACATCTCGGTTATCTTCATTACCCACGACCTCGGTGTCGTTGCGAACATGGCGGACCGCATTGCCGTTATGTACGCGGGTAAGATCGTCGAGTACGGTACGAGCGAGGACATCTTCTACGATCCCCGCCACCCCTACACCTGGGCTCTGCTTTCCTCCATGCCCGACCTTGATACGTCGGATAAGCTGGAGGCAATTCCCGGTACTCCCCCCAATATGATTTATCCCCCCGTCGGCGACGCCTTCGCCGCGAGAAACAAGTACGCGATGC
>JAZODF010000026.1:0-3150 GCA_045596865.1 Eubacteriales bacterium
CGTCATGATCGTGGTGGTGTCCGTGGCCGCCGCAGCCGCACTTGCAGTCCTCGCCATGCTCGTGGTGGTGCTCGTGATGCTCGCCGTGATCGTGATCGTGGTGATCGTGGTCGTGATGTCCGTGGCCGCCACAGCCGCACTTACAGCCCTCGCCATGCTCGTGGTGGTGCTCGTGATGCTCGCCGTGGTCGTGATCGTGGTCGTGGTGATGGTGATGGTGGGCGTCAGCCTCTGCGGCGGAGATAAGCTCGTCGAGAGAGTGATTTCCCTTCTCCATTGCGGCGAGGATGTCCTTGCCGTCGATATCATCCCAGGGGGTGACGACGAGGACGGCGTCCGCGTTATGCTCACGGATGAGGGCGACGCACTCGGTGATCTTCTTCTCGGTGGTTTTGCCCGTGTGGGAGAGGATGATCGAGGACGCGCTCTTTATCTGGTCGTTATAGAACTCTCCAAAGTTCTTCATATACATCTTGCACTTATTGACGTCGACGACGGCGGTGTAGGAGCCGAGGACGGCGTCGGGACGCTCGATGCCCTTGACTGCTTTTATAACGTCGGAGAGCTTACCAACGCCCGAGGGCTCGATGATGATGCGATCGGGGTGGAATTCGTCAAGCACCTTGGAGAGGGCGGCGGCGAAGTCGCCGACGAGCGAGCAGCAGATACAGCCCGAATTCATCTCGGTGATCTCGATGCCTGCGTCCTGAAGGAAGCCGCCGTCGATGCCGATCTCGCCAAACTCGTTCTCGATGAGGACGAGCTTCTCGCCTGCGTATGCTTCCTTGATGAGCTTTTTAATAAGGGTGGTCTTACCTGCGCCGAGGAAGCCGGAGAAAATATCTATTTTCGTCATTTTTCAAAAATACCGCTTTTGCGGTCCTTTCTGTTCGGTTTGATATATTATTACATAATATTTTACTACTTATTCGCGAGGATGTCAATAGTTTTGCGCCTGTTTTTGGCGAAAAAATATATTTTTCCGTGATTTTTTAAGAGGGCTGAAAAGCAAAACAAAGGGCGGCGGAGCAAAACGCCCCACCGCCACAGGTGACAGGAAAATATAATATTGCGTTTTCGGCCTATATAGGTCAGCTCATTCCGTCGAAGGCCCACTGACGGAGGACCTCGTAGGCGGCTTATTACAAGGCAGGCAACTATATCACCCTTTTTTATCTGCGCAAATTATTATTGACATTGCTTGGAAAATGTATTATAATTAACTTGCGGTAACGCTAAATCAACCATCCACGGAGGTAATAATGAGACAAACCCTTAGAAGTATTTGCTGTGTATTGACGGTTTTATCTATTCTTCTCTGCTTGATATCCTGTGGCGGTGCCGAGACAAAGCCGCAAGGTATTGAGGCGACGGTATGCAACGGACACTACCATTATAGCCACACGGCAAACGAAGGAATAATCTATCACAGGTGCATTGCCACTTTGGACGGTGTTAACGATGCGATTTCACACCTTAAAAGCATTGGCAAATCTACTACCGCAGTAGGCATCAAGGAAAGCACAGAAGATATGGCGGCGTTTTATTCAATCACTGCCACGGGTGCGAACAACGAGGCAGACGATATCGAAGGATTTCTGCAGGATGGAATAACACGTGCATCAATCCAGACCTACGTAATACTAAAGAATCGGCACTGTGACGATAAGCTTGAATCCGATGACGGAATCATTGACCACGAGCATTGCTCGCTTCGTTTCATCGACTTCTGTATACCTGAAATCAAAAACTCGGGGCAATATGACAAGCTGGTTGAAATGGCGGGGTGCGAGGATTTTGCACTGTTGCGAATCGAGGTAACTCCCGGTTGTCAGATTGAGGACACCGCACTTCTCTCCTTTGAGTTGGTCGGAGATTCTTCAAGCTATTACACCTACAGAGTGTATTACTGCGGTGATCGGGTGTTTTCGTTGCAATCCTGCGTTTTGCTTGACGACGAGATCATATCCGCAATATGTGAAAACATAGTTTTGATGGATTAAATTAATAGAGCCGCGCGATTCCCTTTCTAATGGGAACGCGCGGCTTTTCTTTATGGGTCAGCTCATGCCGTCGAAGGACCACTGACGGAGAACCTCGTAGGCGGCGACGGCGACGGAGTTTGAGAGGTTGAGGCAACGGAGCGTTGGGAGCATCGGAATACGGAGGGCGAAGTCGCCTGCGGCGGTGACAAGCTCGGGCGGGAGGCCGACCGATTCACGGCCGAAGATGAGGTAGGTGGGTGCGGAATACTCGGGCGCGATATAGGAACGGGTCGCGTGGGATGAGAAGTAGTATTTTTCACCGTCGGGATTGCTCGCGAGGAATTTCTCGAAGGAGTCGTAGTAGGTGACGTCGAGCTTATCCCAATAGTCGAGGCCTGCGCGCTTCAGGGTGCGGTCGGAGATCTCGAAGCCTGTGGGGCGAATGATATGAAGCGCGGCGCCCGTGACGGCACAGGTGCGGGAGATGTTGCCCGTATTCTGCGGGATTTCGGGATTGACGAGGACGATGTTAAGCGGTTTCATTTGTTTTCCCCCTTCGGGATGGCGATTTCGACACTATTTTACCACATTTTTTTGAAAACGGCAACGGTGTGGGAGATTTTTTACAGAAAGTTCTTTATTTTTATTATTTTATGTGATATACTAGAATGGTAAAAATATGCCGTGGGTGATATTTCGCCCCGAGTGACGGCAAACGACCCCAAAAGGAGATAGATATGGGATTATTCAAGAAGCTATTCCCCTCTTACAGCGAGAGACAGGTAAGAGAGATTACCCCGACGATAGACAAAATTGAGGCGCTCGCCGACCGCTTCGGAGCGATGAGTGACGAGGAGCTGCGCGGATATACCGCGGTGCTTCGCGAAAGGCTCGCAAACGGTGAGACGCTAGACGATATTTTACCCGAGGCGTTCGCGCTCGTGCGAGAGGCGGATGACCGCGTTCTCGGCAAGCGGCCGTATCGCGTACAGCTCATCGGCGGTATGCTCCTGCACCAGGGGCGAATCGCGGAGATGAAGACGGGCGAGGGTAAGACGCTCGTAGAAACGCTGCCCGCGTATCTCAACGCCCTGTCGGGCAAGGGTGTGCATATCGTCACGGTCAACGATTACCTCGCAGAGCGTGACAGCGAGGAGATGGGGCG
>JAZODF010000027.1:0-3616 GCA_045596865.1 Eubacteriales bacterium
ATTCAATATGAGTGTTCTTTTTTTCTTAAAAGTGTTGCACTTGATAGTATAATTCACCGATTGCAATAAAAAATGCGGAGAAAATTTCTCCGCATTTTTCTTTTTGTAGATTATTTGTGATTGGGTTTACTGACGGTTATGTTGCCGAGGGTTTCGGAGATAACCGCCGAGGCGAGGATCAATAGCGCGCCGAGGAGTACGGGGACGGAAAAGCTGTCCTCTGTGACAAAGGAGAGCAGGACGGCGACGATGGGGTCGACGTAAGAGAGAATGGCAATGCTCTGCCCTTTTATCCCCTTGACGGCGGCGAAATAGAGGAGATAGGCGATTCCCGTATGGAGGACGCCGACAACGGCAAGAAGGAGGATTTCGCGTGCACCGAAGCTGTAATCAAGAGGGTTTTCGGTCAAAAGGACGTACGGGAGGATGCAAATGGCGGCGGATGCAAGCTGGACAATAGTGGTGTCAAGCGGAGATATATCGCGGATTAGCGTTTTATTAATGAGCACCACGCAGGCGTAAAGAATCGCCGCGCCGAGTGCAAGAATACTGCCGAGGGCGAGCCCGCTGATAAGCACCATTCCGCCGACCGCCGCGAGGGCGCAGAGGGCACGGACGAGGGTGATGCGCTCACGGAGAAATATGGCAGAGAGGATCATCACGAAAACCGGGGAGAGATAGTAAATCAGGGTGGATGCGGCGACCGAGGAATAGCGGTAGGATTCAAAGAGGAGTATCCAATTTGCGCCGATCAGCCCGCCCGAGAGAAATAACGGGAGGAGGTTTTTCTTGATGGCAGGAATTGACGGCGGGCGGCGGGTTATGAGCGCGAAGACAAGCAAAAACAGCGAGCCGACCGCGCCGCGTATCAGAGCGACAAAGCCGCGCGAGGCGGGTATATTTACAACGATAATGCCGATAGTACCGAAAATTATCATTGATATTATCAGTTCGATATACGATTTATTTTTCATTTTTCGAGGCTTTTACTGCTCCTTCCCTGCTTTTCCCGAAAATACCAAAAATCCTTGTATTTCGGGGAGTTTTTCTTTAATAAATCCTATTTTCCGACGTTTCCCCTCTATTTAGGCGGGTGTTTTCTGCCCGTATTTTTGTACCATTTTTCGGGGGTCATGATGCGAAAAATTCTTTGTTTTCTTATGTTTTTTGTCGATTTTGGGGTTTTCGGGTGCGTTTTTGAATAATTCCCCGTATTTGCTATTATTTTTGGCCTTTTTTCCGCGGCTTGTGCTTGTGCCCGCTAGGGTCGGTATTTCGAGGGCGGGGTGCCGTGGTATGCCTTAAACGCCTTAGAGAAATTGAAGGGGTCATCGTAGCCGACCATTGACGCGACCTCGCCAACCGAGTAGCCCTCCTCAAGGAGGAGTGCCGCCTTGGACATGCGGACGCGGGTGATATACTCCTTGATACCGACGCCGTAGCGCTCCTTGAAGATGCGGTAAAGGTAGCTTCGCTCAAACCCGAAGGTGCGGGCAAGCTCACCCACCGAGAGGGGGCGCATATAGTTATAGCGGATATATCGGTGGATGCGGCGAAGTCGGTCGGTTGGTGTATCGGTGCCCTCATCCGAGCGCAGGAGTGCGTGGATCAATTCGTATACCAGGGCGATATAGATTTCGGGTGTGGATTCACCGTCATAGATAAGACGGTATAGGCGGTCACCGACACCGTCGGGCGTTTTGGCAGCCGACGGGGCGGACACGAGGATATCGTCCCGCTCACACACGAAGCCGAGCCAGGCGTATTCCCACGGGTCGCGTGCGTCCGCCTCGTAGACGGTTAGCTCGCCCGGCCTGATAACGAACATCTCGCCCGCGCTAACGGCGTGCGTGCCGCGTGGGTCGGTAAAGACACCCTTGCCCGAGATTACAAAATGTATAAGATAGTAGTCGCGCACGGCCGGCCCGAAGCGGTGGCGTGGCTCGCACGGCTCAGAGCCCGCGATAACGGGGGTAACGCCGACGATACCCCGCTCGATAAATACTGTTTCCCTCATAATGCCTCCATTTAGCAACATTTTAACATATATACGGCACAAAAATCAATAGAAAGTGCACATTTTATGTGATAAAATATATTTACAACGGGATTCCGTTCATATTAACTTAAAGGAGTATTTCTATGAAAATCACGTTCATGGGTGCGGGCAGCACCGTTTTCGTAAAAAACGTGCTCGGTGACACGATGATGACACCCGCGCTTAACGAGGACCTTGAGATCGCGCTTTACGATATTGACGGCGACAGGCTGGAGGAGTCGGCGCTGGTCGTCGGTATGATTAACAAAAAATACAACGGCGGACGGGCGAGGATATACAAGTACCTCGGCGTGCCGCAGCGCAAGGACGCGCTCCGCGGGGCGAATTTCGTTATCAATGCGATTCAGGTCGGCCTTTACGATCCGTGCACGATAATTGATTTCGAGATACCGAAGAAATACGGCCTCAGACAAACGATTGCCGACACGCTCGGCATCGGGGGAATTTTCCGCGGTCTTCGCACCATTCACGTTATGAAGGGCTTTGCCGAGGATATGGCAGAGGTATGCCCCGATGCGTATTTCCTCAACTACACCAACCCGATGGCGATCCTATCGGGATATATGCAGAGGTACACGCCGATCAAGACGGTGGGCCTTTGCCACTCGGTACAGGTTTGCACAAAGCATTTGTTCCGGACTCTCGGTCTCGATCACTCGATGATCGGGTCGGAGAGGATAGCGGGAATCAACCACATGGCGTGGCTGCTTGACGTGCGGGACAAGGAGGGCAAAGATCTTTATCCGCTTATCCGCCAATTGACGAAGGAGAAGAACGCGCGCGAAAAGCACTACGATATGGTGAGGTTTGATTACGTCGAGAAGCTCGGCTACTACTGCACGGAGTCGAGCGAGCACAACGCGGAGTACAACTGCTTCTACCTCAAGGCGAAATACCCCGAGCTTGTTGAGCGGTTCAACATCCCTCTCGACGAATATCCGCGCCGCTGTGTAGACCAGATCGCGCGTTGGGAGCAGCAGAAGAACGAGCTGATGAACGGGGGCGACATTATGCACGAGCGCTCGCGCGAATATGCGTCGCATATCATGGAGGCCATCGTTACCGACACGCCGTACAAGATCGGCGGCAACGTGCTTAACACCGGGCTTATCGACAATCTGCCCGCGGATGCCTGCGTCGAGGTGCCCTGTATGATCGACGGCGACGGTATTCACCCGACGCACGTCGGACGCCTGCCCGTTCAGCTGGCGGCGATGAACATGACGAACATTAACCCCCAGCTGCTCACCATCGAGGCGGCAGTCACGGGCAAGCGCGAGCATATTTATCACGCGGCAATGCTCGACCCGCATACCTCCGCGGAGCTGTCGCTTGACGATATTGTCAGGATGTGCGACGAGCTGTACGAGGCGCACGAGGCGGCGGGATATCCCATCCTTTGATTTTTGATTAGAAAAGGGCTGCTTCATTTAGGCATAACCGAAAAAGAGCGAAGATGTCGAAAAACGCGGCAACTTCGCTCAAAATTTTATATTTTTAGTTTTCTAAGGTTGAAATTCTACGAATTTCTTCTTTTTATGCTCTTTTTCTATCGTC
>JAZODF010000028.1:0-18553 GCA_045596865.1 Eubacteriales bacterium
GTATGAATCGAGGCCGTCTTCGGCGGGGTGTATTCGCGGGGGTGGGGTTGCTTGCGCGGGGGGTGTCCGCGGTGGCATCGACGGCGGGACGGGCGGCGTCGAGAGTCGCGTCGTCAATGTCCGAGAGTGCGTCAAGAAGGCGGTGTGTCCGCTTATCAATCATATTTGTATATCCTCCGTTTCAAGATAGGTGCGAAGGCGGACGCGCTGTCGGTGGAGAATCACCTTCACGCTCGGCTGACTTATGCCGAGGTCGCGGGAGATGTCGGCGACGGTCGACATATAGAAATAGCGGCGGGTGAAGATCAACCTCTCCCGCTCGGGGAGGGATGACACGAAGCGGCGAAGCGCATCACGAAGCGCGAGGTCCTCCGTCGGGTCGCCCGAGGGGTCGGGCAGGCACTCGGCAAGCTCGTCGAGGATGACGTCGGCGGTTGAGGCACGGCGCGCCCTGTCGGCGCGATAGCGGTTTAAGGACAGGTTGCGCACGATACGCGCAAGATACGCAGAGAGCGAGTGCGGGCGGGTCGGGGGTATTGACTCCCACGCGCGAAGATAGGTATCGTTCACGCACTCCTCGGCATCGGGTGCCGAGGCGAGAATCCCCTCCGAGATGTGGGTAAGCAGCCGTCCGTATTTATCGGCGGTGGCGCGTATTGCACCCTCGTCGCGGGAAAAATAGAGCTCTATGATTTTTCCGTCTTCCATCGGCCTTTTCCTTTCGTGATTTGTTGCCTTCATCCTATATGACACCGCGGGATGTCGGTTGGTTACACGTTTTCGTCAAAAATATTTTATCACGCGCACCTACCCGTTGTCAACACGGGCAGGTAACATATCCCGCGGCGCGTGCGCGATATATAAATAATGAAGGGGAACGGCGTGCCGTTCCCCTTTTGCCCAATTGGGTGAATGTTATGTTTTATTTACATTTGCGCGGTATTTACCCGCACGCATAGCGTGTCGAGTGGCGCAATAATTTGACACGGGGTGGGTGATATGGCGTTTTGCCTTAGCCCTCCGCCGAATCGCCGCCGTCGGATTCGCCGCTCGCGGACTCGTCGGGTGCGGCCTTCTTTTTACCGCCCTTAAAGATAAACGAGCGGAACAGAAGAATATTCATCGCGATAAAGAACACGACGAGAATTATGTAGGTGAGGATGGGCTTTGTCGGTGCCATATTGGCAAGGAGCATCATCGGGAAGCCGAAGACGATCGCGGGGAAATTCTGCAATACGAGGTTATCCGACGCGGGGGTCTTGAAGTCGGGGTCCGCCTCACGAAGGAGGATAACGCCCGTCGACGCGGTGCCCGTGAGCATACCGTACATCATAAGGAACTGCTCCTCCGAGTAGTCGGCAAACAGCTTCTTCGCGACGAAGGCGTTATACAGATAGGTGGAAGCGAGTCCGGCGACACCAAGGATGAGCATAATGCCCCAATAATCCTTCAGCTCGTTCAGGCGGATTGCCGCGATGCCCGCGATAACCATGATGTCGAAGAAGAGGTTGGACGCACGGGTCAGCAGGAAGTTGTTGGTATATTTTTCCTTGATGACGTGCATCTTGGTAAGGAGCTTCATAATCACCTTGATAAGGCTTGCCGAGAGGACGCCGATGATGAAGTTGAAGCCGTAGATGGTCGACTTCATACCGGGAAGGAGAAGTCCAAGCAGGTACATAAGACCGTAAGTGATCATATACGCGACCGCGATCAGGGCGATCTGCAGGGTCATCTTATCGATGCTCTCCTGCATGGGGACCTCGTTGGGATCCTCTATTTCTTCGGAATGGAGAATGGAGTCGTTGCGCACGGATTTACCGAGCTTGCCCTTGCGCTTCATAACGTTGAGGTGAATTACACCGCCGAACGATGCGGAGAGGAAGCCGAGCGCCGCAATGGTAAGGCCGAAGGTCTTGCCGCCGACGAAGCCGTGCTCAACCTCGTAGATGGTGCCGTAGTTAAGTGCCTGTCCCGTTCCCTGACCGAAGCCGAAGGGGAGAAGGATGCCTGCCGCCTCGAAGAAGCCGGGCATAAAGAGCGCGGCCGCGACGAGCGTGATGCCCATACCGAGGATGGCCTGAATCAGGTAGGTTGACACGGTGGTAACGCCCGTATTGAAGATCTCGACGGTGCGCTTTTTCGACATTTTATTCGAGGAGGATTTGAGCGAGGAGGCAATGAAGCCAAGTGCAAGACAGTGATACGTCAGGGTTTCCATCGTATCGATGCCGTTGACGCCGAAGGCATTAAGCTCAAAGAAGTTCTCGCCCGTGATAGCGTTATAGATCGCGGTAAAGGCGAGTATCATAAGTCCGCCGAGGACGGAGGTGGGTACGAGTGATTTGCGAAGGAAGGGGATCGCCTTTTTAAGAATATTGGCGACGAGCAGGACGGATAAAAGCAGTCCGAGTATGAGGAAGGTGCCCCATACGTTAGATCCCGATAAATCTGTCATTTTCATTCTCCTTATTGAGGTTTCGTGTGCGGTAGAAAATATTCATATAGCGAAGGGCCGAGAAGCGCTTGTCACACTTCAGCTGGAAGACCCTGCCGCCGTGATAAATATTGATCTTATTTCGCCCGAGGACGGTGACGACCGAGGTCGTGGCAAAGTCGAAGACGTAATCGCCCGCGGTGATGCGGTCGGAGTAGAGGGTGAGGGGGGCGTGCTTGTCGATGAGGACCTTTTTCTTATACGGGATAACCTCGGACAGGCGGGCGGTGGTGGTATGAAGGGGACCCGTAATTTCGCGCGGGTCGATTGAGTTGACGTAGTCGCATTGCCAATCGTACCACTCGCCGATGCTCGCAAACGGCAGGGGCGTGTCGGCGGTGACGGTCATGTCGTCGTTGACCGTGACGGTCAGGCCGCATTTTTGGCAGCGGACGGTGGCGCCCTCCGAATAAAACTCGGTCATGCCGCAGGTGGGGCAGACGTACATTGCACGCTCGAGATACTCGGCGCGGCGGGGGTGGGGGTAGGCGTGCTCTCCCCTGCCCTCACGGGTAGCGAGCCCGTCCTTGATGGCGGCGAGGAGCTCCTCGTCGGACATTTCCTTCACCTGCTCGGGTGAGATGACGCGGGAAACGTAGGCGCGCATTCCGCCGGAGCGGACGACGTCGCTCCAACGCGGGTGAACACCGTAGCCACCCTCGATACGGAAGAGGGCGACGGGCATAGCGAGCTTGCGTGCGAGGAGGACGATGGCGTCGTTCATATAGCCCGTTGAGCCGCTGAAGGTACGGTTGCCCTCGGGCGCGATGGCGATGGTGCCACCCTCACGCGATACGCGGATGCAGTTCATTACCGCACCGACGTCGGCGGCCTGCTTCTTTATCGGGATGGGGGCGACGAGATATTTAATGAGCCTTGACACCCAGCCCTTGGTGAAGATGTCCTCGGTCGCGACGTAGTAGACGGGTCCACGGAAGGACATGCCGACGAAGAACTGGTCAAAGGCGGTCTGGTGGTTATAGAGAATAAGGTACGGGCGTTTTTCCTGCTCGCGGAATTTTTCAACCTTTACCTTGTATTTCAGGCGCGTGTAGATTCCGAGGGTGACGGAAAGGATACTGCGGACGACCCTGTGTCGGAATTTCATCCATTTTTTGCGTTTATTTTTCTTTTTCTTCTTGTCCTGCATAAACGGTTTTTACGGATATCCTTTCATAAAATTTCATACGTCGGCGGGAAGAATTTTTACCATAATATGCACAAAAATGGTAATTTTAGAGCAAAAACAGCTAAACTTTGGTGGTTTTTTCATCCTTTGCGGGGTGAAAAACGGCGGTTTGATTTTTGCCCACACTTCCCATTGTGTACCCTCATTGTAGCACAAAGGATGAATAATTGCAAGTATTTCATTAAAATTTATGCACGCATGCCGCGTGCGTGGGGGTTCTTTTTCCGCACACGTCCCACGCCTTGCAGGGCTTTTCGGGGGTGATTTGCGGGTGAATTTGACAAGAAAAAGGACAGGGCAAGTCGCTTGCCCTGTCCGAAAACGGTAGGTAAATTTATGATGAGTGCGGCAAAGACGTAGGCGAGGGCCCCCGTGCCGCGGGGGTATTGCAGGTCGGTGCCGCGGGGGTATTGCGGGTCGGTGCCGCGGGGCGGTTGGTTATTCCCCGTCCTCGCCGTCCTCGTCATCCGTGAAGAGGTCATCGGGAGAGATGCCCATTGACTCAAGGAAGGCGAGCATTTCGGCGAAGTTCGGCTCGCCGTTTTCATCAAGAGGGATATTATCGAAGTCGAGGTCGCCGATCGAATCGGTATCGAAGGAGAAATCGCCGTCAGGGTCGTCGCTCGAGCCGAATCTGTCATCCCCGCTCAGGCTGACGTCATCGTCGTCATCCCAATCGATAGAGCCGTCGTCAACCGTGAAGTAGTTGTTGTCCTCCTCGATCTCCTCGGCACTTCTCAGGTGGAGCTTCGCGTACATAAGCTCGGCGTTATATGCGCGCGCATAAGTGGCGTACTCCTCCTCGTTTTCGACGACGTCGAGCAGATAGCGAAGGTGGACGCGCAGCTCCTCGTCCTTCTCATCCGAATATGCGTAGACGAGCGATCCGATAAGAAGCTCGGGCATATACGGTGCCTTCGGATCCTCAAACTCATAGGCAGTGATACGGGCGAGCAGATTGTGGCGCGCGCCGTGCATATCGTATATGTTGAAGATGGAGAACAGGCGGTAAAGGCTCATATAGCAGCGGTACAGGACGCGAGGATTGCCATCCGCGTTCATCATCGTGATGTTGGTGAAGCGGTCGAAGTGGCGAATTAGGTCAATGTGTTCCTCGGCAGTGAGCTTATCCGAGAGTATCTCGTAAGATTGCTCCATCTGGACGGTCGCGTAGATGAAGTCGTCGAGCGTGCCCGAGCTACCTGCAACCGCGCGGGATGCCGAAACAAGGCGGCGGAGGATGTTGATAGTCTGGTCGTTAAAATCGTTCGGGTCGTCGTCAAAGGTGTACTTCGCGGCGGCGAGTATGCGAGGCAGGTATTTAAGCAGGCAGGAGTTGACGCGCGACACGCCGATGCCCATATAGTCGATGGCGGCGGCGAGCACCTCGGGCTCGGTGCGGATGGTGTCGTGTACCTCCTCGAGGGTGGAGTCGATCATAAGCGCGACGTCGTCGGCACTGACCGTTTCATCACCCTGCTCAAGCGCACGGGCTACCGCGGCGTAGGCCTGCTTCGCGGTTTCGCGGTAAGCCTCGAAGTGCGGCTCAAAGGAGCGCTCAAGGTAAGTGGCAAACGCGCCGTAGAGGTGCGCGGTCATAAGGATGCGCTCGAAGGTATCATCGAACAGCTCAAGGAAGTTTTCCGCCTCGGGCGAGGATTCCTCGGCGTTCGGGATAGACATCGAGAAGAACGCCTCCTTGGTGAGGAAACGGTAGTAAAGGGTGTCAAACTCGATGCGCGCACGGGGGGTCATCGGATAGTAACGGAAGCCCTCGTTAACGAAGGAGTGGAACATCGGGGCCACGTCGGAGGTATTGACCTTCATACGCAGGCTGACGAGCTTGACCCAAGAAATGATCGCCATTGAGTTTAGACAGCACCTTGCCTCGTCGCGATCGGAGGGGTAGAAATTGTCAAGTATTGTTTGCAAAAGCGTTTCGTAAGGCTCGCGGTCATCCGTCGTCAGGCAGGCGGTTGGGATAGCCTGAAGGATGAAGGAAAAATCGATTTGTGGTTGAGATGTGGCCACCCGTGTCAAAATATCGGCGACAAAGTCGGCGCCGCGACGGCGGATAAGCCAATCGGTTTCGGCGGATAGCGCCTCCCTATTCCTTCTTTGCTTGACGTAGAAGGCGGCGAGGAAGTCCGCGTCAACGTAGGACGCCGCACGGAAGAGCGCGTCGGCAAGGGCGCCGCCCTCGATTGCAATGATGTGGTCGAATAGCGAGCGGGCAACGTAGGTGTAGCCCTCCTCCTCGAGCAGCTCCTCTGCCGCGGCGATGACCTCGGGGTTAGTGATGGCGTAGCTCTTGTCCTTCGGGTTGTAGTTGAGGATGGCGGAGAGTGAGCGGGTCGCGAGCGCGAAGTCAAGCGAGCTGAAATCCCAGCCCTGCGTCGAGAAGACGCCGGTAATCGAGCCCTCGTCCATTCTGATGGCGCCGTAGGTCAAAAGGCCGATAAGGCGCATAACGAGCTCGGGATTTACGCGGGCGGCAACGCGCGAGATGAGCGCGGAGGCCATGCCGACGGTGGTGTCGGCGAGCGAGCGGACCACGTCGATCTGGTGGCGGTTGATGTTATCCATACCGTCGCCGAGGGCGCGGATGGCGGCGAAATCCTCGCTGTCGAGCATGAGCATACGGTCAACGACGAGCTTGAGGTAATAGGGGTTAGCCGACTGCTCCTTTTCCGCGATGGCGTCGATAACCACGTCGGCGAGCTCCTTGTGCTTTGCGCGGAGGAGCGTCTTGACAAGCGGGGTGCGGTCATCGTCGGAAATCTCGCCGAGGAAGTAGGTGCGCGAGTAGTCAAACCAAGGTGCGAGCATTACCGACGGCTCGTCGGAGGAGTAGGCGACCATGAAATCGAGGTGATCGTGCGAGCACTCGCGCTTGCCGAAATATTCGGCGTCGGCGTAACGAAGATGCTCGTCAAGGACGCGGATGGAAAGCAGGTTTTGCAGGTCGTAGGAGCAGTTGTCGACGTAGCTGTGTATCACGCCCTCGACGATGCCCTCGAGGCAAAGGATGTTATCAAAGATCTGTTTATCGTAGGATGGGTCACCGTAGGTGGTTTCGTAGTGGTTGCGCATACCCGCGAGCTGTTCGATCTTGTAAAGAAGAATCTTGAAGTAGTCCATCTCGCAGGTCGAGTATTTGTCGAGGCCGAGGACGAAGGGGAGCATCTCGTCGCGATCCCCCTCAGCAAGCGCGGTGGCGAAGGAATGGGCGAGGAAGGCGCTCTTTCCGGAGCCGGAGGTGCCGCGGATGAAGCGCATGAGCGTCCGCTCGTGTGCAAGACAGCCGTCAAAGAGGCTGACAGGCTCGCGCTCGATGGGGTGATAGTGCTTGTTAAGGTCGAGGTAATGGCGCTCGGCCGAGCGGATGGCGCGCTCCTGCCAGGGGAGGCTCTCCTCCTCCTCGAGGTCACGGCCAAAGGCGGCGGCAAGGTCGCCCTTGACAAGTCCGAGGAAGGAATCAAGACCGACGACGGCGGATTTTTTCGCATCCCAGCGGGCGGTGTAGGTGCGCACCGCATCGGGGTAAAGAGCGGAGATTCGCTCCTTTAAGGCGGTGATGCGCTCGCGGTGAAGCTCGCTCTCGGCGGTGTAGTCGCGGAGCTGCTCCTCGGTCATTCCCGTTGTGTCAAGATCACGGAAATAGAAGAACACCCTGCCCTCGCAGTCGGAGCTCAGAAGGGCGCCGTATTCGATCTCGAGCTGGGTTACCGACATCTCGTCGGTGAGGTCAAGCCCCTTTGCCGAAGCGGCGTCGCGAATGAGTGAGGCGTCGGGAATCCAGCCGTACCTCTCGCCGATGAGAACGATCATGTAGGGGCGGCAGTCGTCAATCTCGTCAAGGCAGACCTCGAGCACGCGGCGTGAGCCCTCATCGCTATCGAGCGAGGTGGTGTTAACACCCCAGCGAAGGTCACCGAAGTAGACCTCCTCGCCGTATGGCATAAGTACGTCATCAAGCGCGGGCGCAACGAATTTATGCAGCTCGTCACGCTCGAATTGCATGTCCTTGAAGGTGGAGGAAACGAATACGTGCTTCATAAAGCTCTCCTTGTCGAATGTGAAATAAGGTCAAAAAACAAAAGAAAACGAAAGGCCACAAGGACCGATGAAAAAGCCGACCGATCAAATCACTCGGTCGGCTTAGTGTAAACATGTATTTACAAATGCGAATGGTAAAATATTGATTAACTTAACACGGGGTGGGGATAAATCGCGACAACCGAACTCGATTACGGGAAGTCATCCATACGCCACCCTGCAATAAATCGAGGAAATTTCGAGGGATTTTGCGGGAGCGCGACCCGAAGATGTAGTTCCCTACATCGAGTGGGAGCGGTCGCACAAAAGCACCGAAATTTACCGATTTAAAGGTCTATGTCGCGACCTTCGAGCGCCGCCAGTCCCACGCGGAAAGCTCTCGCCGCGGCAAGTCTGTCCTCCTCCTTCTCGCTTGTGAGGAGGGGATAGAGGCGACGGAAGATCTCGCCCGCTACCGACATGTCGCGCTTGAAATGCTCGGTATTATAGAGGGGCATCGTCTTGTCGATGAGCTCGAAATAATAGAGACCGAAGGCGTCGCACTCGAGGGCGCGAGGAACTATGAACCTCGGGTCAACGTCGCCGACGAGCTCAATGCGAAGGGCGGTTTCGATACCGTACTTGCGCTGGCTGATAAGACGGGAGATGCGGTTGGTGATCTCGTTATTTGCGTTGACGCCCGTGACGTCGATACGCTCGGTCACGAACTGAACGTGGCCGAAGGCAATGCTCTTGCCGTCGATGGAAAGCTCACCGTCGTTGTAATCAACGCTGATAAACTTCACGCCGCCGAGGCCCATATTTGCAAAGCCCGTGCAGTTGAGCGCACCCGCGTAGGAGTACATTGCACCGCCGCGCTTGACGAAATCTGTCTTCTGATGTCTGCCGCCGAAGGCGTAGTAGTCGGCACCGAATTTCTTGATATCCGCGGAGGAAACGGGACAGCCGTCCGAGTCGGTCGCGCCGTCGAGGTCGCAGACGCCGACAACGATATTGATCTTCGACGAGTCGTCAACGTGACGGTCGACGAGGGGGCTGACCGAGATGGACTTACCAACGAAGCCCCATCCGTAGATGGTGAGGCGGTCATCCTCGAAATCAAATCTGCCGAGCTCGTCGCTCGAGAAAACGTAGCAGTTCGCGGGCAGGCGGGTGGTGAGGTAGAGCGGGTTTTCCGCATAGCTGTCCGCGCGACCGGGCGCGATGATGAATTTGGTATTGGGGGAATTTCTGAACTCGCGGATGATTATGTCCACGGTGGTGCTGGTGGCAAACTCGCTCTCGAAGAGGTCGCCGCTCACGAGGACGTAATCGACCTCCCTTTCTCTTACGAACTCCATCATTCTTGCGAAGGAGGCGCGCAGCTCACGGCGGCGCTCCTCACACTTATCGGCGGGAAGGCCGGCAAACGGAGTATCAAGATGTATATCGGCACAGTGAAGGAATTTTAACTTTTTACCGTCCATAATGGTTCATCCCTTTCAAAATTATGTTGTTTTGTTTATTTTAACATATATTTATATATTTTGCAAGTTCTACGGGCGATTTTTTTAAATTCCCCGTGCGGGCGGCAAAAAAATGTCGATTTTTTCAAAAAGCACTTGCAACCCTCCTAAAAATGTGTTACAATGATGATAAGATAATTTTAGGCAGAAATTCACCCGAAAGGACATTACCATGCTCAATCTCGCTGTCAGAAATACGGGAAAGCTCATCCGCGCCCGCTCAAAGAGCGACAACGTGCGTCTTGGCCGCTTCTTCACGAAGAAGGAGACCGCGCGTCTTATGGCAGGGCTCGTTCCCCTTGATGAAAATAAAACCGCGTACACCATACTCGATCCCGGTGCGGGCACGGGTATCCTCTCGGCGGCTATGGTCGAGGAGATATGCAAGCGCTGTCCCTCCTGCCGCGTGATCTTCCTCACCTGCTACGAGAACGATCCGTCGCTCATCGAGATGCTCGAGGACAACCTTGAAAGGATCCGCAAGAAGGCACGCCACGATTACGACGTCAAGCTGTTCGTCACGGTTTACCCCGAGAACTATATCACCGAGTCGCAGAATCACTACACCGTCACCCTCACCGAGACGGTGGAGGACAAGTTCGATATCATTATCTGCAACCCTCCGACCGATTTCATCGTCAAGGGCTCCGACGAGGCGAAGCGCGCCGGCGGCGTCACGCAAGTGAAGATCAACTCCGCCTTCCTGTTTGCGAAGATGGCGGCAAAGCACCTTGAGGACGGCGGACGGCTCGTCATCATGCTGCCCACCACGGTGGCATCTGCATCCGCGCTCACCGCATACCGCCGCGAGATGGCGTCCGCACTCTCGCTCGAGAAGATACACCTCTTTATCGGCAAGCAGAAGAACGCAAAGCGCGCCGTACCCCTCAAGAAATCCATCATTCTTGCCTACGGCAAGGTTGACAAGCCGCTGACCGTCACGGTCACCACCTCGACCGACTGGGGCAAGCCCGAGAACACCGTTATGCTCCCCGCGCTCGATTACGATTTCGTCGTGGATGCGAAGGACGGCACCCTCACCCTGCCGAAGAGCCTTGAGGACACGAACATCGTTCGCTACATCTCCGCCTTCCCCGAGACGCTCGACAGCCTTGGCCTCAAGGTATCGACCGGTCTCGTTATCGACTCGCGCTGTGAGGGGCTCGTATTCACCGAGCCGATCAAGGGCTGTGTACCCCTGTTCCGTCCGAATCACGTCAAGGGCGGTCAGGTGCGCTTCCCCCTGCCGATCAAGCATCAGTACCTCGCCGCGGTCAACCCGACCCTCATTCAGAACAACAAGAACCTCGTTGTTATCAAGCGCGTCCCCGCAAAGAGCGACGAGCGTTTCGTAAACTCCGCGGTCTATCTTGCATCCCAGCAGCCGCAGTACAAGTACATCACCACGCACAACAAGCTGAACTTCATCGACGTCAAGGGCAAGACCGGCGAGATGAGTGCGCGCCTTGTGTTCGGTATCTTCGCACTGCTTAACTCGACTATCTACGACAGGTACATCTCCATCGTGTCGAAATCGAAGCAGATCAATGCAAAGGAGCTTCGCCACCTGCCCCTGCCCCCTCGTAACATTATCGAGAATATGGGTATGCGCCTTATGCAGATGAGGCAGACGAGCGTTGCCGCCTGCGACCAGATCGTCAACCCGACGCTACATATCAAGTCAAGATAACGAATAGGGGACGCCGTGACGGCGTCCCCCGTTCTTTTTAAGGAGGAAAATATGGGTTTGTTCAGCAAGAAGCCGACCTACGGCGACTACAAATTCGAGCTGACGCTACGGAAGTGCGTCGGCTATATCGCGGGTGGTGCGCCGCAGTACTTCTGGGGCGTTAAGGCCGTGAAGGAGATTCAATGCAAGGGCAAGGGCCTCGTCGAGTCCTTCTACCGCGCGGGTATACCGGGCTCTTACAACGGGCTGCCGATTCTCGTCATCCTCGGCGGTGCGTTAAAGAGCGCGCCCCCGATAAGCATTGCCCACTCAAACGTGATTGCGATAAATTGCAATCAGGGCACGCCCTACGGCGGCCCTTACGTTAATCTCGGGGTATCGCGCGCGGATGACTGGCAGGGGACGATATTCACCTTTGACGAGAGACACCCGCTGTTCGCACCGCTCGCCTTTGACCCGTCGGACATCACCTACGGCATGATCGCGACCTATTGGAATGACGGCGCGCCCCGCAGGGACGATAGCACCTATCGCAAATGGCTCGAGGAGCAGCTCCGCGGCGACGGCAAGGACGTCAGCCACAATAACAACGGCCTTTATAAGTTCCATATTTTCAAAAAGGGCATGGAGCCGGATTGGAGCACCCAGCGTCGCTTCCTCGTGAAGGACCCCGACGCGCTGAACCCCTTTGCCTTCAAGTGCCTTGACGAGGTGGTCAGCTTCACCGTCGAGGGATTCTGACGCAGACGGCAAACGCGGAAGGAAAAGAATTGTTTACATTTTCGCATAATCAAACCGCAAATCAAAACCAAAATAGCAGCGCCCCCACCCGCCGATAATTTGACACGGGTGGGGGTTAATTAGGATTTATGGCAAGCGCCGCCCCCTGTTTTTGGGGGCGGCGCTCTTTTTTCGCTCTATTGCGTTTTTGCCGCGCGTACCGAATAGCGGGGCGTTTTTTAATGGCGTCTATGCTTGATAAGCCCGACCGCCTTGGCGAGCTCCATTACGACAAGGGGCACAAGGCAGAGGCCGACACCCGCAAGGTACATCCGCGCGGGCAGGAGCACAAGCCCAAACGCAACGCGGATGGGTGTAAAGAGCACGAGCACAACGACGAGCGTCGAGCCGAGTGCGGCAAGATTAAGGTTGCGGTTCGAGAACGGACCAATGGCAAACAGCGACCGCTCCGAGCGCATGTTGTACGCCTGAACGATCTGGCACATTGCAAGCACCATAAAGGCGAGCGTCTGTCCGCCTGCGAGCGCGGATTCGTTCCCCGAAAGGGCACCGCCAAAGAGGTCGGACATGGGCAGTCCCGTTCCGATAACGAATCCGATGAGCGTCAAAAGACCGAACATCGCGCCCTGAAGCACGACGCGGATGCCGAGTCCGTGAGCGAAGATTCCCTCGTTTTTTGGCTTCGGCGGGTGGGTCATAATGTCCTTTTCCACCGCCTCGGTGCCGAGGGCGATGGCGGGCAGACTGTCGGTGACGAGGTTGATGAGCAATAGCTGCATCGAAAGGAGCGGAGACGTGCGCCAAAGGAGCATTGCAACGAAGACGGTGATTATCTCGCCGATATTCGTTCCAAGGAGGAAGCCGACCACCTTCTTGATGTTTGCGTAGATTCCCCTGCCCTCCTCTACCGCGTCAACTATGGTGGCGAAATTATCGTCGGTCAGGGTCATGTCAGCCGCGCCCTGCGCAACGTCGGTGCCCGTGATTCCCATGGCACAGCCGATGTCCGCCGCCTTCAGGGCGGGTGCGTCGTTTACGCCGTCACCCGTCATCGATACGACCCGGCCCTTTTTCTGCCATGCCTTCACGATGCGGATCTTGTTTTCGGGGGACACGCGCGCGTAAACCGAGATCTTGTCAAGCCGTTCGTCCAGCTCCTCCTCGCTCAGCGCGTCAAGCTCAACGCCCGTCATTGAGAGGTCGCCGTCGGCGAAAATGCCTATCTCGCGCGCTATCGCGGTTGCGGTGATGACGTGGTCGCCGGTAATCATTATCGGCTTGATTCCCGCCTCACGGCAGGTTGCGACCGCCGCCTTTGCCTCGGGGCGCGGCGGGTCGATCATTCCGACAAGGCCGAGGAAGGTGAGCCCACACTCCAGCGTTTCGCTCGTCACGTCGTCGGGCAGGCTGTCGATAACCTTGTACCCGACCGCAAGGACGCGGAGCGCAGAGGAGGACATTTCCTCGTTGACGAGGTGTGCGCGCTCGAGGTCACCCGCGACGCAACGCGACTCCATCATATCCACCGCGCCCTTGGTAATAACGACGAGCCGCCCGTCGATCATATTGACCGTGCTCATCAGCTTTCTGTCCGAGTCGAAGGGCAATTCCGCGACACGGGGGTGGGTATTTGCCAAATTCTCCTTCGTCATACCGTTCTTGTGCGCGGCGAGGACGATGGCGGTTTCGGTGGGGTCGCCAATGTGCGTTTCCCTGCCGTCGGCGAAGCTGACCGACCCATCACAGCAGAGAGTAGCGAGGCGAAGAAGCTCGCGTGAGGGGGCGCTGAGACTATCCGTGATCTCCTCGCTCCGCTCTTCCCCGTCGACGTAAACGCGGACGAGGGTCATCCTGTTCATCGTGAGCGTGCCCGTCTTATCCGAGCATATTACCGAAGCGCTTCCGAGCGTTTCGACCGCGGGCAGGCGGCGGATGATTGCGTTTTTCTTCACCATTCTCTGCACGCCGATGGAGAGGACGATGGTAACGATGGCGGGCAGACCCTCGGGGATAGCCGACACCGCGAGAGATACCGCAGTCATGAAGACGTCCATAATCTCCATTGAGCCGAAAATACCGACGACGAACACGACGGCACAGGCGGCGAGCGCAACGAAGCCGAGATATTTACCGAGGTCGGCGAGCTTCTTTTGCAGGGGTGTCTGCCCATCCTCCTCGCCGGAGAGGAGGTTTGCTATCTTTCCCATCTCGGTGTCCATACCCGTGGCGGTGACCACCGCGGTCGCGGTGCCGTAGGTGATGCTGCATCCCGAGTAGATCATATTGACCCTGTCGCCGAGGGGTGCACCGTCCTTGACGTCCGCCGCGGCGTCCTTCTCCGCGGGGACCGACTCGCCCGTGAGGGCGGACTCCTCGCTCTTGAGGCTCACGCTCCTTATGAGGCGCGCGTCGGCGGGCACGAAGTCACCCGCCTCGAGGTGGATGATGTCCCCGGGGACGAGCTCGGAGGCGGGGATGACCCTCTCCTCGCCGTCGCGGACCACGCGTGCGTGCGGTGCGGACATGTTTTTCAGCGCATCGAGCGCCTTTTCCGCCTTTGCCTCCTGGATCACGCCCATCGTTGCGTTTAGAACGACGATAAGGAGGATGAGCGCGGGCTCAAAGAACTCCCTCGGCTCCCTCTCGACGCAGGCGACGACGAAGGATATTATCGCCGCAACGATGAGGATGATGATCATCACGTCCTTGAACTGCTCGAAAAAGCGGAAGAGGAGTGACTTTTTCTTCTTTTCCTGTAATTTGTTTTCGCCGAATTGCTCACGGCGACGTTCGACCTCGGCGGATGACAAACCGCGCGATGCATCCGCACCGAGCGACGCCATTACCGCATCGACCTTGTCCGAATATGCGGACGGGTGTTTTTCGATTGACATGGCATTCTCCTTTTTTATATTTTGCGGGATTGCCTACCTTATTATTATTCACGTTACACGCGTATAAAAACAAAAAATCCCACGATGGCACCACGAGCCGTCGTGAGACAAAATGCGCGACCGACCCGAGGGCGATGCGCAAGTCTGGTATATTAAAGCAAAGCCAGATGCGATAGGCCGCAACACGATGTTGGCTTGCTCCGCAAAACGGATACTACTCCCTTACGAACGGGACCATTATATACCAAATTTATGAACCTGGTATGAATTATCGGTTATTTTTTCGGGATTTTTCCTGCAAAATCCGCCCTTCTCGCCCTTCTCCAACAACATTAAATATTTTTTCAAAAACCCCTTGACTTTTTGAAAAGAGAGTGATATAATATAGTGGCTTTATGAGAGATAAGGCAGTAACTGGGTGTGGCTCAGATGGTAGAGCGCTACCTTGGGGTGGTAGAGGTCGCACGTTCAAATCGTGTCACTCAGACCAAATAAAAGAAGGATGTCCTTGCGGCATCCTTCTTTTATTTTGCCCGAGGTGGCCGAAAGAACGTGGCTTTCAAGCAACGCGCAGAAAGCGCACGTTCACATACGCGTAGCGTATCCGGCGTTATGCCTTGCCACTCGAACGATACGCGCCAATGCCCACGGACCCCCTAACGGGTCCCCGCATAGCCGTACCGTGTCACCTCGCTCCGCGCCCCACGATCAATCCGAAAGGGCCCCGCGTGTTTTCTTTTTTCGTGTTTGGGTCCGGTTCCACGCTTCGACGTATGCTCCGCATACCAAATCGTGTTTGCTACTCGTCGGCCGTACACGACGAGCTTAACGCAATGTTGCACTCAGACCGTTTGAGTTAGTTGATGATAATTGTTGTTAATCGAGGCTGTCCTTGCGGCATCCTTCTTTTATTTTGCCCGAGGTGGCCGAGAGAACGTGGCTTTCAAGCAACGCGCAGAAAGCGCACGTTCACATACGCGTAGCGTATCCGGCGTTATGCCTTGCCACTTGCACGATACGCTCCAATGCCCACGGACCCCCTAACAGGTCCCCGCATAGCCGTACCGTGTCACCGCGCTCCGCGCCCCACGATCAATCCGAAAGGGCCCCGCGTGTTTTCCCAAAAAACCGTCCGGGTGTGTCCCCGGGCGGTTCTTTCATTTTTATGCTTCATTCCATTTTTATTAGGCATTGCGTTTTTTATTAACCATTCCGTTTTCTTATTGATTTTCAACTCCCGGGGAGTGCTTCCCTCTCACGTTTTCTTGATGTTGCTCCAAAAAAATCTAAAAAGCGAAAACTACCGTAGTATTTCTCTTTACAATCTGAGAGCCGCATCAAGACATAGAGTAAGTGCATATTCGTATGCATTGCCGCCCCAATTTCGCTCATCATATTTATCTACGTCGGCAAGGCTATCTGCGGTGTAGAGTATCATTCCCCACGTTGCACCTCTAAAAGCAGAAACAGCGGCAAGAGCCGAACACTCCATTTCAACGACAGAGCATCCTTCCCTCTTTCTGTATGCAACCTTTTCTTTTGTTTCACGGAAAAATCCGTCCGTCGACCAAGTGATAACCTCTCGATATTTCATTCCGTGTTCAAGCACCGTTTTCTCGATAGCTTTTCTCGCTCTTTCGCCGATCTCCATAAAGCGTGAAGGGGGAGCGTAGTGATAAGATGTACCTTCGTCACGCAGAGCCTTGTTAGGAACAAGGAATGTGCTTTCCGGAAACTTTTCAAGCGCACCACAAGAACCAGCAGAGATGATCTCACGCACACCGTAGCCTATCAACCAATCAAGTATCTGTGCCGATGCGGCCGAACCAACGGGAGCTTCACAAAGTGTGATTTCTTCACCCTTGTATTTCGTCACATATATTGGATAACGCTTAGTCATACTAAGAAACTCGGACACTTTTACGGTTTCGGTCTTGCTCGCATATTCTGTTATGTACTCACCGAGAAATGCAAACACACACTTCTTTGGGAGCTTCAAATCTAATTTTTCATGTGTGGGGTTGATGACCGCCGTTTGCATGGTATCAAACTCCAGTATTGGTATTTCGTTTTTAAAAATGCTCATTTTCGATCCTAAATCATCATATTTTGCTATCAAGGATTTTTGTGTTCCAAAATCCAATCTTCTATAGGCTTAATATAAAACTTCCATTCCTGAGTATCCCCTATAATGTCTACTATTTCCGCCACCAACATATCTATGTTTTCATTTAATTCTTCAGATATATGACTTATCAATTTATGAGGATCGTCAGTCGCGTTGATTGTTAAAGCGGCTTTTACTACTTCATTATCCTGACCGCTCCGTACCAGTAGATTGTACATAAATTGTTCGGGTGTAGTGTCGTCTGGCAAATTGTATTGTGTTATTCTTGAAAGTGCACTCAAACGTCTTTCTGCTATATCTTCCTCTGTACCAGAGTATACTCGTTCTATTTGAATGTTTTTCTCTTCATCTGTTTTGTATACATCACCATCTAAAACAACTAAAAGATTATCCGTATTGTTCCCAGCTAAAGATTGGCCAGAAACAAATGTAAATGCGTTGGTTGCAGCGCCAAATTTAGTTATAGAAACCTTTGCACTTACTCCATGCTTTCTAACTATAGTTTTAATTATCGCCCTAGAAAAATCATCTTCTACACAAATCCTAATAGGGCGAGGTGACGTTCCTGTTAGATTTTGAATAATATCACTGCTAGGTTTGTCATACACCATCATCACAGATGAACCATCAGATTTTTTGATTATATCAAGATATTGCAACCCCACATATTTTGTCAAGGAAATTACTTCTAGAGCATGTGTAGTAAATACAATTTGCAAATGTCTTTCTTCTGCAATTTGATGCAACTTATATATGAGACGCCTTAGAGCACATATATGTAACAATAAATCAATTTCATCAATTAAAATTAAAGAATATGCTTCTGCACTCAAAATTTTCTCAATTAGTTTTATCGTTCTTTGTTCTCCCGTTCCCATGCTAAGTGATGAGTATTTTAATCCAGAACATGTGCTGACACCAATAAAATGTTTTGAGTGATACTCATTATCAATTAAAGCATTATAGTCCTTATTTAATACATAGGCTGCGATTTCAAGTGTTTTAATTGATAGTCTATCTGAACGATTCTGCGAAGTGTATCGAATTCTGGAAAGTTTATTGTTTTTTTCAATTTCAGGCATGCATGAATCAATTCCTATATAATAGACGTTTCTCTTGGGACGATCATCATATCTAGGTGTCCATCTATCAAAAGCTTTTGCGTATTTTCGTGATGGCTGTATGGTGGAAGTTTTATCTTTTCCTTCTATTGAATTTACAACGTGAAATTCACTTCCCTTCCATAGTGTGTCGGTATTCGGGATAAAATATTCAGGAAATCTATGATCCTCGCCATTGCCATCAGGACGATAAATGCAAGCCAAACTATGTATCACTGTTGTTTTTCCAGCTCCGTTTACACCCATAATTGCAGTCAAAGGTTTTTTGAACTCGATTTTTACATCTTTTAGGCCTTTTAAATGTTTAAAATACACGGATTTTATACTTATTTTTTCCATTTTAGTTCATCCTTATCGAAGATAGTATTTCGTGGCGGTCATTCATACATCAAAAGGTTGATTTTATATGCCTGTTTTCTCGCAATGATTAAATGGATCTTTTATGATTTTCACATATGAGGAATATTTCTATAATTCCAATATCGGGTTACTCCGTTATCGTTCCATCCTTGATATGATACTGCTTGCCGTTAGCTTCGCAATATGCAATCACCTGCTCAGCCAACTTGTTAAAGTAAGCTTTGTGACCCTTATACTCAGACACCTTCTTGTTGTAATTCAACCGACCGAAGATGATTTTATCGCAAAAACTAATGGCTTCAAGTATCTCGTTTAGGTCTTGTTCGATAAAGTTCGGTGTGGGGTAAGGCTCTATACTCACCCAAGTTT
>JAZODF010000029.1:0-18945 GCA_045596865.1 Eubacteriales bacterium
ACGCGGCGTCGCTGGGTCAGGCTTTCGCCCATTGCCCAATATTCCCCACTGCTGCCTCCCGTAGGAGTCTGGACCGTATCTCAGTTCCAATGTGGCCGTTCAACCTCTCAGTCCGGCTACCGATCGTCGACTTGGTGGGCCATTACCCCGCCAACTATCTAATCGGACGCAAGCTCATCTCCCAGCAATAAATCTTTGATGGTTGTACCATGCGATACTGCCATTTCATGAGGTATTAGCAACTGTTTCCGGTTGTTATTCCCCACTGGGAGGTAGATTGCTCACGCGTTACTCACCCGTCCGCCACTAAGAGAAGTACCGAAGCACCCCTCTCCGTTCGACTTGAATGTGTTATGCACGCCGCCAGCGTTAATCCTGAGCCAGGATCAAACTCTCTAAAAAATTGTATCTTAAATCTCAGCCTAAGCTAAGATCCAAAATCTTCTTTAGAGCTATCTTTAATCTAGCTTCTTCTTACTTTTTGAGTTTCTTTTTTCAAAGTGTATTAACGAGAATCTTTCGCACTTATTCAGTTCATTTCTTCACCAATTAAGTGTGCAAAAATTTTCAATGTTGTTCAATTTTCAATGATCGAGTGCTATCCTCTCGAAGGTTAGCCTTGTCATTATACTACAATTGTTTTCAATTGTCAAGTCTTTTTTTAAGATTTTTTGAATTTTTTCGCATTATTTTTCAACTTTGTTAAAATAACTAAATTACGGGGGTGAAAGCATGTTTTCTATATTTATTCGTACCATAGTTATTTACGTAATTCTCAATATTATGCTAAAGATAATGGGAAAGAGGCAGATAGGCGAGCTGGAGGTAAACGAGCTTGTTTCCACGCTGCTGATCTCGGAGATTGCATCCGCTACGATAACAGACCGCGACATACCGATGACATACGCGGTTTTGCCCGTTTTATTTATTTGCGGGTGTGAAATTGCGATTGCCTTCATTAAGAACAAGGTGCCCGCGATACGGCGGGCGATAGAAGGCAAGAGTATATATATAATATATAAAGGAAAGCTTCGCCAAGGGGCGCTCGCGCAGAATCGCATTTCGCTCAATGAAATACTCACCGAGATGAGGATACAGGGCATCGGTGACATTTCGGAGGTTGAGTACGGTATGCTCGAGCAGAACGGGAAGGTATCACTGCTACGGAGTGATGAAAAGGTGGCGCACACGCTGATAACCGACGGCGAATTTGACACGGACAACCTACGCGAGCTCGGCCTCGGTGAGGGGGACGTGATGAAGTTTTTAAAAAGGAGCGGGCGGGATATTTCGGACGTATTTTTACTGACGGTGGATGACGAAGGAAGGACCAACGTGGTTGTGAGGGAGAGAAAATGAAGGGGTTTGTGATTGCGGTAGTTATGCTGGCGGTGATCGTATCAAGCGTGGTTGGGGTTACCTGCTACTATCACGCGAGGATAGGAGAGATTTACGAGGCTGTAAGCGAGGCGGAGGGGCGCGAGGAGATGGCGGCGGTGTTCGAAGAATACGAGAGATGCAGACTGTTTATCTCGCTATGTGCGCCCGACACGCTGACGCACGAGGTGGAGCGGGCGTTCGACGAATGTATGACGGAGGGCGCGGATAAAAAAGGCCGCCTGTTGCTCGCGTTAAGCGAGCTACGGCGGCAGGTGGGATTCTCGGTAGAATCGATTATTTAAATTTGGTCATATCTCCCCTGAATGCCTCGCGGCGCATTATCGAGTAATACTCGGCGGTGAGGTTGGGGTTAGAGAGGATACCGACGCCGGAGCGGAGTGCCTTAATAACGTATTCCGGATTGAGGAATGCGGAGGCATCGGCGCTAAGGACGGTGTCGATATATATGATACCGTCGGTGTAACGGCAATCGACGCTTTTGATAAGCGGGCGGATGTCGGTGGTGACGGTAGGCTCGCCGGGCTTTGTTTTCTTCTCGATCATTACCGTATCGGCGAGGAGGTGTGCCTCGCACGCCGTGGCGAGGGTGTCGGATGCGTTATCCGTTTTGATTGCGATCGAGTAGGAGAGCCATTTGAGGTCGGTGAGCTTGGTTTCGGCGTAGTATGCGTCGATGACCTGCATCTCGTCGGTCATATTGGCGTTAAGGCGCGCCTTAACCTCTGCGGTGTCGGGGTCATCGATAAGGCGGATATCCATAAATTCGCACACGCTCTCGGTTCCGATCGAGAGGGGGGCGGCGAAGATCATCTTCGGCTTCGGGTTAAAGCCCTCGGTGTACCAGAGGGGGAGCCCTGCCCTGACGATGATCTTATGCATAGTGCGGACGAGGTCGAGGTGGGAGATGTACTGAAGGCTACCCACCTTTTTAAATTTCACGCGGAGGGTTACATAGGGTTTGTTGGGAGTCAATTGCACCATCTGTTATTACCTCCGAGCTTATTTGCGCCACAGCCGCTACAATGCTCGGCACAGGAGGGTGTGGTTTTGCCCTCGTATGCCTTTGCGCGCTCGCGGAGCAGGAACTGCTTGGTTACGCCGCAGTCGATGATATCCCACGGGAGCACCTCGTCAAGGGCGAAGCCGCGGGTAGTATAAAAGTCGGGGTCAACGCCCGCCTCGGCAAAGCACTCGATCCATTTATCATAGTCGAAA
Organism: Eubacteriales bacterium; assembly: GCA_045596865.1. Classification (GTDB taxonomy): domain Bacteria; phylum Bacillota; class Clostridia; order Oscillospirales; family CAG-272; genus UBA1740. Next base: position 2,617 of record JAZODF010000029.1, read on the forward strand.
TACTCGTCCCAGGCGTCGAGCATGGCGCCCTTTTCAACCATTTTAGCGATGGCGGGGGCAAGGCGACGGTCGCCGCGGGCGAGGACCGCCTCAATGCGAGAGACCTTTGCCTCGTGGTATTTATAGCTGATTTTGCGGTCGGTGATGCAGGATTTGAGGTGCTGCTGCTTTTCGATGAGGGTTTCGAAGCTATCCTGCTTTTCCCACTGGAAGGGGGTGAAGGGCTTCGGCACGAAGCAGGAAACGCTGACCGTGACGGAGACGCCGCGGGGGCGCTCCTCCTTCGGGAGCTTGAAGTAGGCGGAGACCACCTTCTTTGCAAGGTCGGCGATACCCTCGATATCCTCGAGCGTTTCGGTGGGGAGGCCGTTCATAAAGTAGAGCTTAACGTTGCTTTTACCGCCGCGGAAGGCGATATTGACGGCGTGCATAAGGTCATCCTCGGTGACGTTTTTGTTGATTACGTCGCGGAGGCGCTGTGTGCCCGCCTCGGGAGCGAAGGTGAGGCCACCCGTACGGACGCTCGACACCTTTTGCATCAGCTCCTCCGAGAAGCTGTCGATACGGAGTGAGGGGAGCGAGAGACTGACGTGTGCGTCATCCGTCCAGGAGAGGAGGCCGTCGGTGAGCTCGCGAAGCTGAGAATAGTCGCTGATGGAAAGAGAGATGAGCGAGATTTCGTCATATCCCGTGTTTTCGTAGAGACATTTCGCGCTCTTGCACAGGGTTTCGGGGGATTTTTCCCTGACGGGGCGATAGACCATGCCCGCCTGGCAGAAGCGGCAACCGCGGATACATCCGCGATAAACTTCGAGGACGATGCGATCATGGACGGTTTCGACGTATGGCATAATAAGCTTCGTCGGATATGGGGCGTTGTCGAGATCGGCGATGATACGCTTTCTGACACTCTTCGGGACGTCGTCGTACATGGGGCGGTATTCCCTGATGGTGCCGTCATCGTTATAGCTGACGTCATAGAGAGAGGGGATATACACGCCCTCGATATGCGAGGCGGCGCGAAGGAAGGCGGCGCGGGTATAGCTGCCGTTATCCTTCATTTCATTATAGAGGTGGCAGATCTCGAGGAGGACCTCCTCGCCCTCGCCAATGTTGATGAGGTCGAAGAAGTCGGCGATAGGCTCGGAATTATAGACGCATGGCCCGCCGCCGATGATGATGGGGCAATCCTCCGCCCTATCCTTCGCCCAGAGGGGGAAGCCCGCGAGGCGGAGCATCTGCAGAGCGGTGGTATAGCAAAGCTCATACTGCAGGGAGAAGGCAACGAGGTCAAACTCGGAGAGGGGGTCGCCGCTCTCGACCGCAGAGAGAGGAATATCGTACTCCTCCATTTTCGCCTTCATATCCTCCCACGGTGCATAGACACGCTCGCACCAGACATCCTTATCGCTATTGAGGACATCGTAGAGGATACGCACGCCGAGGTTGGACATACCTATTTCATAGGTATCGGGGAAGCAAAATGCGAAGCGACATTTTACCTCGTCCTTTTTTTTCATTACTCTGTTATACTCACCGCCGATATATCTGCCGGGCTTATTGACCGATTTGAGGACGGATGAGATATTTTTATTGTCTGACATTTTTGGGTCCTTTATTTGTTTTTAGAGATGCGGAAGGCAAGGCGACTACGCACGAATAGTACAACGCACCATGCCAGCTGCCAGAGGGCGAGCCCGCCGACGAGCGCCATTGCGGCGGCGTCGATCATTCCGCCAATTGCGACGAGTGCGGCGAGTGCCGCGCCGACGATCATGGAAATGAGCTCGATAACGCTCTGTGACGATTGGAAGGCGGCGTATTTACGCGCTATAAAAGCGATGTTGATAATATTACCGCGGTCGCCGAGGGTAACGACGTTGGAGGAGAGCTGACGGTAGGTCTTTTCCTCCGTGGTTCTTGCGCCATCCTTTTTCATGACCCTGATAACGTCCTCGCCCATCGTGATGGTTTTAAGAAGGTCGTTATTGATGTTGGGGTCACGGGTGTAGACGAGCGGGACTATTCCCTGCTCCTTCAGGTATGGGAGGATCATCGTAAACTCCTCGGTAAAGGAATAGCGGATGAAGAATTTGACGTAGACCTCACCGTCCTCGGCGCCGTAGAGGACGCGGGTGGAATCGGTGACCGTGCGGCTGGTGCGGTAGTCATCGGAGGGGATGCGGATGCCGTGGCGGCGCATATATTCCTCGCTACCTGCGGCGACGCGGTGACCGTCGACAGTGCCCTCGATTCCGTCCTCCTCGATCACGACGTCGGTGGCGGTCGTGCCCTTATGATCGACGGTGGCGGAGAACACGTTATCAAGCGGTCCGCCGACGGAGGAGAAGATGGCGTACATCTGGTGCATCGCCTTAGCAGTATTGAACACCTTACCGTAGAGGTGAACCTTCTTGATGGTTACGTCCTCGACACCGAAGATCTCGGTATCCTCGTATGCGATAACGTCGAGGTCGGCGGCGTCATAGAGCGCGCCCTCCCCGACGAAGGCGGTGCCCTCCTTCCCTGCTACGCGGGCGGCGTGGCAATAGGGGAGCTTGTGAATAAGAAGGGAGAACGTAGGACAAGCGATAAGCAGAAGGAGCATTGCCGCCTGTACCGCGTAGGAAACGGAGTTTTCAAAGAGGAAGAAGGAAACGACACCCGTAACGGCAGAAAGTCCAACCGAGCAACCGAGAATAAGAAGATTGTTCGCGCTGTTTTCGACGGTGCGGGAGGCGTGTGCGAAGAAATCGTTGACGAATACGGTGCGGAACATGCGGGCGGTTTTGGAGCTGTACTCGTCGATTGTGCCGTCAAGCGCCATATTCTCACGGGGGAGCTCACGGGTGAGCTTCTTGATAAGGACGTTTTTACGCATATTGCGGGAGACGATCTTGAATGCGGCAAAGTCGCCCTTCACCCTGCAAAGACCGCCGACGATAACGGCGAGTATCTGGATGGCGTAGAGGGTGCCGAAGCGGAGGTAGTTCACGCTCTGATCCGCGACGATGACCGCCGTGTAGCCAACGAGGGCGGCAAGCGAGATCACGGTCAAAAGCTCCGGAGCGAACACCTTCTTCAAAAGCGCACCAAACGCGCGGATAATTTCGGGCAGAGCGAGTGCAAAAAGCGCGATGGAGAACATAAGATCAACCACGGCGCCGGCATACGATCGAGTGGAAAGACCGATATATGCGAGCGGCTCGTTACCGAGGGCGCGCATAAGCTCGCCGCCGAGCATAACGGCAACGAGAAGGATAGCGGCAACGAGGCGCAGGCGGACGGACATAAGGCCGTCGAGGAATTTATCCTTAAATGTATCGCGCTGGATAGGTGCGACAAATTCACGCTTAACGTTTCTTGCGCTGACGGTGGGAGAGAGATCCTCCGTCGCATCCTCGTAGGTAATTACGGTGCTATGTGTTTCGGGATCCGGAATGTCGTATTCCTCGGGGCGTTTAAGCACCTTTGGTGCGGGCGCGGGGGTGGGCTCCTCGACAGGCTCCTCCACCGCCTCGACAACAGGCTCCACGGCAGGTGCGGGAGCGGGGGTGGGGGTGGTGTCAGCGACGGGCTCGAATTTATATACCTTGATGCTCTCGTCGGTGGGCTCGTTATTCACGGCGGGAGCGGTAGACACGACAACGCGCTCGACGGGCGCGCTTTCACCGATTTCGGCGGTAGGGTCAAGCGGCAACGGCTCCTCCTCTGCGAGGGGATCGTCAGCCCTTTTCTCCTCCTTTTCGGGGGTGGGAGCGGGGCGAGGGTCGCCCTTCATTCTATAATTCTCGCTCACTCCCGTGAAGCGGGGGACGTATGTAGTTTTCATACCGAAGGGATCCTCAACAAAGGAGGTTGAGGCGTATTTTTCCTCCGGCTCGAAGCTGTCGGGGATGGAAAATTCCTCGGCGGGGGTGGGGTCCGGCTCGGGCTCGGGCTCGGGCTCGGGGGTGATGTCGGCCTCGCCCGTAAAGACGAGTCCGCCCTGCTCGTTGAAGGATGCGTCAGTCTCGCTCATAAAGACGAGGCCGCCCTCCTCGGCAATCTCAAACTCGAGGGAGGTTTTTGACTCCTCGACGGGGATATCGGTTTCGGCGGTGACGTCAACGTCATCGGTAACGAGGGTGTCATTCTTATCCATTGGATCCACCGTTATACCTCCTTACTGTTTCTCTGTCTTGCGGCCTCGGTGAGGATTACCGCGGCGGCGCAGGAAACGTTCATTGAATTTACAAATCCGTACATTTTTATTGATACGGTAAAGTCGCATTTCTCCTTCACGAGGCGGGAGATACCGAATCCCTCACTACCCATGACGATGACCGCACCGCCACGCATATCGGTGGAGTGGTAGTCGGAGCCGTCCATATCGGCGGCGTATGCCCAAAGACCCTGCTCCTTCAGCTCATCGAGGGTGGTGGCAAGATTGGTTACCTTCGCGACGCGCATATGCTCGAGCGCGCCCGCGGAGGATTTGCCGACGGTGGAGGTGAGTCCGACCGCGCGGCGCTTCGGAATAATGACGCCGTGAACGCCACAACATTCCGCAGTCCTGATGATGGCGCCGAGGTTGTGCGGGTCCTCGATACCGTCGCAAAGGACGATGAATGGGGGCTCGCCGCGCTCGGCGGCGTAGGCAAGAATCTCCTCAACCGTGGAGTAATTGCGCTCGGCGGCTATTGCAACGACGCCCTGATGCTTCGCCCCTGCGGCGAGCTCATCAAGCTTGGTGCGGTCGCGCTCGAGAATCGGAATACCGCGCTCGGCGGCGATTCCGAGAATGAGGTTGATCGAGCCCTCGCGCTCGCCGTCGGATATGAATATTTTATCGACGTCCCTGCCGCTTTCAAGCAGCTCGCGGACGGCGTTTCTGCCGAAGATGACGTTTTCGTCGGGCTCACGGTCAAAGGCGGGACGCTCGCGGCGCTCGGGGCGTGTGCCGCCTCGCTTTTGTGCGCCACCGTGAGGGCGATAGTCGCCCCTCCCTTTATTTCCTTTATTACGTTTATCCATAAGAGTTACCTCACAATACATATCTATACAGAATACATTATACCACATTTTTTTCGATTTGTATATATGTTTCAAATATTTTCGCGCGATTTTTTGCACAAAATTTTACACGGGTGGGCAAAATAATGTCCGATAACGCATTTTCGTTCGATTATACGGATTGGAAAAAGAAAAAACACCGTGGAATTTCCACGGTGTTTTTTGGGAAAGGGCAATTAGCCTTCCTTCTTTGCTGCGAAGCAAGCGCTGCAATAAACGGGCTTTCCCTCGGTGGGCTTGAAGGGCACCTGGCACTCCGCACCGCACTCAGCACAAACAGCAGCGAACATCTCTCTTTCGCCTCTCTGTGCATTCTTCTTTGCAGCACGGCACTCCTTGCATCTGGTAGGCTTGTTCTCAAAGCCCTTGGATGCATAGAACTCCTGCTCACCTGCGGTGAACACGAACTCATTGCCACAATCTCTACACTTCAAAGTCTCGTCCTGGTACATGGTTCTCTCTCTTCCTTTTTAGGTTTTATAATTTGCCCTAGACGGATTCCAACCGACGCCTTTGTAAACAACGCTCTCCCTTAAGCTATACGGGCATATCACAAGGTTAGGTGCGACGGGGTTTTAAGCCATCGCGAAGCTTTTTGAGTATTCTGTTCTTCGCGTTATCGACCGACTTCGCGGAGGTGCCGAGATGCGCGGCGATCGCAGAGGATTTGTAGCCGCGGAGCATCAGCAAAAATACGTGATACTCGTAATCCGAGAGAAGCGCACGTGCCTCGCTACGGAAGGCGGCGCTCTCCTCCTCACGCTCAAGACGGTCGAGGGTGCCGTCGGTGACGGCAATCGTCTCCACGTCGAGGTCGGAGATACGGTCGGTGGCATCGGCATGGCGACGGGCATCGGCGAGCACCCGAGAAATCAGGATACTTGCATAAAGACCGAAGGTAACGCCATCCTGGTCGACGTTATAAGTACAAACAGCCTTATAAAGTCCGACGCAAGCCTCGTTAAAATACTCACTTGTCGAAAGGGCGGACCTGGCAAGCAACGAATTGATGAGGGGGGTGTATTCGACGATAAGACGGTTAAACGCGTCATCGTCACCCGAGCGCGCCGACAGTATCAGACGGACGAGCTCATCACGTGATAGCTTTGCCATAGTAATTCCACCTTCGAGTATAAATTAATTATATATATTAAATAATAGGTTGTCAAGGGCTTTGTCAAAAAAAATTAACAAATTATCTTAATTTTTTACAAATTTTACAACCGATTGTACCTCAATTTTGTCAAAACGACCGAATATTTCTAAGAAGGAGTGCGTTGAGTGCGTAATCAGGAAATATATTCAAGACGCCCGGTTGCGGAAAAGAGGACGCCACGGTAAACGCCGTCGGGCTTGGCATCGTAATTACGCTTGATCTGCTCTGCCTCACGCTCGGAATTTACGGTGATCGAGGTGCTCATAATCTCGCCGTAGCGGTCGAACGCCTCCATAGTTACGCGATAGCGCTTGCTCTCGGTGACGGTGATGTAGGAGTTGATGCGGGCACCGTTTTTGGAGAGTGAGAGGTGACGGATCGCAAGACGCAGGCTACGCTCACGAAAGTTCTTGTCGAGGTTATCGTAGAGCTCGGCGGCGACGAGCCTGCCCTTGTCGGATATCATATAATAGCGCACGCCGTCGACCTCGTCAAAGAGCAGATGCTCGCTCTCGGCGAGCTGGCGGAGACACTCGTCATAATCGAGGGTAATTTCATCGGTATTTTCCTGCATGATCGCGATTATTGATTCGTGATCAAGCGGATAACCGAGGTTGTCCATCAAAAAGAGAATAAACACCTTCATATCCGTGGTGTTTTTCAGTTCAAATTCCTTTTGCTTTTTCATTGGCTTCTCCAACATTTATGATAAAGGGACCGTGGGGGGCAGGCGCCCACCACGGTCGGAGGATTATTCCTCGGGAAGATAGTCCCTGTACTTTTTAAGCTTCATATCGGTGAAGACGAGGTTGCCGAAGGCATCAACGTCAACACGGGAGATATCCTTCGCCTCGATTGCGAAGGTCTGGTTGAAGAGGATGGGGCAGACGGGGAGATTCTCGCAAAGGAGGGCCTCGGCATCCTCAAGGTGCTGTGCGCGGGTATCGCCATAGGACTTATACGCGCTATTAAGAAGGTGATCGTATTCGCCGGAGAACCAGCCGGAGATGTTGTTGCGGGTCGAGTTGGTCTTGGTATCATATCCGCCACCACCAAGGTTCGAGGAGAATGCGCAAAGTCCGACGAAGGGATCGGTGGAATAGAGCTGCCAATCTACGGCGAGAACGTCAAACTGAACGTTGCCGAGGGATGCCTCCTTAACCAGCCACTGGATACCGGAGTCGCGGATCTGAATTTCCTGGATTACTGCGTTTTTGGGAGATGCGCATTTGATCCTTACGTTAAATCCAAGCTCGCTCCAAGCGGCGGTGACAAGCTCAGCGATTGCCCTGCTCTCCTCGTTATCGTCAACGGTGAGAGTAAAGCTCTTGTTGATTCCGGAGAAATCAACGTTTGCAAGGAGAGAGCGCGCGGCATCAAGATCGGCGGAGGTGGGGATGAGATTCTCGGACGAGCCGCCCATAAAGTCGGGGATGAAGCCATTTGCGGCCTTGCCAAAGACGACTGCCTCGGCAATAGCCTCGCGATCAATGGCGAGCGAGAGAGCCTGTCTCACCCTGACGTCGGCGAACAGCGGATTGTTGGTATTGAAGACGTAGGTGTAGACCGAGGTATCGTCGTAGACGTCAGCCTTATCCTTATACTCCGCCCTGTCTGCGAGTGAGGCGTCGGTCATATAGAAAACGGTCTTTTCCTCAAGGTCGGCATAAGAAACCGCAACCTCCTCCGCACCGCTCAGGGTGAAGTAGGCGAACAGCTCGTTCGGTCTGACCTGGTTATCGTAGTCCTTCTTAGTGGGCTCCTGATGGAAGCCGAGGTTACGACCGAGGGTCACGGTGCCCGCGGTGGTATCGAAGGTCTTGATTTTGAAGGGGCCGTTAAACACCATAGTGTTTACGTTCTTGGACCAATATGTAGGTGCACCCGCGACGGCGTCGAATTTGACGGGGGATGCGGCGACGGATGCGAGGTTGTAAAGGAGTGCCTCGTAATCTGCACCCTCACGATAGGTGATGGTGAGCTGGTAGGTTTCGGAGGCTACGATGCCGATGTCGGAGATGGAGGCGGAGCCGCTCTTAGCCGCGGCGGCGTTCTCTATATCATAGAATAGAGCGGCGGCGGGGTTGGGATTGGCGGGGTTGAGGATCCTGTCGCGGAGGGCGTAGACAAAATCTGCGGCGCTGACGCGGGTATCGTCCGACCAATAGGTCTCGCGAAGATCGATGACGATGGTGCGCTCATCCTTATCCACCTTATATTTTTTCGCGGCGGCCTTCTCAAGCTTGCCCTTCTCGTTAACGCGGAAGAGAGGCTCATAAAGGAGGCTCATAAGCTGGTCGGCATTGCTGTCGACATAGTAGTCGGACGGGTCAAAGTCGAATAGCTCATTGCCGAGATATACGTTAATGGTTGCGCCGTCATCCTTAGGTGCGCAGGCGGTAAATACCGTCAGCGAGCACAGAAGCATAACGATGCAAAGCAGCGTGCAGGTTAACTTTTTCATTTTCTTCCTCCGTGAAGGTGTTTCAATTCCTTATAATTTTATCACAAAATATATTATTTTGCAATGTTTAATTGTGCGGCGGTGAAATTTCGTCGCAATTGCACAATAGCGGGTGCGGTGGGTTGTTTATTTTTACAATATTTTCGCGGATGAATAGCGCGCGGAAAAATGGGAACAATTTCCCGTAGTGGAGGAGAGATATGGAAAAGTACGTATTGAAGAGTGATTTTATCGGAAGCGAGAGCGACCTCGCCGCCGAGAGAAGGCGGGCTGACCTCAATATCGACGGTGTTGAATTTCGCCGTGACAAGGGTGATATAGGCTCGTGGGAGCGGCTTCGTATTAGGTCGGAGGAGGGGGCGAGGAGCATCGGGCGTCCGATGGGGATTTATGACACGCTGACCCTTCCCTACCTTTGCGAGATGGATTGCGACGAGATAGATGATGCCTGCAACGAGATAGCGAAGGAGCTATGCAGGATTTGCGACGTGCGGGGGATATGCCCCGAGCGGATACTCGTCGTCGGGCTGGGGAACAGGGATATGACACCCGATTCAGTCGGATGCAGGTGTGCGGACATGACGCGGGCGACGAGACATATCAAGGCGGAGGATGCGCGCTTGTTCTACTCGCTCGAATGCTCGGAGATTTCGGTGATCAAGCCCGGGACGAGAAGTGAAAGCGGGATCGATGCGGCAACCGTAGTCAAGGGGGTGTGCGACAGTCTGCATCCCGACGTGGTTATTGCAATTGACGCGCTGGCGGCGGGGTCACCCGCAAGGCTCGGTAACACGATACAGATTTGTGACACGGGGATACACCCGGGGAGCGGGCTGGGAAACAGGCGCGGTGCGCTGAACGAGGAGTTACTCGGTGCGCCCGTGATTGCGATAGGCGTGCCGACGGTAATAAATTCGCGCCTGTTCGTGATAGAAAACGGCGAGGCACGTGCGCCGAGTCGGGGCGAGGGGCTATTTCTTTCCCCACAGACGGTAAGCGAGACGGTGACGAGCGCGGCGAGAATAATTGCGGGCGGGATAAATCAGGCGTTTGGATTATCGGAGGTTTAACGCCCTGCCCCACCGGTTGATTTTTACGGTTGACAAGACCGACGCGGAGTGATAAAATGAAAGAAAAACGCGGAGGTCACATGGACGGATTAATGGAGCATTTTCTCAGGCGCGAGGAGATATATAACGGCAAAGTGTTGCGCGTTGTGAAGGATGACGTGCGCCTGCCAAACGGTGAGGAGTCGATCAGGGAATTTTGTCTTCACGACGGGGCGGTTTGCGTCATTCCGATAACCGATGACGGACGCGTTGTGATGGAGCGGCAGTACAGATATGCACACGGTCGAGTGTTCTTCGAGATACCCGCCGGAAAACTGGATTCGCCCGACGAGGATCACGAGGAGGCGGCGCGCCGCGAGCTTCGTGAGGAGACGGGGGCGGTGACAGATAAGCTGACCTTCCTTGGTCGGGTTGATACGACACCCGCGCTCATCAACGAGCAAATATTCATGTATATGGCGGAGGGTCTTCACTTCGGTGAGCGGGAGCTTGACGAGGATGAATTCCTTGACGTAGAGCTTGTGCCTCTTGGCGAGCTTGTCAACATGGTGATGCGCGGCGAGATATGCGATTCGAAGACTCAGATTGCCGTTTTGAAGGCGGCAATGATAAAGGGAGCAATGTAATTAGTTGTTTACATTTACGAAGATTTTTTATCATAAGTGCCTACCCGTGTTAATTTTTGCGGGTTTTACAGGATTTCGCGATAACGCACAATACGGTTGATTTTCAATACAAAAAAAGCACCCGACGGGAATATCTCCCGTCGGGTGCTTTTACCCTTTTTATCAGGATATCAATAGACGAATTCAAACTCAAAATCGTAGATATTGACGGTGTCGCCCTCCTCAATTCCTGCGGCGCGAAGCTGGTCAAACACGCCGTTTTTGGCGAGGACGCGCTGGAAGAAGTTGAGCGAATCGTAGTCGGAGAAGTTGATCTGACCCATGAAGTTGTAGAGCCATTCTCCCTCAACGTAATACTTGTTACCCTCACGGCGGATATGCGTTTCACGGACACCCGCGGTGTTTGTGGTTGCCTCCTCCTCGGGGGAGTATTCGGTTTCGTAGACAGTGAGGGGAGGCAGCTCGGCGAGTCTTGCCGCGGTGATACGGACAAGCTCGTCAAGGTTTTCACCCGTGTATGCGGAGACGTAGACGACCTCGCGGCCGAGCTCACGGCATTTTGCCTCGAAGCGCTCGATAATTCCGCTCTCACGGTCGACCGAGTCAATCTTGTTTGCGACCATTATCTGAGGTCTTGTGGCGAGCTCGGGCGAGTATTTCGCAAGCTCAGTATCTATCTTATCGATGTCGTCGAGCGGGTCGCGACCGTCGGTGCCGGCAAGGTCGACCACGTGAAGAAGCAGACGGCACCTGTCAACGTGGCGAAGGAAGGCGTGGCCGAGGCCGAGACCGTCGGATGCGCCCTCGATAAGTCCGGGGATATCCGCGGCGAGGAAGCCCTTGCCCTCCCCTATACGGACAACGCCGAGGTTAGGGGAGAGGGTCGTGAAGTGATAATTGGCAATCTTCGGCTTGGCCGAGGAGATCTCGGAGAGGATGGAGGATTTTCCGACGTTGGGGAAGCCGATAAGACCGACCTCGGCAAGCATTTTCAGCTCGAGGACGACCTCCCTTTCCTCACCCTTGGTTCCACTTTTTGCGAAGCGGGGAATCTGACGCGTGGGGGTCGCGAAGTGTCGGTTGCCCCATCCACCCCTACCTCCCTTGCAGAGGACGAATTCATCGGCGGTCGCCATATCGAATATGATTCTTCCGCTCTCGGCGTCCTTGATGAGGGTGCCTTGGGGGACGAGGATGATAACGTCCTCGCCATTTTTACCGTGCATTTTGCCGCCCTTGCCGTTTTCGCCGTTTTGCGCGACGAATTTACGCTTATAACGGAATGCAAGGAGGGTGTTTGCGCCCTCGTCGATACGGAAGATGATGCTACCGCCCCTGCCGCCGTCGCCGCCGTCGGGTCCGCCCGCGGCAACGTATTTTTCGCGGTGGAAGGAGACGGCACCGTTACCGCCGTCGCCCGCCTTGACGTATATTTTGATGTTATCTATAAACATTCGTGTGCTCCTTTAGACTTACATACCCGTGGTTTCGTCGCCCTTCTGCCTGATTACCATGCGGATGGGGGTTCCCTCAAATCCGAAGGTGTCGCGCAGGCAGTTTTCAAGGTACCTACGGTAGGAGAAGTGGAAGAGCTCCTCCGAGTTGCAGAAAACAACGAAGGTGGGCGGTGCCACGGAGGTTTGGGTCATGTAGTAGATTTTAAGGCGCTTACCCTTATCCGACGGGGGCTGTACCCTTATCGTCGCGTCGGCGAGAAGGTCGTTGAGCATACCCGTGGTTACCCTGCGGCGGGATTCGGCAAAGACGCTGTTAATAAGCTCGTAGATATGCGCGACGCGCTGACCCGTGAGGGCGGAAACGTAGATGATGGGCGCGTAGGGCATATAGGAGAGCGCGGTGCGAATCTCCTTGTTAAAGGTGTTGACGGTGCTGTTATCCTTCTCGACGGAGTCCCATTTGTTGATGACGATGATGACCGCCTTGCCCGCCTCGTGTGCGATGCCCGCGATGCGCTCGTCTTGCTCGGTAACGCCGTCGTTAGCGTCGATCATAAGCAGGCAGACGTCGGCGCGCTCGACCGCCATGTTGGCGCGGATAACGCTGAATTTCTCGATCCTGTCCTCCACCTTGGAGTGGCGGCGGATGCCCGCGGTGTCGATGAAGTTATAAATACCGTGCTCGTTTTCGACCCTGGTATCCACGGCGTCACGGGTGGTGCCCGCGATGTCGGAGACGATCACGCGATCCTCGCCGCACATACGGTTGATAATGGAGGATTTGCCCGCGTTGGGCTTGCCGATAACGGCGACGTTGATAACACCCTCGTCCTCCTCGTCCTCGCCGTCGAAGTGGCACTCCTCGATAATTGCGTCGAGCAGGTCACCCGTGCCCGAGCCGTGGAGCGAGGAGAGTGCGATGGGCTCGCGCTCAAAACCGAGCTCGTAGAACTCGTAAAACTCGAAGGGCACCTCGCCGACGCGGTCAACCTTGTTAACGGCGACGATGATGGGCTTGCCCGAGCGTTTAAGCATAATTGCGATATCGCGGTCATCGGCGAGAAGGCCCGCGCGGATATCACACATAAAGACGATGACGTCGGCGCTGGCGACGGCGATCTCCGCCTGTGTGCGCATTTGCTTCAAGATGGTATCGTCGCTCTTGGGCTCGATACCTCCGGTATCGATGAGGATGAAGCGATGCTCGTTCCACTCCGCCTCGGCGTAGATACGGTCACGGGTAACGCCCGGAGTATCCTCGACGATGGAGCGGCGCTCACCGATGAGCTTATTAAACAAGGTGCTCTTGCCGACGTTGGGTCTGCCGACGATGGCAACGATTGGTTTTGACATTTTTACCTTCCTTTCCGTCAACAGAGGTTGACACCAAGCACCGCCTCAAGGAAGGCGAAGCCGTCGTTTTCGACCGTTTCAACCGTCACGCCGAGGGCGGCGCGCAGCTCGTCAAGGGTCATTCCGCAGAGGAAAAGACCGTCATCGGGGCGCACGCAGGCGGCGGGCAGAAGAAGCAGGTCACATTTGGGCATATTCCCCGATTGCTCGAGGATATCCTTACCGGTGAGAAGACCCGAGACGGTCACGCTCTCACCGAAGAAGTTATTAACTATTTTGATTACGTTCACCCGAATTTTCGGGCAGGCAGAATTGATGATATCGGCAAAGCGGGATATCATCGGATAGGATGCGACGGCGGTGGCGATATTAACCACTCTTCCCTCCTCTACCGAGGCGAGGGCGTCCGCGAGGTCGGCGGTGGCGAGCGAAAACTCGTCCGAGAAGCTACGGAGCATTCCGACGCCGTTCTCGATCTGCGGATATTCCTCGTAATAGGCGGTTTCGGGGAGCGGGAGGTCGGCCTTTTGATATAGCTCGTCCGCGGCAAAGAACTGTCGCGAGCCGAAGCGGGCAAGCTGACGGGCACCGAATTCGTCAACCGTGGCGATAACGGCGCGCGCCTCGTCGCGGGTGAAGTCGGAGAGGGGATAAAGGCCGTCGCGGTGCTTTGTCAATCCTGCGGGGACGATTGACACGCTGTCCATTGCAGGATAGTATTCCGAGAGGTCGGAGAGGGTGCGCCGAAGCTCATCCCCGTCGTTGACACCGCGGCAGAGGACGATCTGTCCGTGCATTTTAAGGCCGGCGTCGCGAAAGCTATCGAGGTACTTTAGTACCTCGCCCGAGCGCTTGTTCTTCATCATTTTGACGCGAAGCTCGGGTTTGGTGGTGTGGACGGAAATGTTTATCGGGGATATGCGCATCCTGATAATACGCTCGACGTCCTTGTCGGTCATATTAGTCAGGGTGACGTAATTGCCGTGGATGAAGGACAGGCGCGAATCATCATCCTTGAAATAAAGGGAGTCGCGAAGCCCCGCGGGATTCTGGTCGATGAAGCAGAAGATGCACCCGTTTTTACAGGAATGCTTGGCATCCATGAGGGGTGTTTCAAATTCAAGACCGATATCGGCATATTCGTCCTTTTTGATTTTTACCCGATATTCCCCCTTATTTCCCAAAAGAAGCAGGGTGATGCGGATGTCGGTGAGATAAAAGCGATAGTCAAGGACGTCGTTGATCTCGTTTCCGTTTATAGAGACGAGGACGTCACCGCTCTTTATTCCCTTTTTATCGGCGAGCGAGCGACGCTCGACTCCTGTGATTTTTACCATTATTTACTCCAATTCGGTATCTTGCCGTGCGCGTAAGGCTCTTACCGCGAGGGCGGCGAGTAGGGAGAGCGCAAAGACAGCATAGGTGATAAGCGAGAAAAATGCAAATCCGCCGACGTCGATCCAGACATCCATAATTGCAGGGCCGCGCTCGGTAAACATCTGTATGCTCTCGTCGGTGAAGGACACGAGAAGCGCAAAAATCAGCGAAAGCGGTGCGAAGCGGAGCCTGCGACGCTCGAGGATAATCATATAAAGCGCGACCTCGATTCCGAGGAGGCCGTATTCCGAGAAATGGGCGATTTTGCGAATATACTGCTCAACGAAGCTCTCCGCGGGGGAGCCGTCGGGGAGGATTTCGAGGATGATGTCCTTTACGGTATCGCTCTGCTCCTTTGATTCATCCGGCGGGAGAATTGAGTTCCCGAAGATGAATGCGAGAGTTGCCGCGACAAGTGCGATAAGGACGATTCGTGTGACGAGGAGGAGCCTTTCACGCGTCATGGCATCAGTCCTCCGATCCCGTGCCAAGAAGGCGACGGAGCAGACGGGGGTCCTTTATCTGCTCTAAGAGATAGGGCGCCTCGGTATTTATGTAGGCAACCGCCTCCTCGCTGCCGTGGGCGGCGGCGATAACCATAAGCTTGTTACCGCGGTCGAGGTTGAAATCGGTGCCGAGCCCGTCGAGGAAGCAACGGGCGTAGAGATATTTACTCTTGCGTGCGAGGTCATCGACGTAGTCGCTGCTATGGTGGGCAGCCTTGCGGAAATAGTAGAAGGCGGCCTGCGGGTCGAAGCCGATGGCGGCAATGCGGCGCTCCTCATCCTCCGACATATCCGGCACGTCGCCCTCGATAACGGCAAACGGGTCGCGGTATTCGGGGGTATGGAAGGGGATGCGTGAGATGGCGATAATGTCCGGCTCGAAGAGCGAGCCGAGGGTATAGGCAACGCCGAGGTACAGCTGTGCCTCGATGACGTTCATTTCGGCGGCGTCGTTCATATATTCAACGCACTTGCAGTAGTCGCGCCTGACGCCGACGCCGTGAAGATACATCACCGCGAGGTTATAGGATGCCTCGCCAATCCGTGAGGATGCGAAGGTAAAGAAGCTCTTCGCCTCGGGAAGGTCCTGCTCGATGCCGATGCCCTTCATAAGCATATAGCCGTAGTTGAACGCGGCCTCGGCGTCACCTAGAGTTGCGCCCTCGTAAAAATGCTCAGCAGCCGCGGTGTAGTTGCCGTTCATAAAGAGGACGACGCCCGTTTTCACGTCGTACATTTACTTCCCTTCCTTTCTCACGAATTTTGTTAGATTGCGGTCGGTATCAGCCGACGGTGTACTTAGTTCCCTCTCGGGTATCGAGGAGGGTGACGCCCTTTTCAAGAAGCTCGGCACGGATTCTGTCCGCCTCGGCAAAGTTCTTCTCCTTCTTTGCCTGCTTGCGTGCCTCGATCATGGATTCGATGTAGGCAACGAACTCGGGGTCGATTGCGGGCTCCGCGTCCTCGTGGACGGCCTCTGCCGCCTCGATAAGTCCGAGGGAGAGGACGGATTCAAAGTCCTTGATAAGCGCGAGCTTGGTCGCATCGTTGGTGTTCAGCTTGAACACGTCGTAGAGCGCGGTGACGGCAAGCGAGGTGTTAAGATCGTTGTCAAGAGCGTCGGTGAAACGCTTCTTCCCCTCGGCAAAGGCGACGGGGTCGACCGAGTCGGTTGCGGCGGGCTTCAAAGCGGCGACGCGTGCGACGAGCTTGTCGTAGGCGATACGCGCGTTGTCAAGGTTCTCCCATGAGAATACGAGATTCTT
>JAZODF010000030.1:0-11735 GCA_045596865.1 Eubacteriales bacterium
TCCTCGATATGAAGGTTTACAACCTTGACTCCATCCTCAACATCACCGCAGGTGAGGTTAGCGGCACCTACAGCCTTGGTGGCTACATCAAGGGTCTTGTAGAGGCAGGCACCGACGCTGAATTTGCACAGGCTCTGTTCACCTATGCTAAGGTTGCAAAGGATTACAAGATCGCGCTCCGCGAGGCACAGTAATCGAGAACAGGCAATCAACCCGTAACGGGTAACGGCACCCGCCCACGCGGCGGGTAGCCGAGCATAAAGAACGGAAAAATCCGCCCGCGCCGTGGGAAGCCGAGCGGATCAAACACAAAACAGAATAGAAAGCATTTTTGATTGATTGGCAAAAAGGAGATCCGAAAGGGTCTCCTTTTTGTTTAATTGTAGGGACCGGCCTCCCGGACGGTCCGAGCCGAGCGGGGATAAAAACGGATGCCGTCGCTGACGCATTTAGGGCTTGGTTGCCTCTTGTTTTAACGTGTTATTTTGCCGCGCTCTCCACGGACCGTCGAGGACGCCGGTCCCTACAAATGGTGGGTTTCGCGCTCCGGGTTGCGGACGCCGGTCCCTACGAAACGGGTGGATTTCGCGCTCCGGGTTGCGGACGCCGCCTACACTCCTCCCTTCCCCCACCATGCAAAAAGAGCACCCGAGGGTGCTCTTTTTCATTATCAATATCTGAATTAACGCCCGATGAATCCTCGGCAAAACGGTGCCGTCAATCCTCGTCGAGGGTATCCGTGCCGTATTCGCGGCGGGCGATATCGGCGTAATTTGCGAGGAGGTTTACGAACTCGTCATTGCCCTCGAGGGTGATCTCCGCGTGCTCGTGGCGGGAGCGCACGGTGACGAGGCAGGTGTACTCGGGCGCGAGGGTCGGGAGGTAGGCGTACCTTAGGCACCCCTCGGGCGTTTTATGCTCACGGCGGTCGGTTGCCGACTGCTTTTTAACCGAAATAATGTGCGATAATTCGACACGGGCCAGGGTTGACTCCCTTTTTCCGACCGAGTGACGCACCACGAGAAGGGGCACGCCGTCCGAGTCGATCATCACCTCGTAGCGGTAGACGATCGCCATATAGCGGTTATAAACATATATAGCCGCGACGATGAAAAGAAGGCAGACCATGCCGACCACGCCCTTGTACTGCGGGAGGGTGACGTAGAGCGCACCGACCAGCACCGCCGTGATAAGCAGGGCGAAGAACAGGTGTCGCGCCTTGTTGTTCGTGGGGCGCGGTGTTACGGTAAATTCGGTGATCATCGCGGCCGCTCCTCCTCCGAGAGGGTGTAGTCGGTGAAGCGGCTGTTCGCCTCGTTATTCTCATAGACGAGGACCATGAACGGCTCCTCCATTGCCACGCCGTCGATGAACACCTCGACGCGGAGCCATTCGACGGTGGGCTCTGCCCCGCCCTCGCTGCCGAAGTCGATGCCGTCGAAGACGAGACGGTGATACTTATACATCATAAACTCCGCCGTTTTGTCCACAGCGAGAGTGCCGACGGGCTCGGCGATGACCTCGCCGACCTCATCCTTACCGAGGGTCTCGCTCGGGTTTTCGCGCGGGTCGCGCGCGAGGCGGAAGCTGAACGATTCGTCGGTGACGGTCACGCCGTATTCCGCCGAGAGATCGTCAAGGAGGGATTTGTTGTATCGGAGGGTTATCTGCAGCTGGCCCGCGCCCTCAACCACGACGAGGTGATCGGCGAAGAAGCGGCCCTTGTCCGCGTCATCGTACGGGAAGCGGAGCGACTGCGTTTTCGCACCGACGTCGCCGCCCTCGGCGACGTAATACGCCTCGAGGGTATCGTTGAAGAGGACCGTTTTCATATCCTCGGGATAGTAGTTAAAGAGGATTATGCGGAATCCGATGATCCCGACGACCAGCACGCACAGCGCGCCAATAAGTATTTTGAGAATAAGACCGAGCGGGCTTTTACCCTTCGGCGGCTCGTCGATCTCGTTATAGTCGCCGTAGCGCTCCATATCGTCCATAGGCTATTTCCTTTGTATTTATTATTAGTACCAGCCGACCTTGTTTCCGCCGACACCGGGGTAGCCCGCGTCGCCGTTACTTCCCGCGAGGTAGCCCGTGCCACCCGCGCCCGCGTCGCCGCCCGAGGCACCGAGCATTTCGACACCGTTGTCAACGAGGATGTCGTAGCTCTTGATAAAGAGGGCGTAGCCACCCTCGCCGCCACTACCGCCGTTGCCCGCGTTGTAGCCGCCGTCGAAGATGTTGATATCACTGCCGTTTGCGCCGTCGCCGCCGCGTCCGCCATTACCGCCGGAGAGGGTGATTCCCGCGGTTTCAATGCAGGCGTACTTGGCATACAGACCGTGGCCGCCGTTGCCGCCGTTGCCACCGTGCTTTGCGCTATCCGAGTAGGCGGGGTTACTGCCGTCCGAGACGCCGTATTTGCCCGCTGCGCCGTTGCCGCCCCTGACGTACAGGGTCGCGCCGTTATACGCGGAAAGATACACGCTGCCCGTTGATTCGATTCCGCAGGCGGCCTTGTATGAGTTACCGCCGACGGCACCCGTGACCGAGCAATAGCCGCGCATTGCACGGACGCGTAGCTCCGAGCCGAGGTGGTATATTCCGTCGTTACCAAACGCCTGGTAGGCGTTCATACCGTAGTCGTAGAGATTGAGGGTGAGGCTTCCCGCGACGAGGAGGTGCGTGCCGTAGGTGCATCCGCCCATTCCGTACAGCTCAAGGAGGTCTAAGTCGCTACCCGTGTTAATTTTCAGGTAGGTCCAGGACAGGTCGTCAAGCTCGCGGGTGAGCGAGATTATCGCGTGGGTGTAGCCCTCGTGCGGGGTGATCTTACCGCCGTTTGCCGTGAGGTGTGCGCGCAGCTCGTCGAGGGTGAGAAGGACGCTCTCCGACGCGTCGTAGGCGTTGGTTGCATCGAGGGTCAGCCCGTCGAGGATGTCGGCGGTGAAGGCACCGCGCGCGACGAAGGTCAGAAGGATATTGTAGCACTCGCGGTCGAGCGCGCCGACAGAGCCGACGAGCGAGATATTTTCGAGCGCGGTGAGCGATTCAAGGGTGTTGTAGAATCCAAGCCCGCCGTCGCTATTACCGATGCGCACGCAGTTGTCGAGAATCAGCCTGCGGATGCCATCCCGCCCGTCGAGGAAGGACAGGTCGTAGAGGAATGCGCCCGTGAGGTTAAGCTCCTCAAGCGCGGGGAAATAGTCGAGTATTGCATACTCCTGCGCGCTACGCGTCGGGAGTCCCGTCAGGTCGAGCGAGGTCACGGTGGCAAAGAGGGACGCGGGTGCATCGGCATGGACCGAGGGGATATGCCCCGTGCCAACGAGCGAATTTATGACCGTCTGATTGAATTTGGATTCCGCCATCGAGTACATTCCCTCATAGACGAGGGTCTCGCCGCGATAGAGGCGGACGCGGGTGCGCGAGGGGCGAAGGCCGATGAACTCAAGCCACCCCTCCCCGTCAAGGGTGAGGTATTCCTCCGCCCGCTCGAAGGAGTAGAGGTCGGCGTTATCCGCGGTGATGCCGATGTCCGCACGCGAGCCAAGGGCGGGCGCGGTGGAGAGGAGCGCACCAAGGCGCTCGGCAACCGTGGAGTCGGGGTTGATCGCGGTCACGGTGACCGTGTCGGTCGAGCTCACGCCGTCAACGCTCACGCCAAGCGTCACGCGGCCGAGGGCCGTGAAGGTGAGGCTGTCGCCATCGATCGTGATAATATCGGGGTTACCCGAGATGACCGTGTATTCCCGCGCGCTCGGCAGGTAGCCGTCGGGGATTCCGCCCACCGTGAGGGTGACGGGCTCGCCTCCGAGGACGAAGATATCCCCGCTTGCCGTGAGGGTGGGCGCGAGGGTGGGTGTGCCGCCGTTATTCGGGCCGTCACTTGGCAGGCAGGCGGTAAGACATAACGCCAGCAAAATGGCGGTTATCAGTAGCAAAAGACGCTTCATTTTTTCCTCCGTATGGGGATCGGGCGGTGCCCGTGATCGGTGTGTATATAAATATATTATATAGAAAGAAGTGCGCCCTTGTCAAGTAAAATGGCGAAAAAAAGGCAGGAGTGCGGTGCACTCCTGCCAAAGGTATGTTTACCTAGAATTATGCAAGCTCTGCGAAGTACTTGATAGTCCTTACCATCTGGGAGGTGTAGGAATTCTCGTTGTCGTACCAGGAAACAACCTGTACCTGGTAGGTGTCCTCGTCGATCTTAGCAACCATGGTCTGGGTGCTGTCGAAGAGAGAGCCGTAGGTGCAGCCGATAACGTCGGAGGAAACGATCTCGTCAACGTTGTAGCCGAAGGATGCGGATGCCTGTGCCTTCATTGCTGCGTTTACGGAGTCAACGGTGATGTCCTTGCCCTTAACAACTGCAACAAGGATGGTGGTGGAGCCGGTGCAGGTAGGAACTCTCTGAGCGGAGCCGATAAGCTTGCCGTTGAGCTCGGGGATTACGAGGCCGATAGCCTTTGCAGCGCCGGTGGAGTTGGGAACGATGTTCTGTGCGCCTGCACGAGCACGGCGGAGGTCACCCTTTCTGTGGGGGCCGTCAAGAATCATCTGGTCGCCGGTGTATGCGTGAACGGTGGTCATGATACCCGACTGGATGGGAGCGTAGTCGTTAAGAGCCTTTGCCATGGGTGCAAGGCAGTTGGTGGTGCAGGATGCAGCGGAGATGATCTTGTCATCAGCGGTGAGGGTACCCTCGTTTACGCCGAATACGATGGTCTTGAGGTCCTTGCCTGCGGGAGCGGAGATAACAACCTTCTTAGCGCCTGCGTTGATGTGAGCCATGGACTTCTCGGTAGAGCAGTAGAAGCCGGTGCACTCAAGAACAACGTCAACACCAAGCTCGCCCCAAGGGCAGTTAGCGGCGTCCTTCTCAGCGTAGATCTTGATGGTCTTGCCGTTTACGGTGATGCTGTCATCGCCTGCGGAAACGGTGTGTGCAAGAGCGTAGGTGCCCTGTGCGGTGTCGTACTTAAGAAGATGAGCGAGCATCTTGGGGCTGGTAAGGTCGTTGATTGCAACGATCTCATAACCCTCAGCACCGAACATCTGTCTGAATGCGAGACGACCAATGCGGCCGAAGCCGTTAATCGCAACTTTTACGTTTGCCATTTTGAAAATCCTCCAAAAATTTATTTATTTTTTTATTCGTCAATTTATGGCAGGCCCTTCCCTGCCAAAGGTAATTATAGCACAAATAATTTCATTATACAATAGGATTGACGAAAATTTATCAATTTTGTGAAGGATAATTAATTGAATTAATTATATCGGAGGTGTTTTGGCACATTTTGATAAAACGGGGCGGCGTTTTTCGTCATTATATACATAAAATCGCGCCACGGCGGGACGCGCAGGCGGTAGTGAAAACAGTGCAACCGAGAGAAAAAGCGAACCGGACGCTACAAAAAACGATATAAAAATGCAAAAAGGAAGAGATGAGGACACAAAGGAGCTATCCGTGCCCCCCTTGACAAACGGGGAAAGAAGGAGTATAATACCCCTGACTGAGCAGGGCAATCGCGCGGTATCACGCCGAAAGGTATTACCGTGAGGAAAGTCCGGGCATCACAGAGCAGGATAACGGATAACGTCCGCCCGGGGCGACCCGCGGGAAAGTGCAACAGAAATAAACCGCCGCATTTTGCGGTAAGGATGGAAAGGCGAGGTAAGAGCTCACCCGTTTCTATGGTAACATAGATCCGCTGTAAACCCTATCCGATGCAACACCCCACCACGCGGCCTTGTGCCGACGGGCTGCTCGCCCGAGGTGCGGTGGCAGGGTCGGTTGACCCGAACTGTGCAGTAATGCGCAGTGAAGATAGATGATTGCCACTTGAAAGAGTACAGAACCCGGCTTACAAGCTCAGTCACATATAAAGCATGACGCCCCGCGGCATCCGCGGGGCTTTTTGTATAGTATTGTTTACATTTTGGCAGGTGTTGGCAGGGAAATAAAAGGGCGGAAAATGGCGGGAAAACGTGCGAAAATTTGACACGGGTAGTGGGTTACATGCCGCTGACGCGGATTACATGCTGCCTGCGGCAGATTACATACCGCTGACGCGGATTACATACTGCGCAAGGCGCAGATTACATTCCACGCGAGGCGTGGATTGTTTGTTGCCTCGCGGCAACGTGATATTTTTGCTTTGCAAAAGTGATATGTCATCCTCGATGACGTGATATGTTCGCCTACGCGAACGTGATATGCCGCCCGTCTGGCGGCGTTAATTTGACACGGGGGGGGACGGATTGTGTGTTGCCTCGCGGCGGATTACATTTCATTGCGTGCGATCGCACCGTTTTTGTAGGGACCGGCGTCCTCGACGGTCCGGAGAGTGTTTGGCAAGAAAATAAGGCAAATCAGGAAGCAGCCAAGCGAGAAACGCACATACGACGGCATTGCTTTTACCCCCGCTTGGCTCGGACCGTCGAGGACGCCGGTCCCTACAATTATTCTCTGTCGGCCTTTATGATTTTACATGCCGCGCAGAGCACGGATTGTCAGACGAGGGGGCGGGTAATTCGTGTGCGGACGAAACGGAGCTTTACGCGGGAATATATGCGCGTGGCGGCGCATACGCTTTAGCGAGTATCCACGTGCGAAAAATTATTTTCCCGCGATTTTGCGCGCGGGTATTGATTTGTTGCGGGAAAATATTTATAATATAAGGAGATGCCGTTATGACAGTCCGCGAGCTTATTTTGGAGTACACCGAAAAATACGGGCGTGCGCCCACCGTTTCGCTCGTTGGATTCGGTGTGACGAATCGGGCGGTTTTCGACCGCCTGCGCGAATGTGGCATTACCCCGACCGTCAGGCAAGGAACGCCCGTAACCCTCCCCGAGGGGGTGCGCGGGGTATTCGGTGAAGGATACCTTTCCTCGATTTGCGAGGACCTCCTCCTTCTCTCCCCTTCGGTCAGGCGGGATATTCCACCGCTTACGGAGGCGGCGCACCGCGGTATCATCCTCACCTCCGAGTGCGAGGTCTTCTTCGCCGACGGCCCGAGTGAAATACTTGATCCGTTTTTCCGCGGCGAAACCGCGACACATACCCTGCCCTACGGCGGCAAAAGCCGCCAATTTGTGACACGTCCCCCGACTTACACGGTTACGGGCTCGGACGGCAAGAGCACGGTCACCGCTATGGCGGCGGCTATGCTTGGGCTCCCCGCCGTCGGGAACATAGGCACGCCCTACTCTCGCGCCGAGGGGGCCATGGGCCATATTTGCGAGCTGTCCAGCTTCAACCTCCAATACCTCACCCCGCGGGCGGATGCCTGCGCTATTACGAATATCACGCCAAACCACCTCGATTGGCATGCCTCGATGGAGGAGTATATTTCCGCCAAGGCGCGCATAACCCTGCGGGCAGCGCGCACCGTGATGAACGCGGATGACGGAATCTCACGCACGCTCCTTCGCGGGGGCGAGACGCTGTTCTCCACCCGCCTTGACCGCGGGGCACTCCGTGCGCTCGGTGCGGGTCACGCCATCTACCTCTCGCGCGGGGTCATCCTCTACGACGGTGAGCCTATCCTACCCGCCTGCGAGCTCGCTCTCGGACAGGAGTACAACATCCGTAATTTTATGGCGGCGGTGGGCCTTGCCCACGGTGTCGCCGACCTCGGGCGGATACGCGAGGTCGGGCGGAGCTTTCGTCCGTTATCACACCGATGTGAGGCGGTGCACACCTCGGCAGACGGGGTCACCTTCCTTGACTCATCGATCGACACCACGCCGATGCGTACTGTCGCGACGGTGACGGGGCTTTCCCGCCCCGTGCTTCTCCTTCTCGGCGGGCGGGGCAAGGGCCTGTCCTTCGAGCCGGTGTTACCCGCGGTGCGGAATTTCGCGGTCGCGGTGGCAATATACGGCGAGGTCGGCGGGGAGATCTACTCCACCCTGCGCCGCGGCGGCATCACCTCGCAAATCCCCGTGAGCCTTCACGAAGCATTCGACGGTGCGCTGTGCGCACTCACCTCGCTCGGGGCGGCGGGTGACACCGTCCTTCTTTCCCCCGCGGCGACGGCATACGGCGAATTTCGCAATTTTGAGGAGCGCGGGCGGCACTTTGCATCACGGGCGAAGGAATACCGACCCTAAGCGACAAAAGCACGCGGATGCGTCGGGTAACGAACGGCGGGTCGCGCAAGCGACGCACCCCCTTCAACCAAGAAAACGCGAAACGCAGAAAGACGCGAGCGCTTCAGCCCCAAAAAAGCACGGCGCCCCACGGTGCGCCAAAACAATTCAACCACGAAGAGAGCAATAAAAACGGGTGTACCCGCGCGGCACACCCACGGACAAGAAAACAAGGAGCAAAAATGAAAAGAATCATCTGCCTTTTGCTGGCGGTAGTCATCCTCGCGACGGGGGTGTTGGCGCTCAGCTCATGTAAAAATAAGAGCGAGATCCCCGAGGGGATGCAGCTGGTGCGCGGGGGTAGCGAATACGGCTACAACCTCTATGCCCCCGAGGAGTGGACGGTGTCCAACCGCGGCGAGATCGCCTGCGCCTACGTGTCGAAGCTCGACAGTACGTCGATAACCTTCGTTAAATCGGAGGCACCGAGCGCCGAGGGGATGACCCGCGCCGAGGCAACCGTCGCGTATTTCGACGCCGAGATGGCAAAGCTGCCCTTCCCGCTGACGGTCGATCTGCACGGCGAGGCGGCCGAGTTCGGCAATGCGCGCGAGGCGTACAAGTTCACTTACTCCTACGAGTACAATGACACCACCGTCGGCGTGATGCAGATTCTCGTTTATAACGGTGACGATTTCTACATTTTCACATACACCTCCTTCCACGAGGAGAAGGAATACGGTCTGACGAACTACGAGTTCTACCTTGAGAAGCTCGGCACGGTTATCTCCACCTTCAAGTTTATCGACAAGAGCGGCGAGCCCGCGAAGCCCGAGTACGAGCGTGACGCGGACGGCTGGCTTATCGTGTCGGAAAAAAAGGTGGCGGGCTTCGTCCTCCATCTGCCCGAGAGCTACGCGGTAGATTATTCGTCGGGTATCGTCAGCGCGACCGACGGTGACGGGCGGAATATCACGATGTCCAAGGCGACCTACACGGGTGTGGACAAGGACTCCTATTGGGAGCAGCGCAAGAAGGATCTTTCACCCTTCGTTGACAAGGTGAAGGACGCGGACGGCAAGGAGTCAAGCAGCCTTAGCGAGGTTGAGGGCGGCATTTCGGTCGCGGTCAATATCGACGGGGCAAAGTGGGCGTATTCCTACGAGTACACCTTCCTTCGCGAGGGGGTAAAATACCACGTTTACCAGGTGCTCATCGTCAAGGGAATGAACGGTTTTGTTTACACCTACACCTCCGCCGAGGACAATTTCGCGACCGGAATTGAGACCGCAAAGGAAATCCTTCACAAAATCGAGTATTAATATGAAAAAGACGGTATATTTAGACAATAGCGCGACGACGGGGATATGCCCCGAGGCACTCGCTAAGTACGGGGACGTGTCGCAAAAGCACTTCGGAAACCCGTCCTCCCTGCACGCGATCGGCTTCGACGCGGAGGGAGAGATACGCACGGCGCGCGATGTGATCCTCGCGAGCGTTGGCGGGCAGAAATGTCAACTTATATTTACAGGCTCGGGCACCGAGGCAAACAACCTCGCCATTCTTGGCCGCGCGTGGGCGAAGGATAGATACCGCCGCGGAATGAAGATAATCACCACCGCGGGCGAGCACGCCTCGGTCGGTGAAGTCTGCGAGCATCTTCGCACCCTCGGGCACAGGGTAGTCTACCTGCCCACGCGGGGCGGCGTGATCGATTTTGACGCCTTGGAAAAGGAGCTGACCGAGGACGTCATCCTCCTTTCAATTATGATGGTAAACAACGAGACGGGCGCAGTATATGACCTACCCCGTGTCGCAAAAACGGTAAAAAAACGCTGTCCCGAGGCACTCCTCCACGTCGACGCTACGCAGGGGTATATGAAGCTACCCTTCACGATGAATGCCATCGGCGCGGATATGCTGACGGTGTCGGCACATAAGGTCGAGGGACCGAAGGGGGTCGGCGCGCTGATAGTGCGCGACGAGGTTATCAAGACCCGCGGAATTGCCCCGATCATTCACGGCGGCGGTCAGCAGGGCGGCCTTCACTCGGGTACAGAGAACGTGCCCGCAATTGCCGCGTTCGGCGAGGCGGTGAGGGTCGGCATGCCCACCCTTAACGAGGACGTGCAGTACCTGGGTTCGCTTCGTGCCCTTCTAATCGAGCGGTTGGCGGGTGAGGAGCTTGCCGAGATTCGCCCGACCCTGCCACCGAGATACGCACCGCATATACTCAACCTGACCCTGCCGGGGATAAAGAGCGAGACGATGCTCCACTACCTGTCGAGCGAGGGGATATACGTTTCATCCGGCTCGGCATGCTCGTCGAACAGCTCGCATAAGTCGGGTGCGCTCCTTGCCTACGGGCACACGGAGCGGGAGGCGGACTGCTCGATCCGCGTGTCATTCTCGAAGCGGAATACACCCGAGGACGTTCACCTGCTCGCCGACGCGCTGGCGGCGGGGCTGTCCCGCCTTGCAAGGATAAAGTGAGGTAGGTATGGCACAGATAACCTTCATTTCGGTTGGAACGCTCAAGGAAAAATACCTCACCGAGGCGGTGGGAGAGTACAAAAAACGCCTGACGCAGTATGCCCGCGTCGAGGAGGTCGAGCTCCGCGAGGAGCGGATCGTCGACGAGGACAACGCCCGCGAGATAGAGGCGGCGCTTGACAGGGAGGCGGATAAGATCCTCGCCGCCGTGCCGAAGGACGCGTACCTTATTGCGCTGTGCGTCGAGGGCAAGGGCTACTCCTCCGAGGAGCTGGCAAGGATCATCGGCGAGGCGGTGGATAGCCGCGGCAAGATAGCCTTCGTTATCGGGTCATCCCACGGCCTTAGCCCACGGGTAAAGACCGCGGCGCACCTGCGCCTGTCCTTCTCGCGCCTGACCTTCCCGCACCAGCTGATGCGCGTGATGCTCTACGAGGCGACCTACCGCTCCTTCACCATCCTCGCAGGCAAGAGGTATCATAAGTAACCGGGCAAAGGGCGACCCGAATAAGAGTCGCCATAGCAAAATGCGGCGTGGCAAAAACGTCGTAGCAAACGGAAGCGCCACGCCAAGAGCACAAGGCACAGAAGACCTTTGATAAATCACAACCCAACGAAAAAAGCCACCGAAAAGGTGGCTTTTGTAATTTATAGTTTACATTTCACGGCGTTTGGGTCATGTCATCTCTCCGCGGGAAAACCCGCCCCTTGGAGCAACATCCCCCTACCCGTGTCAAATTAACGCCGCCCGACGGGCGGCATATCACGTTCGCGTAGGCGAACATATCACGTCATCGGAGATGACATATCACTTTTGCGAAGCAAAAATATCACGTTGCCGAGAGGCAACAAACAATCCACCGTCAGCGGTATGTAAAAATCATAGAGGCCGACAGAGAATAATTGTAGGGACCGGCGTCCTCGACGGTCCGAGCCAAGCGGGGGTAAAAGCAATGCCGTCGCAGGTGCGTTTCTCGCTCGGTTGCTTCTTGATTTGCCTTAGTTTCTTGCCAAACTCTCTACGGACCGTCGAGGACGCCGGTCCCTACAAAAACGGTGCGTCACCCCGTGTCAAATTAACGCCGCCCGTTGGGCGGCATATCACGTTCGCGTAGGCGAACATATCACGTCATCGGAGA
>JAZODF010000031.1:0-57059 GCA_045596865.1 Eubacteriales bacterium
TTCTCTTAATTTCTCCACAGTTTTGTCCTTCCAAGGCACAGCTTTTTCCTCCTTACACGGATTTTTCTGTACCTTTATTGTACCACAAAACTGTATACCATCCTGTTGCACTACCTGTATACTATCTTACTACACTGTACAGTCCTCGACGGTCCGAGTAGAGTTGGGCGGAAAACCAAGGAAAAAAAGATACACCGGAGCAGGATACGCAAAATCGATGGCATCTGTTTTTCCCCTGCCGTGTCACGGACCGTCGAGGACGCCGGTCCCTACAATGACATCTCGCCTCGGCCTTAAAACTCCTCTACCGCACCCCTCTGCTCGAGGTAGGCGATCATGTTATTGGCTAGGAGGTTCCAGCTCTGGAAGCCGAGGTTGTGCACGCCCTCGCCCGTGTCGGGGTGGTAATATTCGTGCATATCGCCGTGCGCCTCGATATCCCTGCCGAGCATTTCGACGATGCCCTCGGCAAGCTCTCGCGCCTCGGATTCGTAGCCGTAGCGTAGGAGCGCACGGAAGCAGAAATACTGCACGTTCAGCCAGATGGGGCCGAGCCAGCAGGACGGATTGCCCGACGGCCAGACGGCGTACATCTTCTCAAGACGGGAGAGCGAGCGGATGCCGTACTCGCCGCGGAAGGTCGCGGGGTTGAGCATATTTTCCTCGATGACGCGCTTTGCGCGCTCGGGGGTGGCGATGCCCGCCCAGAGGGCGAGGAAGCCCGACCAGGAATCAATTCGCATAATGAGGTGGTGCCAATGACGGGGCTTGCCGCTATGGAGCCATTCGGCGGGGTCAACGGGCGAAAGATTAACGTCCGCGCTGAAATACATGCCGCACTTTTCATCGTAGAGGTGCTCGTTTATCGCGGCGGCAAGCGCCCCTGCCTCGGTCTCGTATTCGGCGGCGCGGGTGTCATTGCCGAGCGCGCGGCAGACGTACGCCATTGCTAAAAGCTCCTTATACATCAAGACGTTCAGATACACCGACGCGGTCGATTTTTTCGGGCGGTAGAAGATGCACGGATCGTTGTCCACGCCGATCGCGGTATCGTCGCGGAAGAAATACAAGCCCGTCGGCGCGTGGTAGGAAGTGCGGCGGTAGTGCTCGAAGAACGCCTCAAGGCGGTCTATCCCGTCCGCGACCCAGGACGCGTCACCCCCGTTTTCGCGGATGATGAAGGCGAGGTGCTGTGCGATGCAGGGCTTGTGAATATTCAGCGCGCCGTCGAGGAAGTGCACCTCGTCCTTCGCATTAACGAGGATGGGCATTGCGCCGTTTTCGGGCGTGTGTTCAAGGAAATTCAGGATACAGCCGCGCTCGCACTCCTGCATTTTCGCCGTGTCGGCGCCCGTGTCGCGGAGGATCTGTCGGATGCCGACGTCGGTCAGCCAGCTGTCCCAATCCCAGAGATCGTAGGCGTAGCTCGCCCCCGGGACGAGGAAGGGGTAGTTAAGGTTGCCCATTGCCTCGCGGGTGAATTTGGTGTATGCCCGCGCGGAATACTCGCGGACGGTTTTTGAATAATGCTCAATGCTCATTTTTTCTCTCCTGCGGTTAGATGTATTCGTCCAGCACGGCGATGAAGCGGTCGGCGATTCGCCGCATGCCGAGGTCACCGGGGTGGTGCTGGATGCCTTCGTGCTCAAATTTGCCGATGGCGAGGTTTTCCTCCGAGTGGCAGAGGTCGGACAGCTCCACGGCGTCGCCGCCGACCGTGGCAATATAGTCGCGGATGGCACTGCTCTTCCCCTCGTTATCGAAGAAGGAGGTGCCCTGAATTATGCGCGAGGTCGCCCCGTCCGAAAGGTAGCGGTGAAGCCCGCCCATTTGTCTTATGAAGGTATCGTGGTCGAACCTGTCCGCGCTGATATTCGCCGAGATGGCGGTGATTATGACGTCGGGGTGAAAGCCGAGCGCGGCGGCAAAATGCTCGTCGTAATTCGGGTTTTCATAGGTGCGCTCCCAGACCGCCGCCTGTACGATGCAGAACGCGGCGTGGGGGTGCTTTTCAAGGACGTGGGAAAATATGAGGTGGGCGTAGTCGCGCTCCTTTGCCGACGCCGCCATGCCCCAATCGTTATGCCAGCCGATCTCGGCGAGTGGCTGATGCCTCGTTACCGAGTTGCCGACGATCATGACACGCGGGCTGCCCTGCGGGTCGCCCTCGAAGGTGACCCAGTTCATATTTTGCTGTTCCACCCTGACGGTGTTTTTGCTCTCCATGTTTGCCATTTTTCTATTCTCTTTCCTTTTCGCAGATTCGACGTTACTTAAATTCCTGCAGCCATTCGCCCTCGTGCTCGGGGTCGGGGTACATACAATGCTCGGAGGCGCGGATCCTGCCGAAGAACATGTCCGTCATCCTGTCGAAGGACACGGGCATTTCGGCGCGTCTTTCCATCAGCTCCTCCTTCGAGAGGAAGAAGACCTCGCCCTCCTCGGACGGGGCGAGGGTACCCGTAAATTTGGTTGCGCGATAGAGGTGCACGACGTAGCGGTAGTCGGGCATAAGGAATTGCTTGACCCCGACGAGGGTCGGGTCGGTGATCGTGAGGCCGGTTTCCTCCCTGACCTCGCGGACGGCGGCGTCGGTGAAAAATTCTCCGCGCTCAACGTGCCCACCGGGAAACACAAGACCGCCCCAGGAGGCGCTACGCTTGTTTTGAACGAGGACCCTGCCCTCGGCGTCCTCCACCATCACCATGACGGTAAATTCCGCATTTTCCATTCTGTTTGACATTTTATCTCCTGTTTGACAATAGTTGTTTACATTTCCCGCGCGTTTTGACGGCGAAATTTGACACGCCCCCGTAGTAATCGCCGCGACGTGGTATTCGGGCGTGTAATGCCCGAGTGGTATTCCCGCTTCGCGGGAGTGGTATTCTCACTCTGCGAAAGTGGTATTCTCACTCTGTGAGAGTGGTATTTCCGCTTTGCGGAAGTGGTATTTTCGCGGGGCGAAAGTGGTATTTCCGCTTCGCGGGAGTGGTTTTTTCGCGGGGCGAAAGTGGTATTCTCACTCTGTGAGAGTGGTATTCGCGCAGGGCGCGAGTGATATTTTTGCGGGGCAAAAGTGGTATTCTCACTCCGTGAGAGTGGTTTTTTCGCGGGGCGCGAGTGGGTGTTTTTGCAGGGCGCAAGCGGGGAAATTAATCGGGAACGACGGTAAATCCGCGGACGGTGAGGGGGTAGCCGATGGGCGCGACACCCCCGTTTTTCAGACACAGGGTCCGACTTTCCCCGGGGAGGAGGGTGAAATAGTTGTCCTCGGGGATGAGGTCGCCCTCAATCTCCACCGCGTGGATAGTTGTGTGTGCCGTGAGGGTGAGGGTGTCACCGTTTACCGAATATTCAAGCGCGTCGGTCGGGGCGAGGGTGAGCCGCTCCGCCTTGTAAAACGCGCGGTCGGTGCCGCCGTCGTGCGTAATATCAACGTAGATGACCGCGTGCGGGTCGGGCGTGAACGGGAGCGGGACGGACACGCTCGTGCGCGGGTCAACGTCGCCGACGTAGCCCGTGAGAACGCCGACGGGCGAGGACATATCACCGAGGTCAAACTGATACGCCGTGTACTCCGTCCCCCCTGCGGTCGCATTCTCGGTCGAGATGTGCAGGAGGTATTCCCCTCCCTCCTCGGTCACCGAGGCGGTGACGGGCCGTGCAAGCCTACGGAAGGCGTAGTAGGATGCCTTCGGCAGGGTGTAGTAGTCGACGAAAGCCCAGCCGAGCGCGGCGGGCCAGCAATCGTTGAACATCCAGAACAGAAGCCCGTTCGTGTAGCCGATACGTCGGCGCGCGTTCTCGAAGGCGAGGCGCACCCACTCGTACTGCGCGTATTTGTATTTGAACAGGCGCTCCGCGGTGGTTTTCGGCTCACCGAGCGCCTTTTTCGCGAAGGAGGTAACGTACTCGAAGATCTCCTTCGGCAGGGCGGGGTTGCCCTTGGTGTGGTAGAGGAGCATTGCCTCGGTCGGGTCGTCGAGGTCGGCCGCGGTCATAAAGCGAAGGAGCGACGGGGTGGACACGCCGCCGAAAACGCCCTCCTCCGAGATGAAGCGCGCGGTAAAGCCGCCGAGGTATTCCTTGTAGTCGCGGCAATCCGAGCTATCGAAATATGCAAAAATGTCGCCGAGGAAGTTCGTGGTGTGCGTCGTGCCGACGTCAACACAGCCGTAGGTGTTGCCACCGTAGGGGCTGGACGGCAGGAATCGGCGGGTATGGTCGAGGGTGGTTACCGCCCCCGCAAGTCCGTCGAGCGCGCTACGGCGGCCCGTATAATTTTCCTGCGTGTCGCTGCCCGCGGTGGCGTTCTCGTTGTCGCCGTGCCACCAGGCGAGCGAGGGGTGATTGCGCAGACGGCGCACGGCATGCTCCGCCTCCGTTTTCAATTCGTCGATAAACCATTCCTCGTCCTCGGGGTACTGTCCGCACGCCATCAAAAAGTCCTGCAAGACGAGGATGCCCTCGCGGTCGCACGCGTCGTAGAGGCTGTCGCGCTCGAAGTAGCCGCCGCCCCATACGCGGAGCATATTTGCCCCCATTTCACGCGCCATTTTGACAAGTTTAGTTATCTTTTCGTCGCTCTCCTCGCTTAGGAGCGGCTCACAGGGGACCCAGTTGCCGCCCTTGCAGAATATGGGCTCGCCGTTGACGAGAAGGAGAAAGCCCGAGTGCCTCTCGTTGTGGCTCATGGCCGACCCGTGTCGAGTTTTCGCCATTTTTTCGGCGAGGCAATGGTACTCGCTACCCACCTCGTCAACCCTCTCGACAATGCGGAGGGTGCGGATTCCAAACCGCTTTTCAAGGGTGTTTTCGCCCACCGTGACGCGCAGGGTGTAGAGCGGACGCTCGCCCGCACTCTTGGTGCAATTTTCGACGGTATTTTTCGCGTGGGTGGAGCAATTTTCGGCGGTGGACGGGGCGTTTTTCTCGCCCGCGCTCGCAGTGTTCTTCTCTGCGTTTTTTCCCGTCGGGGTGGTGCCGTTTTCCTCGCCCTCGCCGTAGCCCGCGGGCCACCAGAGACGGGGGTTATCAATATTGAATCGGCGGATATACCTTTCGTGATCCGCGTAGAATTTCGTCGATGCGACGGTCGCACCGTCGGGCGAGATGACCTCCACCAAGGCGAGCGCACCGCCCCCCATGCAATCGAACTCCAGCTCGGTGACGATCTCCGCGCCCTCGCGGTCGATATGCGAGGTGTAGATATACGCGTCGGTCGCATAGGGGCCGTTCGGGTATTCGATATATACGGGTAAGAAGATACCCACCGTGACGAAGCGGTCGACCCAATCCCAGCTATAGGTGCATTGGATGCGGCGGGTGTTCATCCTCTCTGTGGTGAAGGCGCCCGTGTGCCCCCTCATCCCCTCGACCTCCCTTATCGGCGAGCGGAAGCGGACCTCGAGGAGGTTTTCGCCCTCGCGGAGGACGTCGCCGACGGGGTAGACGTGCGGGACGAACATATTATGACTCTCTCCGATATGGCGGCCGTTCAAGTAGATATCCGCGTAGGTGTCGAGCCCCTCGAAGCACAGGCGTGCCCTCGCGTCAGAGGCGGCAGTAAAGGTCGTGCGGTAGGTATAATTCCCCTGCTCTATCCAGCCGAGCGAACGGTTATTATCGCGGTAGTACGGGTCGGGGATGAGCCCCGCGCGGCGCAGGTCGGCGTGCACGCAGCCGGGCACGGTTGCAGAAAGCTCGCCCTCGATTCGGTCGCCCGTGAGCACCCACGCGCTATTTATCCTTATCCGTTTCATATCTTCCTCCGTTGTGCGTGCCGCGATTGGCACCGCGTCGTTTCCACGCATCCGCCCGCGGGCGACCGCGCGTGTTTTACAATATAAGTATATCACCGCGCGCGTGCGATTGCAAGTGCTTTTTTCGGTAGGGCAGAGAGCGGTAGGTTTCCGTCGCGGGGAAATTTGCGCGGGCTATTGACAGGCGGGGTGCAGAAATGCTACAATCAAATCGGCGGGCGCGAAGAAAAGCGCGACCCGAGGCACGCGAAGGCGTGCACAACAACGATTAACAAGGAGAAAAGTATGAAACCGTTAAAGTTTGGCGTTGCCTACCACGGCAACCGCATGATGACGCACGTCAGAGAGGACCTCAAAAAGATCGTCGACGCGGATATGGACATCGTCGTGCACATGTTCTCGCACAACGACTGGGAGAGGCACGACAAGGTTATGGGTGATATCTTCAAGGCGACCGAGGATATGGGCCTCGAGGTCTGGGTGGACAACTGGGGCATCGGCGGTGCACCCGGTGACAAGTGCCACTTCCTCGCCTACCATCCCGAGGCGCACTCCTACTACGGTGACGGTATCATGCACCCCTATCAGATATGCCTTAACTCCCCTGCCTACCGTCAGTTCGTCAAGGATTGGGTCGACAAGGTGCGCGAGCTCGGCGGCAAGACCATCTTCTGGGACGAGCCGCTCATCCCGTCGGTGAAGATTGACGGATCGGACGATTACCACGCCTGCTGTACCTGCCCGACCTGTCGCAGGATGTTCGAGGACCGCTTCGGCAAGAGGATGCCCGCCGTGATGGACGAGGACGTCGCCGCCTTCAGAAACGAGACGCTGATCGATTTCCACAAGTTTATTTCCGAGTATTCGCACTCCTACGGCTTAGTGAACACCATCTGCCTTATGCCCTATCAGCTCGCAGGACTGACGGGCGCGAGCAAGCAGGACCGTCTGCTCGAGATGGATATTGACGCGATATGCAGCATGCCCCACATCGAGAATATCGGTACCGACCCCTATTGGTACGGATCGGGACGCGACCCGTACGAGTACGTTTACAACTCCACGAAGGCGTGCGTCGATACCGCGAATGCCCACGGCAAGGATCACAATATCTGGATCCAGACCTACAACCACCGCGTCGGCAACGAGGAGGAGGTAGTCACCGCGTACGAGGCGGCATACGACGCAGGCGCGAGAACGATAATCTCCTGGAGCTTCATGGGCGGCGAGCCGAACAGCTACCACGCAGAAAGCCCCGAGCGCACCTGGAAGAAGACGGTCGAGGGCGTGCGCCGCGTGCGCGATATGGAGCGCGACCGCATCCTCGCCGAGTGTAGAAAGAAATATATGAAGTAATTCGCGGCAGACCGCGGCGGCAGGTGCGAGAGCACCAAGCCTGTCGGCGATGCCAAGGAGAAAAGATGAAAAACAAGGGTCAGATAATGCAGGTGGTGAAGTTCACCCTCTTTTCCGCGTCGGCGGGAATTATTCAGGTGGGCACCTTTGCCCTCTTAGAAATATTTATCAAGGATTATTGGATTCCCTATCTCACGTCGCTCATCCTTTCGATTCTGTGGAATTTCACGCTTAACCGCCGATATACCTTCAAGTCGGCGGCAAACGTACCCATCGCGATGGCGAAGGTGCTCGGCTTCTACGCCGTATTTACACCGCTGTCCACCTGGCTCGGCAACCTTGCCGAGGGGGCGGGAGGAAACGATTTTCTCATCCTCGCCTGCACTATGATCGCGAATTTCCTGCTCGAGTTTCTATTCTGTAAATTCGTCGTCTACCGCGGCAAGGAGAACACCCTGCCAACCACTGCCGACAGCGAGGCGGCAGATAAATAGTCACAAGCGAAAGCGCCCCACCTCGGTGGGGCGTTTCGTTATTTCGGCGGATGACGGAAGGAGAATGCGTAAGCTTTGAACGCAGAGAGTATCCTATCCGCACCAAAGCGGGGTCAAAATAAGCCTTCCCTTGTGAGGGAAGTGTGGAAGAGAGTTGCAAAGCAACTCGACGGATGAGTAGTCAAGCCTCCCCCTTTTTGGGGAGGTGGCATCCAAAGGCTGACGGAGAGGGCAAAGCCTCCCCCCTTGGGGGAGGTGGCACGGCAAAGCCGTGACGGAGAGGGCAAAGCCTCCCCTGCGCAAGGTAACGAAGTGGGCGGAGCGGTAGTGAATGACAGCCTAAACGGCTGTCAGAGCCGCGGAGTGACCGAGCCCGCAGGCGAGAAAGGTGGCATACGAGCGACCGCGTCGGCGAGTATGACGAAAGGGTCGTAACAAAGCGAAAACAAATCGCGACTTTAATTGTTGACTGAGTTTTGCCGACCCTTCCGAGTTGCTTTGCAACTCTCCCTTCCCTTGCGCAGGGGAGGCTTGACTACTCATCCACCGCTTCGCGGTCCCCCTTCCCTCACAAGGGAAGGCTAACATTGCCTCCCCTTGCGCAGGGGAGGCTTTTTTGTTATCGACGGCTCGGTGCGTACAAAGTTCTCGCGCTCTCCTTCCGTCTTTCGCTCCGCGAAATCCACCTCCCTCCCCAGTTGCGTAGCAACTTTTGGGAGGCTTTTTTGCCGGTCCCTGCGATTCTACATAAGGACGCCTACCCCCCCTGTGTTTATACACGAGCACGCCATTCCTGTCCTTTCGCCCTGCCAAATGTAAACATAACGCAACATTTCGCCACACACACCCTACCCCGTGTTAAATTTCACGTTCGCGAAAGCGAACATATCACTTCGTCCGAGGACGAAATATCGCTCTTACTCTCGCGAGAGCGAGAATATCACGCCGCGCGGCGCGCGGCACACCAAGGCCGATCCCAACTATTTTAAATCCGCCCGAGCGGTATGTAATCTGCCGAATGGCAGCATGTAATCCGTCACCGTGTGACGGCATGGAATGTAATCCGCGCGGCGCGCGGCATCCCCCCTCCCCTTTTTGCATACGAAAAACCCCGTGTTGCCACGGGGTTTTCTCTTTTTTATTGACTGAGCTTTGCGTTTATTTATACCGTTTTCCTTTGCCTTGTGAGGCGTTTTACTTATGCAATATCACGTCGGCGCGCTCGTAGTGCCATTCGTCGGCGGTGAGGCTAAGCTCGATGCCGTCGGCGCCCTCGGGCGGGTATATGGTGGAGGTCAGCGACCTGCCGCCCTCGAAGATCTCGAGCGAGAAGTCGTCCATCACGATGGTGATGGCGGTCTCGGAATTTCCCGAGTGGGGCATACGGCGGATGCCCGCAAGGCTGTCCGCGTCGGTTTCAACGCCGACGATTTGTTCACCCGAGCGGGAGCGGTTAAGAATCCATTCCCCATCCTCGAGGCTGAGCGTCGTGCGACAGCCGCCACCCACGCGCAGGGCCATCTCGAAGCTGCCAAGCCCCCTCGCGCTGACGGTGATTACGCTATGCTCGGCAGAGTCGGTGAGGCTCTGCTTGCCCTCCCCTGTGCCTCCGCACTCTGTGCGGACGGGCTCGCCAACCTCGACCACGGGGGTCTGGTAGAGGACGCCGTCCTTGATATCAATATGGCGCGCGACGGTCAGCATACCGGCGAAGCCGTACTTTGCCGAGGGGACGTTACGGTCCCACATATTGAGCCACGCCATCATCACGGGTGCGCCGACGAAGGTCTGCGGCGCGTAGAAATCGTGACCGTAGTCGACGATGCCGCGGGATTTTTCAACGAAGCGGCCGCTCGCGTAGTCGATGCGTCCTACCGCATACCGACAGGTATGCAGGTTGAGGTGGATTCCCTCCTCGCTCGGCTGGAACTGCTCGCAGAACAGGAGGCATCCCATCTCCTCGTTATAGTCGGGACACTCGATCATACTGCCCGCGGAGTCGGTGCCGTAGAGGTCACCCGCGAACTGCCACCGGAACAGGTCCTCCGAGCGGTAGAGCAGGATTCTGCCCCTTCCCTCAATCTTTCTTGCCGCGATGACGCACCAGAAGTGGCCTTCATCGCGCCAGACGTTCGGGTCGCGGAAATCGGAGGGCGCGTAGCCGTCGGGAAGGTCGGAGGTGCCGATGACAACGCCGTGCTTTTTGAAGGTCACGCCGTCCTCGCTCGATGCGAGGCATTGCACCTGTCTTACCGCGTCGCCGCCGCCGTTCTCCTCAAAGCCCGTGTAAAGCAGCCATAATTTGCCATCGTGGACGATCGCGCTGCCCGAGAAGCAGCCATCGGCCTCACCCTCGCCACCCGGGGCGAGCGCGTTCGGGAGGTATTCCCAATTGGTGAGATCGTCGCTGACGACGTGGCCCCAGTGCATCGGTCCCCATTTCGTATCGTGCGGGTAATGCTGGAAGAAGGCGTGGTATTTGCCACCGAAGTAGATAAGTCCGTTAGGGTCGTTGATCCAACCCGTTTTACCCGTTATGTGGAAGGCGGGTTCTTTAGTTTTGATAATTGCCATAGTTTTCTCGCTTTTTTATGCGCGCGTTGCGCTGTATGTCATATTGGTGAAATTGTGTTACTGAATTGCGGGGATGAAGCCCTCGGGAGCGGATTCAAGGTTGACCCTGAAATCATCGACCACGAAGCATCCGTAATCGCCCGTGGAGTTGTCAACGATGCGGAAGAAGCACTCTACCTCTGCCTCGCCGTACTGATAGAAGTAGGCGTTCATCTTGGTATTCTGCTTGCCCTCGGCGTCGTTGTAGAAGCGTGCGATAACCGAGCCGTCGGCGCGACAGAGCTCGATATACACGTCGTGGTTTTGTGCACCGCCCGCGCCGCCGAATTTGAAGGCGACGAAGGAGCCCGTGCGGAGGGTGAAATGCGAGCTTTCAAGGGTGCCCTTGCTATTCTCGCAGTTGGTGTCATCGGGGAGGACGAAGGTGAAGAGATATTCGCCGTCCTTGGTTTCGTCATTCTTGGTGTACCAGCCCGCGTCGATCTCCGCGTTCTGTACCCAGCCGAGGGTGTTATGGTTGCCCGCCTCGGTAATATTCATCTGCCAGCCGTCGAGGTTTCCGCTCTCGAAGCTGCCGTTTTCGATGTCGTAGGTGATACTATCCTTGATATCGGTTGCGGTCAGACCCTCGGGAAGGGCGTCCGCGCTCGGGTAGTAGGTGACGACGTTATCGAAGGATACGCAGCCCCAGCCGCCCGTGGCCTGATCAACTACGCGGATGCGTGCCGTCCTGCCGATATAGGCGGAGAGGTCGGCGATATACTGTACGAGCACGGCGTCCTGCATAGCCTGCTGACGGTATCTTGCAAGGATTTCGCCCGTGGTGGAGTCAATGACCTCTATATAGCAGAGCGGGTTTCCGCCGCCGCCGAGCATAAAGGAAACGTAGCCCGTGCCGCCGATCTCAAAGACCGAGGAGGTGAGTATGCCGCGATTGACCTCGCGCATGGTGTCCGCGCCGAAGCTCTCAACACCCGTGAAGAGGTAGGTGCCGTCCTTGCCGTAGAGGATATTGTCGCCCCAATAGCCGTCGGCGTTCGTTACCACGCCGATCTCGCCGTTGTTCCACCAGCCCTGAACGTCGCCAAGCTCGAAGCCGCCGTTAAAGAGATCGTAGATCGTGCCCGTGACCTCGTAGTCGACGGGGGTTGCGGGGGCGAAGCCGTCAGGCTCGCTTGCGTAATAGGTGACGACGCCGTCAAGGAAGAAGAGGCCGTAGCCCGAGTCTGCGTTGTCGCTGACCGAGAGGAAGACCTCGCGTCCCGCGAAGGCGGAGAGGTCGGCCTTGTAGGAGATGAGGGTACAGCCGCTCTTGACGCCGTCGGTACGCTCTGCCCAGAGGCCGTTGTAGTAGCGGGCGAGGATCTCCTTGGTTTCGGCGTCGACCACGTCGATATAGACGTAGTTGCCATCCCTCATTCCGCCGACCTTGAAGGTGATGAAGCCCGCGCCGCCGACGGTGAAGGTCGAGCTTGTGAGCCTGCCGACCGCGCGCTCCTCCGCGCCGCTAACGTATGCGGAGAACATCCTCTCGCCGTCGATGAGGAAGGGGTAGCCCTCCGCGCTCTCGGGGTCGTTCAGCCAATAGTGGGTGTCGGTGCCGATGCCGCCGATATTGCCCACGAGCGTCCAGCCGTCGAGGCCGTTCTCGAAGCCGCCGTTTGCAAGGCGGTAGGCGGTGGTGTCACGGAGTGCGAGGGTGTAGGTGTATTCCGCCGCCTGCTCGCTGTCCGCATAAGCGACGGTGACGGTGAAGGTAACGTTAGTTACCTTGTCGGTGTATTTACCGAGGGTGAGGGTGTAGCGCGAGCCGTCGAGGGTGAGAGGCTCGTCGCCCATTTTAGCCGTGTAGACGACGGGGTTGCCGTTCGTCTGCACGTTCTCGGAGAGGTCGATGACGAGGCTCTCCTTGCCCGCGAGGGTATAGAGGTCGTATTCCTTAGTAACCGCGGCACAGATGAGGTTCGGCACGGTGTTGCTCCTAACCTTGGCGGTGAGGGTAACGGTGAGTGCCGCCTCGCCGTGGTAGTATGCGGTGAGGGTGATATTAACCTCGGTCAAGAGGAGGACGTCGGTCGCGGTGAGGGTGAGCGAGCCGTCCTTCACCTCGGAGGCGGTGAGTGCCGCGCCGTCGGTTACGGCGGTGAAGGTGATGCCCGAGAGCCCCTTGGTGTCGAAGTAGTCGGAGAGGGTGACGGTGATGACGTCGCCCGCGGTGAGCTCAAATTCCTTGGTTGCGCCTGCGACGGCGGTCACCGTGCGAAGGGTGAGTGCCTGACGCGCGGAGGTGAGTGCGGCGGTTGCGGAGTTTACCGCATCCTGCGTTGCCTCGGTGTCGGCAAGGAGTGCGCGCGCATCGGCAAGGAGCGCGGAATATGTAGCATAGGTGTCGTCGGTGTAGTCGCCCTGCTCGGTTATCGCGAGGGCGAGCTCCGCCTCGAGGGCGGATTTGTCAACCACGACGGGGTCGGGATCGGGGTTATCGGTGCCGGGGTTATCCGTGCCGGGGTTGTCACCGCCGGGGTTGTCGGTGCCAGGGTTATCACCGCCGGGGTTGTCGGTGCCGGGGTTGTCGGTGCCGGGATTATCCGTGCCGGGATTGTCGGTCGGGTCGCCGCCGATGCTCGGGTCATCGGTGGGGCCGTCTGTATTGTTATGCCTGCAGCCTACCGCCGCAAGTCCAATGCTCAAAATGAGGAGGGCGATTATCAAGCCCTTGAAGATAAGTGATTTTTTCATATCGTTAGCCTTCCCTAATTTTATTAGAGTGCGCGGGTGTCCGTCATTGACGGTTGCGGCATTTCGCCGCGGGTTTGCTTGCGTGTTTTGGGATAAATTGTAAATTTCGTTTTTGCGGGTTTTTTGCGTTTTTCGTGGTTGTGTGGTTTGATTTGCGGTAGATTTTGCGATAAAATTTGCGCCTAATTTGCGGTTGATTGAATATAAATTTCCGTGATTTTTGCGATTGTTTTCTTTTTGCTCCCCCACCGAGGTGGGGGAGCATATTTAGTTAATTGCGAAATGCTTTACCTAGGGATTACTGAATTGCGGGGATGAAGCCCTCGGGAGCAGATTCAAGGTTTACTCTGAAGTCGTCGAGAACAACACAACCGTAATCACTGGTAGCATCATCAACAACGCGGAAGAAGCAATTGATCTCGGGTCCGTTGTACTGATAGTAGTAAGCGTACATCTCGGTGTTTGTCTTGCCGGGAGCCTCGTTGTAGAAGGTTGCAATTACGGAGCCATCCTGTCTGCAAAGCTCGATACGTACGTTACGAGTACCTGCGGCACCAAATCTGAAGGATACGAATGCACCCTGCTTCAGGCTGAAGGTAGAGCTTGTAAGAGTACCCTTGGTCTTCTCGCAGTTTAGACCGTCTTTGTAGAAGGTGAAGAGGTAATCACCTTCTTTTCTATCGTCGTTAACAATGTACCAGCTCTCAGCCCTTTCTGTGTTGGTTACCCAGCCGAGAGTGTCGTGTTCGCCTGCCTCGGTGCGGTTCATGGTCCAACCGTCAAGGTCGCCAGACTCGAAGCTGCCGTTGTCGATGGTGTACTTGAGAGAGTCCATAATATCGATTGCATCGATGTAACCCTCGGGCTTTTCAGCGTAGTAGGTCTTAACGTTATCGAAGGATATGCAGCCCCAACCGCTTGCCGCCTCGTCAACGATCTGGATACGAACGGTCCTGCCAACGTGTGCGGAGAGGTCAGCAACGTAGCTCTTAAGAACTGCGTCCTCTCTAGCCTGCTGGCGATATCTGCCAAGAACCTCGCCGGTTGTCGCGTCAATCACCTGAACGTAGATGAGATCGTTACCGCCGCCAAGCATATAGGTGATATAGCCGCTGCCGCCAAGCTGGAATGCCGAGCTGGTAAGAGTACCGCGGTTACCCTCTCTCATAGTGTCTGCGCCGAAGCTCTCAACACCGGTGAAGAGGTAGGCTCCATCCTTGCCGTATGGAATATTCTCATTCCAATAACCGGTTGCGTTAGTTACAAGACCGATTTCACCTACACTCTCCCAGCCTCTGATGTCGCCAAGCTCGAAGCCGCCGTTGAAGAGCTCGTAGATAGAACCGGCAGCTGCAAGATTGTATTCGTCGCCGGGAACGGTGGTGTGGTAGGTGTTGAAGCTGTCTGCGAAGAACAGACCGTAGTCGCCGGTAGCGTTATCGGTGATGCGGAAGTAAACGCTCTTGCCCATATATGCGGAGAGATCAGCCTTGTAGGGAATGAGAGTACAGCCGCTCTTAACGCCGTCGGTACGCTCTGCCCAGAGGTTGTTATAGTAACGAACGAGAACTGTATCGGTTTCAGCGTCAACGACGTCAAGGTAGACGGAGCCGCCGTTCTTCATTGCGCCGAGCTTGAAGGTGACGTAGCCCGTACCGCCAACGGTAAAGGTCGAGCTGGTAAGAGTACCAACAGCGCCCTCTTCCGCGCCGGGAGCATAAGCGGAGAACATATTGTCTTCGTCCTCATTACCGAACGCGAAGCCTTCAGCGCTCTCGGAGTCGCCTACCCAGTAGTGAGTAGCGGAGCTTACGTCACCGATATTGCCGACGAGAGTCCAGCCATCAAGACCGTTCTCAAAGCCGCCGTTTGCAAGAGTGAAGGCGGTGGCATCTTCGTCACCGATAACGGGTGCGAGAATCTCAACAACCTCGGATGCGGTGAAGGTAGTATCAACTTTCTTTTCCTCGCCGTTGTCATTGACAAGCCAGCCCTCAAGCACCTTGCCTATGGCAAGCTCGCCGTTGTAAACGGGAGTTACATTCTCAACGCTTGCGCCGGGAGCGAATGCGAAGTTCTTGCCGCCGATTTTAACGTCAGCGTTCTTAGTGAATACGAGAGTGGAAGCGGTGATGTCCTTAGCCTCGGTGATTTCGAAGGCGTTCTTCATAGCCTGACCGTATGCGATGATGGATTTGTAAAGAGTCTTCTTTGCCTCGCTCACACCGTCGTTCATATAGAGCTGCTTATAAAGGAACTCTGCAACCGAGTAGGTACGGT
Source organism: Eubacteriales bacterium (assembly GCA_045596865.1). Taxonomy (GTDB): domain Bacteria; phylum Bacillota; class Clostridia; order Oscillospirales; family CAG-272; genus UBA1740. The sequence continues at coordinate 15,206 of JAZODF010000031.1, forward strand.
TAGACTCAACCTCTGCGCCATTTGCGGTAGAGGAGAAGGTAATGACCTCGGCAAAGTTATATGCCGCGATACCCTCGGTGATAACCTCTACGTAGCCATCGGTAGAGGGTGCGTAGTAAGCGGCCTCGCCCTGATGACCGCCTATGCTGTAAGATACGACGACGTCGCCGTTCTTGATCTGTTCCTCGGTTGCCTTAACGTCAACGATGATCGCAACGGTGTCCTTGTAAACAAGGGAGATACCGCCGAAAGTGCCGTCGGAAGGCTCGGTGGACTCTGCCGCCGCGTTGATCACGAGGGCCGAGCCAATGAGAAGTGCGAAGGAAAGTACAAGAACGAGAATTCTTGTAAGATTATGCTTTTTCATTTCTGTTTCCTTTCAGTTATTTTTTTGTGTTTACCAATTTTTGTCTTTGTATCCGTCGGATGTACCGTCGTTTCCGATTGATGTCGTGATGATATCCGCGCACTCAATGACGTGAATGTCCAGCTCGGGCGGAGTGTAAGTGGTTGGATTCTTTCTTTTCATAACCTGTCCTTTCTTTTTAGATTTTGTATTTGCGTTTAATCATTTTCGTTTTGCGTGGGATTTTGCGTTTTAACGGTTTCGTCATTGGGTACCGCGCGCACGCACTGCGGAGGGCACGTGCGCACGGGGGTTAAGTTGGTTAGATCTTGCTCTCGATGAGGGTTGCGCCCTCGGGGAGGTCGGATTCCGACTCGTAGTGGGTGATGAAGCTGTCAACAGCGAGACAGCCCCATGCGTTCGCAGCGTTGTCAACGACGCGGATGAATACCTCGCGTCCCATGAATGCGGAGATGTCGGCCTTGAACAGGAACATGCGTCCCTCGTTGTTGTCGGTGTTGTCGTTATGGTACTTTGCGAGGGTTTCGCCGGTTTCGGCGTCGACGAGCTCGATGTAGCACTCGGGGTTATAGCCGCCGCCGAGCTTGAAGGTCATAAGACCCGCGCCGCCGACGGTGAAGGTCGTGCTCGTGAGGGTGCCCTTTGCCGCCTCCATGCTGCCCATTACGTCCTCGATACCCGTGAAGAGGAATCTGCCGTCCTTGTTATAGGGCTTGTCGGCGTTCTTCCAGAAGACGTCCTGCTCGGAGAGGTAGCCCATTGCGGTTGTGCCCTCGGTAGTAGTGAGGGTCCAGCCCTCGAGGTCGCCCGACTCGAAGTCGCCGTTGAGCACCTGATAGGGATCGTTCTCACCGAGGACGGTGTCGGGGATGGGCTGGGGCTTGACGTTCACCGCCTCGTTCGCCTTGGCGGGAACGGCGCCGAGCTCCTTATAGTAGGTGACGAAGCTGTCAACCGTGATAAGACCCCAGTTGTTCTCCGCGTTATCGACGACGCGGATCTTCACGCTTCTTCCCATATATGCGGAGAGGTCGGCCTTGTACTGTACCATGTTTGCAAGGTTACTGCCGTTATTGATGATTCCGATGCCCTTGTCGTTGAACAGGCGGTTTGCATAGCGCTCAAGCTCCTCGCCCGTTTCGGCGTCGATGATGGAAACGTAGCACAGAAGCGGGTTGCCGCCGCCACCGAGCATGAAGGTGATGTAGCCCGAGCCACCGACGGTGAACGCCGAGCTGGTCAGGGTGCCGCGCGCGTACTCGAACACGCCCGCGCCCTCGTCAACGATACCCGAGAAGAGGTAATTACCCTTCTTGTTGTAGGGGAGATTCTCCGCCCACCAGCCGGATGCGTTGGTTACCACGCCGATCTTGCCACCCTCGAGGGTCCAGCCGGTGAGGTCGCCCGTCTCGAAGCCGCCGTTTGCGACCTGATACTCGCTCTCGGGCATGATGTCGGACTCGAACTTAACGAAGAAGGACTCGCTGTCGATCCAAAGGGGCTTTTCCTCCCAATAGGTCTGTACGCTGTCGAGGACGATACAGCCGAGCTCGTCGGGGGAGGTGTTGTTGTCAACCACCTCGATATACATCGTCTGACCGAGGTATGCGGAGAGGTCGGCGTAATACTGCACCATATTGAGAAGGCGCATTCCGTTGGGAACGTAGGGGAACTGGAAATTCCAGAATTTGAAGTTGGAATATCTCGCGACCTCGATATCCTCGCCGCCCTCCTGCTTTACCATGAAGCGCAGGTAGGTCTTGCTATTGTCGGCACAGCCGCCGAGCTTGTAGGTGACGTAGCCCGAGCCGCCGAGGACGAACTCGCTCGAGCGGAGGACGCCCGTCGCGGTGGGCATATACTTGCCGTAGTGGTAGTCCCCGTCGCGGGAGTAGGTGATGTTCTCATTCCACCATACGCTCTCGGTATTTACGCCCTCGTTGGAGAACGCCTCGCCCTCCACTACCGTCCAGCCCGCAAGCGAGCCGGTCTCGAAGCCGCCGTTGGCGATCTCGTGGACGGAGGGTGCGACCGCCTCGTCAACGTAGTCGGTGACCTTGACGAAATACTCGCCCTCGGTCTGGGGGTCGGCGACGTCGCCGATGCGGATATCGTCAACCGCGATGTAGCCGTAGTAGTAGCTCGTATCGTTGTCAACGATACGGATGTAAACCTCCTCGCCCGCGTATTCGGACAGGTCGAGGTAGTATTCGTAGAAGTTGTCGGTGTTATATACGCCCGCGGCATATCTTTCGGGGATGATGTATTCCTCGGTATGCTCGTGGAAGTATTCGTTGGTCTGCATTGCTATGAGCTTATCGTTCTTCGCAAGGTAGAAGCCGACGAAGCAGAGCCTTTCCTTTGCCTTCTGGGGTGCGCCCGTGCCCTTGCCGACCGTGAGGCTGCCACCCGCGAGCTTCAGGCTGACGGTGCCGTCGGAGGTGAGGGTGAAGGTGGAGGAGCGGAGTGCGCCCGTTCTGGCACCCGAGTATTTGCCGTGATAGCCCTTACCCGTCAGGTACCAGTTACCCGTGTGGTTGATGGAGAGGACGTTATTGTTCGCGTCGCCGTCGAACATAAAGGTCTTGACGGAGGACACGCAGTTTGCGTCGAAGGCATCGCCGTATTCGACAGTCCAGCCCGAGAGGTCGGCGGACTCGAAGCCGCCGTTCACAAGCGCCTTACCCGCGGGTGCGGGGGTGGGGTCGGGGTTGTCGTTTTTGTCACGGCAGCCGACGAAGCTCGTCAAAAGGAGCGCGACGCACAAAAGAGTGAGAATGATATTTTTAAAGTTACGCATACGCCCTCCTTAATCTCCGAGGTTACCCATATTGCCGTAGTAGGGAGGCGTTACGGTGTCGCTGTACGCGCTGCCCATACGGTAGATATGAAGCTCGGTAAATTTGATGCCGGAATTGTTGTCGAAGATTTTGAGATAATCGGAGTCGCCGTATCTCGGGTAGATTCTCGTGGTGAAGCTTATCACGCCGTCAACGTAAACCTCGAGCATGGAGCGGTCAAGAAGGATGGTGATCTCGTACTCGTTCTTAACGCGGTCCCAATTGTGGCTCGGCTGACGGTTGACGTAGTCGAGGAGCGAGGACTGAATCCTCTCGACGAGGACGCCCGTGTTCGAGAACCTGATCTCGGTCCTCTCGGTCTTGCCGTCTACGGTGTTCGGGTTGTAGCGAAGGAGCAGGCCGCCCGAATACTCGGGTGCGGTGGGATCGAGGGTGATCTTTGCCCTGATTTCAAGCATATCGCCGCGGATTTGTGAGATCTCGGTATTGATCTCATCTGCGGTCTTGCCCTCACCCGAATAGGTGTAGAGGGTCTCCTCGCGGAGCGACTCGATCTCCTTGATGGGCTCGCGGATAACCTCTGTGCCGTCGTCGGAGAGCCAGAGCTCAAGCGGAATTGCGAAGTTGTGTGCCCAGCCCGCGGTGTAGTTCTGTGCCGTTCCCGCGTCCTTGCCCTGGGCGATGGCGTAGATGATAGTTCTGCCGTCCTCGTAGGTCATGCCTGCGGCGAGCTGCTCCTCGGTGAGGTAGCAGAAGCCGTTCTGACCCGTATAGACGCCGCGGCCGAGGTCGAAGAGCTTCGGCTTATCGTCGTCGGCGATGAAGCGGCAGGTGTTCTTGTCAAAGGTGCCGATCCAATAGTAGCACTCGACGATATAGCCGTCGACGGTGTACTGCGGACAGTCGAAGAGGATGTACTTGGTCTGTGAGCCGTCCTTGGTGCTGATGGGGAGCATTACGACGCACTCCCAGTGCGCGCCCTGCTCGGGATATCTGCCGTAGTCACACTCGTAGAGGTAGCCGCGGTGATCCCACTCTCTCATATTCTCCGAGGTATATACGACCGCGGAGCCGCCCGCACCGGGGATAGAGGTGGATACCATCATATAGTAGGTGCCGTCGTCATACCAGACGAAGGGGTCGCGGAACTGCTCCCTCTCGCCCTGCGTATTATCGCTCGGCTGGGTGATGACGAGCTTATCCTCAACGATCCACTCGGAGAGGTAGGGATCGTCGGGGTCCGCCGCGTGGGCGAAGGCCACGTTCTGACCCGTCCAGGTGGTGGTGTTAGTGCCCGCCGTAATTACGAGCCAAGGCGTACCGTCGGGACCGATGCAGGCACCGCCCGTCCAGATGCCCTCGGGACAGATGCCGGGGGTGGGGACGACGGCGTCCTTAACGTACTTCCAATGCACCATATCCTCCGACACGATGTGCGCCCAACGGATCTGCGACCAGTAGGGGCCGGCGGGGTTGTGCTGATAGAATACGTGGTACATGCCCTTGTAGTAGAAGGGGGAGTGCGGCTCGTTCATCCAGACCGCGGGGGGAATTGCGTGATACTGCGGACGGTAGCGGTCGCCCTCGTAGACCGAGGAGTCGAGCGCGATGTCCTTCCAATCGAGGATGGGGTGTGCCTCCTCACGGTCGGTGTCGTTGTATATTTCAACGATGTCCTTCGGGGTGAGGGCGGCGGAGTGTATCTGTACCTCGTCGAGGAGGCCGGAGATCATCTGACGGCGGATGCCGAACTCGATCTGCGGGCTGACGTACGCGCCGACGCGGAGCGGCTCCTCGGTGTAGATGATGCTGGTGGCGACGAGCTCGGGGATGAGTGCCTCGTACGCCTTCTCACCGTTGTAGTAAAGGCCGATGAAGCCCGTGGTGCCGTCGAACACGACGGCGACGTGCGACCACTCGTAGAGCGGGAGCGCATTGATGGGATCGTAGAAGCCGACGACGAAGTCCTCGCCGGTTTCCTCGTTATGCAGGGCGAGCTGAATGCCCCAGAGGCCGAGGCGGCCGTAGCCGAGGAGGAAACCCTCGCACATCTCGATATCGCCCTTGTTGAGAATGGAGGTCATACGGGTATGACCCGCGGCGTCGGATGCGCCGTCGTAGTAAACGATGTTCTCAAACACTCTCGGTGCGACCCACGCGGACATGGTGATCGCGGTGTCGGGTGTTACGAAATCCCTGTTAACGATGTTGTTGGAGAAGCCGTCCATATAGAGCGCGTTGCCCTTTACGCCGGGGCGGCGGAGGGGGTCGTTCGGCTCCTTGAAGAGGGTGTCGGCGTTCTGCTCGTTAAAGACGTAGTTGATCGTATAGTCCTTGCCGCTTACCGATTCCTTGGCAAGGCTGCCCTCCGACTCGTCGAGGGAGTAGTTCAGGACGAGGGTGCTCTTTTCCTCGCCGTCGCCCTCCCCCTCGTCGGTATCGGGGCCGTCGTTACCCTTACAGCCCGCGAGCAGAGTGACGAGGGTTGCAAGAAGTAAAATAAGTGCTGTAATCTTTTTGAAATTCATTTCTATCCTCACATTTTAAGGCCGGACGTGCCGAAGCCCTGAACGATGTATTTTTGTGCCGCAACGTAAATTACGAAGATGGGAATGCTTGTGATTACCAGCGACGCCATGATCTCGCCGGTGGTGATGCTCTCTATGCTCTTTATCGAGATGAGCGCCGTCTGGATCGGGAGAAGCGGCCAGGAGCCGTCGTCCGCAGAGGGCAGGATCATTGAGGGCCAGAGGTAATCGTTCCACACGCCGATGAAGCAGAATACCGCAACGGTTGCAAGTATCGGCTTCGAGAGGGGCATGATCACCTTGAAGAACACGCCGAGGGTGTTCGCGCCGTCGATGCGCGCCGCCTCCTCATATTCCTTCGGAATATTCTGGAAGAATTGCATAAAGAGGAAGATGTTGAAGATGCTTATCGTCGCGGGCAGGATAACGCCGATGACCGACATCTGCTGCTTTAAGCCGAGCATGATCTTCACGATGGAGTAAAGCGGGATGATCGAGGTTTCGACGGGTACGACGATAAGGAAGATGATAAGGAAGGACAGAAGCCGCTTTCCCGGGAAGGTGAGCTTTGCCATAACGTAGCCCGCGAGTCCGTTTACGAGGATGTTAAGAAGGATAACGATGCCCGCGTAAAGGAAGCTGTTGAGCGCGTATTTCCAGATATCGTAGTTCATAAGCACGTTTTCGTAGTTCTCAAACGCGACGCCGAGGTGGGCAAAGTCGGGTAGGAACATATTCAGCGTGCCGACGCCCGCGGCGTATGCGCTCTCGCTCTTGGTCGAGGTGGCGAGCATATACATAATGGGCATTATGAACGCGAGCGAGAGGATGATGCCGACGATATGGTAGACGATCTCCTTCACCGTTCTTTTGACGGGTGGCTTATTGGGTCTATAATTGGGTAATTCTCTTACGTACTTATCCATTTTACTTCTCCCTGAACAACCTGCGCTGAATTAGCGTTATTCCGCCGATGAATATCGTCATAAGCAGGGCGACCGCAGAGGATTCGCCGACCAGACGCTCGGAATAGCCGCTGTTATACATATAGTAGGACAGAGTGACCGTATGCTCCATATAACCCGTCATGAGCATAGGCTGTGTCATTATCCTGCACGCACCGATGAACACGGTGATGAGTATGTAGACGAGGGTGGAGCGAAGCCCGACCCAGGTCACGTTCCAGAATTTGTGCCATGCGCCCGCGCCGTCGAGGGATGCCGCCTCGTACAGGTCCTTTCTTATATTCGAGAGGCCCGAGAGGAAGATGAGCATCTGGTAGCCGCAGCCCTGCCAAGCAGACAGGACGATGATACAGGGCATCGCGGTTTCGGGGTCGCGAAGCCAATCGTGCGGCGGGATGCCGACCATTGCGAGCATCGAGTTAAGAAGCCCTGCCTCACCGGGGGCGAGGATCTGCTCCCAGAGGAAGGCGGTGACCGAGAGGGAGATTACCACGGGGGCGAAGAAGCAGACCTTGAATATCTTGCTTCCGATGCCGGGGCGGTTGACGAAGAGTGCGAGAATAAGCGCGAGCCCGATCTGGAGCGGGACGACACCGATAACGAAGGTCAGGGTGTTCTTTATCGCGTTATAGAGCATACCCTTTGCCGAGATCTCCTTGAAGATGCGGGCAAAGTTTTCGAGGAATACGAAGTTAATGTTGTTCGGCTGCAACAGATAGTAGTCGGTGAAGGCGTAGCCAAGCGAGTACAGTATCGGCAGCATAATAAACAGGAAGGCAAGCGCGACCGCGGGCAGGAGCATAAGATACGCCGTTGCCGAGGATTTTACGCGATAGACCTCCTTGCGCCTTCGCGCGGTGGCAAGGTCATAGGCGACGAAGCCACCGAAGGCGAGGAAGAACAACAGGAATATAATAACCGATGATTTTACCATTTTATTTATCCGCCGTTTAAGTTATTAACCGCGATTCTTGATTTTATCGATTGCGTCCTGAAGGGTGTTGGTCGCGGAGTTGAGCAGCTCGCTTACGTTGCCGTTACCGAGACCGAAGATAACCTGATTGAAGGTGGTGGAGAAGGTGGGGTATGCAACGGTTACGGGACGCTCCCTGCCGCTGAGCTCAAGCTGCTTCATAAGCGTATACTCGGGCGAGCCGACGGCGTAATTCTTTACCACGTCGCGGCGGGCGGGGATCATACCGGTTGCGTTGGTGATCGCCTCGGAGCTCTCGGCGGAGGTCATCCACTTAAGAAGCTCGAGGGTTGCGGTCTTGTCGGTGTGGTGGTTGTTGGTGATCGCGTAGGACCAGCTGCCCGTCGCGCTCGCCGCCTCTACGCCCTTGGGATAGGGGAGAAGGCCCCAATCGTCACGGGAGGAGAAGTATTCCCTGTACTTGTTGTCGAGATCGGGAATGGTCCAGCCGGAGGAGAGGTACATACCGACCTTGCCGGTGAAGAAGTCGGTCGCGCCGATCGCGTAGGAGGTGTAGCCGTTCGAGATGAGGTCCTTGATGAACTGGAAGCCCTGTGCGGTTGCGGCGGAGTTGTAGTAGCCCTGTGCGGTGAAGCCGTCCTCGGACACGAAGCTACCGCCCGCGGCGTAGATGAAGGGGTAAAGGAGGTAGGGCGCGGTCTCGTCCTTCGTCGCGTCGATACGCATATCGACCGCGGTGACGCCGTGTGCCTTCAGCCTTGCGCAAACGTCCTTGAACTGATCCATGGTCCAGGGGTTCTCGGCGGTATATGCGCCGACGTCGATGCCCGCGTCGCGGAAGATCTTCTTGTTATAGAAGAAGCCTGCGCTCGACTCCTGAATGGGGAGGCCGTAGAGCTTGCCGTTATACTTGTTGAGCGAGTAGAACTTCTCCTGCTCCTCCGCGGGGATGAGGCTCGAGATGTCGTAGAGCAGACCCGAGCTTGCATACGCGGCGGTGTTGGGTGCGTCGAAGGTGATGATGTCGGCGAGGGTGCCCTCGAGCTGGTTGTTCTGCAGCTCGGTCTCGTAGCCGGATGCGCCCGCGCTACGCGCCTTGAAGATCGCCTGTGCCTTTATCTTCTGATCCTTGTACGCCTGGTTGAAGGCGTTGATGCGCTTCTGATAAGCCTGCCCCTCGGTCGAGGATTTATCAACGTGGAACATTATCTTGATGATGGTGTTGCCCTCGGCATCGGTGGGGGGAGTTTCCCCGCCGCCGTCGGTGTTGCCGCCGCCGCACGCGGTCATGCTAAGAAGCATGGTGAGTGCGAGAATGAGCGAAAGAATTGATGTTAAAAGCCTTTTCATAATTATCTCCTCATTTACAACCGTTGGTTGATTATTTACGTTAATTATTAATTAAAGGATGGTTTTTGCGTCGGTTTGCCTTGAATTGGGTTTATTTTGCGTGTAATTTCGCCGTTTATTTGGTGGTGACGCCGAGGACGAATTTCGTCGGTAAAACGGTGCGCGGCGGGGTATCTTCGTTATGTATTTTCTTGATAAGCAGGCGCACGACCTCGCGTGCCATGTCCTCTATCGGCTGCTCGACCGAGGTGATATTGCTTATCCCCCACTGCTTGAAGATGCCGTCGTAGGACACGATCTGCATATCCTCGGGGATCCTCCTTCCCGCCTCGAGGGCGGCCTCGTAAAAATACTGCGAGAGGGTGTAGCCCGACACGAACACGCCGTCAACGTCGGGATACCTCGCCATAAAGTCGTCGACCACGCGGCCCTCCTCGCCGTGCTGAATAATCTCGTTGACGATGCGGGGGGTCATCCCACACTCTGCCATGACGTCGAGGTATGCGCGCTCGCGCTCCATAACCTCGGAGGTGACGAGCGGCTTCGAGCCGATGAAGCCGACCCGCGTCGCGCCACGGTCGATCATATACCTGACGGCGTTTTTCGTCGCGTCGTAGTTGTCGCTCGTGACGTAGGGGATGCCGTTTCCGAAGCTGCGGTCGATGGACACGATGGGACATTTTCCGATGTCCTCCTCCTCGTGCATATAGTGGGTGACGAACACCGCACCGTCCACCTCCCTGTTTCGGATTCGGGTGAGGATCTCATTCTCCTTCTCCACCCTTTGCTGGGAGGACACGAGCAGGACGGAGTAGCCGAATTTGCTTGCCTCATCCTCTACGTAATACGCCAGCTTGGCAAAGAAGGGATGACTAATGACGGGTACCAGAAGGGCGATTATCCGCGTTTCGTTCTTGCGAAGGCGAAACGCCATATTGTTGCGCGAGTAGTTGAGGGTCTTCATCGCGTCGAGGACCTTTTTACGGGTCTTCTCGCCTACCGAGCCCTCGTTGTTAATGACTCTCGAAACGGTGCCGACGCCGACACCCGCGAGCCTTGCCACGTCCTTTATTGTAGGTTCCATATTATTTCAAAAATTTGGGGGTCGCTGCCGCGCCAAGGCGCGGCATATTGCGGAGCGGAGTTATTCGACGGTTACCGTGACCGTCTTTTCTCCGTTGATAACTACCTCATTTACTTCGTTTACGAGGAGGTCGGATCTTATCGTCAGGGTGTAATTCTCGATCACGTACTGATCGGCGGTGAGGGCCGTGCCGTTTACGCTTACGCCCTCTGCCACCACGTTACCGAGATAGATGACCGCGTTACAGCCCTTCTGTACCGTTACGTCGCGAAGGACGGTTTCGGTGACGGCGGTAACGGTTACGGTGAACTCGTACGCGCCGGAGTTGCCGACCGCCTTGAAGGTGTACTCACCAACCTCGAGCAGCTCGAAGTAGGACTGGTCGATCACGAGGTCGCGCCCGTTCGAGGTGTAGAAGCCTCTCGGAACGAGTGCGTTTACGTCGGTCTTGTTATAAAGTGCGGTGATAACCTGCTTGGAGTCGCCCGCGACGGTCAGGCTGCCCGTGCCGCCGTAGGTGTAATTGCCGTTGAAGTTGACGAAGGATTTGAAGGTCGCGGTGCCCGAGTAGACGTTGAGGCCGAAGAGCCCCTCAGTAGGCTCGCCGTCCTTCAGGACGGTGTCGATCGCGAGATTGCCGTTGATGTACGCCTTGATAGACGCGCCCTTTGCCTCGACGCGCAGGACGATATTCGAGAGGTTGACGCCGTGTGCGGCGGCCCTGCCGATCTCGCCGTTTTGCGACCACATTTTAACGACGTGCTCGTTGTTATCGTAGTTGAAGATGATGTATTCGCTCATATCCGCGCTCGCACGGAAGATGAACGCCGCCGCAATAGCGTCGAGCGAGAAGGATACCGAGCAGTTGAAGTCGGATGCGACCTCGTCCGAGAGGATGTAGCCGTCACCCGCGGGGGTATGCGCGACGATCTCGCTGCCCTTTGCGATCCAGCTGCCCGAGATGATGCCGTCGGCGCTGAAATCAACGTCGCTTTCGGGGCTGCCCGCGTAGACGTCGACCGCCACGGTGCGCTTCTGATTGCCGCAGGATGCGGTGATGGTTGCCTTGCCGGGCTTCAGCGCGCCGAGCACAACGCCGCCCGTGACGTTTTCAAGCGTGATCACGTCCTCGCCGCTCTCGATAGCCCAGAGGATAGCCTCGCCCGAGGTGGAGTATGCGGTTACCTGACGCTTCGTGGTGATGGCGGTATCAAGCTCGACCGCCTCGTCGCTGATATAGAGGACGGTCTCGCCCTCTACGGGCTCGAAGTCGCGCCAGATCGTGCCGATCTCGTTCATAACGAGCTGTTCGACGGTTACCTCACCGCCGACGCTGAGCTCCGCCTTTACCGAATAGGGGGATGCAAGGGTGAGAACGTAGAAGGGGACCTTGAACTCGTCGCAGAATACCTCAACACCGCCGTTGTCGGAGAGGATGTAGAAGCTCTGTGCATCGAAGTCGCGGGGACCCGAGGTGAACTTGAAGTGGTAATCCCTGATGTTGAGACCCGCGTCGGAGGTCGACCTACGGTCGACGTAGTAGCCGTCCACGGAGTTCCAGCCGATCTCGGTGTACTCGGTGTCGGACAGGTTGATCTTCAGGGACACGGGCTCGCCGTTCGGGTTGTCGATATTAAGGAGCATCTCGAAGACGTGGGTGTTGACCTCGGCAAGGAGGTTATCGGAGGATGCGTTGATCCTCTTATCCGCAATCGAGATGAGATTGGTCTTATCGTAGAGGTCGTTGTCCTTGACGATGGGGGTCTGTGTGAGGGTGTAGGTGTCGCCCTCCTTTACGAGGCCCCAGACAACGGGGATGGTCAAACCGCTACCGTTCCATACCTTACGCGCGTTTGCGTAGATACCCGAATCGGTGTCGGCGGGCACGCCCGCATACCAGCTGATGGACACGGTCTTGCCAAAATATTCGGATGCGGTGTCACGGATGGAGAAGGTCTGCGTCGCGTAGGAGTCGGGACCGTAATCCATCACGCGGAAGTCGGACTCGTCAATGGGTCCGCCGTTTATATCGGTGAAGACGATATGCTCGCCGTTGTAGGAGATCCTTCCTACTATATAATCACGCGCGGTGAGCGAGAGGACGTTGAACACCTCGCCATCGTCGGCGGTGAGGGTCACGAGGTCGGGACACTCGGGTGCGTATGCGGCGAACTCGCCCGCGTAATGCCAATCGAGGAGGTTATCCGATTTCATAAACCATACGCGGTTTTCCTGCTGGCCGGTGACTACCATGCCCCAGAGGGTGGTCTTTCCGTCCTCGACGAGCACGGGGAATACCTTCGGGTCGCGGCAGGCAACCTTGTGATAGATGCCGTTGGGTGCGGTTGCGACGGTCTGGGGGATGAGGCGGCGCTTGGTCCAGGTCATACCGCCGTCGTCGCTTGACATGATCATCTGATCCTGCATTGCTCCGTCACGGGTGTAGAAGGCGATGATGCCGTTTCCGTCACCGTTCGGGAACCAGTTTTCGTTATCTATCGCGGCGCTGTCGCCCTTGCGGTACTCGTACGCCGAGCCCGACCACATATAGCCTGCTCCGCCGCCGCCCCAATCCTCATCGGGGAAGAGGCAGATGGGGAGAAGCTCCCAGTGGACGAGGTCGCGGCTGCGCGCGTGTCCCCAATACATATCGCCCCAATAGTTATTGAAGGGGTGGTGCTGATAGTAGACGTGATAGTAGCCGTCGAAGTAAACGAGGCCGTTGGGGTCGTTGTTCCAGTTTGCGTACTGCGAGAAGTGGTACTGGTTACGGTAGAGCTCGGTATAGTATGAGTAGTCGCTCACGCCGTAGTAGATGTCGGCAAACTCAACCTTGGAGTTGAAGCAATTGAAGCCGACCGAGCCGCCCTCGTAGGCTACGCCCTCGGGCAGCTTTTCCAGCGAGCCGAGCTCGATGACGTTGTCGATACCGAATCTACGGATATTGTCCGCGTAGAACTCGGCGTACACGCCGTCATCCTCGGGGGTGATGACGACCTTGAGCTGTACTCTCTCGATATTTGCGACCTTCGCACCGACGAGGCGACGCTCGCTGTCGGTCATCTTGTCGTTACCGATGAAGTAGTCGGTCATAAGCTCGACCGCGGAGGTCTTACCGTCTTCGACGGTAAAGTAGAGGAGCTTTACGAGGTTTGCCTGTCTGTCGACGTTGAACACCCAATAGTGGGAGCCGTCAACCGAGCCGAAGGCAATACCCGCGGCGACGCCGCTCTTGAAATTGACGGCGGCGGTGTAGACGAATTTGTCGGTGGCGCCGTATTCCTTGTCAAGAAGCTGGAAGGCGTCGGTGCCGCTCTCCATTTCGACGCTGCTTGCCGTGGTGCCGCTCACCGTCTTGTCGGTGAAGGTCACGTCGCCCTTGCCGCCGTTGTCGACGGTCGGTGCGTTCGGTCCCGCGTAAACGCCGCAGGACACGAGCAGGTAGCTAAGGAGAAGAATAAGTGCGAGAATTGAGATTTTCGTGCGATTTTTCATCATTGTTCCTCTCTTATATGTCCATATATTTTTTAACCGTATTTAAGTCGGGCAGGTGGTCGATGGCACCGCGTCCCGTCGTATTGAGCGCGCCCGCGACGTTGCCGAAGCGGAGTGCCTCGTTAAGGACTGCCGCCTCGCGGGATCTGCCCGCCGACCTGTCAAGCACGCTGAGCGCGCCCGCAAAGAAGGCGTCACCCGCGCCCGTGGTGTCAACCGGTGTGACCGTGATTGTGGGTACGCTTCCCCGCTCGCCACGGTAGCGCCACTCACTGCCGTTTTTGCCGAGGGTGACGAGGACGAGCTTGTCGTAGAGGCCCGCGACGTATTCCTCGGTGAAGGTTTCGACCTCGTCCTCGGAGAACTTAACGATATCCGCCGCGGCGAGGATTTTTTTGTAGGTGCTGACGGCGCTGTCCCTGTCGCGGAAGATGTCCGTGCGGTAGTTGACGTCGAATGCGACCGTCTTGCCAAGCGCGTGTGCGCGATCAATAATATCGAGTGCGTAATTTACGCAGTCCGCATCCGCAAGCATAAGCGAGCCGATGATGATAATGTCCGCGCCGCCGATCAGCTCGTCGCCGACGGGGGGCAGGAAGTAGTCCGCGGTGCCCTTGCGGTAGAAGCAGAAGGAGCGCTCGCCCTCCTCGTTCAGCTCAACGAACGCGAGGGTGGTGTTTCTGTCGGGATTTATATGGATAAGACTCGTATCCATGCCGAAATCCGCGGCGTATTTTACGAGGAACCGACCGACGAGATCGTCACCGACCGCGCCGACGAATTTCACGTCCGCGCCAAACTTATAGAGGCCGCACGCGACGTTGAAGGGGGCGCCGCCCGCCTTCCTCTCGTAGGTGGTTATTCCGTTTTTCTCCTCGCCGATCATGTCGGCAAGTATCTCACCAATGCAAAGTATCATTTTTATCTCCGTTTTGCGGGGTTTTTATCCCGGTTTTGAGGTGTTTTCGGGGAATTTCGCGGGGGGTCGCTCTGCTTTAACCGTTCGAGGTGTTCCAACCGTTCGGGGTATTCCCTTTTCCCTCGGGGATTCGCGTTATTCCGCGTTTTCCTTCGGTGCTTCGTCTGCCGCTCGGGCTTTTCGCGGTATCGGTGGATGTCCCTCTCGGTGTCGGACGGTTACGCGGCCTGCTCGGGTACGCCTGCCTCGGATGCGCCGTCCTGCCGCCTTGCCTCCTTAAAGACGAAGAGCATCGACCGTGCGGCGAGCACGAGGAAGAAGATAACGGGTATCAACGCCACGAGGAGCGCGCGATCAAGGAAGAACATCGACAGAACGCTGAGCACCGCGGAGACGAGCGCGGAAAACCAGGTGAATCCGCCGACGATCCTGAGCACCGCACCGAGCGAGGTGATGCCCCCAACGCCGCGAAGCCGCATAAGCGAATAGGACAGCAGTGCCGCAACCAGCAGCATCAGCGCAAGGAAGGGCACGAGCGACGCCGTGTTCACGACGTGGGCGTAGAGGATGACGAGCGAGTTCGCACGGAAGCAGGCCTTGATAAACCCGTCCGCCGCCTTCTCTGCCTCGCTTTCTCCAAGGCCGTCGCCAACAGCGACGCCGTCCTCCATACCGCCGAAGAAGCCGTAGAAGGTCACGGGCAGACCGCCGTCGGTCGTAAACGAGCCCGCAATATAGTCGTCAAATATAAACAGGTATTTATTCATACCCTTGTCTATATACTCATGGAAGTAGTAGTTACGGAGCAGGGGCACCGCCGAGGAGCTCTCGTACTCCTTGATGCTCGGGTAATACTCGGCAAAATAGAGCTCGTAGACCGAGCGCATATACTCGCCCTCGGTGATTTTCCCGTCGGCAAGCTCGGCCGCGAGGCGCTCTGCCTCGGTGCGGCTGTCCTCGCCCGCGGTGGAAAGATATGCGGCGTAGCCCGCGACCGTTTCCGCATCGAGCAGGAGCGCTTCCCCCGTGTAGGTGAGCTTGAAATCGAAGTTCATCCGCGCGACCTCGGAGAGGGTCAGATATTCCGCGTAGGTGATGCGGGTTTGCTTGCCGTCGTTCGAGATGCAGTAGGCATCCACAGCCGCGAGGGTGTCCGCGGGACGGGTGTCGATAACGATATTGTAGCCGCCCGTCGCGTAGTCCGCGGCATCCGCCGCGCTGTCAAGCGTGTTTACCACCACGCCCGCGGCAGAGTCGCCGCCCGCGCGCCCTGCGCGAAGACTGCCGTCCTTTACGGTGAGGGTGATGCGCTTATCCGCGTCGGGTGAGGCAAGCACGCCGTGCACCGCCGCGCGGAAGTCGGTCGAGGACGAGTAATGCGCGCCGAACGGGAGCATATCCCCGCCGACGAAGCCCGCCCATACGAGCACCAGCGCAAGTACGAATCCGAGGAAGGTGTTGGTAAAGCCTCGCCTCGCGCCCTCCTTCGCCGTCTTGTGCGAGAAGAAGCCGAGGAAGAAATAATTAAGCCATTTTTTCATATATCCGTTTTCCGTACGCCTGTTCTCCGCGCGGCAGTTGCCCTGCCCTGCGGTATTTCGTACTGTAAACAATTTTTGTTGTGCGCACCGCGCAGTTTTCGGTTGCTGCCGAACGCGCCGCGACCGCCGTTTTTTTGTTACGACCGCACCGCGACCGTTTTCGGTTGCTGCCGAACGTGCCGCGACCGCCGTTTTTTGTTCCGACCGCACCGCGCCGTTACGCCCACGCGGTGCTTTCCGCTATGCGGAAATTATTTGTTGCCGAACTCTTTTGACATGATGGAGAGCTCGGTTTCCTTATCAAACATGTGGATGGCGCGCTCGTCAAGGCGGATGCCGACCGCGTCGCCGGGCTGGATGCCGTTACGCTCGGGCAGGCTGACGATGAAGTCCTGATCCTTCTCCGACAGGCGGAGGAAGAGCTGCGTCGTGTTGCCGAGGACCTCCTTGATGGTGAGGCTCGCCTTGATGCCGCCGTCGTCGAGGGTGATGTTCTCGCCGCGGATGCCGAGGGTGACGGCGTGTGCATTTCCGTCGAGGTAGCAGGGGCTGATTGTGCGCATCTCGGAGAGTGCGAGCGAGGCGGTCTGTCCGTCGGAGAAGGTAACGCCAAGGCGGTCGCCCTCTCTCTTTATCTCAACGTCGAAGAAGTTCATCTGCGGAGTGCCGATGAAGCCCGCAACGAACTTGTTCTCGGGGTAGTCGAAGAGGTTGGTGGGTGTGTCGATCTGCTGGATTACGCCGAGCTTCATTACCACGATGCGCGTGCCCATCGTCATTGCCTCGATCTGGTCGTGGGTAACGTAGATGAAGGTGGTGCCGAGCCGCTTGTGCAGCTTGACGATCTCGGCTCTCATCGCGGTACGGAGCTTTGCATCGAGGTTGGAAAGAGGCTCGTCGAGCAGGAACACCTTCGGTCCGCGGACCATTGCACGGCCGAGGGCGATACGCTGGCGCTGACCGCCCGACATCTCCGCGGGCTTCGAGTCAAGCAGCTCCTCGATGCCGAGGATGTCCGCCGCCCATTTTACCTTCTCGTCGATCTCCTGCTTCGTCATGTGGACGTAGTTGAAAATCGGCACGGGGGTGCACTTATAGTGCTCACGCTCTGCCTCCGCGTCCGCCATGCGCTTCTCTGCGTGTGCCTTCTTCTCGGTGAAGAACGCGAGGTCCTTCCTCGTTCTTTCAAGGTCAAGGCGCGCATCGTCGAGCTTTGCCTGAATGCCCTCCGCCTTGTCGGGGGTCGCCGCGGCGAGCTGTGCCGTGAGGGTCTCTATCTTCGCGGTGAGGAGCTCGATATCTCTTTCTGCGCGGCCTATTTCCTTAATGCTCTTTAAATACTGACTGCGGAGCTTCGAGATCTTCGAGCCGATCTGACGAATCCTTCTTTGGTCGATCGCGATGACCTGATTCCCCTCCTTGTCGAGCTTCGGTACGGGCACCTTGCGCATCTTGAGGCCGAACGCAATGTTGTCGTAGGAGCTAAGATGAGGATAAAGCGCGTAGCTCTGGAACACCATCGCGATGTCCCTGTCCTTCGCGTCAACGTCGTTGACGAGCTGATCATCTATGTAAAGCTCGCCGCCGCTGATCTCCTCAAGGCCTGCAATCATGCGAAGCGTGGTGGATTTTCCACAGCCCGACGGGCCGACGAAAACGATGAACTCGCCGTCGTCGATCTCCATATTGAAATCCTTGACCGCAACGAAATCGCCGCTCCTCTTCTTCGCCTCGCCCTTGGCGTTCTTCTTCGCCTTGCCAACGCCGGGATAGATTTTGTAAACGTGTCTAAGTAGTAGCTTTGCCATAAAACGACTCCTTTTTGATTAGATCCTTGTAATTTTCGTTCGTGATCCTCGCTCGTGATGCTCATTCATGACACCCGTTCGTGACTCTAATTCATGACTCTCGCTCGTAACTCTCAATCATGACACCCATTCATGACTCTCAATCATGACTCTCGTTCGTGACTCTAAATCATGACTCTCGTTCGTGACTCTAATTCATGACTCTCGTTCGTAACTCTCGTTCGTGACGCCCGTTCATGACTCTCAATCATGACACCCGTTCATGACTCTAAATCATGACACCCGTTCATGACTCTAATTCATGACTCTCGTTCGTGACTCTCAATCATGACGCCCGTTCGTGACTCTCAATCATGACGGTGGTTTTTGACCCGCTATCATGACCCTCATTCATGATTTTTCATTCGCGATTCTCATCCGTGATTGTCCTCCCCGCCCCGAAGCCGAACAGGATTTCACGGCATGCGAAACGGTTTTGGAAATGTTTCCATTTTTATTATACTATATTAAATTAAGGAAAATCAACCCCTTTTGGAAACCTTTCCAAAGTTTGTTAAAACCCTATAACACCGAAATATTTTTTTGTGCAAGCCATCCAAAAATTAAGAATAATCATACATAATAATCACTAACGTCAAAGAAAAAAGACCGACAAAGCCCCCTCCGCACCAAAGCGGGGCAAAAATAAGCCTTCCCTAGCGAGGGAAGGGGGACCGCGAAGCGGTGGATGAGTTGTCAAGCCTCCCCTGCGCAAGGGGAGGTGTCGCGCGGTTTATTTGTAAATCGCGTGACGGAAGGGTCGTTATAAACCACGAGCAGTTGTCAATGCCCTAATTGTTATTCGTGACTTTGCCGACCCTACCGTCTTTCAATTTGCCCGCAAATTGAAATCCACCTCCCCTTGCGCAGGGGAGGCTTTTTGCAATCGATGGTTCGGTGCTTACATAGTTATCGCGCTCTCCTTCCGTCTTTCGCTACGCGAAATCCACCTCCCTCCCCAGTTGCGTAGCAACTTTTGGGAGGCTTTTTGCTGGTCCCTACGATTCTACATAAGGACGCCGACCCCCTACGTTTATACACGAGCACGCCATTACTGCCCTTTCGCCCCGCCAAATGTAAACAATACGCAACATTTTGCCACACATCCCCTACCCCGTGTTAATTTATCGCTCGCGCATCTTGCTTGTATTTCCCTATCTTCAACCCATGTTTTTACCGTCAAGAAAGAGCATTCCTATTAAGTTTGCCGTTCTTCTTCAAGCTTTAAGCACGATTTGGCATATACACTGTCGATTATATTTATCATTTGTTAATCATTCGTTAAAGATTTGTTCATATTTATTTGCTATAATGTATCAGTCTATACGACAAGGACCATTAGCTCAGTTGGTTAGATTGCTACCGCGATCATAATCAAACGAAGCGAGGCTGCAAGCTTGCTTGTGAGCGAGCGAGTGCAGATTGCTCCTCGGCGGTTCGTTTTTAAACGAACGTAGTGCGTAGCACCAAGAACGCGAACGCGTGCTTGCGCCGAAAGGAGTATAACCGGTCGGTCCATACGCCCTTATTTGCAATCAAATTAATAAAAATTTCATTCGGACCATTAGCTCAGTTGGTTAGAGCTACCGGCTCATAACCGGTCGGTCCAAGGTTCGAGTCCTTGATGGTCCACCAACAAAAAGAGGTCTGCCCTTGCGGTTGACCTCTTTTTGTTTTTGTTGGCGGACTATTGCAGCCCTCGACCTTGTTGCGCAAAGCGCAAAAGGTTCGCATTCCCCGACCGTAGATCTGAAAGCTCGCTTTCAAGGCGGAGGTTGTGGGAATATTGCCCTCGCGGGCAAAATCCTTGATGGAGGTCTGCCCTTGCGGTTGACCTCTTTTTGTTTTTGTTGGCGGACCATTGCAGTCCTCGACCTTGTTGCGCAAAGCGCAAAAGGTTCGCATTCTCGGCGCAGAGCGCGTCGAGTTTGCTCGTATGCGGCAAGACGAGGAATATTGCCCTCGCGGGCAAAATCCTTGATGGTAGAGGTCAGCCCCCATGGTTGACCTTTTTCGTTTTACAACAAAAGCACCCCTCGGCTGAGGGGTGCTTTTAATCTATTCGTTTAGTTGGTGGCTTATTTGCGCTCGACGAGGGTGTAGATCTGTTTGTCGACGACGTCGGCGTGGCCGCGGTTGATGGTCCAGCTGGTTTTCTTGCCAATTTTGAAGTCGAAGACGTATCGCGGCTCGGCCTCGAAGATAAAGGCGACGACCGCGCCGTCCTGCAGGACGCAGTTTTTCGGTGTCAGGAGGAGCAGATACTCGTCGCAATCGACGTCATAGATGCCCGAGTCGTGGTCCTGATCGATGCCGTGAAGGACACGGAGCTCCATTAAATAGGCAAGGCAGGTCGCGCGGATGCTTTCCCACAAAGCCCTGTCATACGGCGCGGGGGCAAAGTGCCCGAGCTCCTCAATCTCGACGGCTCCCGTCGCTTGCGCGGTGGCGGGCTGATAGCAGACCCTCTCCTCCTCGGGTAGCTCGTCGTAGCAAATTACCTCAAGCTCGCTAAGTATCATAATATATCCCCTATCCTTTCGGTGTTTTCCGACTATATTATACCACCCCCGCGCACAGATTGCAATAGGCATTTTCGGGGGGTATATAAGCCTCGCCTGCGCACTAAAGCAAGGCGGCGTTGCGTTTGTAGGGACCGGCGTCCTCGACGGTCCGAGGAGAGCGCGGCGAAAAATCGAAGCATAATTATCGGCAACCGAGCCACACACGAAACCGTGACGGCAATTGTTTGTAACCTCAATTGGTCACGGACCGTCGAGGACGCCGGTCCCTACAATTTTATATGGTCCCTACAATTTTATATGGTCCCTACAAATTTTTACCCCGCCTCAATCAACCTTTCTCGTTCGCGGGGGCGAACATTTCATCCGCCCGCGGCGGATTTCATTCGTCAGGGGTGACGTATTTCACCGACCCTGTGGGTCGATTTCATTCCGCGCTCGCGCCCCGCGCGGCGCGGCAGGGGAGGCTTATTTTGCCCCGCCTTGGTGTGTGTTCCGACGCACTTGACTAAACCGCGGTGGGGTGGTATAATAGAAAAAACAAGCGAGATAAAGTTAGGAGGACGATATGAAAACGGACGTTTTTGATGCGCACCGTCACCTTGCACCCTATCGCGGGTGCGATAACGTTTTACCGTCCTCCCCCGACCGCGCCCCCGCGGCGCTCCGGACCCTCGAGGGGCTTTGTGCCCTCTTTTCCTCAGACGAAAGATCGGCGGAGCTTGATGCGCTATTAGGCTCATCCCTCTTTTACTACTGTGCGGGGCTGGACCCCACGCCTATTGCAGTTTTTGGATGTAAACCGTCGGTTTACATTTTTGTTGATTCGTTCAAGTATATGCGCGTGGAATTTGACACGGGTATGGGGATATTGAAAAATCGCGTTACCTCGCTCGGGTACGATTTTCTCGGCGCGATCGAGCCTGATGCCGCGGGTATTCTTGCCTTCGCCACGCGGGCGCGGCTATTTCGGTTCGCCTCGGACGACGGGGATATCCTCCTTCTTTACCTTCGTGCAACCGACGCGGACGCGTACCGCAACATATACCTTGACGGTGACGAGGACAACCTCGCGCGCTATGCCCCCTGCGAGCCCTACCTTCGTGATGAGGCGGGGCTATGCTCTTACCACCGCGGGCTACCCTTCGACGGGTGCGACGGCGCGACGGGCTCCCTGCCCCACCCCGTGCCCGAGTGCGTATGCAACTACCGCTACGAGGGGCGCTCCCGCCTTATGGAGCGTGCCGAGGCACTCTCTCCGTTCATCCTCGGCCATGCCTTTGGCAGGCGGTACGAGGCGATATCGACGCATCCCTACCTCGGCGATTACGGCAATGACCTGCGCGTCACCCTCTGGCGGCTTACATACTCCGAGCCTTGACGGGCACTCCCCCGTACTGCGCCCCTTGCCCGCCCTGCCCCTTTCGGCACCGCCACTAGTGTTGGGCACCGCCGCTATTGTGGTCGCGTTCGTTTTTTACCCCTTTTGGCACCGCCGCTATTGTAAAATCCCGCCGCGTGTGCTATAATACCCTTTGCCGCGCACCGCGGTCACACCCCCACCAAGGAGGATTTATGGAAGAAAAGCAGAGCACCCACGGTATGTCGGGCGACGAGCAGATTGGCGACGGCGTTTACGAGATACCCGAGGGGGTACAATTTATAGACAAAACCGACCTACCGAACCGCGAGGAGATACGCATCCTCTACCTGCCGAAATCGACGGTATGGATCAGGGAGGGAGCGCTTGCGGATATGCCCCGCCTCGAGCGGGTTATCGGGACCGTTTACCGTATTTGCAAGCGGGCGTTCAGCGGTTGCACGGCGCTTCGCGAGGTGGTGCTTCGCGGCGTTGAGGCAATCGAGGAGGAGGCGTTCGCTGACTGCACCTCGCTCGAGCGGGTCGTGATCGGCAAATCGGCGACGATGGAGCTTGCACCGTATATATTCAGCGGCGCGTCAGAGCGGTTCACCGTCGAATACGGCGGCACCCGTGCGCAATTTCAGGCGATTGACAGCGCCGTGGTCGGGAAGAAAACGGTTGGCTGGTCGGGGGATTACTATCACCCGTCGTCCTCGCATTTTGAGGAGATAAAGGCGAATATTTACGCACCCGTTTTCTCGGTGCGCTCGGGCAAATTCGTCTGCACCGTCGTGTGTGCGGACGGCGAGCTCAGCTACCCGTCGGTCGAGTATATCGAATGGTCGAATTAAGGGGGCGTTATGGTTAATGAGATTATCGGGCAGGTGCTCGGGGTCGTGGCGATGATCCTGTTCTGCCTGTCTTATCAAACGAACACGAAGCGCGGCCTGCTCATCGTACAGACGGCGGGCGCGACGTCGATATGTCTTAGCTATCTTTTCCTCGGGGCGACGTCGGGCTTTGCGCTCAATATCATCTGCGTGACGAGGAATATCATCTACTACTTTATCAACAACCGCCCGCGGCTGACCCTCGGTATTTCTATCGGTCTTGCGCTGGCGATGGGGGCGGTCGGGGCTCTGTCCTGGGAGGGGCCGATCTCGCTGCTTATCATCCTGCCCCTGGTGGCGAACACGGTGTTTATGTCCTTCGGCAACCCGCAGCTGCTCCGTAAGAGCGTCGTAGTAACCTCGTCGACAATCCTCGTGTACGATATATTCGTGTTCACGATCGGCGGTATTATTTCCGAGAGCCTCTCGGTCATCTCGTCGATTATCGGCATTATCCGCTACCGCAAGGGCAAGTCCGAGCAGACGGAGGGGTAAAGCGCCCGCGCGGCAGACAAGGCGCAAGGGGACAACCGACGGCGCACCAAGCCGAGCACCGCAGAAAAGCGGGTGCCACAAAACGGAAGAAGTGCGAGGGCGCCGTCGCGCGAAAATTGAAGAAGAAGCAAACCACCCCCTCGGTTGGTTTCAATTAATATATTGCGTACGCGAACAAGGGCGAAATGCACCCCGCGCGGAAGAACGAAAAGGAATAAATACGAAAAGGACGGCATCGCCGTCCTTTTTTGGTGGGGGGGTAAGCCTTCCCTAGTGAGGGAAGGGGGACCACGAAGTGGTGGATGAGTTGTCTAGTCTCCCCTGCGCACTAAAGTGAGGTCGCGCTTCGTCTAGCCTCCCCTGCGCAAGGGGAGGTGGATTTCAATTTGCGGGCAAATTGAAAGACGGTAGGGTCGTTTGTAGACTACGAGCGACCACATTAGTTATCTCTGTTTTCCTGACATCGCCGACCCTTCCGTCACGCGATTTACAAGTAAACCGCGCGACACCTCCCCTTGCGCAGGGGAGGCTTTGCTCTATCCGTCGAGTTGCCTAGCAACTCTTTGACACACTCCCCCAGAGGGGGAGGCTTTGCCCTCTCCGTCGAGTTGCGCAGCAACTCTCTGACACACTCCCCCAAAGGGGGAGGCTTGACTACTCATCCGTCGAGTTGCTGTGCAACTCTCTTCCACACTTCCCTCACAAGGGAAGGCATTGTGTTACCCCGCCTTGGTGCGCGGGGGGTTGTCGTTTCAACCCTCAAACAAAAAAACGCCCGCCGTGTTCCCACGGCGGGCTATGATATTCAGGCTTTCAGATTAGTTATAGGTACATGCGATCTCGTACTCGCTGCCGCCGAGGGTGTAGCTGAGGGTAGCACCGACAACGACGCCGTTTGCGGTAGAGAGGGTGAGGGTCACGTCGGCATCGATCGCGGTGCCGAGGATGGCGGCGGTGTTAGCCGCGGGAATCCGTGCGGTGAGGATGCCGAGCGATGCGGTGGAGGTCATCTTGCTCTCGTCGAGGTTGAAGTTAACCGATGCAACCGAGGTAACGGTGCCGCCAACCTTGTCACCCGTTACGGTGCCGTCGGGAGCGATGCTTGCCGCGCCGGTGTAGGTGGTGGTGAGGTCGGTTTCTTCCTCGTCGATCTCGTTATAGAGGGTGTACTCGAAATTCACGGTTGCGCTACCGTCGGAGGCATACTCGATATTATAGGTAGCGGTGAGGGGAACGTCGGGGAGAAAATCATTCTTCTGAGTTACCTCGACCTTTACCGCGGTGGGTGCGGTAGCGGAAACGGCGTTCTTGAACTCGGTGAGGTCGACGGTCTTCGTGCCGTCACCCTTCTGGCCGCAGGAGGCAAGCGCGAAAAGCATAGCGAAGGCAAGGATAATTGCAATTATTCTTTTCATTTCTTATTCCTCCATTGATTAGTCGATGTAAATACGCTCGTTATCGTAGGTGTAGGAGATCTCGATAACGACGGTGGTTTCCTGCACGTTTCCGTCAGCGGGGAGAACGTACTCGAGGGTGACGGAGATGATCTGCGCACCGTTGTCCTTGATGGTGAGGTTCACGTCAGCGGCGATAGTCTGACCAAGGACGGCGGCGGTGTTGTCAGCGGGAACGACGCAGGTGAGGGTGTTGTTCTCGTATACCTCGTTCTCAATACGCTTCGCAGAGAGGGCGATGATGATACCCTCCTGCTTGATGGAGAATACGCGTCCCTCGGGATCCCAGTCGGAGATGATATTGAGCGTCTCGGGGTTGATCTGTCTTGTGCCCTTGCCCTCGATGTAGTGGAAGAGGTTGTGGTGGTCGGCAATCGGGCCGTAGATGGTGGTGCCCTCGCCGCCCTCCTCGACGGATCTCATATCCTGATACTTTTCCTCGTAGACGGCGGCGTTCTTGCCACCGATGAGGCCCGTGGTGAGCGAGTAGGTGCCGTTCAGGGTGGTGTCACCGAAGGTCTGCGTGGTTTTGGAAACAACCTTGGTCGGGTTGCTGCCGAGGTACATCTGATTCACGTCCGCGATGAAATCGGTCTCACCCCCGAGGAGGCTGAGCGCGAGGACGACGCCGCCCGCGATGAGGGCAACGCCGAGAACCGCGGCGACGATGATAATAATGAGCTTCTTTTTATTGACGGGCTTCTTCTCGGGAGCGGTCTCTGCCGCGGGGGTCTCGGTAGTAGCGACGTCGTTGATGTTGGTATCTGTCATGTTAATCTCCTTTCACCGTTGCCCTTATTCCGCGGAGGGGAAAACAAGCTCGACGGGGTTGTAGGTATAGGTGGTGTTCACCGTAACGGTTGCACCGCTCTTGGTGGTGCAGGTGATGATAACGCGAGAGAGGCTGACGCCGTTGGTCTCGACGTGGATGGACACGTTACCTGCCGCGGAGAGGTCGGTACCGAGCACCTTGACGGCGTTGTCGGGGGTCATCTCGGCGGTGAGGAGGGTGCCTGATTCGTTGATGGTGACGTTAGTGAGATATTCAGCCTTGAGGTCAAACTTGATGGTGGATGCCGAGGGTGCCTCAGCCTCCCAGGTGTCGCCGTCGGAGGAGAACTTACCGTCCTTGAAGTAAACGACGCCCTCAACGGTCTTGATGCGGTCGTGACTCTCGTCAGCGGCACCGTCCTCAACGGTACGGATGCGCTGGTAGTTGAAGGTGAAGATGGAGGCGTTTCCCTCGATCTCCATTATGTAGTCACCCGTGAGGTGAAGACCGTCCGCCTCGACGTAGTCGACGAGGGTAACGATTTTGGTCGGGCTGGACTCAGCGGCGAGGGCGTAGATCGCGGGCTCCTCTTCCCCCTTGCAGGAGGCGAGTGCGAAAACGCAGCCAAGCATGAGCACGACAGCGAGAATTAAGCCTAGTGTCTTTTTCATTTCTGGTACCTGAAAGCCTTTCATTCCATTAAAAATAGCTTGTGCTGTACTAATTATACCTTTATTTTTAATAAAAGTCAAGGGGAGCGCCCGCGATTGGTGACGCTCCCCTTGACGAAATTTGCCGTGTGCTTTTATTCAAATTAAACAAAATAACCCTCGCGCGCGTTTTATGCACCCGAACCGTGACCGTGCGGGAATGAGGCGGGGGCGGTCGGGAGTACCTTCGCACCCGAGCGGGTCAGCCGATGCCCGAGCGGGCGCGGGATGACGGCAACGCGGAGGTTAACCGAGGGCCACGCGACCGTCGGCGACCTCGCGGGCGAACTCCTTCGCGATGGAGATGAGGCGCTTCAGGGGCAGGGTCATGACCTTGTCCTCCCTGTGTGAGAGGGCGAGCACGCGATAGGCGCGCGGGGTGACGGGCAGAGCCTTGACCGAGGTTTGCCTGCCGTAGAGGATGAGCTGGGAGAGCATGCTGATGCCGAGGCCGTGCTCAACCATCGAGATGATGGCGGGGTCATCGACGTAGGTGGGGGTGACGAACGGCTTAACGCCGTTCTCGTTAAAGACGACGCCGATCTCGTCGTCGAAGCCGAGGCCGGGCATCAGGAATTTCGTGCCGTTGAAGCCCTTGATGGGGAACTCGCCCTCCGCGGGATAGTCCTTCGGAAGGATGGCGAGGAAGGGGTCCTCGCCGAGGTTTACCCACTTGAAGTCGAACTTGTTGTTCCTCGCGCCGAAGCAGACGTCGAAGCGGCCCTCGTCAAGGCCGCCGTACAGCTCGGTGACCGTGCCCATCTGGATATTGACGGTGACGTCGGGGAACTCGGAGTTGAAGCGCTCGACGATGTGCGGCAGCCAGGTCGACGCCATACTCGAGAAGGCGCCGATACGGATTATGTTGTCGCCGTAGGACTTGACCATCTCGACCTCGTTTAAGAGGGCGTCCTCGCACATTACGAGCTGGCGGATCTTCGGGATGATTCGCTCGCCGCCGGGGGTGAGCTTGATGCCGTAGTAGCCGCGCTGGAGGATGGAGATACCGAGCTCGTCCTCGAGGGCGTTCATCATGTGGGTGAGGCCCGACTGCGTGTAGCCGAGCTTCTGTGCCGCGGCAGAAAAGCTGCCCATATCGACCGCGGTTAACAATGCCTTGTATTTAGAGATGTTCATAACGTCCTTTTCCTTTGCATTTTGTAAATAGTTGTTTACCTTATCTCTAATATCTGCCACCCCGTGTTAAATTTCAGGGGGCGGGAATAACGTTCGAGCCGGCGAGAATATGCTACCTTGCGAGCAGAAAACCCGTCCGTTTGTAGGGACCGGCGTCCTCGTAGCCTCCCGAAAGTTGCTGCGCAACTGGGGAGGGTGGTGGATTTCGCGGAGCGAAAGACGGAAGGAGCAAGCGTAGGTTAGTTTATGCGTAGAGCCGTAGCCTTATGATTTGCTTGCTATCGCATTCTCCTTCCACCAACGCCCGAGGTCGTCGGTCCCCCTCCCTCCCGGAGGGAGGCTTTGCCCTCTCCGGCGAGTTGCGTAGCAACTCTCAGACACACTCCCCCAGAGGGGGAGGCTTGACTACTCATCCGTCGAGTTGCTGTGCAACTCTCTTCCACACTTCCCTTACAAGGGAAGGCTTTTTACCCCCCCGCCTCGATCAACCCTTCTCGTTCGCGCGGGCGAACATATCACTTCGCCGTGAGGCGAAATATCACTCTCACTCTTGCGTGAGCAAGAATATCACTTCGCCATCGGCGAAATATCACTCGCGCCAGCGAATATCACTCTCGCGCAAGCGAGAATATCACGCCGCGCCCCGCGCGGCATATCTCACTCCGCCTTCGGGGTGAGGTACCCTTCCCTATACAGCAATTCGGCAATGAGGACCGCGCCGCCTGCCGCGCCGCGGAGGGTGTTGTGGGAGAGGCCGACGAACTTGAAATCGTAGAGGGTATCCTCGCGGAGGCGGCCGACGCTCACGCCCATGCCGCCGTACAGATCGCGGTCGAGCGCGGTCTGCGGACGGTTATCCTCCTCGAAATAGGTGATGAATTTCTCGGGTGCGCTCGGCAGGCCGAGCTTCTGCGGCTTGCCCTCGAACGCCGCCCAGTCGGCGAGGATCTGCTCCTTCGTCGGGGGGTTATCGAATTTCACGAACACCGCCGCCATGTGGCCGTCGGTGACGGGCACGCGCAGGCACTGCGTGGTGATGACGGGCTCGGTCGCGGGGATGATCCTGCCATCCTTTACCTCGCCCCAGACGCGCAGGGGCTCGCGCTCGCTCTTCTCCTCCTCACCGCCGATGTAGGGGATGAGGTTGTCGATCATCTCGGGCCATTCCTTGAAGGTCTTGCCCGCGCCGCTGATGGCCTGATACGTGGTGGCGACGACCTCGCGGATGCCGTATTTGCGAAGCGGGGTGAGCGCGCCGACGTAGGACTGAATGGAGCAGTTGGGCTTCACCGCGATGAAGCCGCGAGTGGTGCCGAGGCGGGCACGCTGTGCGTCGATGACCTCGAGGTGTCCGTCGTTGACCTCGGGAATTACCATCGGCACGTCATCCGTCCAGCGGTGTGCCGAGTTGTTGGAAACGACGGGGATCTCCGCGCGTGCGTACCTCTCCTCGAGGGCGCGGGTCTCATCCTTCGAGAGGCTGACCGCGCAGAAAACGAAATCGACGAGCGCGCCGACCGTTTCGATATCGTCAGAGGAGATGACCGTCATATTGAGCACGTCCTCGGGGCAGGGGTCCTTCATCTTCCAGCGGCCGAGAACGGCCTTGCCGTACTTTTGCCCCGCCGAGCGAGGGCTCGCAATAACTGCGGTAATTTCAAAATAAGGGTGCTCGTTTAAGAGCATAATAAAGCGCTGACCGACCATGCCCGTCGCGCCGATGATACCAACCTTCAATTTTTTCATAGGTTCAATATTCTCCGTGGAATATAAATTTTATTAATAACATAATTGTAGCACATTTCGCCCGTTCCGTCAATAATTAAATATACCAAATATCGCGCGCTCACCCCCGCGTTTGATAGTGTATTCCGACGATGCACAGGGGGCCGCGCCGCGCGAGGCGCGAGCGCGGAATGAAATCGACCCACGGGGGCGGTGAAATCCGTCACGCCATGACGAATGAAATCCGCCACGGTCGGATGAAATGTTCGCTCCCGCGAACGAGAAGGGTTGATCGATGCGGGGTGAAATATGCCTCCCCTGCGCAAGGTAACCAATGCCTTCCCTTGTGAGGGAAGGTGGATTTCGCGTAGCGAAAGACGGATGAGTAGTCAAGCCTCCCCCTCTGGGGGAGGTGGCAGCCAAAGGCTGACGGAGAGGGCAAAGCCTCCCCTGCGCAAGGGGAGGTGTCGCGCGGTTTACTTGTAAATCGCGTGACGGAAGGGTCGGCAAGGCTAGGAAAACAACTATAACCAATATAGTCGCTCTCGGCTTTAAAACGACCCTACCGTCTTTCAATTTGCCCGCAAATTGAAATCCACCTCCCCTTGCGCAGGGGAGGCTAGACGAAGCACGACCTCACTTTAGTGCGCAGGGGAGGCTTGACAACTCATCCACCGCTTCGCGGTCCCCCTTCCCTCGCTAGGGAAGGCTTATTTTTGCCGCTACCTACAATTCATCATCCCTTCATTCCTTCATTCATCATTCATCATTCCATCATTCCTTCATCCCTTCCCACGCGAAAACGGGCCCCATGCGGAGCCCGTTTTACTATACGTCCAATACCCTTCAGCGGTTGATGATCGACACCTTGTCGGGCGAGATGCCCGTGGTATCGTAGACGATGGTGAGGATCTGTGCCGCGTCGGCGGCGGTCAATTCCTCGGCAGATACGACGACGCTTACCGCGTTTTCCGAGATGACGGCAACGCACTTTTCAAAGCCCTTTGCCTTGACGAGGGTTTCGATGTTTGCCTCGTTCTGGATGTCGACGGCAATGCCCGAGATCATCTCTGCCGCCTCGGCGCGTGCCTCGGCGCTCGCCTGTTCGTCCTCGCTGATCAGGCGAAGGACCTCGATTGCCTCATCCCTCGACTGCTGGCGGTTGAGGGCGGTCGCGGTGAAGTAGTCCGCCTCCTCCGAGGGGTTGCCTCCGACCTGTGCCGAGCCGTCGTCCTTGTTCTGTCCGTCGCCGAAGCCCATCGCGTCGGTCGGATCGTAGAACAGGCGATAGTTGACGTAGACGAGCGCGCCGATGAGCACCACGACGAGCACGAGCGACAGGCTCCGCACCACGCGGGAGGTAAAGAATTTCTTCATTTTTTCATTTTTCATTTTATTCATACTCCTTGTATTTTGTTACTGTTATACACTATGTCCGCACCCGCCGCAATATGACCCCGCGGCAGATATTTTCTTCGCATTTTTCGTAGAATTTTCGCGGCTCGGCGGGCTGAGCTATCCCCGCCGTTTTTCCCCTTTTATTTATACGGTGGCACTGCACCCTGCTAGCGCATTTTCTCGACGCTCACGCGGTGGTAGCCGATGCCGAAAAAGGAGGATAGCATTTCGGTCAGGCGGTGACGGACTGTTATGCTGTCCCCGCCCTCGCAGACGACGGCAACCGAGGTGACGGTCCGCCCGTCGGGAGAGTAGGAGAGGATGACGTGACATTCGCCCACACCCTCAATCCGTGAGCACAGCTCCTCAATGCTCCGCGCGGGGTCGGTATCGGTTGCACCCTGCCCCACGTCCTCCGTCGCGCGGCGGGATACAAGGGTGCCAAGGAGCAAAAGAACGACCCCCGCAAGAGCGAGAAGGAGGACGGCGCGGCGTCCGCGCTCGCCCTTCAAAAAGTTAATAATTGTTTGCATTTTATTCATAGTAAACCTCACATCCCCCACCCCGTGTAAAGTTTTCGACGAGGTAGTCCTTCACCGCGCGGTAGTCCACGGTTGCCGCCGCGCTCGGCAAAACGACGGTCATGCCGTCGGCACGCATATCCGTCGGGTCAAACCCGCGCGCCCTGACCCGCACGCCCGAGAGCACCCCGCCAAAGCGGTCGACGAGTGCCTCGACAACCCCGCGCTCGAAGGCGGCGGTGGTGATTTGTTCAAATTTTTCCTCCCCATCCACCGAGAAATCGGGGAGGGTAATCTCCCCGTCGAGCGCGCCCCGAACCACCGTGACGAAGGGGGATGCAACCGTCAGAAGAAGCAGTATCCCGAGCGCGCCCGACACCGCATTTTTCAGCGCGGGATAGGCGAGCGCCGTCGCAAGCGACACGGTCAGCGAGGATATTATCACAAGGGTCAAGAGGTTCATTTTTCCCTTCCTTTTCGGTGTATATTCGGGCGTGCGCGTATTCCTACAAAAGAGAGGTGATGCCGACGAGCAGGACCACGGTTTCAAAGACGTAGACCACGGTGCCGAGCGAGTAGACCGCGATAAGCGAATCGAGCGCCGCCGAAAGCGAGGACAGGCAGGCAGAGCCGCCGTCGGGCAGGCTATCCGCGACGAGCTTTGCCGTGGCAAGCGCAAGGCGGTAAAGCAGCAGACGCACGAGCGGCGCAAGCGCAAGCGTCAGCATCGCCGCAACCCCGCCGCCACCGATGATATGCG
The DNA here is from genome assembly GCA_045596865.1 of Eubacteriales bacterium. Classification (GTDB taxonomy): domain Bacteria; phylum Bacillota; class Clostridia; order Oscillospirales; family CAG-272; genus UBA1740. The sequence goes on from JAZODF010000031.1 coordinate 46,784, forward strand.
TGGCATAGCCCACCCCGCCCGCGAGAGTGGAGAGTGCGCCCGAGACCGCACCGCCGACAACGGGAATCGACCCCGATGCGGCGTATTTTATGGCACGGAGGGTCGAGGTGTCGCCCACCGCGCTGACCGCCGTTTGAATCGCGAAAAGCCCGCCGATAAGTGCGGTGAGGATGCCGACCCCGCGGGTAAACCAACCGCGAACACTGCCGAGCAGGGGCGCGCCAACCCCGCCGATAGACGAGGTGACGCCGAGGATAAGCATAACCGACGCGAGCGGCAGGAGCGCACCGCATAGCCCGCCGAAGAGCGTGAGCGTCAGCGACGTTCCGGCCGCGGAGGACGCGGCAACCGACCCACCACCCGCAAGCGCGGCGGCGGAGGCAAGGAGCGCCGACACCCCGGAAAAGAGCGAGCCAAGCGAGGAGAGCGCCGCTGACAGGTCGGCGGCGAGCGGCAGGATATATAGAAGGAGCACCCCACCCGCAACGACCGTCACCCCGCCGCGCACGGCGGAGGCAATCTCGGAAGGGCAGAGCGAGGCAAGCCCGATAGCCACCGCCGCCCCGAAGGCGAGAAGGAAAAAGAGCAGCGCGTCGGGTAGCCCGCCGCCTAGCGCGGTCAGAAGCCCCGAGAGGAGCGAATCGACGCCAAGCGAGGAGCCCGCACCGTCCGCGAAGCCCTCCATCCCCGAGGGGAGGATGAGCGAAAACTCGTGCAGAATCCCCTCGACCCCCTCGCGTGCGGGGTCGGTGGAGGTGGGAGTGTAGGCCGCGAGAAAAAGCAAACATTTGTTTACAAGGCGCATCATCCGACGAGCCCCCGAACAAGCCCCAGGAGGGTATCGAGATAAGGCAGGGTTGCGAGGAAAATCTCGACACGCCCCACCACTAATATGGAATTTGCCACCCCATTTTCGCCGAGCTCACGGCAGACGTCCGAGCATATCCCGAAGACGTAGCCAAGGCCGAGTATTTTGGTCGCGCCGTCGATGATTTCGGCCGCCGAATCGGCGATGTCGGCGGTGCCGAGCGTGGTGCTTGTACCCGCGGAGGGGGAGCCACCGTAGCCTAGCACGGAGCCGAGGGAGGGGGAGCCGAGCGAGGTGCCGCCCAAGCCGAGAGAGGTGCCCGAGCCGAGAGAGCCGCCCGCGGTCATGTCCGCGCCGAGGCGGGTGAGAAAGTCGAGGATGGAGGCTATGCCAGACGCGCCGATGCCGAGCATGGCGACGATACCGATCAGCGCAACCGCGCGCGAGCCGCGAAACCCCGCCTCACGAAGAAGCAGACCGAGCACCGCGCAAATCAGCGCGATAGCGCACACGCGCACCGCGGGGGTCATAATGAAAAAGCAGGCACGCCGACAGAAGGCGGCGTACTAGCCGTCATAGATACGTAGCCCGTCATAGCCCGAACACCTCGCGTAACGTAGAGATCAATTCGCCGACAGAAGGCGGCGCACCAGCCGTCATAGATTCGTAGCCCGTCATAGCCCGAACACCTCGCGTGACGTAGAGATCAATTCGCCGACAGAAGGCGGCGCACCAGCCGTTATAGATACGTAGCCCGTCATAGTCCGAACACCTCGCGTAGGGTGGTTATCAGCTCGCCGACTTTTTCTACCACGATAAGGAGGATGATGACTATCCCCGCGATGGACAGGAGGGTCGCCTGCTCATCCCTGCCCGCCTTTGACAGCACCTGGCACAGCACCGCGACGATCATCCCAACCCCCGCAACCTTTATTAACAGTTCAATTTCCATTTTTCCTCCTTTTTTAACGATGGTATATTGCAGCAAGGCGAGGTCGCGGCGAGGTACGAATCACATCGATTTGTAGGGACCGGCGTCCTCGACGGTCCGGGGGGAGCAAGGCAAAACACGAGGCAAAGGCAAGAGGTAACCGAGCCCGACAACCACACGGGACGGCATTGATTTTTATCCCCGCTTGGCTCGGACCGTCGAGGACGCCGGTCCCTACAATTATACAGGACGCACGGTCCCTACAATTTATCACTCTCGCGTAGCGAGAAGATCCTCCCCTAAACCAACAGCACCACGAGGCCGAGGGCGATTGCCACGGCGGTGGCCGAGGCGGCCTTTTGCGAGCGCAGAGAGGCTTCCCTTTCTGCCGCCGCCATTTTCTCGAGGGTGGCTATTTCACCGTCGGCGGCGACAAGCTCGTCAGCAGTGTAGCCCGTACCGTAGGTGCGGAAATATTCCTCAAGAGAGCGCAGTGCATCCTCCGGCATACTGATACGCCCCCTCACCTCCGAAAAGGCCTTATAGAGGCTTCCCGAGGCTTTATACGCGGTGGTAAATCCGATCTCCCCGAGCTTGCCGCCGCTATGTGCCGCGACGACCCCCGCGACCGAGCCGCGATGGGTGGAAATATGCCGTCTGAGGTCCCCGATAAGCGATATAAATTCATCGAAAAACTCGACACGGGTATGTAGATACGCCCGATACAGCCGTATGAAGCCCGTCGCCGCCAAGAGCAGCAGAGCCGCGCCGACAACCCTCAAAATTCCGCCCGTCATACCGCAAGGGGGGTGGGGGCGGATGCGACGTATTTCCCGCCGATCGAGGTGATGACCGTGCCGAGCGAAAAGGAGCCGTCGCGCACCAGCCCCGCCACGAAATCGCGGCTAAGAAGGTCGGAAATACACGCCGCGTGCACGCTGGCAATCACGGGGACGCCCACACCGACCGCAAGGCGCACCGCCGCCGCGTCATCCGCCGAGGCAATCTCATCAACCACGATGACCCCGGGGGACATTGTCCGCACCGCGATCTCGGTGCCCCTGCCGCGACGGTAGCCGCGGAGGATGTCCACGCTCGCCGTTTTGTAGTCGGCGGGGTCAAACTCTCCCCTCTCGTCAACTACGACGACACGCCGTCTGCCCTCGCCCGAGCCGATGAGCCCCGCAAGAGCGCGGAGCGCGGTGGTCTTGCCACCCATGGGCGGCGCGCATACGAGCATATTCTGGCAGGCGTTTTCCCGCCAGCCGTCGAGCAAAAATGGCGCAAAATCGCACACGCCCCCGGGGATACGGAACAAAACCGAGCTGATTTTATCAACGCCGACGATATGCCCGCCGTCGTATTTTGCCTCGCCCGCGACGGCAACCCGCACACCCGATGGAAGGGCGAGCGACCCGTCCGAAATCTCGTCACGGTGGGCATACACCGACCCGCCGCACACCGCCGCGAGCACCGAGGATAGCCCGTCCGCACCCACGCGGGTATAGAGCGGGTATTCCCGCCCGCCGAGGACAACGGTCGACACCCCGTGGGCACGCAGGCGCACCTCGCGCATTTGGGAGCCCGTCCCGCGCAATATCCCGCGAAGCTCGCGCACGAGGGGTGGCGGCAGACAGTCGAGCACCCCGCTAACCCGCGCCGTATAACGCGTGTCGTTATTAAATATTTCTCCTGTATTCATGACGTTCCTTTCTTTTTGGGGTCTGTGAGGCAACGGGGTATGCTTTCGCCGAGCAATAAAGCGAGGTCGGTTAGCCTCCCCTGCGCAAGGGGAGGCTTTTTGTTATCGACGGCTTCGTGCATGCAATGCTCTCGCGTTCTCCTTCCGTCTTTCGCTCCGCGAAATCCACCTCCCTCCCGGAGGGAGGCTTGACTACTCATCCACCGCTTCGCGGTCCCCCTTCCCTCACAAGGGAAGGCTAAATATATCACTCTCGCGTCAGCGAGAATACCACTCCGCCATCGGCGGAATATCACTCCACATCGGTGGAATACCACTTTTGCGCAGCAAAAATACCACTCCGCCCACGGCGGATCATCGCTCCACATCGGTGGAATCCTCCCCTTCACCATCTTTTTTCGTCGGCTATTGACAAAATTCTCAATTTATGGTAAAATTGGATTACCGTAATAAATTAAGAAAGGAGGGCTTATTTTGAAGACCACCGGCGTTTCCAGATGTATCGACGAGCTCGGCAGAGTTGTTATCCCGAAGTCGATGCGCAACAAGCTCGGCATTTCCAGCGGCGACCCGCTCGAGTTCAAGATTGAGGGAGGCAGTATCGTTATCACTCCCGACAGAAAGGGCTGTGCCTTCTGCCACTCTGAGGACGGTCTTGTCGAATTTAAGGGCAGATGCGTTTGCTCCCTGTGCTTAAATGAGCTTCGCGAGGGAAAATAATTCCCGACAAATACAAATTTCGTCTTGTTTTTGCATCACGTATATGCTACAATATAATCGTATGAAGTAATTTTTAAAAATATTATTCTTGAAAGGAAAATTCAAATGAAAGTAGTTACCTTTGGCGAGCTTATGCTCCGCCTCGCACCCAACGGATACTATCGCTTCTTCCAGAATGATCAGATGCAAGCCACCTTCGGCGGCGGTGAGGCAAACGTTGCCGTTTCGCTCGCAAATTACGGCATTGACAGCGTCTACGTCACCAAGCTCCCCAAGCACGCAATCGGTCAGGCGGCGGTAAACTCGCTTCGCTATTTCGGCGTTGATACCTCCAAGATCGTTCGCGGCGGCGAGAGAGTCGGTATTTACTACCTTGAGAAGGGCGCATCCCAGCGCGGCTCCGTCTGCATTTACGACCGTGCATACTCCGCAATCCAGATGGCCGATCCCGCCGATTTCAACTGGGACGACATTTTCGAGGGTGCGGCTTGGTTCCACTTCACCGGTATTACCCCCGCCCTTGGCAAGAACCTTGTCGAGATCTGCCGTGAGGCTTGTAAGGCGGCAAAGGCACGCGGCGTGAAGATCTCCTGCGACCTTAACTACCGTGGCAAGCTCTGGACCCGTGCGGAGGCACGCGAGGCTATGACCGACCTTTGCCAATACGTTGACGTTTGCATCTCCAACGAGGAGGACGCGAAGGACGTATTCGGTATCGAGGCAGAGGGCACCGATATCTACGGCGGCAAGCTCAACCACGACGGCTACAAGTCGGTTGCTAAGCAGCTCGCGGACAAGTTCGGCTTCGAGAAGGTGGCGATCACCCTTCGTTCCTCCATCTCCGCGTCCGACAACGACTGGGCAGGTATGCTCTACGACGGCGAGAACTACTGCTTCTCCAAGTCCTATCACCTCCACATCGTTGACCGCGTTGGCGGCGGCGATTCCTTCGGCGGCGGTCTTATCTACGCGCTCCTCAGCGGCAAGTCCACCCAGGACGCAATCGAGTTTGCAGTTGCGGCATCCGCGCTCAAGCACTCGGTCGAGGGTGACTACAACCGTGTTGGCGTAGCAGAGGTTGAGAAGCTCGCAGGCGGCGACGGCTCGGGCAGAGTTCAGAGATAATTTTCCTATCATTATATACACCTCGGGCGAAAATATATTATCGTTTAATTATTTAGCCCAAGCAGAAAGGGTCGGCACCGCCGACCCTTTTTATTTTTCCGCGAAGCGGAGAAGCCTCTCATGCAGAAGGCGTTGAACGCAGAGAGCATCAATGCACATCAAGGGGAGGTAAAAACAAGCCTTCCCTTGTGAGGGAAGGTGGATTTCGCGTAGCGAAAGACGGATGAGTAGTCAAGCCTCCCCCTTTGGGGGAGTGTGTCAGAGAGTTGCTACGCAACTCGACGGAGAGGGCAAAGCCTCCACTGCGCAAGGGAGGCTTTTTGTTATTGACGGCTCGGTGCGTGCAATGCTCTCGCACTCTCCTTCACCCGCTCCGCGGGAGCTCCCTCTCGGAGGGAGCCTAGGATTCCGCCGACCCTTTTTATTTTTCTTTCCTTTTTCTCTTTCATTTTTAAAAAATCAATAATTTTCATTTCTTTTATTTCCGCGGAGCGGCTTTTATATGAAATTTGATTTTGATTATATAATAAATTTAAATTAAATTTTCTTATCAATTATCTTATCCTTATCTTATACTTATCTTATCATTATCTTATTGTAGGTCAAATTGAACACCAAAATGAGCTGTTTTTTGGGTCAAAATGAGCTGCTTTCGAGGTCAAAATGGATTCCAAAATGAATTTCAAAATGATTTCCAAAATGAACTCCACGCTGAAATTTAAATTGACCCTTTTTGCCAAATTGGAGGTCAAATTGAACGGTCAAAATGACCTGCTTTTCGGGTCAAAATGAGCTGTCAAAATGAGCTGCCTAGGTGGGGGCGCACCGTTTTGTAGGGACCGGCGTCCTCGACGGTCCGTAGAGAGTCCGGCGAAAAACGAGGCAAAGGCAAGAGGTAACCGAGCCCGATAACCACACGCGACGGCATTGTTTTTTATCCCCGCTTGGCTCGGACCGTCTCAGTTGCGTAGCAACTTTTGCGCCAGGTCCCTACAATTCATCATTCCGCGCTCGCGCGGGGCCCCGTCGGGTCCTTGATTTTGCGCGCGTAATAAAGGGGTGTTTTTTGGGGGTCATTTTCGTTGTTAATATTGCACAAATTCCGCGCTCGATTTGGGCGCGTTTTTTGGTATGCAGGTTTACTTACAACGGCGGAAAAATGCGATACAATGGTGGTGCAAGGGGGGGACGGGCTCGAGACCGTTCCTCAGGGCAAAAAATAATAATTTCGGAGATGTGAAAATGAATCTTGATATGACGTTTATTAAAATCTATAGCTTTATGACCAAGCAGTTACAGCTTGTCGGATACGAGCGCGACATCTTTGCGCTGATATACTCCTTCCACGAGTCGGGTACAAGGTGCACCGCCACGACGGGGTATCTTGCGATGCGGGCGTGTTGCTCGGAAAGCACGGTAAAGAGAACGCTTGCCAACCTTGAGGGGTATGGTCTCATCACGGTGAGAAAGAACGGTAAAAGTAGCGAGATCACGGTCAACGAGCCTGCCATTCACCGCCTTGCCTCGGAGGTTGCGGCATCGGGAGGTGGGTTTCCCGACGGGTTTTGACCCCGATCGGGAGGATGATTTCGGCGGTGAGGACCGTGGCGCGGACGAGGGCGAGAGCTGCGCGGACGGCGAGGGAAGCGTAGGCGAGGACGCCGCTTGCGAGGAAGGTGCCGTCAGCGGGGCGGAAAACGCCCGCAAAGTAGCAGAAAACCCCGCGTTTTCGCACACAGGGTCGGACTTCGGCGGTGATGACGGCGAGGTGGCGGACGGTCAGCCGAAGGGCTCCGGCCGCGCCCGTGAGGGCGGCGAGGCGGGTGACGGACCGAAAAATCCCACCCGTGGAAAGCCCGCCGTGCGGATTATACCGAAGTACGCGAGCAACACTGCGGAGGAGTACCTTTACCGCGCGCTGATCCGCACCTACGGCGAGGAGCTTGCCTATCTGACGATGCAACAGATTTACGGCTGGTAGCACCGCACGGTAACGAAAAAGCCCATCGGCAGATGCCGATGGGCGGTAGGCTTTTATTCAAGTATTAGTCAAACACCTTTTTGACGATGATAGCAATGATATCGCCGACGTTGCAGTTTGCGCGGACGCTTCCGATGGAGGTGGCGACCTCGGCAAGCTCGGCATTCACGCGTGTTGCGTAGGTGTCATTTTCCTCCGCGGCGGCGGTATAGGTCGCGAGGGCGGTGTCGATGCCGTCATATCCGTCCACGATCATGGGAAGGAGGACGTAGCAATCAACGAGGGCGGCAAAGCGCTCATCCTCCGTCGTTGCGGCGGCGAGCACACCCGTGTTCAGGATGAACTGCGTGCAGGAGGCGTCGACGAGGGCAAAATACTCGGTAAACTCGTCGTAGATGGCGAGCTCGGCGGCGATGCTCTCGTCACCGACGTTCATTGCGAAGTAGAGGTCGCGCGCCTGATTATAGAGGGCGAGCATATCGGGGTAGTTGTCCGCGAGGGTGAGCATGCGGATAGTATTTGCGAACATTGCGGTGTTCTGGATGAGGACGTCGTTGTAATCGGTCTTGTACTGCTCGAGCTCCGCCTTGTAGGTATCGAGCTCAATAAGCGCGGCGGCGAACTCCTCACGGGAGAAGTCGATATCCTCGGTAGCGAGGTAGTTTTCGAGGTGGGCACAGATGCCGACCCTCTCGACGTAGCCGTCGGTAGCAACGTACTTATCAAGCAGGTCGCGCACGGTGGCGGCGTGCTCATCCTGAAGCAGGCCGTAGAAATACGCGTCGCACTCGTAATAGAAGGCGAGCGCGTCGGCAAGGCCCTCGTAGTAGTTATCGAAATTATCCTCGCGCACGGTGTCGCGGATAATCACGACGTAGCGGTTGATGTAATCGTAGTTGGCCTGCCACTCCTCGGCGGTCTTGTAGCCGCTGATGAAGGACACGCAGTTGACGATACGCTTGGCATTCTCCTCACGGATCTTGGCGTCGATGGTGTCGCCCATTGCGTTAAAGCGAAGGAGGGCGGCCGAATACTCGTCGAAGCCGGGAAGAGCGAGGACGGAGGGGTCGATGGAGAGCTGTATCTCGCGGGCGGCGTTATAATGGCGCTGAATGGTTTTGACCGAGAAATTGAGGGCGGAATATACCCTATCCACGGCGACGATGAAATCGCCGATACGGAGGTCGTTATCAAGCTTCGCACAGGAGTCGGCGTAATCCGCCATTACTGCCGCGTAGTCAGAGTCATCGGTCTTGAGGATATCGACGCCCGCAATGTCGAGGAAGGAATCGATCTCGGCACGGATATCCACACGGCCGTAAACGGTGGCGAGGGTGCGTTCCGCGTTCTTGAACACTGCGACCTTCTCGCCGAGGGTTTTGAGGTTATCCGTTATATATCCCTCGTAGAGGGCGGCGTATTCGCCGTTTACGAACTCGTTATACTTGGTGACGCTTGCCTCGAGCTGTGCGTTAACTGCGGCGAGCTCGTCGGCGGGGAGCGAGGGATCCTTGACGGGGATGAATTTCTCGCCGTCCCAATAGTTGGCAAGACGGGAGGTTGCCGTCTTATACGCGTAGACACGGTCGGCGACCTGTCCTGCGGGGTTGGTCATATAGTCAACGTAGAAGGAGAATTTCTCGTTATCGTTTTTGCTCGTCAAGAGGTCGGTTGTTCTGACGTAGTCGCCCTCGTACGCGATGAAGTTATCGATCGAGAAGTCGCCCGACTCGAAGGAGCCGTTAGCCGAGCCGAAGCGGAACACGGAGAGGGTGTAGTTTGAAACGCCCTTCGGCCTCGTGTCGTAGCGGGCAACGTACTCGTAGTTGACGTAGAGGGTGATGAAGCCCGTTTCGGGCTCGACGATGATGGAGAAGTGGAGCCACTCGCCGGGGAGGAATTTGTACTTAGCGAAGTTTGCCTTCTCCGCATCGGTGAGGGTGTGACCCGACTGGCAGGCGCTACCCGTGTAGGAGGCGACGAAGCTGCCGTCTTTCTTGAAGTCGAGGATACGGGGCTGAGAACGGGTGCCCGCGTCGTTTATGACGGTTGAGTGCTCGATACCGTTGCCCGTGACCATGCCGAGGTCGGTCTTCATATCAAATTCCATTACCAGGCCCTTGGTGGCGTCCCTCTTGTTGACGTTGATATAGGCGTAGGTATGGAGGGAGGAGTTTTGCTGCTCGTATTTTTTCTCGTCCTCGCCCTTGTACTCGAAGTGAAGGACGGTGTTGCCGTCGTCCTCGGTCTTGAAGGTGACGGGGTTTACGCCGACGTCGCCGAGGATCTGGCCAATGCTATTCGAGGTCCAATTGGACTTATTGGTCTCGGGGGTGCCACTCTCAAAGGTAAGGGGGCCGACGATGACGGGGCGGGTATACTCGCTAATGGGGGTATACGCCTCGAGAGCCGCCTTCTTCTCCTCAAGGGTGGAATCGGTGGCGGTGTCGCTTGCATCGGACGCCATGGCGGTAGTAACGATGCCCACGAACAGCGCGGCAATGAGAGCAAAGACGATGAGTGCCTTCTTGAAATTCTTCATTTCCTTCTCCTTAAAACGATAGGTTAACAAGCAATAGGTTCGATTATATTATTATACATAATAATACTATCACATCGCGCGCGAATTTGCAATATATTTTAAATATTTTTAGAAGGACACACAAAAATCTTCGTAGGAATAGACAAAAAGAAGAGGAGGCCCGCGCACTGCCGCGCGAGCGCGGAATGAAATTGACCCACAGGGTCAGTGAAATCCGTCACATCGTGACGAATGAAATCCGCCGTAGGCGGATGAAATGTTCGCTCCCGCGAACGAGAAGGGTTGATCGAGGCGGGGGAATAATTGTAGGGACCGTGCATCCTTGCGCCGAGGTAGCGTGCGCACCGTTTGTAGGGACCGGCGTCCTCTGTCAAGAGCAAGATTGTTAACAGGTGTGCAAGATGATGGTATACACATTTTTGTTTGCAAATTAATGCTTTTGGAAGCCCCTCGGAGCGTAGCGGAGA
>JAZODF010000032.1:0-6013 GCA_045596865.1 Eubacteriales bacterium
TAGATGCGGTTTATGAAACGGTCAGCGCGACGGCAACAGTCGGTCTTTCAAGAAACTTAACGGCAACGCTTAACACATTTGGAAAACTAATTATCATCGTAACGATGTATTTCGGCAGAGTTGGTCCAATATCGTTGGCTATTGCTCTTGGAAGCAAAAATGAGAGTCAAAATGTTATATCAGAGCCGACGGAAGATATCAGTATAGGATAAAGGAGAAGAATAATGAAAACAAAGAAAACATATGCAATCTTTGGACTTGGAAGATACGGCACAGCCGTGGCAAGAGAACTTGTAGAGAACGGCATGGAAGTCATTGCCGTAGATACTGAGCAAAGAATCGTCAATAATGCAGCGGTATATCTGCCCGTATGTAAATGCGCTGACGTGACCGACCCAGAGGTTATCTCACGTCTTGGAATTGGAAGTATTGATACGGTCATTGTATGTATGGCAAGCAGCCTTGAAGCAAGTGTGATGGCGGTCACGCTTTGCAAGGAGGCAGGCGTTAAGAACGTTATTGCAAAATGTGCGAATGAAATGCAGCAAAAAATATTGCTTCGCGTGGGTGCAGATCAAGTGGTTTTCCCTGAAAACGAGTCCGGTATACGCCTTGCTAAGAACCTCTTAAGCTCCGGATTTATTGATATGATCTCTCTGGCAAAGGACGTGTCCATAGTTGAGATCGATGTGAAAGACGAGTGGTGCGGCAAGAACTTAATTGAATTAAATCTCCGTAAAAAATACGGATTCAATATCGTTGCAATCAAGAAAGGCGAGAAGGTCACCGTAAATATCAATCCCGAGCAGATACTTGATGCTCAAACTACACTGATCGTGATTGCAAACACGACAAAATTGGGAAAATTGAAATAAAACCGTCAAATTCCAATTTGTCAAACCGAAATGGGTGCAAAGCCCGTCGCCTAAATGCACCCATTATGATTTTTGCATCCTATTCATCAATTACTCACACGGGCAGTCCGTTTTTATGGGCTGCCTTTTTTGTTTCTTTGATTGAAAAACTGCAAAAACTGTGTTATAATATCAATAAACATAAAGCTGTTCGAGGTAAACGATGAAAATTATTCTATCCAGAAAAGGCTTTGACTCCGGTGCTGGTGGTATGCCCAGTCCGATTATGCCAGACGGCACTTTATTATCAATGCCAATACCGGCAAACAATTCCATTTCCTACGATGATCTATACTACAAAGATATACCGTATTCAGCCATTATTAAGGATTTGAAGCCGACATTCAGATATTCATGCTGCCATTTAGACCCAGATATTCGAAAAGATTGCTCAAAAAGAAGCGAGGATTGGATTGCGGCCTTTGGCCAAGCAGGAGCGGCACTAACTCATTTGAACAACAACGGAGTTTCGATAGGTGACATTTTTCTGTTTTACGGGTGGTTCAGACGAACAGAATACACGAAAGGCGGCAGGCTGCGCTTCGTTCCAAATTCCCCACATTTACATATTATCTACGGCTATTTACAGGTCGGTAATATTTTGAGCGACTACGATGAAATAAAGCACATTCATTGGCACCCTCACGCAGAAAAAGAGCGTGAAAATGACAGGTTGAACAGTATTTATCTGCCTACCGAAAAATTGTTGACATCAGGTGTGAGCGGATACGGATTGTTTAATTATTCTGACGAATTGGTATTAACCAAAAAAGGCCATCCGAGATCGCATTGGGAATTGCCTAAATGCTTACTCGGCAAGGAAATTTCCTACCACAACGCAAGCAATCATAAAGAAGGATATTTCCAATCGGCAATGCGAGGACAAGAATTTGTTGTTGACGCAGATAAGCACATCCTCGAATGGGTAAACAACCTCATTATCAACAACGTGGTTTAACAGCAAAAAAGAGCGAGAGGCTTTCGCTCTTTTTCTTTTCTTCCTTGTACGTATTGATTTTTTCGCGCGGGGGTGGTATAATGGTTAATGTTAATTCAATCCCAAATACAGGAGATTATTATGGAAAACGTTAGAATTCAGGACGACCTTTACACATTCGTCAACCAGAAGAAGCTCGACGAGCTTGTTATCCCCGACGATAAGCCCGCCGCGGGCGGCTTTTCCGAGCTTGCGGACGCTGTTGAGAAGATAATGATGGACGAGTTCGCGGCTATGACCGAGGCGAGCTCCTACCCCAACGTGTACCTTCAGCGTGCGTGCGAGCTGTACGCGCTGGCGAAGGATGCCGACAGAAAGGCGGCACACGGTATCGCACCCGCGCTTCGCGCGCTGTCGCTGCTTGACGAGGTGAAGGAGCTTGGCGATTTCAGCCGCCTTTACAAGAGGCTCTCCCTCGCGGGTATTCCCACCCCGATCAACGTCGGCGTTGAGGGCGATATGAAGAACACCAAGCGCAACCTCGTATATATTCAGGGTGCGGGCGTCATCCTTCCCGATGCGTCCTACTACAAGCCCGAGATGGCGGCGCAGAAGGAGCAGATCCTCGCCCTTTGGGCAAACGTGGCGCGTGCGGTAATGGCACAGACCGACCTCAGCCCCGAGGAGCAGGAAGCCTACGTCAACGACACGCTCGCATTTGATGCGATCCTCGGCGATCTTGTAAAATCGAACGAGGAGTGGTCAAGGTACACCGAGATGTATAACCCGATGGCAGTCGGAGAGGTGAGAAATATGCTCGCCACCCTTGATTTTGACGTCATTCTCACCGACCTGTTCGGTCACGTTCCCGACACCGTCGTCGTAACCGAGCCGAGATACTTCGGCGCATTTGCAAGCGTGTTTAATTCCGAGACGCTGACCCTTTACAAGCACTGGGCATACGTTACGGGCCTTCTCTCCGCGTGCAATTACCTGTCCGAGGAGCTTCGCGACCTTGGCGGTGCGTATATGCGTGCCCTCACGGGAGTTGCGAAGATGCAGTCGGCGGAGAAGTTTGCCTACAACCTCGCGTCGGGTATGTTCTCCGAGCCCGTGGGAATCTACTACGGCGAGAAGTATTTCGGTGAGGAGGCAAAGCGCGACATCACCGAGATCGTATATCAGATCATCGACACCTACAAGGAGAGGATCAAGACCAACGACATCCTCGGCGAGGCGACCAAGGAGAAGGCGATCCTCAAACTCTCCACCATGGGCGTGAAGATGGGCTATCCCGATAAGGCGCGCCCCATCTACGACGAGCTCGTGTTCAATCCCGAGGACTCGCTGTTTGATATCGTGCTCTCCTTGAAGGCGATCAGGGATCTCGACTCCTACTCGAAGCTCGACAAGCCGACCGAGCCCGAGAATTGGGCAATGCCCGGTCACATGGTCAACGCCTGCTACAGCCCGTTCGTCAACGACATCACCTTCCCTGCCGCTATCCTTCAGCCGCCCTTCTACTCCCTCTCGCAGACGAGGAGCGAGAACCTCGGCGGTATTGGTGCGGTCATCGGTCACGAGATCTCGCACGCGTTTGACAGCAACGGCGCAAAGTGCGACGAGAACGGTAACATCAACAACTGGTGGACGGACGAGGACTTCGCGCGTTTCGAGGCGAAGATCAATCAGATGATCGAGCAGTTCGACGGCATCGAGCTCCCCTGGGGACGTGTCAACGGCGCATTCATCGTCAGCGAGAATATGGCGGACAACGGCGGTATGTCGGTCACCCTCGATATCATGTCGAGGACCGCGGGCGCATCCTACGAGGAGTATTTCCACAACTGGGCACGCGTATGGTGCGAGAAGGCGAAGCCCGAATACAGCGCGCTCCTGCTCTCGGTCGACGTGCACGGTCCGTGCATCCTTCGTGCGAATATCCCGCCGCGTAACTTTGACGAGTGGTACACCACCTTCGACGTCAAGGATACCGACGCAATGTATATCGCACCCGAGAAGCGTATCGTTATTTGGTAATAATAAATGCAGACGGCGGTCGAAATCGACCGCCGTTTTTTGGGATAATGGGGCGTTTTTTTGACACGGGGTATTGTATTCGGGTGCGGCGTGTGGTATAATAAGAAAAAAAGGAGGCGGTAGGTTATGGCATTTTGTGAGCTGAGATTTCATTCCGACGCGCTCGGTCGCGCGGTCAGCGTTAACGTAATTTTACCCGAGGAGGCAAAGACCCTCATCGGTATGAGGACGGGGGCGGCGGATAGCTACAAGACGCTCTACCTCCTTCACGGTTTATCGGACGATCACACCATCTGGGAGCGACGCACCTCGATCGAGAGATACGCCACCGAGCGGGGTATCGCGGTGGTTATGCCCAACGGCGGCCGCAGCTGGTACACCGATATGGCAAACGGGGCGAAATATTTCACCTTCATCACCGAGGAGCTGCCGCGGGCGTGTCGCGGATTTTTCCGCGGGATGTCGGACAAGCGTGAGGATAATTTCATCGGCGGGCTGTCGATGGGCGGCTACGGCGCGGTGAAGGCGGCGCTGAGCTGTCCCGAGAAGTACGCGGGCTGCATTTGCCTGTCGGGCGCGCTCGACGTGCCCTCCTTCGGTCATCGGTTCGACCTTGGCGAATGGCGGGGGATCTTCGGGTATGATCTTACCAGCTTCGAGCAGCTTCGAGGCACGAGGCAGGACGTCTTCGCCCTTGCAGAGGAGAACAAAAGGGAGGGTAAGGCCTTCCCGCGCCTTTATATGTGGTGCGGATATGACGACCATCTCCTTGAATGCAACAGGAAATTCCACGCCCTGCTTGACACGCTCGGCGTCGAGCATGCCTACGAGGAGGGAGAGGGCAACCACTCCTGGCACTGGTGGGATCTGCATATTCAGGACGGAATGAGCTACGTTTTCGCCGAGGGCGAGAGCTAACCGCGGGAATTTGCGGCGAATCAAAAACAACAAACGGAGGTCGGTATGACCGAGCAAAAGAGCAAAATTCCCGTCATACGGGAGGGTGAATACACGGTGGGCAGCTGTAGCGTCTGCAGTATTGACGGCATTATCGGCTCGCCCGCGGATGAGTGCGATATACAGTACAGCGACCCCGAGATCGAGTATAATTACGGTCACGATTTCGTGATCCTGAGTGACGAGGAGGAGATCCGCGCCTACTACATCGGGCTTGACAGATTTTACCCGCGCGATGGTAGCTACGGCAAGGAGTACGCGGTTTTCGAGCTGGCGTTATACCTCGGCTCACGGGAGCTTTTCGGGCTTCTTTACCGCCACCTTATCGAGCGGGCGCGCTCGACGGGATGCGAGCGGGTCGTCCTTCGCGGGGTCGACGGTGAGCTGCGCGACCTCCTGATTTCCGAGGGGTTTTACGAGCGTGACGGCGTGCTGACGGGTCGGCTCAACGGCGTGGTATTGCCAGAGCGCGACAGGTTGGTGATCCCGACGGCGACGGATGCGCTGACGCACCGCGAGCTGTTCTTCTTACGCGAGCGACTGTTCGACCTTGACGGCGAGAAATGCCGCCTTGAAATCGGCAAAAAATGCATCGAAATCGACAGAAGGCGGGGGGCGTGTCACTTTTTAGCGGGTTTTTCGGTAATCGGCGAGGAGTTGACGCTCGGGTCGACACGCGCGCTGAGCCTGCTTGACGCGTGTGCCCAGCTGATAGAGATCGGCGTCGAGGAGCAGATAGTAATACGCACCTCGGGTGCGAGCGTCGCGGCGGGATGTCCCGACATTTCCTTCGGTCGGACGGCAATCTTCCTGCCCGAGGAGAGGCTCAAACTGCAGGAGCGGAGTGCCCTTCGTGCACGGCTACGCGCGGATGGCCAATACGACAGGTACACCCTCCACTACCTATCCTTCGACTTCGAGGTCGGGGGCAGGCGTAACGGCATTGCCTTCGCAAAAGTATAGTCGGGCGAACGTCGCACCCTGACCCCGCGGACGGGCGCGTCGGCGAGGAAAAATACATAGCAAAGAGGCTGAGTCATTAGGAATTCAGCAAAATCAAGGCATTCAAGCTTAAAATAGCTGTAAATGCTGAATTCTTAGTGCGAAGCAACTTTTGGGGCTCGCTTGATTTAGAGCAGAAATCGCCGATTGCAACCGACAGGCG
>JAZODF010000033.1:0-6523 GCA_045596865.1 Eubacteriales bacterium
TGCAGTTCGGCTGCGACGATCAGTGGTCCAACATGCTCGGCGGCACCGAGCTCATCCGCCGCAAGCTCGGCAAGGATGCGTACGCGATGACCATCAACCTGCTTCTCAACTCGGAGGGCAAGAAGATGGGCAAGACCGCGAGCGGTGCCGTATGGCTCGACCCGAAGAAGACCAGCCCCTACGACTTCTACCAGTACTGGAGAAACGTCGACGACAAGGACGTGCTTAAGTGCATCCGTATGCTCACCTTCCTTCCCCTTGACGAGATCAACGCAATGGACAGCTGGGAGGGCGCACAGCTCAATACTGCGAAGGATATCCTCGCATACGAGCTGACGAAGCTCATTCACGGTGAAGAAGAAGCAGAGAAGGCACGCGCCGCATCCAAGGCGCTCTACGCGGGTGGCGACAGCTCGCTGACCCCGTCTGTAACCGTTGATCCCGCGACCCTCGTTGACGGAGCCATCGACGTGAACTCGCTCCTCGTGCTTGGCAAGATGGTTCCCTCGAAGTCCGAGGGCAGACGTGCCATCGAGCAGGGCGGCGTTTCGGTCGACGGCGAGAAGGTAACGAGCGTTCGTGCAACCGTCAGCGCCGAGCAGCTCACCGCGGGCGTGCTTATCAAGCGCGGCAAAAAGAGCTTCATGAAGTTTATCCTCGGTTAATTTTTCATTGAAAAAAATGCCGATGGGGTATCGTTTACGGGTGATTTCCCCGCCCTTTCATTGCTAAGCAATGAATTTATACGTTAGCAAGAGCGCCGAGGGCTTCCTCGGCGCTCTTTTCTTTGGGTGATTTGACGGAATTTGCGGGTATTTATGCACCATTATGACAAAAAATCCGCTTCGGCGGCAAAATACGCCACGAATAATTGACATTCCGCCGCGCGTGTGATATAATTTTTTATTATTTTAACCATTACGGGCATAGGCGCGAGGTTCGACTGCACAAGCGCGCGCCCGACAACTAGCAATTAAGAAGGATGCAAAAATGATCTGGTCAAAGGAAGAAACCCTGCCCCGCGAGGAGATAGAGGCATTACAGCTCGCGCGACTGCAGGAGACGGTAAACAGGGTATATAAGAAGGTGCCCGCATACGCACGCAAGATGGACGAGGCGGGCGTCAAGCCCGAGGATATCAGGACGCTTGCCGACCTTGCAAGGCTGCCCTTCGTCACGAAGCAGGATATGAGGGACAATTACCCCTTCGGCCTGTTTGCCGTGGAGAGGGATGAGCTGGTGCGTATTCACGCATCGAGCGGCACGACTGGCAAGCCGACGGTCGTCGGATACACACAGGGTGATCTTGAAACCTGGACGGAATGCGTGTCGCGCATTGCCTGCATGGGCGGTGCGAGCCCCAAGGACGTGGCGCAGATATGCTTCGGCTACGGAATGTTTACCGGTGCGCTCGGCCTTCATTACGGTCTTGAAAACATCGGTGCGGCGATCGTGCCCTCCTCCACGGGCAATTCGCAAAAGCAGATAATGTATATGCAGGACTTTGAGACGTCGCTCTTGGTGGCGACGCCCTCCTACGCACTCAGGCTTGCCGAGGTGGCGCGCGAGATGGGCCTTGAGCCCGAGCGCGACCTCAAGGTACGGACCGCGCTCGTGGGCAGTGAGCTTCTGACCGATGCGATGCGCGAGGAGATGCACAAATTCTGGGGGAAGGATCTGCGGATCACGTCGAATTACGGAATGAGTGAGCTTATGGGCCCCGGTGTGTCGGGCGAATGTCTTGAGCACTGCGGAATGCACATTAACGAGGACTTCTTCATCCCCGAGATCATCGACCCCGTGACGGGCGAGGTGCTTCCCGAGGGGGAAAAGGGTGAGCTTGTCATCACCTGCATAAAGAAGGATGCCCTGCCCCTCATTCGTTACAGGACGAAGGATATTACGAGGCTGTTTTACGGGAAGTGCAGGTGCGGCAGGACCTTCTGCCGAATGGAGAACCTGTCGGGAAGAAGCGACGATATGCTCAAAATACGCGGCGTAAACGTATTCCCGAGCCAGATAGAGGAGGTTATCCTGAGCGTCGAGGAGCTCGGTCCTCATTACGAGATCATCCTCGAGCGAGAGGGATACCTCGACAAGCTCATCGTCAAGGTTGAGCTGGCACATGTCACCGACTCCTTCTCCGTTCTTGAGAAGATAACCGCAGAGGTGAGAAATAAACTGAAAATAATGCTCGGCCTTGATGCGAAGGTAATGCTCGTTTCCCCGAACACCCTTCAACGGTTCGAGGGCAAGGCAAAGAGAGTAAAGGATTTAAGGAGCAACAAAAATGGGTAAGAAAACGATAATGCTCGGCAACGAGGCGATTGCAAGGGGCGCGTACGAGGCGGGCGTGAAGCTGTCGAGCGCGTATCCCGGCACCCCCAGCACCGAGATCAGCGAATACCTCGCAAAATACGGCGAGGTCTATACCGAATGGGCACCGAACGAAAAGGTCGCCGCGGAGGTCGCCATCGGTGCGTCGATCGCGGGCGTGCGCAGTCTTGCCTGCATGAAGCACGTCGGCCTTAACGTGGCGAGCGACCCGCTCTACACCTTCTCCTACACCGGTGTAGGCGGTGGGTCGGTATTCGTGGTTGCGGATGACCCCGGGCTTGCCAGCTCGCAAAACGAGCAGGACACGAGGATGATCGCGCGCGCGGCGCACGTGCCCGTGCTCGAGCCGTCGGATAGCCAGGAGGCAAAGGATTTCATAAAATACGGCTACGAGATCAGTGAAAAATACGATACGCCCGTTATCCTGCGCACGACGACGAAGCTGGCGCACTCACAGAGTGCGGTTGAGCTATGCGAGCGGGTGGAGGTCGAGGACAAGGCCTACACGCGTGACCCGAAGAAGTACGTTATGATGCCCGCGTCCGCCATTGGCAGACACGTGGTCGTCGAGGAGAGGGAGAGGCGCCTTGCGGAGGATGCCGCCTCCCTGCCCGTCAACAGAATCGAGCTTCGCGATAAGAAGATCGGATTTATTACCTGCGGTATCGCGTATCAGTACGTGCGCGAGGCCTGCCCCGAGGCGAGCGTGCTCAAATTCGGGCTGGTCAACCCGCTCTCGCGTGCGCTCGTCGACGAGTTTATGAAAGAGGTCGAGTGCGTCTACGTTTTCGAGGAGCTGGAGCCTGTTATCGAGGAGCAGGTCAGAGCGTGGGGCTACGATGTTCGGGGCAAGGAGCTATTCACACGGCAGGGTGAGTACAGTGCAAACCTGCTTCGCCGCGTGATTTACGGCGAGGACGGTGCGGTATTCGATAAGATGGAGGCGCCCGCGCGCCCGCCCATTCTCTGCCCCGGCTGCCCGCACAGGAGCGTTTTCTCGGTGCTTGGCAAGCTGAAGATACACGCCTCGGGCGATATTGGCTGCTACACCCTCGGTGCGGTGGCGCCGCTCGGCGTTATTGATACCACCATTTGCATGGGTGCGTCTATCTCCGCGCTCCACGGTATGGAGAAGGGTCGCGGCAAGGACTTCATCAAAAATTGGGTGGCGGTCATCGGTGACTCCACGTTTTTACATACGGGCGTAAACTCGCTCATCAATATGGTTTACAACAAGGCGACGGGCACGGTCATCATCCTTGACAACCGCACGACGGGTATGACGGGACATCAGGAGCACGCCGCGACGGGCAAGACCCTCAAGGGCGAGGATACGCACGCCATCGACCTTGCCGAGCTGTGCCGCGCCATCGGTGTACCGAGGGTCATCGAGGTTGGCGCGTTTGACGTTAAGGAGCTTGAGAGGGTTATTTCCGAGAGCGTCCGTGGCGACGCTTTGACGGTTATTATTGCGAAGGCGCCCTGCGTGCTGTTAAAGGGCAACAAGTTCCCGAACGTTTGTCGGGTAAATGCCGATGCGTGCAGAAAGTGCGGCGCGTGCATGAAGATCGGTTGCCCCGCGATGACGCGCGGCGAGGACGGAAAGGTACGGATCGATGCGACGATGTGTAACGGCTGCGGCCTTTGCACGAATTACTGCAAATTCGGCGCGATCGAAACGGTGGAGAGATAATTATGACGAAGAATATTATGATTGTTGGCGTCGGCGGTCAGGGCACCCTGCTGACGAGCAGAATTATCGGTCGCGTTGCGATGGACGGCGGGTATGACGTGAAGATATCCGAGGTCCACGGAATGGCGCAAAGGGGCGGTAGCGTAGTTACCTTCGTCCGATTCGGTGACGAGGTGTTCGAGCCCGTCGTCGAGGAGGGTCAGGCGGACGTTATCATCGCGTTTGAGCGCCTCGAGGCACAGAGATACGCCCATTTCCTCAAAAAGGACGGCGTTATCGTGGTCAACGATTGCAGAATCGACCCGATGACGGTGGTTATCGGTGCGGCGCACTACCCCGAGAATATCATCGAGGAGCTGGCAGGCGAGCACCGCGTATATTCGCTCGACGGACAGAAAATCGCCCTCGAGCTTGGCAACAGCAAGGTATTAAACTCGGTCATCCTCGGCTATGCGGCGGGCTTCATCGGTTTTGACAAGGAGGCGTGGCTTGACACAATTTCGGCAACCGTACCCCCGAAGACGGTGGAGATAAACCGTCGGGCGTTCAGCATCGGGTACGAGGCAAATCGGTAAAGGAGAAAACGGAAAATGATTTGGAACGAGACAAAGGAATGCATGAGCCGCGACGAGATGACCGCCCTTCAGAGTGCGCGTCTTGTCAAGCTGGTCGACTATATGTACCACAACGTGGAGTTTTACCGCAAGAAGATGCAGGCGGTCGGCCTCATGCCCGGGGATATCAAGGGCATCGAGGACATTGTCAAGCTTCCCTTCACCACCAAGGACGACCTGCGTGACAACTATCCCTTCGGCCTGTTCGCAGTGCCAAACTCGCAGATCGTGCGTATTCACGCATCAAGCGGCACGACGGGCAAGGCGACCGTCGTCGGATACACGAGAAAGGACCTTGACGTCTGGGCGGAGTGCGTTGCAAGATGTATGACGATGGCGGGCGTAACCAAGGACGATATTATTCAGATCGCGTACGGCTACGGCCTGTTTACCGGCGGTCTCGGCGCTCATGACGGCGCGCAGAAGATCGGTGCGACGGTCGTGCCGATGAGCACGGGTAACTCGAAGAAGCTGACGACGATGATGATTGACTTCGGCGCGACGGCGATCGCCTGCACGCCCTCCTACCTGCTTCATATTTCCGAGGTGCTCGCCGCCGAGGGCCTGTTCGACAAGATCAAGCTCAAAAAGGCTATCTGCGGTGCGGAGCCCTGGACCGAGAAGATGCACAAGGAGATCGAGGCGCGCCTGAATATCAAGGCGTTCGACATCTACGGCCTCAGCGAGGTTATGGGTCCCGGTGTGGCGTGTGACTGCGAATTTCACCGCGGCCTGCACGTTTGCGAGGACCACTTCTTCCCCGAGGTGCTCGACACCGCGACGCTCACCCCCGTGGCGGACGGCGTGACGGGCGAGCTTGCCTTCACCACCCTGACGAAGGAGGGCATCCCCCTCATCCGTTACAGGACCAAGGACCTCACGAGCATTGACCACTCGAGATGCGAGTGCGGGCGCACGAGCGCGCGTATTTCCCGATTCAAGGGCCGTGTTGACGATATGCTCATTATCCGCGGCGTAAACGTATTCCCGAGCCAGGTCGAGGCCGCCCTCGTCGAGGTTGAGGAGGTTACACCGCACTATATGATGATCGTTGACAGAGTCAACAACCTTGACACGCTTGAAGTGCAGGTCGAGCTCGATCAAAAATATTATACCGACGAGATCAGAGTGATTGAAGCGCTCACGAGAAAGATCTCCCACGTGATTCAGCAGGCGCTCGGAATCAACGCTAAGGTAAAGATCGTAGAGCCCCAGTCCCTCGTAAGAAGCCAAGGCAAAGCAGTTCACGTTATTGATAACCGTAAATTATATTGATTATATCAGGAGGAAGCTCTAATGTTTGCTAAACAGTTAACCGTATTTATCGAAAACAGATCGGGTAGACTTTCCGAGGTTCTGAACGTTCTCAAAGAAAACAACGTAAATATTCTTTCTCTCAGCCTTGCCGACACGACCGAATTCGGATTGCTCAGACTGATCGTTGACAATGCGTCTCTCGGAAAGGAAAAGCTGACAGAAAAAGGCTTTTCTTCCCTTCTCTCAAACGTTTCCATCATTCGCATCCCCCACAAAGCAGGAAGTCTTCAGGAGCTTCTCAAGGTCATCGACATCAACGGTGTAAATATCGAGTATATGTACGGTCTCTCCATTGAATCCGACCAGGCGTACGTTGTTCTTAAGGCGTCTGATATCGAAAAGGTGGACAGAATCCTCACCGAAAACGGAATCCATACGATGTCGTGCGAGGATCTCGCTAACAGGTGATACTATGGGATACAATCAAAAAATGTTCGGGCTTGGAAGCAAGCGCTCTATTATAAGAGAGATTTTTGAATACAGCAAGACCCGCGCAAGTGAAATAGGAGCGGAAAACGTTTACGATTTCAGCCTTGGAAATCCAAGTCGGAGGCCAAGCGGT
>JAZODF010000034.1:0-32906 GCA_045596865.1 Eubacteriales bacterium
GTCCTCGACGGTCCGAGGAGGGCGCGGCAAAAAACGAGGCAAAACAAGGGGCAACCGAGCCTTACACGCACGGGCGATGGCAATTGTTTGCATCCCGCTGTGTCACGGACCGTCGAGGACGCCGGTCCCTACAAACGGTGCGCACGCTACCTCGGCGCGAGGACTCTGGTCCCTACGAACGGTGTGTCCATTGCCGAGGACGTCGGCCCCTACAAACCGATGTGATTTTCACCTCGACGCTCCGAGAAGAGTCGGACAAAACAACAAGGAGCACGCGCAAGGCATTGTAATCACGGAGCAATAAACTTTGTGGTTATCTCGCTCCCGCTTTCTCCTTCCACCGTCTCGGCTGCTCCGCAACCCCCCCACCTCCCGAGGGAGGCTTACGAAAAAAAGAGAACGGCGCGCCGTTCTCTTCCTTAATTGTTATTATTCATCCTTTCTCCGCGCTTATCCGACGATGGCGTCGAGGCTCACCCTCGTGACCTCCTCGGACGGGGGATAGCCGAAATACTTCTTATACCCGCGGAAAAAGGTGGCGTAATCGGCATAGCCGACCTCGGTCGCGACCTCGGTCGCGCGCCGCCCCTGGCGAATCATCCGCTGGGCAAGGAGCAGGCGCTTCGAGTTGATATACCGCTTCGGCGTGACGCCGAGGTGCGTGGTAAACAGGTGGTGCAGGTGGCTCTTCGTGATATACAGGTGCTCGCACATCTCGTCAATTCCGCTGATCTCGGTCAGGTGCTCGTCAACGTAGCGTAGCGCTGCCGCAATCAAGGGGTTCGTCACCGTCTGCCCGACGGCATAGCCGTCGGATGCCGCGAGATTGCACATCAGCTCGAGTATCATCCCCCGCGCAAGGAGCAACAGCTCCTCCTCCTGAAACCTCCCCGCGTAATCGACAAGGCGGTCGAACATATCGACGATTCGCCCCGTCGCGCCAAAGCTGAACACGTCGACCTCGGGTGGCAGTGCCGCCATTATCCGCTCGGGGATTATCGACGCGTCGAGGATGACGTTAAACCGCTCGTACCTCTCCTTTGGCGACGGCTCAATACGGTGAAGCACCGTCGGCCGCGACAGCACGACGTCCCCGCGGCGCAGCTTGTAGCTCTTGCCCCCGACGCGATAGGTCACGTCCCCGCGAATAAGGAACAACAGCTCCCACGCCTCGTGAAAATGCGGCGGGAAATCCTCCGCCCGCGGCGAATCGATGACCCCGTGGTTAAGGACGAACCCGTCCCCGTGAAGATTCATAAGCATTTTATACTCCACCTCCTTTTTTCTAATATTAGCACATCTTTACACTTTTTGCAATATGTTTAGATGAAAATTGCTATTTACTTACTATTTCTCTTATACTATAATGAATTTAGAAATATATTTCAAAGGAGTATTCTTATGAAAAAGCTAACCTTGGCAGTAATCGGACAGGGCAGAAGCGGCCGTGATATCCACGGTGCCTATTTCAAATCCGAAATGAACGATATTTGCACCGTCAAATACGTCGTCGAGCGCGACCCCGCCCGCCGCAAAAGGGCAGAGGAGGAGTACGCGGGCTGTATCGGCCTCTCCTCGGTCGAGGAGCTGTACTCCCTCACCGACGTTGACCTCGTCGTCAACGCCTCCTATTCCGACGAGCATTATTCGACCACCCGCGACCTCATCACCCACGGCTTCAACGTAGTGGTTGAAAAGCCGTTTGCCCGCACCCGTGGCGAGTGCGATACCCTCATCGCCCTTGCGAAAAAGCACGGCGTCACCCTCGCGGTATTCCAGCAGACCTTCCTCGCGCCCATCTACACCGAGGCGTGCAGGGTCATCTCCTCGGGCGTCCTCGGCGATATTAAGCAGATCTCTATCCACTACAACGGTCTTGCCCGCCGCTGGGATTGGCAGACGCTCCTTTCCCGCTGTGCGGGTAGCGTGTATAACACCGGCCCCCACCCGATCGGCATGGGTCTTGGCTTCCTTGGCTTCTCGCCCGACGTGCGGGTCGCATTTTCCCGTCTTGATACCGCGCTGACCTCGGGCGACGGTGAGGACTATGCAAAGATCATTCTCGCCGCCCACGGCAAGCCCGTCGTCGACATCGAGATGAGCTCGGTCGACGCGTTCAGCGACTACAATATTCTCATTATGGGCTCGCTCGGAACCTACAAGTCGACGACCGCTAAATACAAAATGAAGTATATCACCCCGGGCGAGAATCCCGAGCGCCCCGTCATCTTTGAATCGCTCGCCGACGAGAACGGCTATCCCATCTACTGCGGTGAGCAGCTCGTCACCCACGAGGAGGAGGGAGAGTTCACAGGCTCTGCATTCGATACCGCGGTTGACCGCTTCTATCGCATGGTCCACGCGAGAATCACCGAGGGCAGGGAAATGGAGGTCACCCCCGAAATGGCCGCCGCGATCATCTCGGTCATCGAAACCGTCCACGCGGAAAACCCGCTTCCGCTCGTTTACCCCACCACGGAGGGCTAAAATATGTATAAAATTGCTATCCTCGGCTGTGAAAATTCGCACGCCGACGCCTTCATAAAGCTTATTCAGGCAGGGAAATACCCCGACGTCGAGGTTGTCGGCGTCTATACCGATGACGAGTCGGCAAACGCGCGCATGCGCGATAACTACGGCGTATATACCGCCGCCTCCTTTGACGAGTTCGTCGGCAGGGTCGACGGCGTGATGGTGACCGCCCGCCACGGCGACAATCACCTGAAATACCTGCGCCCCTACCTGCCCGCGGGCATCCCCGTCTTCATCGACAAGCCCGCCACCGCCTCGGTCGCCGACGCGCGCGAGCTCGCCGCACTTCTTGAAAAATACGGCAACCGCTTCTCGGGCGGCTCCTCGGTCGCCCTCACCCCCGAGGTCCGCGAAATGAAAAAGAGGGCAGAGAGCGCGGGCAATATCCTCGGCGGCTATCTGCGCGCACCCGTTGACCTTAAGAACCCCTACGGCGATTTCTGGTTCTATTCCCAGCACCTCGTCCAGATGATGGAGGAGGTATTCGGCTACTATCCCACCTCGGTCAGGGCGTTCGTCCGCGACGGACAGGTCAACTGCGTCTACCGTTACGACGGCTACGACGTCTATGCCGAGTACGTTCAGGGTAACTACGTCTACAATATCGCCGCCAGCCTTGCCGACGGCGTGCATACCACCCCCGTCAGCGTGACCGAGGCCATCTTCGCCTACGAGATGGAGGAGTATTACCACATCCTCACGGGTGCGCCCTCGCCGATGGCGGCGACGGATTTCTTCGGGCCCGTGTTCGTGATCGACGCGACGATCCGCGCAATTGCCTCGGGTAACGAGGAGAAGGTTGAGAGGCTCTGATATGGCGAAATTCATCCTCTCCGCCTTCGCCGACGAGTATTCGGCGGATATAACCGAGCAGATTGCCGTCCTCTGCGAGCTTGGCTACACGCATATCGAGCCGCGCTTCGTGAACGGGAAAAATATCGCCACCCTCACCGAAGGTGAGGCAGGGGGCCTCGCCGCCGCGCTCGACGCGGCGGGCATCTCGGTTTATTCGATCGGCTCACCGATTGGCAAGATCGGCCTCGACGACGATTTTTCGGCGCACCTTCAGCTTGCCGAAAACTGCTTCCGCGTGGCGAATATCCTCGGCGCGACCCGCGTGCGCGTGTTCTCCTTCTACCTGCCCGACGGGGTAGAGAGGGATGCGGCATTCCCCGAGGTGTGCGAGAAAATGACCGCGCTCATCGACCTCGCGTGGAAATACGGCATCACCCTCTGTCACGAAAACGAGGCAAAAATATTCGGCGAATCCCCCGCGGATTGCCGCCGCCTGCTCGACGCCATGGGGGGCAGGCTACGCGCCGTCTTCGATATGGGCAACTTCGTCCTCGATGGGTACGAGCCTATCGCCGCGTACGAGAGCCTCTCCCCCTACGTCGACTATTTCCACATCAAGGACGCGCTCTACGAGCGCGCCATCGTCCCCGCGGGAAAGGGCGAGGCAATGATAGCCGAGATCCTCTCCCGCCACCTCGCAAGGCTGACCGAGCTCGAGCATACCCGCGCCACCACCCCCGCCGTCTGCACGGGCAATTGCGCGTCCTGCGATAACCACCGCTCCACGGACACGGTCATCACCCTCGAGCCGCACCTCGAGAGCTTCGGCGGCCTCAATCAGCTCACCGACTCCACCTTCAAAAACCCCTACGTCTTTGAAAGCGGCAAGCACGCCTTCCTCGCCGGCGCCCGCTCCCTCGCCACCGTCCTCTCCGAGGTCCTCGCAAAGCACCCCGAGAGCGAGTGACCGCCGCTCCCGTCCCCGGGAAGGGAGGAAAAAAAAGGTAAAAATTTCCAAGCCCTCGTCACCGTCCTCGCCGAGGTGCTCGTAACCGAACGAAAAATAAAAAGAGGGAATACCCCGACCTATCCCCCGTCCCCGCGGCGGGAGGAAAAAAGGGGTGAAAATATCCAAGCCCTCGTCACCGTACTCGCCAAGGTGCTCGTAACCGAACGAAAAATAAAAAGAGGGAATACCCCGACCTATCCCCCGTCCCCGCGGCGGGAGGAAAAATAAAACGAGGGTGGTGTATAACGTTCGGTGTACGCCGAACGCAGCTTACAGATATCCAATAATCATTTAGGAGAACGGCTCGCGCCGTTCTCCTTTTTGTAATAAAGATGATATTGGAGCGGTAATATCCTATAAGACAAAAACTGTCCTAGACAATAATATCGATGTGTGATATAATAAGGTCACAATAAAGGAGGGATTCGACATGAATATTGATAATTGTGATAATATCTATGATTTTTATGAGTATTTCGTTAGAATAATCTTTGAAAAATATAATATCAATTATAGCTTTTTCTTTGATGACACGGAAGAGGAGAGTTTCGTTACAGAAAATGACTTTGGAGAATTTGCCAACTGTAGATTGAGCAGTGATCCGCATTATATTTCCAAAGCAGCAGAAATTTTGGGAACTACATATGAAGCCATTATCGAATTGGATACCGATCAAATATATAAGTATTATGATAAATATCCATATTTTAAATTGCTTCCGCTTGCAATGGAAGCATATAACAGGGAATGGAAATTGCAACATGATAACGACATTGATATGTCTGAAATCACTAGCAGATTAATTGACACGGCAAAACGATTCGATGATTTCATCCCAGGTACATTTCACCCCAATGCAAAAATCGAAAGATTATCAATTACAACTCACGTAATTGCTGACTTTGATCAAGCGAAGGAACTTTGGACTTCATATCTTGAAATGGTTGATAATGCTCAAAAACTCTTCTTCAAAATATTGCATGATGAGCCAATTTCAAAAGACGAAATAATGGAGTATAATTTTTTGGTTTCTGTGCTCAACATACATGACGCAGTATTGCCGAATTGTTTTTTGCATTATTCTTCTCTCGTTAAACTGAGACCGGTTTACCTGGAATATGGTTATACCGAGTTCTATTCTTTTGCTAAGATTAAAATGGGGCCTTTTTCGAATTTTGCTATTCGTCCATGGGATTTCACTGCAACGGCTTCAGATAAAGATATTATTCAAAGATATATAAACATCCACCCCGTTTGCAATGGTGACTTGACGAAAGAGTATATCCGAAAAAAGGTTATGGAGGTAAAGAACTATCACTGTTGCTTTCAGTGGTCCGATGCGATGCCGTTAGATCCTTACGATAAAGATATGAAGGAGATAAAAGAAACAACAGAGCTTTATCTGCCTAAAGAACCCAATGTTACAACAAGATATGCAAAATCCTGCGAAAAACTAAGCGCGCTTATTTCTCCCTCGAATCAAGGTGGTATTTCTATGCCAAAGAGAGAACTTCCTTATCAGCATTATTATCCGCGAATGCATCAGATGCCCACTTGGATTAAGCAATGCGATAAACATCGTATGGCTTTGAGAGGTGAATTATGAGCAAGATCGATTGTTGTGCTCGCGCCGGAGAAAGGCTAAGAGAATTGATCAACGAGAATTATTCTACACAGGAAGAGTTTGCTTTGGATTTTGGTGCTGATCTTAGAACAATAAGCAGATATATAAACCAAGGAATTAATAAAGTAAGCATACTTCAAGAACTTGCAGAATTTTTTAATGTAAATATAAATTTCTTTTTTACCTAGGATTTTTAAAAATGAAAGTAGATAAGCTAAACTGTGATTTTCTAATATCGTTTGGTGAAATTACGAGTTCGGTGCAATATTTGGTTCGAGGTAGATATTATGGTTATTCTTCAACAAGTGTTGCTAAGTGGGTAAAGAGGAAATTTGATTTCGTTTCATATACTGATAAGAGCGGAATGCATTGTGAATTTCGAGCAAACGATGTTTGGAACGGATACTTTATGGAAAACATAAGTTTAAGAAAAGCACTTGAAGAATTTAGAATATATACCTTAGAGGAATTACTGATTCGCACCAGAATGTGGTGTTAGAGGTAAATTTTTGATAACCGGCAAATAATAATGCTTGTTATATAGTGCGAGGTTAGCGGATGCTACCTCGGGTTGGTGGTTGTGTTGAGTTTTCGTGGTTGTTAACTCAAACGGTTTGTTGGGGCGTTCCGTAAAAACGCCCCTTTTTACGGAGGAATATAGATAATGAATACTATTCGAATTGATAGCAACGATATCTTAAAGAAAATTGAGATTGAGCACGTCGAGGCTTTTATGTTTGCAGAAGGCGGTGCGATGGGTATGCCCGGAGAGATAAAGTATTATGTTTTACTGGACGGGGAGATTAAACTATACAAAGGAAACAGATACAATAAGGGAATAAGCAACGATATGGTTAACGCGTTGTTTACTAGATTTAATGATCAAAGAGAATGGTTTCATGTAAAGTTAGGCATGGGAAATCACCTTTGTTTAAAAACAAAATACCAAGAAGAGTTTGAGGCAGCCAGAAGTTTTGAAGATGAATACATATATAACGCATACGAAAAAATAGTAATAGGTATCTTCAATCGAAAACTTTTATTCCCGTCTTTAGATAGGTTTATTGAGGCGCAAAAAAACACATACGAAACAGCTTTAGAGGAAATTAGATTCGGACGCAAGCGAACATTTTGGATGTGGTTTATATTTCCTCAAATTAAGGGTCTGGGGTCAAGTCCAATGACACGAAAGTATGCCATATCGAACATTGAAGAAGCGAAGGCGTATATGCAACATCCTGTATTATCGGCAAGATTGATAGAAATCTCCAACGCTCTTATTGCGTTAGACAAAAGAAATCCGGTTGATATATTTGGCTACACAGATTCGATAAAATTAAGGTCATCTATGACATTGTTTGCGCACATAAGCGAGGGTGCTTCGGTGTTTCACCGGGTGTTGGATCAGTATTATCATAACGATATGGATGAATTGACATTAAAACTGATATCGATGAAAAGATAAAAGAATTTGAGTTATTCCTAATCGTCTTTGCAAAAGAGCTCTGCGATATAGTCGAGGGCTTTTTTGTTTTCATTACAAATTTAGCAGGGGAGGCTTAACGAAACGCGACCACACTTTGGTGCGCAGTGGGAGGCTTTGCCCTCTCCGTCGAGTTGCGTAGCAACTCTCTGCCACACTCCCCCAAAGGGGGAGGCTTGACTACTCATCCGTCTTTCGCTACGCGAAATCCACCTTCCCTTACAAGGGAAGGCTTATGGACGCCGGTCCCTACAATTATATCACTCCCCGCACCGCGCGGCATCCCCTCTTGCATTTTGCCGCCCGGTGTGCTACAATTTGCATATAAACCGTGTGAAAATGCCGCGGGCATGCGAAAAAACGGGGCTTGCGGGGTTATTACGGTAGTGGGGACAACCCACGGGAAAGGTCATATTATGAAAAAATTCTTTGAAAAAATCAACGTGACGGCGGTCGTGCTGTCGGTCATTTTTGCCCTTGTGGTCGGGCTTGTGGGCTGGTATTTCTTCCTACCTGCGATCAACCTGCGGTCAATGGGCTTCTGGATATACCTCACCGCGATACTCGTTGCGGGGGCGGTACCCTTCATCAACCTTAACATCGATTGGAGCGCGGTTGCGATCTCCTTGAAGATAAAGAGCGCGCCGAAGGGCAAGCCCTCGGCAAAAAGGCGCAGATCCGAGGAGGAGCGCCGCCGTGCTAACCGCGTGTCGGTCATTGCCATCCTCGTGGCTATTACCCCTATCACCGTGGCTCTTCTCGGTATGCTGATATCCTCGCCCCTTTTCTTCTCCCGCTCCTATGCCGAGGTGATAAGCATCACCGAGGCGGAATTTGACGAGGATATGCCCGAGGCGAGCGAGATCACAAACATCGCCCTCATGGACACGCCGTCAGCGCAGATCCTCGGCGACAGGACGCTCGGCTCGCTGTCCGACGTGGTTTCGCAGTACCGTGTGAGCGACACCTACACGCAGATAAACTATCACGGCGCGCCGAAGAAGGTGGCGAACCTCGAATACGACGATTTCTTCAAATGGGTGGCGAACAACGACCGCGGCATCCCCGGTATGGTTATGGTCGACCCCGTTAAGAGCGACGCCGAGTACATCAAGCTCGACGAGCCTATCAAATACGCGCACAGCGCCTACTTTGGCGAGGACCTGATGCGCAAGCTGCGCTTCGAATACCCGACGAAGATATTCTCCTCGGTTATGTTCGAGGTTGACGAGGAGGGCAAGCCCTTCTACATCGTTTCCTGTGCGGAGCCGCAGGTGTTCTGGTTCGGTGCGAAGGACGTAACCGAGGTGATAATCTTCAATCCCGTAAACGGTGAGAGCAGCCTGCACCCCGTTTCCGAGGCGCCCTCCTGGATCGACGTGGTATTTGACGGCGACCTCGCCTGCCAAAAGTACGATTGGCGCGGTCTATACTCTGGCGGCTTCCTCAACAGTATTATCGGCAACGTTGACTGCAAGCAGACGACGGACGACTACGGCTACATCGCGCTCGGCGACGACGTGTGGTATTTCACGGGTGTGACCTCGGTCACCGCGGACAAGTCGAACATCGGCTTCATCCTTTCTAACGCACGCACGGGAGAGTACAAGTTCTACCCCGTTATCGGTGCGGAGGAGCATTCCGCAATGGCGGCGGCAGAGGGTGAGGTACAGGAGAAGGGCTACGTCGCATCCTTCCCCTCCCTCGTTAACGTGTCGGGTCACGCGACCTACATAATGGTGCTGAAGGATGACGGCGGGCTTGTCAAGCTCTTCGCCCTCGTTAAGGTATCGAATTACAGCATCGTTGCCACGGGCACGACCCAGGCAGAGGCGATGAGCGCGTACAAGAAGCTGCTCCAGCAGAGCGGCGACAACATCAGCACGGCGACCAAGGAGGTCACCGTCACCGTCGAGAACGTCCGTGTCGTCACCGTCGCAGACGTCGCAACCGTATATATCACCGCCGAGGACGGCCAGGTCTACAAGGGCTATCTCGAGGCGGACGAGAGCCTCATCCTCATTCGCATCGGCGACAGGCTCCGTATCAAGTACGTCGAGGGCGACGAGCGCATCCACGTCATCTCCGAGTGGGAGGAAGAGTGATATTTGTGCGCGGAGCGTTTGTAGGGACCGGCGTCCTCGACGGTCCGTGACAAGGTGATGTTCAAAACGGATGCCGTCAGGGTTGCGTGTATGGCTCGGTTGCCCCTTGTTTTGCCTCGATTTTATTGCCTTGCTCGGCTCGGACCGTCGAGGACGCAGGTCCCTACAAAAACGCGCCGGTCCCTACAATCGACACGCACCTCGCCGCGCCCCACCCCCAAAACAAATCTCAAAAACTCCCCAAACCCTATTGACAACGGGCGGCGGGTGTGCTACAATATCCCCATAAAAGAATACGCGTGATAGAGGCGCACTGCACGAAGACTACCGCACGGCGATGCCCACCCGATGGGCGTGCGGGAAAGGCGTGGGTGCCGAAGTCGCCGAGGTGGGATTCGGTCGGCTGGCAGCACGGAGAATATCCGTTCTGTTGTCGCATTTATTTGCGGAGAGCTATCGAAATTCTGCCAAGATTTCAAGGATAGCCGTGCGCTGTCCTTTTTTATTTGTCGCACACACGTCATTTTGCGACGCAGGAGCAAGTAAAATACACTAGGAGATAGTTATGAAAAACAGAGTATTCACAGGCGCGGCAACCGCGATAATCACCCCCCTCACCGCACAGGGAATAGATTACGCCGAGTTCGGCCGTCTTATTGATTGGCAGATCGAGAACGGCATCGACGCCATCGTCACCGTCGGCACGACGGGCGAGGGCTCCACCCTCACCGACGAGGAGCACAGGGCGGCCATCAAATTCACCGTCGAGCGGGTCGCGGGTCGCGTTCCCGTCATTGCGGGCACGGGCTCGAATGACACCGCATACGCCATCGATTTGACCAAATACGCCTGCGAGGTTGGGGCGGACGCGATGCTGCTCGTCACCCCGTATTACAACAAGGCGACCCAGGAGGGTATGTACCGCTCCTTCGCCTCGGTGGCCGACGTGTCGACCAAGCCCTGCATCCTATACAACGTGCCCTCGCGCACGGGCTGCAACCTTCTTCCCGCGACGGTGGCCCGCCTTGCCGAGCACCCGAACATCGTCGCAATCAAGGAGGCGTCGGGCAACATTTCGCAGATTGCCGAGCTATTCTCGCTCTGCGGCGACAAGATCGACGTGTATTCGGGCAACGACGACCAGATAATTCCCATCCTCTCGCTCGGCGGTGTCGGCGTTATCTCGGTGCTCTCAAACCTCATGCCCGCAAAGACCTCGAAAATGTGCCACGATTTCCTCGAGGGGCGTATCGCCGAGGCGCGCGAGGCACAGCTTCGCCTCATTCCGCTTATCAACGCGCTGTTCTGCGAGGTCAACCCGATACCCGTCAAGGCGGCAATGTCGGCAATGGGCTTTGGCGAGAATTACCTGCGCCTGCCCCTGACCCCGATGGAGAAGAAGAACGAGGAAAAGCTTCTCTCCCTTATGGCGAAGGAGGGTCTGATTTAATGAGGATACTGCTTAACGGATGTCGCGGATTTATGGGGCGGGAGGTCATCTCGCTTTGCGAGCGCGGATACCGCGGCGCGACGCTTGCCGCGGGGATCGACCCAAGCGTGACCGAGGAGGATAACCTTTATAGAAGCGCGCGCGAGGCGGACACCCGCGGTGCCGACGTGATCATCGATTTTTCACACCACAGCGCCGCACCCGAGATTTGCGCACTTGCGGTCAACGCGGGCCTGCCCATCGTTGTTGCGACGACGGGTCACACCGAGGCGGAAAAGGAGGCAATCGCCGACGCGGCGAGATGCGTGCCCGTGTTTTACGCGGCGAATATGTCGGTTGGGGTTGCCCTGCTCTGCGAACTGGCGAAGAAGGCGGCAATAGCCCTGCCCGACGCGGATATTGAGATAGTTGAGACCCACCACACAAGAAAGCTCGACGCGCCGAGCGGCACCGCGCTTATGCTGGCGGAGGAAATCTGCACCGTCCGCCCCGAGGCGTATATCAGCACGGGCAGAAGCGGCCGCACCCCGAGGGACAAGAACGAGATCGGTATTCAGTCGGTCCGCCTCGGCAATATCGTCGGCGAGCACGAGATACGCATCGGCACGGGGGCGGAAACGATAACCCTGCGTCACGAGGCGCATAGCCGCGCCCTGTTTGCCGAGGGGGCAATTGCCGCGGCGGAGTTTATCATCGGGATGCCCGAGGGTATGTACTCGATGAAGGATATGATCGCCGCAGGCGACAAGGCAGACGCGAAGGTATAACGCCGAGAAAAGCGCCGCACCCGCGGCGAGGGTAGCCCAACCAAAAAAGCCGCACCCGCGGCGAGGGTAGCCCAACAAAAAAGCCGCCGCGCTTGGCGGCGAAAAAGTTAACGAGAGTCAGATTCAAAGGAAATTTTATGAGAATTGCAATATACGGATACGGCAACCTCGGTCGCGGGGTTGAATGTGCGGCGTACGCCGCACCCGATTGCGAGCTTGTCGGAATATTCACGCGGCGCGATCCCGCGTCGGTCAGGTCGCCGTTCGGTACGGCGGTGTATCACACCGACAGCCTTGCCGAGTGGGAGGGGAATATCGACGTGCTCCTGCTTTGCGGTGGCAGTGCGACCGACCTGCCCGAGATGACCCCCGCACTTGCGGCGCGGTTTAACGTAATAGACAGCTTCGACACGCATGCAAAAATACCCGAGCATTTCGAGCGGGTTGACGAGGCGGCGAAGGAAGGCGGGCGGCTTGCCCTGATCTCTGCGGGGTGGGACCCCGGTCTGTTTTCCATCGCGAGGGTGTATGCCTCCGCGGTGTTACCCGACGGGTGTGACTACACCTTCTGGGGTCGGGGGATAAGCCAGGGGCACTCGGATGCGATCCGCAGGATCGCGGGTGTCGTCGATGCGCGACAGTACACCGTGCCCGTGCCCGAGGCAATCGAGGCGGTGCGCGCGGGCGAATGCCCGACCCTCTCGACGAGGGAGAAGCACCGTCGCGAGTGCTACGTCGTGGCGGAGGATGGCGCCGACCTCGAGCGTATTGAGCGACAGATAAAGGAGATGCCCAACTACTTTGCCGACTACGATACGAGTGTCAGCTTCGTGAGCCTTGACGAGCTCCGTCGCGAGCACGCGGGAATGCCCCACGGCGGTAGCGTTATCCGCAACGGCAAAACGGGCAAGGACGGCGAGAACACCCACACGGTGGAGTTCAGCCTCACCCTCGGGTCGAATCCCGAATTTACGGGCAGCGTCCTCGTTGCCTACGCCCGCGCCGTGGCGCGAATGAGCGCGCGGGGGATGGTCGGATGTATCACCGTCCTTGACGTGCCGCCCGCCATGCTCTGTCCGCTCGACGGGGCAACTCTTCGGGCGAAAATGCTGTAATGAGGTAAACAAATGTTGACAAAAACGACAGATTTACTGTGCGATAATTTGACACGGGGTGCCACGAACGAGCTTTTGCTCGCGGGAGTGAGCGTGCCCGAGATGGCACATAAATACGGCACGCCACTCTACCTCTACGACGAGGACAGAATAAGGCACAACTGCCGCGAATACAAGTCCGCGCTCGCCGATGTATTTGGTGAGGGGTGCGCGGTCTATTACGCGTCGAAGGCGGCGTCCTTCAAGCGCATTTACGAGATAATGAGTGAGGAAAATATGGGCATCGACGTCGTGTCGGTCGGTGAGATCTACACCGCGGTGCGTGCGGGATACCCACTTGAAAACGCGCTCTTCCACTCGAATAACAAGACGGATGCGGACATCCTCTTTGCCCTTGAAAACGGGGTCGGCGGCTTCGTCGTCGACGGGCGGGACGAGCTACTCTCGATTAACAGAATTGCCCGCGAAAGCGGCAGGCGGGCGCGCGTGCTCCTTCGCCTGACGCCCGGCATTGACCCGCACACCTACGCCGCGGTTGCGACGGGCAAGGTTGACTCAAAATTCGGCTCGGCAATCGAGACGGGACAGGCCATGGAGATCACCCGCCTTGCCCTCTCTCTTGACGGAATCCGTCTTGCGGGCTTCCATTGTCACGTCGGGTCGATGGTCTTTGACTCGCAGGTGTTCCTTGACGCCGCGACGGTCATGCTTGAATTTATCGCCGACGTATATGGCGAGCTCGGCTACCTGCCCGAGATGCTCGACCTCGGCGGTGGGTACGGTGTCAGATACGTTGCCGAGCACCCGCACCTCGATATTTCGGCGAACATCCGCGAGGTTGGCGAGCATATTCACGCCGAGTGTGCGCGCCTCGCCATCCCCTGCCCCACTATTGCGATGGAGCCGGGTCGGTCCATCGTTGCGGATGCGGCGCTGACCGTATATACCGTCGGGTCGGTGAAGAATATCCCGAGGTACAAGTCCTACGTCTCGGTTGACGGCGGTATGACCGACAACCCGCGATTTGCACTCTACCGCTCGCCCTACACCATCATCCCCGCAGAGCGCGAGGTCGGTGACGAGCCGCTCCTTTGCTCGGTTGTCGGGCGTTGCTGTGAGAGTGGGGACATTTTGCAGGAAAACCAGCTTATGCCCGCGGATATTTCGCGCGGCGAGCTTATCGCCTGTCTTGTGACGGGGGCGTACAACTACTCGATGGCGTCGAACTACAACCGTATTCCCCGCCCTCCCGTGGTTATGCTCTCGGGCGGTGTTGACCGCCTTGCCGTCCGCCGCGAAACCGTGGAGGATATCACCGCGCTTGACGTGTGACGGTGACCAAAACGCACAAACCAACCGAAAATCGTCTGCCCCGAGCACCCGTTACGCAAAAACCAACAGAAAACGGTCTGCCGCGAGCACCCGTTACGCAAAAATCCCCCTGCCTCACAGCAGGGGGATTTCGTTATTCGGTTATTTCGTTATTTTACGAATCTTTTTTCGCGCGCTTTTTGTCCACGGCCATCTGAATAAGGAAGAAGAGGTTGAAATAAAACGCGAGGAAGAGCGAATAGAGGAGGACGTACAGGGGGCCCGAGAGGCCGACGATTGCCTGTACCTCGTTGACGTAGCCCTCCATCGAGCCCGTGGGCATGAAGTACATCGGGTCGGCGTTGTGCTGGATTTTGAGGACGAACACCTGCAAGAGGGCGTAGCCGAGCACGCAGACTATCGCGACGAGCTCGCGCAGGGCGCTGTTATACCATTTCGTGCGGGTGTATTTGAAGTCGGTCAGGCCCATCGTGATCATGGAAACCGAGCCGACGAGCAGCAGTGCGTGGGTAGTGATGGAGTAGACGTTCTCGAACTGCATAAACTCGTTATTGAAGCCCGCGGTCGGGTATGCGAAGAAGATGATGACGCAGATTATCGCGTTCATCGATGCGATATTGTAGAAGAAGTCGCGGTCAATCACGGCGGCAAGGATTATCAGCCAGACCGAGATAGCGCACCACGGACGCGGGAGAATGTGATACCAGAAGCTGTCGCTCGCCATAATCTCGCCGAAGGACATCGAGCCGACGTTCATCTGGATGAGGCCGATTACCCTGCGGGTCAATTCAAAGGCGAGAAGGGCTATCGCCACACCTCGGATGATCCACACGCGAAGGCGGCGGTCACGGTTTTTGAGGAAGTAGGTTGCGACGCAAATCGCAATGCAGATAAGCAGTACCGCAATATGAAATCCGCCCCAACGGTTGTCCTCGTACGGGTTTGTAAACGGGTCAAGATTGAAAAATTCTCTGATTGTCATGGTATCACCTCGGGTATTTTCTACCCCGATTATACTCCTTTTGCCCGAAAATGGAAGGGCTTTTTTGAATAATTAATTTTGTTTCATCCTATTAAAAATTATGAAATGGGTAGAAAAAGGAGGGGGCACCCGTGACTCGGGTGCCCCTTTGCGTAGTGAAAAAGGATGCTTTGCTTATTGACGGTATGGGCCCACGCCCCCGTGCGTTTTGCAGTCTGTACGGCGCCCGCGATTCGTTCCGTGGGCACATCACCGCCCCGCCTACTGCGATATTATTTGTATTTGCCTCGGGACGGTCGTATTAACGCAAACCCTGCCCTCCCTTCGCTCCAGCGAAACGGTGATGCGCCCACGCGGAGTCAGGAGCGAGCCGCGTGCGTAATTCATGCCCGCGGGGAGGTGGGGCGAGATGCTTATTTTTTCAAATCCGTAAGAATCGGGTGCCTGCCTTATGCCGAGGATACCCTCGAAAAGCTGTCTTGTGCACGCACCGAACATCGGGTGCGAGCCGGAGCCGATGCATTGCCAGGTTTCAAAGAGAGTCGTTGCACCGCGATCCTTCATATAAAGGAAGGAGCCGAGCTCTCTTGACGAGAGGAGCTTATACGCCACGTCGCCGAAGCCGTTTGCAAACAGAATATCCACCAAAATATCGGTGGCCAGAAAGCCCGTGTCAAAATGGCCGAGCGTACCGTAAAAATCCGCGCATACGGACGGCTCCTCAATACCGACGAAGACGGCGTAAACGATTGCCGCACCTATATGGCGAAGCCGACGGTATTCCCTTTTCACGGCGTCAAGACAGCGATTTTCAAGCCCGTCGATCTCGGCGTCGGACGTATCCGACATATTTCGGTAAAGCCGTAGCGCGTGAATAAACCAGCAGGTATTCACGAATGGCTCGGGCAATTTTGCCCCGTCAAGGGAGAACCAGTCGCCAAGGCACCATCCGCCGTCGGATTCGCGCGTGACGAGTCCGTCCTCGATACAGCCTGCCGTAAAATCTATAAAACGGCGCATCGCGGGCAGGGTGTCGTTAAGTATCGATTCGTCACCAAATTGCTTCAAGTAGGCGTAGGGCACCGTAACCACGGCAGAGCCCCAGCCCCCGGGGCCGCCCCCGCCGCCCTGAAACGGGGCGGTGTGCTGGATATGACCGCTATCGCGATCCTGCGAATCGAGAATATCCCGAATCCACTTGCGGTAGAGCATTTTGGAATCAAATATCATCATCGCCGCCTTGGCGCATATTTGCCCGTCACCCGTGTAGCCGAGCCGTTCCCTGTGCGGGCAGTCGGACGGATACGAGCCGTGGTAATTCGACAGCTGTGTTCTCACATAGGCGTCAAAGAGGAAATTCAACCCCTCACTATCCGATTCAAATTCGGCGGTGAGCGGAACGTCGGCGTGCAGAACGCATACCTCGACGCCCTCGATGGAGGCAAAATTTCCGCAAATCTCGAAGTATCTGAAGGCGTGCCAAATGAATTTGGGCATAAACACGCCGTGTCCGCCGCCGCAAATGAACACGTCCTGCATGATCTGCGGCCTACCCGACGCCCCGATAACCTGCGCGCCCGTGGACGTGAAGTCAAGCTCACCGTCGCGGTTTAAGAACTCGGCAAATCGAAGAACGTACCGCTCACCCGCCTCGGCGTTTACGGCGAGCTTAACGAGCGCGCTGACGTTTTCCCCGACGTCGTAGATTCTTTTTCCGTTTTTCTCGGAAATCCGTATTGGGGTAATTTTTCTTATTATTCTGTCCGGCGTGGCGTCCGAGGGCGTCATAACGGATTCCGGCGGTGGCAGGGTGATTACCCCCTCCTCCCCCTCGCATCGGTATCCAAGGTCGATAACCTCACCGATAAACAGCTCGGAGCCTCGTATTTCACATTCCGAGCAGCTCTCGCTCCCGTCGGAGTGTATTATCACTCCGTCAAGGTCGATTTCATATATACATTGGGGTCTGTCGGAATACCCCATCCTGCCCTCGGCAATTCTCTCGTTCTGAACGAACCAACCGCCGCCGCAAATGATTTTTAACACGTTTTCTCCGTGCTTTAAAAAA
Organism: Eubacteriales bacterium; assembly: GCA_045596865.1. GTDB lineage: Bacteria > Bacillota > Clostridia > Oscillospirales > CAG-272 > UBA1740. The sequence continues at coordinate 17,263 of JAZODF010000034.1, forward strand.
TCGGTTACGTCAAACGTGTGATAATATATTCTGTGCGTAAAGTGATCTCGCACGGGATAGGTTGACGCGGAAAAATCCCGCCTTAGGTAGTCGCTTGCCGTCGGGATCAGCCGCTCGTCCGTCAAGGGAATACCGTTCAGGTACGCCTCGAAATATCCGAGCCCCGTGACGTTTATCCTTGCGGCCGTTGGGAGGCTATTCAGCTCGAAGCGCCGCCAAAATACAGGGACGGAAAGCGGCTTCCTCGGTGCTATCCACCTTGCGTTCTCAAACGCCATACAGCTCACCCCTGCTAAGCAATACACCCCTGCCCCTGAGGCAGGCCTGAATCCTCTTTATATCCGCCTTTTCGGGCTCAGAGGTCAGCGCGGCGGCGACACCTGCCGCCTCTCCCGACACGGCGCAGACGGGGATGACTCGCGTTATATCCCACATAGCGTCGCTAACCGATATACATCTTCCCGCGGTGAGCAGGTTTTTTACCTCCCGTCCGTAAAGCGTGGAGAGCGGTAGCTCATACACGGGGCCGCATTTTCTCCAATTCGGGTATATGCCCACCGAATCCTCGTAGCTCGCGGTATCCTCGGAAATATCCTGCTCGTATTTTCCTACAAGCCTGCGCGTCATTCGTATCTCGGGCGTTGTGGCAATCGTTACGGGAACGAGGTCGGGGATCTCGCTCCTGCGGGCGAGGATATTATTCATCAGCGCCGCGTGTGATATTTCGGTCATCCTCGAAAGCTCCTCGGTTGACAGACCGCCAAAGCGCTGCTCGTCCTCGAGGTCGGTGTTTGCGACCTCGCCCGGCGTATCGTGAACCCCGCACATATAGAGTCGGAAATCCCGATTGCCGTACCCGTAGTACCAGGCCGCGAGCTTGTTTCCGTCGGGATAAAGGGCGGTTTTTGCCCCCGAGAGCTTGCATATATCGGCATCTCCCGTACAGTCTATCACAGAGCGCGAGACCTCGATGGCCTCTCTGCCGCCCTTTCCCTCGATGACGATATGACTGATTTTTCCGTCCTCGACCCTTGCCTCGGCGGCGACGGCACCGTAAAGTATGCGGACGCCCGCCTCCTTAAGAAGTCTTTCCGCGCTCATTGCAAAGAGCTGGGCGTTGAACTGAACTATGAATCTCGATTTCGCGCGCTCCTCCTTCGTTCCGCCGTCGAGCCACGCACTCGGGTACTTGTCCTCGTGACCGTACTCTATCGATAGCCTAAAAAGCTCCTCGGCAAGGCCGTAGCAAACCTGATTTCCGTGTCCGTCGCAAATCGGCAGATAGATCGTAACGAGGCCCGCGGTTGCAAGTCCGCCGAGCATAAAGCCGCGTTCAAGCAGGATGACGTCGGTTTTTATACCCAGCTCGCGTCCCGCACGGGCCGCCGAGATCGCCGCCGCGATTCCCGCGACACCCCCTCCCGCGACGCACACGTCGCAGCTATATTTTACGGGTGTTGATAGGCTTTCTGTTAGAATTTTCATTTTGACCTTCTCCTATGGACTTTTGGTTTCGTTTGTGATATACTTACCGTAGTGTATTTATCAGATTAGATAGGGGTGGTTGAGATAAAAAGCAGTATTCCCATGAGCTTCGGTGACAAGAAGGGCTCGGATTTTTCCTTTTCAAAGCAAAACGGAGATTCACTCTACGAGTGCGGGCTTCATTGGCACGATTGCTTCGAGATAATCACCGTGCGGGATAAGGGCATTACCGCATTGGTGGATGACGGGGAGATCGAGCTTTCGCGAGGGGATATTATCCTGTTTTCCCCGCGCTTTTTGCACGGTGTCCGTGCCGCGAATACGGGATACGATATTTACGTTTTCGGTTACACCGAGCAGGTCATATATTCCTCGGACATTTCGTTTTTGAATATGAGGTATCTCGCCCCATTCAGATACGGCGGGATAAAATACCTCGTCGTCCGCGCGGACGAGCCGATGTCGGCGGAGCTTCGGGCGAGGCTTGATGACGCGATGCGCGAGTACGATACAGAGGGGTTTGACCGCGAGATCCGTGTCAGGGCGGCAATCCTTCGTCTTCACGCGTCCATCTGCAGTATCGACACGGTCGCGAAGCGCGCAAGCAGGGAGACAAGCGTCTATCTTTCAAAGGCCGAGCGGTATATACACGAGCATATACACGATGACGTGACGCCGAATGAAATAGCCGACGCCCTTCATATAAGCTACAGCCATTTAGCGAGGATATTGAAATCGAGTCTTGGCTGCTCGGCGGTTGAGCTGATAACCTCCGTGAAGATTGGTGCGGCGGTTCAGATGATGCTGGCGGACCCATATATGAGCATTACCGAAATAGCCTCCTCCCTCGGATTTAGCAACGCGTCGTATTTCAGCAGAAAATTTGCCGAGATAAGGGGAGAAAAACCGAGCGAATTCCGTAGGAAATTCCGTGTGTAGGTTAAATTGAGTATAACAAAAAAAGGGGTGTAAAGCAACTCTTAAAATATCAAAAATCAACACAAATCTATCATTATTTGCTTCTGTTTTTGGTAAAAAGCAGAGGGCTTTTCTCTGTGCGCCTCTGTGATAGGCAAATAAAAAGGACGCCTCCCTTGCGGGGGTGTCCTTTGTTTTGTGAAGGTGCGATAAAAAGATATTTTGGATTTTTAACCGATGGATTTGAAGCAAATCACGCCTAAAGGCGTGTATATCATCAATGCGAAGTATTGCATATCATCAACGGCTTGCCGTTGTATATCATCATTGCGAAAGAGGATACAGCCTGCGGCTGATGATATACTCGCCTTGTCGAGATATACTCGGCAAGGCGGATGAGATACACGCTAAAGCGTGATGATATACCATTGCTTTCGCAATGGATAAAAAATTCGACAAGTCGAAACTTGTCGAATTTTTGGCCTACCCGATAGGGTATGCTCGCGTTGCTCGCAGATACCGCTACGCGGTATGCGAACCTACGGTGCTCCGCACTAGGTCACCTCTGTGATAGGCAAATAAAAAGGACGCCTCCCTTGCGGGGGTGTCCTTTGTTTTGGCCTACCCGATAGGATTTGAACCTACGACCTTCAGAGTCGGAGTCTGACGCGCTATCCAGCTGTGCCACGGGTAGATGTAAAATTAAATAACAAAACTTGTCGCCTGTCGGCGATCTTCAGAGTTTGCCCGCTCGACCTCTTGGAGGAGGGGCGCTCCCTGCGCTCTACCAACTCGGTACAACTTTCTCGCAGGCAAGATACCGCATTCGCGGTATGCGGAGTCTGACGCGCTATCCAGCTGTGCCACGGGTAGAAGGTGTTATGACGACTGCAAGCAATTCCGTTTCAGTCGCCCGTATATTTTACCATCTTTTTTGCTTGATGTCAATAGCTATGCAAAAAGAAAAAGGGCAGAGTTTTTTCTTCCCTGCCCTTTGAGGTCGAATTTAGTCGTTCTTGACGTGGACGTCGAGCTGGTTGAAGGGGATCTCGATGCCCTCCTTGTCGAAGGCGGCCTTAACTGCCTCCATGACGTCGGCGTAGATGGTCCAATAATTTGCATTGAGGCACCATACGCGCGCGGTAATATCAATGCTGCTTGCGGAATGGGAGGACATACGGATGTAGGGTGCGGGATCGTCGAGGGTGAGCTCGTGCGAGGTGAGGATGTTCGTGATGATCTCAACCGCCTTGTTATAGTCGCTCGAGTAGCCGATGGAGAATACGAAGTCAACGCGGCGAAGCGGCTTCTCCGAATAGTTGATGATATTGCCCGTGGAGAGCGCGCCGTTGGGGAGGTAGATAACCTTGTTATCGGTGGTGCGGACCTTGGTGGTGACCATGTGGATGTCCTCGACGGTGCCGCTGACGCCCTGCGCCTCGATGAAATCGTCGACACGGAACGGACGGGTAACGAGCAGGAGAATGCCGCCCGCAACGTTGGAGAGCGCGCCGTTAACGGCAAGACCGACACATACGCCGAAGGAGGCAACAAGCGCGGTAAGACCGCTGGTGTCGATGCCGAGATAGCCGATGAGGCAGATAACGACGAGCACCTTCATACCGATGTTAAAGAGGTAGGAGAGGGTACGCATTACCGTCTTGTCGAATTTGTCGGCGTCGCCCTTCTTCTGAATCTTTCTTGCGATAACGGTGATAACGCGGAAGGAGATTGCGAAGATGAGGAGCGCGATTACGATTTTGATACCTGTGTTTGCACACCAAGCCCAAACGGTGTCGAGAATGGTGCTGAGGGGGTTAGTGGCGGGCTGGGTTACCTCGGGGGTGGTTTCTGCCGCCGCTTCAAGAAGAGTGTTGAGCATATTTGTTCATCCTTTCATTTATTTACATAGAAATTATAGTAAATACGGATACAAAAGTCAATAGCCGTCACAAAAACGTTACATTTACTCTGCAAATGTAAATAGTTGTTTACAGGTCGCGATAGCGCGAAATAGTCGATAATTTGACACGGGGTAGCCGTTATGCGCATTTGCGCATAACGGAATGAAATCGACCAAGGTCGGTGAAATCCGTTGACGGCAACGAATGAAATCCGCTGAATGCGAATGAAATCACCCTGCGGGCGAGGATGGTTAGATGCAGGCGTGAGAGCATGCTTGGGCGGGAGGTTAAAGCAGGGCGGCGACGCGCTCGGTTAGGCGGGCGGCACCGTCGGTGGGTGAGACCGAGCCGCAGGACACGAGGGTCACCGTACCGTAGATGAGGGCAAGGACGGTGAAGGCGAGCTCCTCCGCATCCTTGATGCCGACGGCATAGGCGTGCTCACGGACGGCACCGATCACGGGTGCGTCAAAGCGGTTGACCTCCTGCCTCTTTGCGGAGTCAAGCTCGTCCTGTCCGCTCATGAGCACCGAGCGCAGATTCCCGTTTGCGAGCCAGAAGCGCAGGGATGCCACCGCGAGGCCGAGCACGGTTGCACGGGTATCGTCACGGTGAGCCGCGCGGATGCCCGCGGCGAGCAGCTCCCAGCTCTCACGAATATAGGAGATGATGGCGAGGATGAGCTCCTCCTTGTCGCGAAAATGTCTGTACGGTGCGGCGCAGGACACGTCCGCCCCTGCGGCAACCCGACGGAGCGAGAAATCGCGCAGTCCGTGCTCCTCAAGCTCGACTATTCCCGCGCTTATCAGCCGCTCACGCACATTCTTTTCGTTTTCCATTTTTGCCTCCTAGTTAACACTGTTTACATACATTATAGCACCGAGGTCGAAAAATGGCAAGGGGTTTTTAAAAAATACTTGACACACCTATAAAATATTAATATAATTAATGTATAAAACACCATGTTAACACCGTTTACATAACTCGGGAGGACATCATGATCAACAAGAGAATGACGGGTCTTGGCACCCATCGGTCGGCGATACGCGACCTGTTTGAATACGGCCTTTGCCGCAAGAGGGAGATTGGCGAGGACAGAGTATTTGACTTCTCGCTCGGCAATCCGAGCGTGCCCGCACCCGACGAGGTCAACCGCGAGCTCGTCCGCCTTATCACCGAGGTCGAGCCCACTTCCCTTCACGGCTACACCTCCGCGGCGGGGGATGCCTCCGTCCGCACGGCGGTCGCGGAATATATCACGAAAACGCACGGCTTCCCCGTCACGGCGGGCGATATTTATATGACCGTTGGCGCGGCGGCGGCGCTCACCTGCACTCTTCACGCGCTTGTATGTCCCGGGGAGGAGGTCATCGTCCTCACCCCGTATTTCCCCGAATACCGCGTGTTCATCGAGGGGACGGGTGCGAGCGTCGTCGAGGTTGACTGTGACCCCGTATCCTTCCACCCCGTCGCGGAGAAGATCGCCGCGGCAATCACCGAGAAGACCGCCGCGATCATCGTCAATTCACCCAACAACCCCTCGGGCGCGGTTTATTCGCGCGAGGACATTATTGCGCTCTCCGCCGTTCTCACCGCCGCGGAGCAGAGGTACGCTCACCCCATCTACCTCATCTCGGACGAGCCCTATCGCGAGCTTGTTTACGATGGCGCCGAGGTGCCCTTCATCCCCGATTATTACGCCGACACGGTGGTCTGCTACTCCTTCTCGAAGTCGCTGTCCATCCCCGGCGAGCGCATTGGCTACGTCCTCGTCTCACCGCGGGTGACCGACAATTCTACCGTCTACGCCTCCGTGGCGGGGGCGGGTCGCTCGCTCGGCTACGTTTGCGCACCCGCACTTTTGCAGAAGGTACTGCCCGCCTGCCTCGGTCTGACCTCCGACGTCTCGGTATACGACAGAAATCGCCGCCTGCTTTACGAGGCGCTCACCTCCTACGGATTCACCGTAGTGAAGCCCGACGGCGCGTTTTATATGTTTGTGAAGGCACCCGTGCCCTCGGCCGTCGAGTTTTGCGAGGCGGCGAAGCGCCACGAGCTGCTCATCGTGCCGTCGGACAGCTTCGGTGTTTCGGGCTACGTCCGCATTTCCTACTGCGTCGGCACGCAGATGATTGAAAATTCCCTGCCCGCCTTCCGCGCGCTGGCAGAAGAGTACGGCATCCTGCCGAAGGAGTAACAATGGCAAACTCACTTGAAGAAGCAAGAAAAATAATAAACCGCGTCGACCGCGAGATGGCGGCGCTCTTCGTCGAGCGTATGCGCGCGTCCGAGATGGTTGCCGAGCACAAGCGCGCCCACGGGCTCGAGGTGCTTGATCCCGCGCGGGAGGCGGAGGTGATCCGCCGCAACTCGGAGCTTGTCGACGATCCCGTAATACGCGAGTATTACGTCAACTTTTTGAAGAACACGATGGCGGTGTCGCGGAGCTACCAGACCCGCCTTATCACAGGGATGCGTATCGCCTACTCGGGCACCGAGGGCGCGTTTGCACACATTGCGGCGAGCCGCGCATTCCCGAGCGCCGAGAAGGTTGCCTTCTCCTCCTTTGACGACGCCTACCGCGCGGTCGAGGCGGGCGAGTGCGACGCGGCACTCCTCCCCCTTGAGAACAGCTCAAACGGCGAGGTTGGTGCGGTCAGCGACCTGATGTTCTCGGGCTCGCTATACGTCAACACGGTTACCGAGATCGACGTGACGCACGATCTGCTCGTAAAGAGGGGTACCTCCCTTTCTGACGTCAAAACGGTCGTCAGCCATCCGCAGGCGCTCGGTCAATGTCACGCTTTCATTCGCTCGCGCGGGCTTAACGAGCTTGAGTACGCGAACACCGCGCTGGCGGCGGAGTACGTCGCCACCACCCCCGACCCGACCGTCGCGGCAATTGCCAGCAAGGAGGCGGGAGAGCGATTCGGCCTCGAGGTGCTGATCGAGGGGGTCAACGATGCGGGAATTAACACCACCCGCTTCGGCATTTTCACCCGCGCGATGAATAAGCACGCGGGCACGGATATGGGCGTGCATTCGATCCTGCTCTTCACCGTCCGCAACGAGGCGGGCGCGCTTGCAAAGGCAATCGACATTATCGGTAAGCACGGGTTCAATATGCGTACGCTACGCTCACGGCCGATGAAGGAGCTGCTCTGGCAGTATTACTTCTACGTCGAGGCGGAGGGCAATATTTCGACCGCCGAGGGTGCGGCGATGCTTGCCGAGCTTGGCGAATACTGCGACAGGCTGAAGGCGGTCGGTACCTACACCAAGTTTTCCGAGTGACGGCAGACGCCGTATCTTGGGGCCCCGAAGATTATCGCGGGTACAATAAATACAAACCGGAGAGGTTGATATGACGAAATTAACGGTCGAGCTCGGCGAGCGGAGCTACCCCATCCAGATCGGTGCGGGTCTGCTCTCGCGTGCGGGCGAGTATTTTAATCTAGATAGGCGCGTGCTCCTACTCACGGACGCGGGCGTGCCCGCGGAATATTCACAGGCGGTCGCGGCGCAGGTGACGGGCGAGGCACGGATCCACACGGTGCCCGTCGGCGAGGGGTCAAAGAGCCTCTCGACCCTTGAGGAGGTGCTCACCGTCATGTCCGAGATGCGGATGGGCAGGCGTGACTGTGTCGTCGCGGTTGGCGGCGGCGTGGTTGGCGACCTTGCGGGCTTCGCGGCGGCGGTGTATATGCGCGGAATCGAGTTTTACAACATCCCCTCCACCCTGCTCGCGATGGTGGACAGCTCCATCGGCGGAAAGACCGCCGTCAACCTCAGCGGGGTGAAGAACATTGTCGGCGCGTTTCATCAGCCGTCGGGCGTGCTCATCGACCCCGAGGTGCTCGCGACCCTTGACTCCCGTCTTTGTGCGGAGGGGCTTTGCGAGGCAATAAAAATGGCGGCGACCTCGAACGCGGAATTGTTTGAGTATTTTGAAAATAGCACGCCCGAGGAGGTCTACTCAAATATTGAGTGGGTCATCACCGAGGCGTTACGGATAAAAAAGGCGGTCGTCGAATGCGACGAGCGCGAGGGCGGCCTTCGCCGCGTGCTCAATTTCGGGCACACCTTCGGTCACGGGATCGAGGCGGAGAGAAGGGGTAGCCTGTATCACGGCGAGTGCGTTGCGCTCGGCATGCTTCCGATGTGCTCCGAGGGGGTGCGTGGAAGGCTGTCAGCGGTGCTTCGTGCACACGGCCTGCCCGCCGAGTATTCGGGTGACATCACCGAGGCGCTTGAATACGCATCCCACGACAAGAAGTCGCAGGGGGGCGGCGTTGACGCGGTTATCGTTGATAAGATCGGCACCCACCGTATCGAGCGGCTGGACGCGGCGGCACTCGCCGCAAGGGTCGGGGCGGTATTTGGCATCAAGGGCTAAAGTGCTAAAGCACTGAAGCGCAGGGCAAACCGGCTCAGCAAAAAAGGTAAATAGTAGTTTACATTTAACAAATTACCCGCGGGGCGTGTCAAATTTCGCCGCGCGGAGGAAAGAGGAACGGCATGAAAAACACCTTCGGTTCAAGCCTTAGCGTGACTATATTCGGCGAGAGCCACGGCGAGGCGGTCGGTGCGATAATCGACGGCATTGCCCCCGGTATCCCCGTTGATATGGAATATATAATGAAGCGAATGGAAGAGCGGCGCCCGAGCGGGGGGATATCCACCGCGCGTAAGGAGAGCGACCGCCCGCGCATTGCGTCGGGTGTGTATCGCGGGTTTACAACGGGCACGCCCATCACCCTTATCATAGAGAACGAGAACGCGAAAAGCAGGGATTACGAGAGCATCTCGGATATTCCCCGCCCGTCGCACGCCGACTATACCGCCGAGTGCAAATACCACGGCTATCAGGATCATCGCGGCGGCGGTCATTTCTCGGGCAGGGTGACCGCGGCTCTGGTTGCCGCGGCGGCGATAATCCGCCTCGCCCTCGAGAAGCGGGGTATAAGGATAGGCACGCATATCTCGCGGATTCGCGACGTGTCCGACAGGCATTTTGAGGATTACGCGGCGGATATCGCCGCGCTCGACGGGGTCGAGTTCCCCACCCTGTCCACGGAGGCGGGCGAGAAAATGAAGGAGATCATCCTCGCGGCGAAGGAGGATGGCGACAGCGTTGGCGGCATTCTTGAAACCGCGGTCATCGGCATGCCGCGCGGAGTTGGCGAGCCGTGGTTTGACACGGTTGAGGGTATGCTGGCACACGCGCTCTTCTCCGTACCTGCGCTCAAGGGCGTGGAGTTCGGTGCGGGATTCGGCCTTGCCGACATGCTCGGCTCGGAGGCGAACGATCAGTTCACGAAGGACGGTGAGGTGATCGTCACCGCGACCAACAACAACGGCGGCATTAACGGCGGCATCACCAACGGTATGCCCATCCTGTTCCGCACGGTCATCAAGCCGACCCCATCCATCTTCAAGCCGCAGAGCTCGGTTTCCATGAAGACGGGCAAGGCGACGAAAATGTCCATCTCGGGCAGGCACGATCCTGCCATCATTCACCGCGCACGCGCGGTGGTCGACGCGGTGAGCGTTATCACCCTTGCCGACCTGCTCGTGACAAGATTCGGCACCGACTACCTCGCCGGCGAGAAAGACTGACGCGCAGGAATAACCCCGTTTTTTCGCACACAGGGTGCCCTAAACGAAGGGTCCAGACAGGCTCACAGGTGACAGAGAAAACCCCGTTTTTCGCACACATAGTGGCATTGGCAAGGGGGCATAGAGCCTCCAACACAACACACCTGAAACCCCGTTTTTCGCACACAGGGTCGGACTTAGCCCACTTTTCGCGGTTGCGAGCGCGGGAGCGGAAATATACAACAAGGCAGCAAAAGATTACAGCAAAAAAACAAGAGCACCACAGGATACAACACACCCACGAAAAAGGAGAATCCAATGAAGTACGGATGCATCGGAGAGCACCTCGGCCACAGCTTTTCGCGCGAGATACACGCGCGGCTTGCCGACTACGAATACGAGCTTTGCGAGATTGCGCCCGAGGCGCTTGACGCCTTTGCAAGGGAGCGGAATTTCCGCGCGATCAACGTGACGATTCCGTACAAGGAGAGGATAATGCCCCACCTTCACGAGATTGACGAGGGGGCGCGGCTCATCGGTGCTGTCAACACGGTGGTAAACCGCGACGGCCTGCTCTACGGGTACAACACCGATTTTTACGGAATGTGCGAGCTCATCCGTCACGCGGGTGTAGAAATTAAGGATAAGAAGGTCGCCATCCTCGGCACGGGGGGCACCTCCAAGACCGCGCGGGCGGTTGCGACCTCGCTCGGTGCGGGACAGATCATCACCGTTTCACGCACGGCACGCGGCGAGATAATCGATTACGAAACGCTCGAGCGCGAGCACCGCGACGTCGAGGTCATCATCAACACGACCCCCGTCGGTATGTACCGTGATTTTGACGGCGTGCCCGTCGACGTGTCGCGCTTCCCCACCCTACTCGGTGTTATTGATGCGGTTTACAACCCGCTTCGCACACGGCTGGTTTCCGAGGCAAGCGAGCGCGGAGTACGCGCGGAGGGTGGTTTATACATGCTGGTGGCACAGGCGGTGCGGGCGTCGGAGATATTCCTCGGCACCACCTACCCCGACGGGACAACCGAGCGCATCTATCGCGAGATGATGCGCGACAAGGAGAACATCGTCCTCATCGGCATGCCCGCCTGCGGCAAGAGCACGGTCGGCGCGCTGTTATCCAAGGATACCTGGCGCGAGGTGATCGAATGTGACGAGCGGATCGTCAACCTTGTTGGGGCGGATATACCCACCATTTTCAAGACCGAGGGCGAGGCGAAATTCCGCGAATACGAGGCAGAGGTAATACGCGCCGTCGCACAGGACACGGGCAAGATAATTTCGACGGGCGGGGGTGCTATCCTCAACCCCGAGAATATAAAACGGCTTCAGAGAAACGGAAAAATCTACTTCATTGACCGACCGCTCGAGGCGCTGATGCCCACCGCGGACAGGCCGCTGTCCTCGACGCGTGAGCAGATCGAGGCGCGCTACCGTGAGCGGTACGGGCTATACAAATCGAGTGCCGACGTGACCGTCGCAGGCGACCTGTCGGCGCGGGAGATCGCAGACAAAATTTTGGAGGATTTCGAGGGATGAAAATATATGTGATAAACGGGCCAAACCTCAACATGCTTGGCATCAGGGAGCCCGAGCACTACGGTAAAACTACCTACGCCGACCTTGTGAAAATGGTCGAGGCGCATTGCGCCGCGCGCGGTATCGAATGCGTGGTTTACCAGTCGAATCACGAGGGCGACCTCGTCGACAAGATACAGGAGGCGTACTTCGACGGTGCGGCGGGAATCGTCATTAACCCCGGTGCGTACACCCACACCTCCATCGCCATCCTTGACGCGGTGAAGGCGGTCATGCTTCCGACGGTGGAGGTTCATATCTCCGCGGTAGAAAAGCGGGAGGACTTCCGTCAGGTGTCCTATATCCGCGCGGCGGCAAAGGCAACCGTCACGGGTCGCGGCGTGCAGGGCTACCTCGACGCGATCGACCTTTTGATTGACAACTAATATTTACATTTTAGCACATTATCGTCTAACCGTATCCGCCCACAGGGCGACTTTCTTCCGTTATGCCATTTGCGTATAACGGCCACCCCGTGTCAAATTATCGCCGTATATTATAACATATACTACGCCGTAGGGACAGGCGCAAAGGCCGCTTTGCAACCTAGAAGGTCCGTGACCGATTGAGGTTACAAGCAGATGCTATCGCGGTCGCGTATATGGCTCGGTTGCCGATAATTATGCCTCGTTTTTTTACCGCGCTCTCCTCGGACCGTCGAGGACGCCGGTCCCTACGATTTTAATTCCCGCACGCGGGAATCATCATACCATTGCGAGAACACCATAAACAATAACGAAAAGAGAACGAAATGCGAGTAAAAATCACCCCCGGCAGGGCCCGAGGACAGGTCACCGCACCCCCGTCAAAATCGGTGGCGCACCGCCTCTTGATCTGTGCGGCGCTGGCAAACGGGGTCAGCCATATACGCGGCATTACCTCCTGTGAGGACGTTGCCGCGACGCTCGCCTGCATGGCGGCGATGGGAATTAAATACGAGACGGACGGCGCCGACGTCACCGTCCACGGAATCGACCCGCGGGATATTTCCCCCACGGGCGCGCTCAACTGCCGTGAGAGTGGCAGCACGCTTCGCTTCCTTATTCCGACGCTACTCACCTCGGGCAAGACGGCTATGCTCGTCGGTGCGCCGAGCCTGATGTCACGGCCGATGGGCGTGTACGAAGAGATCTGCCGCGAGCGCGGCCTCGCCTACGTTTCCGACGGTGCGAGCATCACGGTAAAGGGCCCCCTGCGCCCCGGTGAGTTCACCGTTGTTGGTAACGTGTCGAGCCAATTTATCAGCGGCCTGCTCTTCGCCCTTCCCACCCTTTCGGGCGACAGCAGAATACGCATCACACCGCCCATTGAGTCGCGCTCATACATCGATCTGACGGCCCTCGCGCTGACGAAATTCGGCATCGACGTCCTCTGGGAGGACGAGCACACCCTGTACGTCCGCGGACGGCAGAAATACAAGCCCGCCGACCTCACGGTGGAGGGCGACTACTCGGGTGCGGCGTTTATTGAGGCACTCAACCTCTTTGACGGAGAGGCGGAGGTGCTCGGCCTCAATCCCGAGAGCATACAGGGCGACAGGGCGTATCGCAGATACTTCGAGGCGATCGACCGCGGGGTGCCGACGATACATATCGGCAACTGCCCCGACCTCGGCCCGATACTGTTTGCTGTGGCGGCGGCGAAATGCGGCGGCATCTTCTCGGGCACGCGCCGTCTTAAAATAAAGGAAAGCGACCGCGCCGCGGCAATGGCGACCGAGCTTGCGAAATTCGGCACCGCCGTCACGGTTGACGACGACCGCGTGGCAATCTATCCCGCCGATTTCAGGGCGCCGAGCGAGCCGCTTTACGGGCATAACGATCACAGGATCGTGATGTCGCTTGCCGTCCTCGCAACGATCACGGGCGGCGAGATCATCGGCGCGGAGGCGGTCAGCAAGAGTTACCCCGAATTTTTCGAGCACCTACGCGCGCTAGGGATTGGAGTTGAAATTTATGACTATTGAGCGTGACACGAAAATACTTATCATCGGTCTTGGTGTAATCGGTGGCGGCTATGCAAAGGCGCTGACCGACCGCGGCTACGCCGTCGGGTGTATCACCAAGAATCAGGCGGACATCGACTACGCAACCGCGCGTGGGATGATCTCCTTCGGCACGACCGAGGTTGACCCCGCCGTGGTCGGCATTGCCGACCTTGTAATATTCGCACTTTACCCCACCGTGTTTATCGAGTGGGTGGAAAAATATCAGCACCTTTTTAAAAAGGGCGCACTTATCACCGACGTTACTGGTGTAAAGGGGGCGGTCGTCGAGCGCGTGCAGTCCATCCTGCGTCCCGACGTTGAGTTTATCGCCGCGCACCCGATGGCGGGCCGTGAGCGAAGCGGCGTTGAGTATAGCGACCCGTCGGTTTTCCACGGGGCAAACTACATCGTCACGCCGACCGAGAAAAACACCGCGGAGGCGATCGAGGCCTGCAAGGCGCTCGGCGTCGAGCTCGGCTTCTCGCGCATCTCCGTCCTCTCCCCCGAGGAGCACGACAGGATGATCGCCTTCCTCTCCCAGCTGACGCACATCATTGCGGTCACGTTGATGAATTGCAATTCGGAGGAGGGCTTAGAAAAATATACGGGTGACTCCTTCCGCGACCTGACGAGGATCGCGAAGATCAACGACCTCATGTGGAGCGAGCTGTTCACCCTGAACAAGGACGCCCTCATCGAGCAGATCGACGCGTTTGCGGACGAGCTCGCCACCTTCCGCGAGATGCTCGCCACGGGGGACGCCGAGGGAATGCGTGAGAAAATGCGCGCATCCACCGCAAGACGAAGCCTGTTTGATAAGCCGAAGGCATAGTGGTCAGAGGCACCTATCAATCGCGTGCCGCAAGGTGTTTTTTTAGCGGCGCGAAGAAACAGAAAAATGGTAGTTTTCGCGTAAAAAGCGTGGAAAATGCCGAGAAATTTTATAAGAAAACAAAGATTCCGTTAAGGAACAAATCCCCGTGGTATAAGGATAAATGCACATCGCCCGAGGAGAAAGGATATATTATGAACAAGAACCTTGAATTCTACAGAAAGCTGCCCATCCCGAAGGAGATAAAGGAGCAGTTCCCCGTCGGCGCCGAGCAGGCAAGGATGAGAGAGGAGCAGATCGCCGAGATGGCAGACATCTTCGAGGGGCGGTCGGACCGCTTCTTACTCGTTATCGGTCCGTGCTCGGCCGACAGCGAGGCACCCGTGCTTGATTACATCTCCCGCCTTCGCGAGGTGCAGGAGAAGGTAAAGGACAAGATAATGATCGTTCCCCGTATCTACACCAACAAGCCGAGAACGACAGGCGAGGGCTACAAGGGTATGCTTCACCAGCCAGACCCCCACGCGCAGCCCGACCTTCTTAAGGGTATTCTCGCCATCCGCAGCCTGCACATCCGTGCGATGACCGAGTGTGGCTTCTGCTGTGCGGACGAGATGCTCTATCCCGAGAATTACAGGTACCTTTCCGACGTGCTTGGCTACGTTGCGGTCGGTGCCCGCTCCTCCGAGGACCAGATACACCGCCTCACCGCGTCGGGCATTGACGTGCCCGTCGGTATGAAGAACCCCACGGGCGGCGATATTTCGGTAATGATGAACGCCATCAAGGCGGCGCAGTCGAGCCACATGTTCCTCTACCGCGGCTGGGAGGTAAAGAGCCACGGCAACCCCCTGTGCCACGCGATCCTTCGCGGCTACGTTGACAAGCAGGGCAAGTCGCACCCCAACTACCACTACGAGGACCTTTACGGTCTTTACGAGACCTACGCCGCGTCGGAGCTCAAAAACCCCGCGGTCATCGTTGACACCAACCACTCGAACTCGGGCAAGAAATACCTCGAGCAGCCGAGAATTGCAAAGGAGATCCTGCACAGCTGTCGCTACTCCGCCGACGTGCGAAGCATCGTCAAGGGATTGATGATCGAGAGCTACCTTGAAGACGGCGCACAAAAGATCGGTCCCGACGAAGTATACGGCAAGTCCATTACCGACCCCTGCCTTGGCTGGGAAAAGACCGAGCGTCTCATCTACGACCTTGCCGACCTGCTTTAAGAAAAAACAACTGTTAGGAGATAGAAAAAATGGCAGATTATAAAATCGAAACCAAATGCGTGCAGGGCGGCTATACGCCCGGCAATGGCGAG
>JAZODF010000035.1:0-13549 GCA_045596865.1 Eubacteriales bacterium
TGGCAATTGTTCATTTGTTTAATGATATCATAAATAAAAATTCTAAAAAAGATGCTTTAAAAATTTTAGAAGCGCACGAAAAATTTGTGCCATATATTGGAGAATATTCTAAACCTAATAAATATCATGATAAACTAGAAGAATTAAGAAAATAAAGGTTATAGATATATCACGCTTGGCGTAGCCAAGCATATCACGAAAGCCAACGGCTTTCCATATCACGCGCGACGCAGTTGCGCTATAGACGCTCACAGGCTCGCTATTCCGTCGCTTCGCTTCTTACACGACGGCACCGCCGTCCATATCTCTCCACCATAGGTGGACCAAAAAGGAGCATCGCCTTGAAAGAAGAAAAGAACATTATAGAGGCAATATCTGAAACCATTGCAAATGCTGTCGGTGATGAAGATTTTACTCTGCCGCTTGCAGCTTGGCAAACAAACGGCTCGCAATCGGGCGAAATCAATGCTGCTTATATTGAGGAAATCAAGGAGTATCAAGCTTCGCCCACTTCGCCTTGCAATAAGGCTACTGCACTCAAGCTCTTAAAGCGTTTTGCTCGCAAGGATTTTCGCGATTTTTGGACAGCTCCTGTCTGCGAGTACCTTCCCGCTGTCAGTGAGGGTACTATGAAGCTGTGCGAACGCGTCTATCCGCACGATGAGGCAATATGCTATGCAAAAGAATTAATTGCAACACTTTCGGTTAAAGAATTGGCAAAAGATTTTCTCTACGGTGTCGCACACAATGCGCCCGAATACAGAACCGCACTTGCTTGCTACTACTATATTAAAAATTTGCCCTCTCACGAATTCGAGAAAAAATACGTCGGCTCGGTAGTAGGCAAGGATGGTGAATTTGAGGACAGATACAACGAAAATTGTTGCGAGATATGCGGATATCAGCACACTGTCAGCCGAGAGCCAAAGATGCAATTTTGGCACATCAACGTTGATATGGAGCATTTCTATTTTAAAGCGTTAATTCCATTCAAATTTGATCTTAACACGGCAATCTTATTTTTGGAAGAATACAAAACGCTTCCACGCCCCAACCATTCATTTTCGGATTACGAGCATTTCAAAAAGATTATTGAGGTCATAGAAAATTCACCTCAAAACACGACATCGGGAAAGCTACGTCGAGAATTGAAGCAATCCGGACTATTAGCAATGACAATGGAGCAGATCGAGGCGTTCATTGATATGTTGGGATACCTCAACATTTTACATCCAAGCGATTCCTTCGGCGTTACTGCCGGACACATTTGTGAAAAAGATATGCTGTTACCGTTAAGTGACAGGGGGTATGCGGCTTATCCCGTCAACCGTTGGACGAGAAAATGTGGCATTGACTATGATAGCATCTCAATGCTTTTTGATGGGATTTACGAGTAAAAAATATACCTTTTGTACTTACAACCCCCGTTTTTGACCATTTTTGAGACCTTTTGGAGTCTTGACCCAGTAAAAAAATGAGAAAAGCACCCGAAATTCGGGTGCTTTTCTTTGCTAATGTAAAGAATTGTTTGTGTTTTCACCGCTTTCTCGGGTGCGAGGGTGTTCTTTGCGAGGGGGCAACCCAAGGGCGGCAATGACTTCTTCGCCTCGGCGATTGCACGCGGGGCGGGATCGCTGCATCGGAGCTTTGACGCGGGGCGGGATCGCGGCATCAAAGTTTTTGACGCGGGGGAGCGGATTATTTCTTTGCCTCGGCGCTTGCTTTAAGGGCGGCGGCGGTCGCAATATTGCCGTCGGTATCGGTTTCGGCGCCGCCACAGAAGGCGGCGAAGATGGACATCACCCTGTCGCGGCAGTCGAGGATGGTATCGACGTTGAGCACGAAGGCGTGGAAATACTCGGCATAGCCGGGGAGGCTAAGGAAATCGGAAACGTTGCGCTCCTTACGCGAGGTGAAGGATTTCAAGCCGCCGACGGTCGGCTCGTCGCCGAGGTAGCGCGCGTAGAGGCGGCCCTCAACCGTATCGAGGTCGGCGTAGACGTAGACCGAGCAGGCTGAATATTCATCCGAGTGATAGAGGCTCTCAACACCGCAGAGGTCGAGCACGAGGAGGGGAATCTTCCCTCTTTCGTAGGCGGCGTTCATCTCCGCCTTGGTGGTGCCGTAGAGGCAACCGCCGTAGTTCATATGCTCGACGAACTCACCGCGTGCGACGGCGGCGAGAAATTCCTCCTCGGTGGCGTAGAGATACTCGTCATCGTGGGCGTCACCGCGGCGGGCGCGGGTGGTGGTGGAGCGAAGGAAGGTGAAACGGGGGTCAGCCTCAACGATTGCCTTGGCAACCACGGTTTTACCCGCGCCCGAGGGACCCGCGATAATCAGAACGGGATTCTTTCTTTCCATCATCTATCCCCCTTTTATGCCTTGGGGATGAGCTTTTCCTTACCGCCCATGTAGGGACGAAGGGCGACGGGGATATTGACCGAGCCGTCGGCGTTGAGGTTGTTCTCAAGGAATGCGATAAGCATTCTCGGAGGTGCGACAACGGTATTGTTGAGGGTGTGAGCGAGATAGATCTTGCCATCCGCGCCCTTTACCCTGATCTTCAGGCGGCGTGCCTGTGCGTCACCGAGGTTCGAGCAGGAGCCAACCTCGAAGTACTTCTGCTGACGGGGGGACCATGCCTCGACGTCGACGCTCTTTACCTTGAGGTCGGCGAGGTCGCCGGAGCAGCACTCAAGCGTTCTTACGGGAATGTCGAGGGTGCGGAACATATCGACGGTGTTCTGCCAGAGCTTGTCAAACCAGACGGGCGACTCCTCGGGCTTGCAGACGACGATCATCTCCTGCTTCTCGAACTGGTGGATACGGTAAACACCGCGCTCCTCGATGCCGTGCGCACCCTTCTCCTTACGGAAGCAGGGGGAGTAGGAGGTGAGAGTATAGGGGAGGCTCTCCTCCTTGTTGATGGTGTCGATGAATTTACCGATCATCGAGTGCTCGGAGGTACCGATGAGGAAGAGGTCCTCGCCCTCGATCTTATACATCATTGCGTCCATCTCGGCAAAGGACATAACGCCGGTAACGACGCCCGAGCGGATCATATACGGGGGGATGCAGTAGGTGAAGCCGCGGTCGATCATGAAGTCGCGCGCGTAGGAGATCACCGCGGAGTGAAGGCGTGCGATGTCGCCCATAAGGTAGTAGAAGCCGTTGCCCGCAACCTTACGCGCGCTGTCGAGGTCGATGCCCGCAAATTTCTCCATAATATCGGTGTGATAGGGAATCTCGAAATCGGGGGTGACGGGCTCGCCGTAGCGCTGTACCTCGACGTTCTCGGAATCATCCTTGCCAATCGGGACGGAGGGGTCGATGATGTTGGGGATGATCATCATGATTCCCTTCACCTTCTCCTCAAGCTCGGCCTCCTTCGCCTCGCACTCCTTGAGCTCCTCCGCCTGTGCGGCGACGAGCTTCTTTGCCTCCTCTGCCTCGGCAAACTTCTTCTGACCCATGAGGGCGCCGATGGACTTGGAAACCTTGTTTCTGTTTGCGCGGAGGTCGTCGGCGCGCTTCTTGTTAGCGCGGAGCTCCTCGTCGAGGGCGATGACCTCGTCAACGAGGGGGAGCTTGTGATCCTGGAACTTGTTACGGATGTTCTGCTTAACGATCTCGGGATTCTCTCTTAAAAACTTAATGTCGATCATTTGTTTTCTCCTTTATTTTGAACACGTTTTATTAATATGCGATTGATTTTTTGCCGCATGGGCGGCGGGCGGAAAAGAAAAAAGTCCCCTCCTCCCAAAATTTATGGGACGGAAAAGAACCGCGGTACCACCCATATTACGGGATAAACCCGTCACTCAAATTCCCTTAAGGCGGGAAAAACCCCGACTCATCGCCGACAGCTCGTGGAGTGGAAATCGCGCCCCTACAAGCGGCTTTCACCAAGCGCCGCCTCTCTGTCATGATCAGGGCGGGAATATTCTCCCGTCATTGCTTTTTACTTATTATATATTATTATGCGCGCTTTTTCAAGGGGTTTTTGATTATTTTTTCATTTTTTGTTGCAGTAAATCGCGAAATATGCTACAATAGGGGCAAAAGGACTTTTTCTGTCGACGGAGGAAATATGGCGGCGTATAACGGCACCGAAAAATATATTTTTATCAGCTACGCCCACAGGGACAACGCCGTCGCGCTTCCCATCATCGAGGGGCTGATCTCTCGCGGAATGCGCGTATGGTACGACGGAGGCATCGAGGTCGGGACAGACTGGGCGGAATTTATAGAGGACAGGATTCTCGGTTGCGAGTGTCTTATCCTCCTTTTGTCGCGGGAATCGGTTGAATCGGTCAACTGTCGCGAGGAATTTGCCCTCGCGCGGGAGTCGGGCAGGAAGATCCTGATCTGCTATATCGAGGATCTTGAGCCGTCCGATCTGAAGCACGGACTGCGCCTGCGGGTGCCGACCTACCAATGTATGTATTTATCGAGATATCCGAGCGTTGATGCGTTCCTTGACGCGGTTTGCCGTGCGCGAATCCTTGAGGGATGCGGTGACGTCGCGACAGCGGCGGATAAATCTTTTGAAAGCCCGATGGAGGAAGAGGCGAGGTTGCTCGCCCTGCAGGGCGTTACGGTGCATAGCACCGAGGCCGATGCGACGAAAAAGCCGACCGCAACCGACGCGGGCAGACCAATCGAAGCTAAAAAACCAACCGCACCCGCCGCGGATAGGGTAAAAGACGCAAAAAGACCCGTGACGCCTGCCGCGACGGTCAGCGCGGGGCTTGACATCCGTGACGGTCTCTTGTTCGGTATCGGTGAGTGCACCGACACGCATATAGTTGTACCGAGCGGGGTCAGCGCGGTTGCCCCCTACGCCTTCGCGGACAACAGGAACGTTCGCGAAATCACCCTACCGAGCGGGGTGAATGAGATCGGCGAGCGCGCATTTCTGCGCAGCGCGCTGACGAAGATCGAGCTGCCGAGCGGGCTTGTGCAGATCGGTCATCAGGCCTTTTGCGGATGTCGGCAGTTAGAAGCGGTGCACCTCCCCGACGGTCTTGAGGTGATTGGGGATGAGGCGTTCAACAACTGTAACAGGATTCGCGAGATCAACTTCCCCGAGGGACTCCTGCGTATTGGCAAGCGGGCGTTCTCCTACTGCAATTTCCTGAAGGCGAGCCTACCCGAGAGCCTTGTCGTAATTGAGGACTACGCCTTCTCGAACAACTCCGTTCTCTCGGAGGTGACGATACGCAAGGGGATAAAGAAGATCTGCGCGTACGCATTCGGCTCCTGTCACTATCTTGCGGGTGCGATTCCCTACGCTATTAATTACAGCGGCAGCTATGACGAGTGGTGTGCCATTACGATAACCACGCCAATCCTCACGGGCACTAACAGGATGCTCAGATGCTCGGACGGCAGGATTTACGACGCGCACCCCGCGCCAAAGCCGACAGTCCCGCCCTCCTCTCCGTTTTACATCCCATCCGCACCGTCGGCGACGAAAATTTTCGGCACGGCACCGACAACCGCAACTATGCCCAAGCCGACCGCGAGTGCGACCCCTGCCCCCGCGACAAAGCCTGAGCCAACGACCACCTACGAGCGCGCCTTCGGCAAATCGATGTATAGCATTAACCAGCGCGCGCTGAATGGGCGCGGCACTTTCCTTGACAATTACGGTGCGTTGACCGCAGGCGAATACAGCGAGGGGTTGTCGATCACGAGCCTTGGGCTCCTTATGGGACCGGGTAGCTTCAAGGGTGAAATGCTCGTGCTTCCGCCAAACGTACTCATGCTTGACGTCGGTGTGTTCCGCGGTAATAAGAGACTCACGTCGGTTATTCTCAACGATTCGATCAAGGTGATTCCGAAGGCTGCGTTTGAGAAGTGCACATCCTTAACGCGCGTTTCGCTCCCGTATTTTCTGTCGTGTATTTCGGAGCAGGCATTTTTTGGCTGCAAGCAGATTAATTCCGTGAATTTAACACACGGGGTGACGCAAATCGGCAACAGGGCCTTTGCGGGGTGCGACAACCTTTGCACGGTCAGCCTGCCCACCGGCATAAGATCGCTCGGACGCTACGCGCTCGGGGATGCGGAAAACGTCACCATCTACTTTGGCGGAACGAAAGCAGAGTGGGACGCCATTGAAAAGAACGGCCCCGTCGCAAGGAGCTACTGTCTCATTTGCATTGACGGCTACACCCACAAAGAAGGATGGAAATAACGCATTTTTCTACGCACAGGGTGATTTTTTGCCGCGCCGCTATTGATTTTTCGTTTCGATTGATGTATAATACATTTGTTATTATAATATAAGGAGAATTTACCAATGTTAGTTTCTGCAAAGGAAATGCTGACCAAGGCGAAGGAAGGCCATTACGCCGTAGGTCAGTTCAATATCAACAACCTCGAGTGGGCGAAGGCTATCCTCCTCACCGCAGAGGAAATGAAGTCCCCCGTCATTCTCGGCGTTTCTGAGGGCGCGGGCAAGTATATGTGCGGCTACAAGACCATCGTCGGCATGGTTGAGGGTATGATCGAGGGTCTCGGCATCACCGTTCCCGTTGCGCTTCACCTCGACCACGGCTCCTACGAGCACGCGTACAAGTGCATCGAGGCAGGCTTCTCCTCGGTTATGTTCGACGGCTCGCACTACCCCATTGACGAGAATATCGCAAAGACCAAGGAGCTTGTTGCGGTTTGTAACGAGAAGGGCCTTTCCATCGAGGCGGAGGTTGGCTCCATCGGTGGCGAAGAGGACGGAGTTGTCGGCGGCGGTGAGGTTGCCGATCCCAAGGAGTGCGCTATGATCGCAGGCCTTGGCGTTACCATGCTCGCGGCAGGTATCGGTAATATTCACGGTAAGTATCCCGCTAACTGGAAGGGCCTCAACTTCGAGGTTCTTGCACAGATCTCCGAGCAGTGCGGCGATATGCCCCTCGTTCTTCACGGCGGCACGGGCATCCCTGCCGAGATGATTCAGAAGGCAATTTCCCTCGGTGTTTCCAAGATCAACGTTAACACCGAGTGCCAGCTCTCCTTCGCGGCGGCGACCCGCAAGTACATCGAGGAGGGCAAGGACCTTCAGGGCAAGGGCTTTGACCCCCGTAAGCTTCTCGCTCCCGGTGCTGAGGCGATTAAGGCCACCGTTCGTGAGAAGATCGAGCTCTTCGGCTCTGCTAACAAGGCGTAAGATTTATCTTTATAAGCGAAAGCGCTCCCGTATCGGGGGCGCTTTTCGTTTTGTCGGTCACAGTTTGGCATAAAGATGATATGCCCGTCATAGAATTGTTGTGAATAGGATTAAAGTGCCACAGGCAGAAAGGGTTTTGTATGGAAACGGCAAGCATTTACAACGATATTGCGAAGAGGACGGGCGGCGACGTGTACGTCGGGGTTGTCGGTCCCGTGAGGACGGGAAAATCCACGTTCATACACAAGTTCATTGACGAGGTCGTGTTACCGAATATTGAGGACGGCTATGACCGCGAGCGCACCCTCGACGAGATTCCGCAGAGCGCGGGAGGGCGGACGGTCATGACGACCGAGCCGAAATTCGTGCCCGACGAGGCAGTGCGGATTCGCGTAGCGGGGGATACCGAGCTGAACGTGAAGCTGATCGACTGCGTCGGGTATATGGTGGACGGCGCGCTCGGTGCCCTGGAGGACGGGGTGCCGCGAATGATCGTGACGCCGTGGAGCGAGGAGCCCCTCCCCTTCGAGGAGGCGGCGGAGATCGGCACGGGCAAGGTCATCGGCGAGCATTCGACGATAGGCATACTCGTGACCACCGACGGCAGTATAACCGACCTGCCGCGCGAGGCGTACACCGCGGCGGAGGACAGGGTGGCGCGCGAGCTTATCGAGCTTGGTAAGCCGTTTGCGATCCTGCTCAATTCCGCGCACCCCGAGAGCGAGGGGGCAAAGTCGCTGGCCGAGGAGCTGGAGGAAAAATACGGCGTGCCCGTCGCGCTCGTAAGCTGTGCCGAGCTGAACGCGGATGATATACGCGAGATTCTCGGCCTTGTTCTATCCGAGTTCCCGATACGCGAGCTACGCTTCAGGCTACCCGAATGGACACGCGCGCTCGAGAGAGATCACGCCGTGCTGACGGGTGTGATGGGTGAGATCGGCGAGCTTGCGGCGAGGTGCGAGCGCCTCGGCGACGTTGGGCGCGAGGTCAGGGATTACCCGAGCATAGAGGTCGCGCGGATTGACGCGGGCGAGGGTATCGGCGAATTAAGCGTGCCCCTGTCGCGCGAGGTGTATTTCGACACGCTGTCGGAGGCGACGGGGCTTGAGCTTCGTAACGAGGTAGAGCTCTTCCGCGCGATGAAGGAGCTAAGCGAGGTGAAGCGGAGGTACGACCGCGTAGAGAGCGCGCTTGCCGCGGTAGAAACCGACGGATACGGCATAGTAATGCCGAGCGCGTGCGAGATGTCGCTCGAGGAGCCGAGGACGGTGAAGCAAGGGGCGGGCTACGGCGTGAAGGTGACCGCACACGCGGAGGCGATACAGATGATTCGCACGGGAATCCGCGCGGAGGTTTGCCCCGTCGTTTCGACACAGGAGCAGGCAGACGAGATAGTACGCCGCCTCAGCGAGGAGTACGAGGAGGCACCCGAGAGAATTTGGGAGGCAAACATCCTCGGTCAATCTCTTTACAACCTTGTGTCCGACGGGATGAACGCAAAGCTCGCGCATATTCCCACCGAGGCGAGGGCGAAGCTCGGCGAGACGCTGGAACGGATCATCAACGAGGGTGCAAACGGTCTTATCTGTATTCTCGTGTAACCGATTTGCTTGATTTTGATAACTGTTATTTACATTTATTGACAGAAAAAGCAGCCGCGGCGATGCCGCGGCTGCTTTCGTATTGCGGGCGGCTAGTGCCTACCCGTGTCGAATTTTAAGAGATTTTGTAAATAATTATTTACGAGAAATCAAGGGTGAGCTTAATGCTCCTTGCGGGGGATTTTACGGCAAGGTCAACGTAGTAGACGATGCCCGTTCTTCCCTGCTTTCTTGCGACCTGCTCGGAGCCGATGGTTGCACTAAGGAGCTCGGGGTCGAAGGTCATTTTACTCTCGCCGCAGCTGACGAATCCGTCCCCAAGCGTGATGGGAAGGAGGGATACGAAGCGCTCGACAACCGAGGTGGGCTCCTCCGAAAACTCGTAGGTATCGGTCATTCTGACGCCGCCCTCGAGCATCTCAAAGTCGCGCACGAGCGAGGTGAGCGAGGGGATATTATACCCGTTTTGCATCGTGAAGGCATAACGGTCCTTCTCCTTCACGAGGACGGTGGATTCCGTCCTGCCCGTCACCTGATATTCGCCGTTGATTATCGGCACCGAGTGACCGCGGGAGGAGCAAAGCATCAATTCGTAGCGGCGAGAGCTGAAATACTGCTGGGTATATTCGCCGACGCCGGGGTCGACGAAGGTAACGCCCTTCCCCTTCGAGATGAGGAAGGAGCCGATGTCGTTGTGGTTATGCGGCTCGGCGTTATGGCCCGCCTTGCAGGCGAAGGAATATCCATCGCACCTGTAAATGAACCACTGTGCGTTGTCGAAGGTGAAGGAGACGGGCTCGGTCGCGTTGAGCGAGGATTCGTAGAGGTCGGGATTCTGCCAGAGGACGTAGCGCATAGGTGCCGCGCCGTTTCCGTGCGACGGGATGGCGGGGATGCGGAGGTCGGGATATACACCCTTTAAGAAATGCGAGAGCCAGCTGTACGGGCGGAATTCAAGCCCGCCGTCGGAGAAGCTGACGCACTGGGTTTCGTTTAAGGGGATGGATTCCTGGAATTTCGCGATGCGGCGGACCTTCTCGTTTTCAAAATAGTTGATTTTGCCGTCGGTATACTCGGCGAGCATCGAAGCAAAGACGCAGAAGAAGGAGAAGCCATAGTTCCAATAGCCGTAGCCCTCAAGGCAGCAGGCATCCTCGGCAAAGCCGCGGAGGTATGCCTCGGCGGAGTCGATCATTCGCGGCAGCTGGGTGTCGATCTCCCACTTCTCTGCCGCGTACATATAGGTGCAGAGGACGGCGGCAATGCAGACCGCGGACCAGTTATTCTCTACCTTCAGCCACCAATACCGCTTCGTCGTGGCGTCGCGGTAGGAATCGATGACGCGATAGCGTATCTCCGCCTTGGCGCGCTTTACAACGAGCTCCGGAAGCTTATCACCGAGGAAATACAGCACCTCGGAGAGGCGGAAGCCCGCGATAGTCGAGCAGAGGTCGAGATTCTGCCGCCTTTCGGCGACGGTGAGCGTTTCGGCAACGTGGGCGGGGATGGACCAGCTCTCCATATCGCAGATGGACCAGATGGTGTTGGCAAGGTGGGTGAGGTACTCCTCATTCCCGCGGAGCATGTAGCCAAGGAAAAAGGCGCAGAGGCGGGAAAAATACTCCTCATACTTGCGCTCGTAGACCTCGCGGTTGCCGTCGGTGACGTAGCGGTGCACCTCGGAAAACAGGAGGGTGGGCGGCGGGGTGGTCATGTACCTTTCGACGGCGCGCTCGTTTGCCTCGCGCAGCTCGGCAAAATAGGGGTGGGTGCGGACCTGCTCCCATTTTTCATCGTTGAACTCTTTGAAATATCTAGCCATTTTTTATTCCTCCATAGGGTTTGATTATTCCCCATAGGGGAATAACGTTGGACGGGTCGTTCCCGTCGGTCGGTCTTCGTCGGGCGGTGCCGTCGGATGATGCCACTCGGGTTATGCCGTCGGGTGATGTGGGGTGGGGTTACTCCTCGAGGAGAGTGCGGATGAAGGTGCAGAAGTCCTCCTCCGCCTCGGCGAGGGATTTATCGTTGACGAAGTAGTAGTCGTATTCGTAATCCTCGACACAGTCGTCGGAGACGTTTCCGTAGACCGCCTTTTTCATACGCTCGCCACCGCGGATAAGCAGGGTGCGCGCCGCGCCGCCGGTTGCGGCGACGAATTTGGCGATCTCCTCGGGCTCACGGATATGTAAAAACATTATTTGATCCTCGGACGCGAGGAAGCCTTGATACCGCTCGGTCGCCCAGACGGTCGGGTAATCGTTATACTCGACGGTGACGCGCTTGAGGTCGGAGAGGAAGCGGCGTGCCTTGTCGCTCTTCTCACCCGTCCAGCCGCACATGCGAGCGATGTCCTTGATGGGCATGATGGTCGAGATGTTATATACCTTGAAGTGCTTTGCGGCGAGGTCGCAGAGGGTGTCCTTGCCGACGCCGCCCGCACCGTTGATTACGAAGGTTAGCTTTTTCATATCTTCTCCAAAGATTATTTATTCGAATAAATGATAGCATAACGAAGAAAAAAAGTCAACAAATAACGCCTCATAATATTTACTTTTTTCCTCGGGTATGGTATAATTGCAAGGAAAGCGAGGTATTATTATGGAAACAAGATATTTCGGCTCGCTCCCGACGGGACAGGCCGTAACCGAATACACCCTGCGCCACGGGCGGTTTACCGCGCGGGTGCTTAACTACGGGGCGATTTTACGCTCCTTCACCGTAGACGGGCGTGACGTGGTCGGCGGATTCGACACGGTTGACCGCTACGTCATCGACGATTCGCACCAGGGCGGCATCGTCGGCAGGATCGCAAACCGAATCGGCGGTGCCTGCTTCTCGCTCGACGGGGTGGAATACAAGCTGACCGCGAACGACGGGGGCAACTGCCTGCACGGCGGGCACGGCTTCGACAGACGGATGTGGAAGCTCAACAACCATTTGGGAAACTCGGTCAGCCTGTACTATGCCGCGAAGGACGGTGAGGAAGGCTTCCCCGGGCGTTTCCACGTTTCGGTGCAGTATCTGTTGACCGACGACGGTCTTTATATCGCGTACGGCGGATATGCCGAGGATAAGACGGTCGCGTCGCTGACCAACCATTCCTATTTCAACCTCGACGGCTTTGGCGGAGATATTCTCTCTCACAGGGTGCAGGTTTTCGCCGACAGGTACACCGTCGTAGACAGTGAGCTGATCCCGACGGGTGAGCGACGCGACGTCAGCGGCACGCCGTTTGATTTACGGGAGCAGACCCTCCTCGGTGATGCGGTGCGCGCCACGGGCGGCATTGACCACAACTACTTTCTGACGGGCGACGAGATATACACGCCCTACTCCACGCCGCTGAAGCGCGCGGCAATTCTCGAAAACGGCGACCTGCGTATGACGGTTTACACCGACCGCCCCTGCATGCAGGTTTATACGGGCAATTTCCTCGGCGACGGACCGTCCTTCAAGGGTGGTGTACCGCAGGTCAAGCACGGCGGAATCTGCTTCGAGGCGCAGACCGAGCCAAACGGCGTAAAGCACGGACAGGACGTCATCGAGGCGGGCGGATACTACGGTCAGTCAACGCTGTATAAATTCGAGTGGAAATAAGCCCACCGAGCGGTAAAAGGACGGACACGGGGAGGACGGGACAAGGCGTACGGGATAGGCCGAGCCCCTCCCCGCGCCCGCCGACCGCCGACGGGCGGGCAGGATGCGACAATATAAATATTTGTTTGCAAATTCCCGAAAAATCGGTTGACAAGCGGGGATTTGTGTGCTATAATACGCGTATTAAAGCGATGAGGGGAGCAAGTAACCCTTGCAGGACGGACAGAGAGCGACCGGTTGGTGAGAGGGGCGCGACACCGCAAGACGTGAATACATCCCTGAGTGCGTACCGAAGCGCCACGGCGTGCGTAGGCTACGACGGGTATGCCCGTAACAGCATAAACGAAGGTCCCGCGGGGCGGGATGAATCAAGGTGGTACCACGGTACGGACATATCCGTATGCGTCCTTGGACAAGTCAGTCCGAGGACGTTTTTTGTTTTTATTCGGGTGGGCAGAATTTCACAAAACAATAGATAATTATTAAAATTTGGAGGATAATACAATGCAGATTTACGAGGAGCTCGTCGCGCGTGGGCTGATTGCCCAGGTGACAGACGAGGAGGAGATTCGCGAGCTTGTCAACAATGGCAAGGCGACCTTCTACATCGGATTTGACCCGACGGCGGACAGCCTTCACGTCGGGCACTTTATGGCGCTGTGTCTTATGAAGCGCCTTCAGATGGCGGGTAACAAGCCCGTCGTGCTTATCGGCGGAGGTACCGCAATGATCGGTGACCCGTCGGGAAGAACGGATATGCGTTCGATGATGACGCGCGAGACGATTCAGCACAACTGCGACTGCTTCAAGACGCAGATGGAGCGCTTCATCGAGTTTGGCGAGGACAAGGCAATTATGGTAAACAACGCCGATTGGCTGCTTGACCTCAATTACGTTGAGGTGCTTCGCGACGTTGGAGCCTGCTTCTCCGTCAACCGTATGCTCGCGGCAGAGTGCTACAAGCAGAGGATGGAGAGGGGTCTTTCCTTCCTTGAGTTCAACTACATGATCATGCAGTCCTACGACTTCTACTACCTGTTCCGGAAATACGGCTGTAATATGCAGTTCGGCGGCGACGATCAATGGTCCAATATGCTGGGCGGTACGGAACTGATCCGCAAGAAGACCGGAAAAGACGCTTACGCCATGACCATTACCCTCCTTCTCAACTCCG
>JAZODF010000036.1:0-11370 GCA_045596865.1 Eubacteriales bacterium
CTCCTTGGCTCACAGAACGACATGGCTACGATCCGACTTCTACGAAAACGGCGAGTTTATTGCAGGGGGGCATAGTAATCCCTCCGTCACGAGAGTTGCCTTGCAGAGAGTTGCTTTGCAGAGAGTTGCTTTACAACTCCTCCCCCAAAGGCTTCGTTCCAACCGAACGAAAAGGGCATGAAAAAAAGCGGCGCAAATGGGGCGTACTCTTAAGGACAGTTTTTAAGATTAAATAGAATAAGCTACCTACCGACAGGAAAAGGACAGAGAAAGCAACTGCAATCTCTGTCCTCTTTTCTTGACAAGCACTGCATCTGTGTTCACAGATGCTATTTTATTTGGTGATATATTCACTTTCGTGAAATATGTTCACGAAAGATGAACGCGATATATTTTCGCTCACGCTCAAATGCGATATAACCTCCCTTGCGGTCGGTTGCGATATGATATAAATCCCTTTCGCTTTTGACGTATCTCGCCTTTGGCGAGGAATGCAAAAGCATATCGCATCGAAGATATATCTCACGCGGCACGCGTATATCGCAAATCCCCGGGGGGATTTATATCGCTGCGTAGTGTCCTTAAGGGCACTACGCTAATGCGCCGCTTTTCTTATTTACCCCGTACCCGTGTTAAATTATCGCGGGTTTGGGGTGTGGGAACGCCAACCGCATGCGGTATGGCGACCGTGTGATTATGTAAAAAAATATTTACTTAATACTGTTTCCTGCCGGTGGTGCCCCTTTTACGCAAACAGCCAGCCGTCGATAATGCCCGAGGCACCCATCATAATGAGGGCGAGGGTCATAACGATACATCCGATGATATTGACGCGGGAGAGCTTGTCCTTGAAGATCACCGCCGAGGCAATAGCCGAGAGGAGCATTACACCCGCGTTATCGAAGGTGTAGAGCAGGGTCTCGTCAACCACGCCGACAAGGATAACGAGGATATTGACCGCGATTGCCGAAACGACCGACGCGAGGAGCAGGTAGACGATCGATTTTTTGTTCTGCACGAACGCCTTCGGCATCCTTTTCTTCTCTGTCACGGCAAGCTGTATTGCCGAGATGATCGCCGCACCGATGAAGGTGTAGATAACGAGCAGCTGCTTGTCCGCGGCGCCCGTGGTACGGTTCTGCAGGTCGAACATCACGCCGTAAAGACCGTTTGCCAAAGCAAGGAAGATCGAGAGGATGAAGAAGGTGTGGAGCTTGCCCTTGCCCTCTCCCTCGGCGCTGTCCTTTTTAAGGCTGACCATGTAAATGGCGATGCAGATAATGACGATCGCAACCAGCTTGGTCCAGGAGAACGCGTCGCCGAACGGACCGATGGGAAGCACGGCGACAACCGCGGGAACGACGATACCGCCGCCGAGGTTGAACACCATCATGATGGAATACGGACCCTTGCCCGACGCCTTGATGATAAACTGATCGTAGGCGTAAAGGATGATCGCGTTAATAATACCCATAACCAGCGTCTCCCAGCGGAAGGGACCGAACTCGAAGCCCGAGAAGAACAGCGACACCACCGCAACGATAACGCCGCAAACCACCGAGAACACCAGGGGTGCGGTTTCCTCGCTACCGGGATAATTGTCGTTGAACATCTTCGAGAACATCGACTGAAACGTATATAGCAGAATGATTGCCGCGATGAGCGACACCTGAACAAATGCGCTTTGCATATCTTCCTCCGAATTGAATTCATCCAATTATAACAGATTATTATACGTTTTGCAATACCCGTTTTAATATTTTGCTTGCATATCCGCGTGAGGTATGCTAAAATAGAGAAAAATCGAAGGGGGAAAGCGGTATGAAAAGAATCCCGATACTCATAGACGTCCTGCTTGGGCTTGTCCTCGCGGCGATATCCGTCGCCTTTTTTGCCGTGCGTGAGCGCCTATGGCTGCTCGCGATCATTGTCCCCGCGTACGTCGCCCTCAACCTGCTCGCGGGCGTCTTTCGCACGGATGCCGAGGGCCTGCGCCTCCGCCTGCTCAATCACGGTGCGGTGACGGTATGCCTGATGCTCTTCGGCTCGGTGGTGGCGGTCTGCTACCACGCGGTCCTGCTTGCCTCTATGTGGGGCGGCGACCTTATGCCCCTTCTTTGGAGCGCGGTGTGGGCGGTGGTTGCGCTCGTCATCCCGTTTATAGGCGGCATCTTCTTTATGTACGTCACCTCGGTCCAGCTCGGGGTGAAGTGGCGACTCCTCGGCGCTGTTTTCGGCTTCATTTTCCCCGTGAACCTCATTATCCTCGGCATTATGCTCGCGCGTTGCTTCCGCGAGGTCGAGTTTGAGAGTGACAAGCTCCGCCTCAACGCCTCCCGCGCCGCGGCGCGGATATGCGCGACACGCTATCCCGTTTTGCTCGTGCACGGCTTCTTCTTCCGCGATTGGACCTTCTTTAACTATTGGGGCAGAATACCGAAGGAGCTTGAGAAAAACGGCGCGAAGATATTCTACGGCAATCACCAATCCGCCCGCCCCGTGCCCGACGCGGCGGCGGAGCTCGCCCGCCGAATCCGCGAAATAGTCGCAATGAGCGCCTGCGGCAAGGTGAATATCATCGCCCACTCGAAGGGCGGCATCGACGTCCGCTACGCCATCGAGCATCTCGGAATTGCGCCGATGGTCGCATCGCTCACCACCGTTTCGACCCCTCACCGCGGCTGTATATTTGCCGAGCGGCTGCTTGACACCATCCCCGAGGGGGTGCAGACCCGCGTCGCGGGTGCGTATAACAAGACCCTGCGCGCCCTAGGGGACGAGAATCCCGACTTCATCGCCGCCGCGCGCGACCTCACCGCGGGAGTGTGCACCCCGCGCGACGCCTACTCCTTGCCCGACGGTATATTTACGCAGAGTGTCGGCTCGCTTCAAAGGCGCGCCCGCTACGGCCGTTTCCCGATGAATCTGTCCTACCACCTCGTCAAATACTTTGACGGCCCGAACGACGGCCTCGTTGCCCTCACCTCCTTCGAGTTTGGCGAGAAATACACCCTCATCGAGCCTACCTCCCGCCGCGGCGTCTCCCACGCGGACATGATCGACCTAGGCCGCGAGAATATCCCCGGCTTCGACGTGCGTGAGTTCTACGTCCAAACGGTCGCCGACCTCAAAAAGCGCGGCCTGTAAGGGCAACGCTCGACCTCAAAATACGCGCCCCCCACGCGCGACGGACGGGTGCTACCAACCCCGAAAAAACAGCATAAACATCCCCACGGCACCCCGCAAAATTTGACACGGGGTGCCGTTTTTGCACAAAACACGCGGGATTCACCAATAAATCCCGCGCGGAACGATGCCCCTCAACGTTGATTTGGCTTTATTAATTAATATGAAAAAGGATCGCGCGATATTGTATTGCGCGCGCGTCCGTGTTACAATGAGGCAAATTCCCAAACAGGAGATATTTATGAATTTCTGGGCAAAACTCATTGAATTTGCATCCGCCGAGATGCCCGAGCCGTCCTCCTACGGTTGGTTTCACCTGATGTTCGTCGGCCTTTGCATCCTTGCCTCGGTGCTCATGTGCGTGTTCTTCCGCAACGCGTCCGACCGCGGTGAGCGCAGGATCGTGTTCATCCTCTGGCTCATCATCTTCGTCCTCGAAATATACAAGCAGCTTATCTTCACCTTCGAGGTTGTCGACGGCAATATCGTCGGCGATTTCCAATGGTACGCCTTCCCGTTCCAGCTCTGCTCGACACCCCTCTACACGCTCCCCTTCGTCGCATTTTTGCCGAATGGCAAGCTCCGCGACGCCATGACGGGCTACACCATCGCCTTCTCCATCTTCGGCGGCCTTTGCGTCTACGCTTTCCCGGGTGACGTGTTTATCGAGACCATCGGCATCAATATTCAGACGATGGTGCACCACGGTATTCAGATCGTCGCGGGCGTCTACCTCGCCTCGAAGTACCGTCACCGTCTCAACCTCCGCTATTACCTCGAGGGCGGCGTCGTCTTCGTCGGAATGGTCATCCTCGCTATGGCAATGAATATCGGCGTCCACCACGCACTGCGCGCGGCGGGCAATGACGAGACCTTCAATATGTTCTACCTCAGCCCCTATCACGAGTGCACCCTCCCCGTGCTCTCCGCAATATATCCGCTCGTGCCCTATCCCGTGTTCCTCGCCATCTACGTCGTTGGATTCATCCTCGCGGCGGCGATCATCTTCTTCGCGGCGAAGGGTATTGTCCATCTTATGCACAACCTTCGTATGAGGCTTAATAAAAATGCAGCGTAAAAATTTCAAAGCACTACTCCCCATCATCTCGGCGGCGCCATTCCTCGTCGCCGAGTTTGTTCTGTCATATTTCGTCCAGACCGCGGGCGGCAGGGTCGGCACCACCGTGATGTATGCCTGCGTGCTTCTCGCCTTCGTGTTCTCGATGGCGTCGGTCACAACGAATACCGCGCGTGAGTACAATTTCGTGCGCCTCGGCCTGTTTATCACGCTCGGCGCGGACTATTGCCTCGTGCTCGCCACCCCGACGATGGAGCTTAGCGGCGTTATCGTCTTCTGCTTCGTGCAGATTGCGTATTTCCTCGCCCTCGTCCTCTCGGATGAAAACCGCCTGCGCCGCACCGTGCATATCGCCGTGCGTGCGGGACTTACGGTGCTGATCATCCCCGCGACCTTCATCGTCCTTGGCGACAGCGTGGACGCGCTTGCCGTCTTCTCGGCGACGTATTACGCGAACCTCGTGTGCAACGCGGTGTTCGCCCTCATTGATTATAAAAAATGGTGGATATTCGGCGTGGGCCTCGTCGCCTTCGCGCTCTGCGACGCGTCGATCGGCTTCACCTTCCTCGCAAACGAGTACCTCGGCGCCACGGAGGGCGGATTCCTCTACGCGGTCGCAAATTCCGACCTGAACCTCGCGTGGGTGTTCTACGTCCCGTCGCTCGCCTTCATAGGCATAACCCCGCATTTCCCCATGAGGGTCAAATCCGCGGATTGATTCGCACAACGGCAGAGTAAAATTGTAGGGACCGGAGTGCTCGACGGGCCGGGCCAAGCGGGGATAAAAAACAATGCCGTCGCGTGTGGTTGTCGGGCTCGGTTGCCTATTGCCTTTGCCTCGTGTTTTGCCTTGCTCCCCTCGGACCGTCGAGGACGCCGGTCCCTACAGGAATGGTGCGGTTATCGCGCCGAGTTGCGGACGCCGGTCCCTACAAAAAGATAAAAACCCATAAAACCAAAAAAGAGGCTGAACCGCGGTTCAGCCTCTTTCGTATTGCTATTAGTCGAGATTAAGCTTGTTGAGCATGTCGCGAAGAACCTTCGCCTCCTCAACGGAAATAGTAACGCCCTTGCCCATCTTCTCATGGTCGGGAGACCAGGTACGGATGTCGTAAACAGGCTCTCTCTCATTCCAGCTGATAAGGTTAAGCTCCTTGTTCCAGCCGTTGTTGCCCTCGCTAACAATACCGATTTTGTCAACTACCTCATACTTGATTTCAGGCATTTCGTTTTCTCCTTATTTAATATAAAAATATTTTAAAATAAATTTATTTTACCTTATTCTAACACAGTGCTTATTACTTGTCAATAAAATATATAAAAATATAGGCGAAAAAAATAAAAAAATTCCGAAAAAGGCGTTTTCTCCCCCACCGAAGGGGCGCTTAGCCGCCAAAATTCCCTCAAATCCGCCCACAGGGTGTGCGATGGGGAGAATTTGCCAAAGGCGGGGTGAATATAGTGAGCGGCAAGGAAACGTTACGTCAAGCCTTCCGAAAGTTGCTACGCAACCGGGGAGGGAATGGCGGAGAGAGCCGCAGGCGGCTCGGATGAGTTGTCTTTATAGCCTTCCCTTGTGAGGGAAGGTGGATTTCGCGTAGCGAAAGACGGATGAGTAGTTAAGCCTCCCCCGTTGGGGGAGTGTGTCAGAGAGTTGCTACGCAACTCGACGGAGAGGGCAAAGCCTCCCCTGCGTAAGGGGAGGTGGATTTCAATTTGCCCGCAAATTGAAAGACGGTAGGGTCGTTTGTAGACTACGAGCGACCACATTAGTTATCTCTGTTTTCCCAACATCGCCGACCCTTCCGTCACGCGATTTACAAGTAAACCGCGCGACACCTCCCCTTGCGCAGGGGAGGCTTGACATAACCCCGCCTTGGTGCGTAGGGTAGGCTTGACTACTCATCCGTCTTTCGCTACGCGAAATCCACCTTCCCTCACAAGGGAAGGCTTATTTTTCACCCGCCTTGGTGCGCAGGGGAGGCTATTTCGTTCCCTACAACGTAGCAAACACGGTGCGGATTGAGGAAGCCGAGCCCGCAGGCGAGAAAGGTGTCGCGCGGGCGAGATAATAATATTATTACTTTATTGACAAATTAAGGTTAAAATGGTAGAATTAGTATAAATGTGTTTTCGGGGTGATGTACCCCTTTACCAAAGGATATATAGGATATATTATGATAGCAATTTCAGCAAATAAGATCAACCTTGCCTTCGGCACGGACGTCGTTTTGCGCGACGTTTCCTTCTCCGTCAATGACGGCGACCGCGTGGGCATCATCGGCGTTAACGGCGCGGGCAAGACCTCGCTTTTCAAGATTCTCGCCGGTGTTTCCTCCCCCGATTCGGGCGAGGTTTATATACAGAAGGGTCATACCGTCGGCATGCTGGAGCAGAATCCGAGCCTGACGGCGTTGCCCGCGGGCCTTTCCTGCCTTGAATATATGTTCACGGCGTTTCCGCGGCTTATCGAGCTTGAGGGGCAGATCGCCCGCACCGAGGGTCAGCTCGCCGACGCGGCATCCCGCGGGGCAACCGACGAGGTCAATTCGCTGACCGAGCGGCTGAATGAGGAAAACCGCGAATTTTCCGCGGGAGGCGGGCTTGAATTTCGCTCGCGCTGTCGCGGGATGCTGCTCCGCCTCGGGTTCTCCGAGGAGATGATCGGGCGGGAGATACGCACCCTCTCGGGTGGGCAGTACACGCGGCTTGCGCTCGCGCGCCTATTGGCAACCGAGCC
Organism: Eubacteriales bacterium; assembly: GCA_045596865.1. Classification (GTDB taxonomy): domain Bacteria; phylum Bacillota; class Clostridia; order Oscillospirales; family CAG-272; genus UBA1740. The sequence goes on from JAZODF010000036.1 coordinate 7,005, forward strand.
CGACGTGCTCATGCTCGACGAGCCGACGAACCACCTCGACGTCGATGCGCTCGAGTGGCTGGAGGGATATATCTCCTCCTACAAAAAGACGGTGCTCGTCATCTCGCACGACCGTTATTTCCTCGACCGCACGACGAACAAGACGCTTCACCTGCAATACGCGGCGGCGCGACTGTATAACGGCTCCTACTCCAAATGCAAGGACCAACAGGCGGCCGAGGCGGCCTCCCTCGAAAAGAGGTACAAGGAGCAGCAAAAACAGATCGCAAAGATACGCGCGAACATCGAATTTCAGCGCAGGTGCAACCGCGAGCACAATTTCGTCACCATCCGCTCGAAGGAAAAGCAGCTTGCAAGAATGGAGAAGATCGAGCTCGCCCCGAAGGCACCGAAGGAGATTCGGATGACCTTCTCCGCCCTTGACGAGAGCGCGGGCGACGTTATGGAGGTGCGCGACCTCTCCTTCTCCTACGGGACGGTGCCGCTCATCAAAAATCTGTCCTTCCTTATAAGAAAGGGCGAGCGCGTAATGGTCCTCGGCCCGAACGGATGCGGCAAATCGACGCTGATGCGCCTGATGAACTCGATGCTCCTGCCAAATTCGGGGCGGATCACGCTCGGCTACAATATAAAGATCGGTTATTACGATCAGGAGAACCGCGGCCTGCACGACGGGAAGACGGTGTTCTCCGAGATGAGGGACGAGTACCCTACCATACCCGACGTTGAGCTACGCGGGACGCTGGCGCTGTTTTTGTTCGGCGCGGAGGATATGGATAAGTCGGTCGCATCCCTCTCGGGCGGTGAGCGCGCACGGCTGACGCTGGCGAAGCTGATCCTCAAGAAGGTCAACCTGCTCGTGATGGACGAGCCGACGAACCACCTTGACATCGGGTCGCGCGAGGCGCTCGAGGACGCTTTGATAGCCTTCCCCGGGACGGTCATCGCGGTATCGCACGATAGGTATTTTATCAACAGGATAGCAACGAGGATAATCGAGCTTGCGCCCGAGTGCGAGCGCGGAATGTATGATTACATCCTCGAGGCGGAGGACGACGCCTTCGCCGAATATATGGAAAAGAGAGCCGCGCGCAAGCAGACGACCCCCGTAACCGTCGAAAGGCGGACGACCGACGCGAAGGCCGAGTACGAGGAAAAGAAGCGCGAGGCGGCAAAGCGCCGCAGCGACGAGAAAAGGCGCGAGCGCGCAATGAAGCGCATCGAGGAGCTGGAGGCGGAGCTGGTCGCGCTTGACGAGGAGCTGTTCGGCCCCGCGGCGAGCGATTACGTCCGCGCCGCAGAGATAGACAAGCGCAAGGGCGAGATCGAGGAGGAGCTGCTCGAGCTGTATGAGGCGGTGATGGATTAGATGCTGCCTGACGGCAGATTACATGCCGCGCGGAGCGCAGATTACATGCCATCGCGAGCGATGGATTACATGCCGTCACGGGGTGACGGATTACATACTGCCTGACGGCGGATTGTTTGCCGCGGGTGCGGCGTGATATGGCAACTAACATTTAAGGAGCTGGCAATGAACTTTGACAGGTATTTCGGGTGTGCCGAGTGGGTCGGCACGGGGAACGACGCGGATATGCCGCTGATCAGGCAGTCATTCAGTGCGCGTGCGGGAGAGAGGGCGGAGGTTACCGTTCTCGGCTTCGGCGTTTTCATCCTTTATATTAACGGGGTGCGCGTTCACGAGAGCGAGTGCCTGCCGCTTGCGACCGACTTCGAGGCTAGTGATTTCCCCTCGGGCGAGATTCTTCACCACCGTGCGTACGTCGAGCGGTTCGATATTTCCCACCTGCTCACCGACGGGGAGAACGTGATCTCCGCCCTGCTTGGCAACGGGTGGTACAATCGCCCCATCTGGGAGGAGTCCTTCGGCGACGGGCGCAAGAAGATCGTTTGGCGCATCTCGCTCGACGGGCGGGAGGTATGCTCGGGCGCGGGGACGCGCTGGGTGCCCTCGGACGCCATCGATAACCATTATAACAAGGGTGAGGAGCGCGACCTTCGCGTAGATTACCGCGCGGCTATGCTCCCTGCCTTCGCGGGTGAGGACCGACCCGTTATCATTGAGGAGCCCCTCTGCGAATGCGAGCTCGGCGAGTCAGACTGCCCGCGCGACTACGTTATACGGACGCTCACCCCGCGGCTCATCCACGAGGGCGACGGATGCCGCATATACGATTTCGGCATCAACACCACGGGCTATCCCATCGTGCGGGTGCACGGCGAGCGGGGCGAGGAAATACGAATCGCCTTCTCCGAGGATATTCTCCCGACGGGGGACGAACTCGACCCAACGCACGAACACGACCAGAAATTCAACCTTATTTCCTCGGGCGAGGAGGTCACCGTCCGCCCCTACTTCGGCTGGATCGCAGCAAGGTACGCCGCCGTGACGGGCAACGCCGAGATCATTGCATTCGACGAGGTACACGCGGATATTAAGCCGACCGCAGAATTTGAGTGCGACGGCGCCGTACTGAATTACCTTTTCGACACCTATTTACATACCCAGCTGACGAACATGCACACCGGCCTGCCGTCCGACTGTCCCCAGCTTGAGCGGCGGGGATACACGGGTGACGGTCAGCTCGTTTGCCACGCGTCGATGATGATGACCGATTCGCGCGAGTTTTACCGCAAGTGGCTTGTCGACATTTCCGACTGTCAGGACAGGCTGTCGGGTCACGTTCAGTACACCGCCCCCTACACACACGCGGGCGGCGGTCCCGGCGGATGGGGCTCGGCTATGGTTACGGTGCCCTACGAGTTTTACCTCCGCTTCGGGGAGGACGGGCCAATTAGAGTGATGTACCCGCAGATGAAGGAGTACCTCCGCTACCTTGACGAGCACACCGAGTTCGGCCTCGTCACCAGCGACAGGGCGGGTGAATGGTGCCTCGGAGAATGGGTTACCCCCGACCCCGTGTCACTTCCCGCGCCATTTGTAAACAATTATTTCTATATTAAGGCGTGCGAGAAAATGATAAAAATCGCGCGTATAATTGGCCGCGAGGAGGATATCCCCGACCTCGAGGAGCGCATCGGGGCCCGCGGCAGGGCAATGACCGCGGCGTACTTCAACCCGTGGGACGGCAACTTCCTCGGCGGGGTGCAGGGGGCGAACGCCTTCGCGCTTGACGTCGGGCTCGGCGACGGGCGTACACGGCCGAATATGATCGAGCGTTACCGTAAGCTCGGCCACCTTGACACGGGTATTTTCGGCACCGAGATCCTCACCCGACTGCTCTTTGAGTACGGAGAGAGTGAGCTTGCGGTCGGACTGCTGAGCGCGGACACCCCGTACGGCTTCGGCAGGTTTATGAAGGAGGGGCGCACCACCCTGCCCGAGTATTGGGGGCATCCCTCGCGCTCGCTGTCCCACCCGATGTTCGGTGCGGCGGCGGGTCACCTCATCGACTACGTGCTCGGAATCAGGCAGACCGAGGATAGCACGGGCTACGAGAGCATCGTCATCTCGCCCGTGGCAACCGAAGCCGTGAAATATGCGAAGGGCTCGGTCCTCACCGCCCGCGGCGACAGGATAGCCGTCGAGTACAGGGTGAACGAGGACGGCGCAAGGAATGGCACCGCGACCGACGGCAAATGCGGCGAGAACAAGCCAACCGTCACCGACGAGTGCGACACGAAGGACGTCAAGAGGGGGGCGGTCACCGTCCGCGCACATATCCCCGCAGGCGTCAGCGCCCGCCTTAGTTTCGGCGGGAAGGATTACCCCCTCGCCACAGGGGAAAACGTGGTTGAGGTTGAGTAACGACGCCCCCAACGGCGAAAAGACTTCACTGTGAGCATCGCGAACAACTTCACTTTGCAAGCAACGCGCGCAAAACTTCACCGCGAGCATCGCGAGCAACGGCAAAGCACCACCCACGCGAGCAACGGGATCGCGGCGGAATATATCGCACAACCGATCGCAAAAAATCAAGACCGTCGGGGGATAATTCCAGCACCCCCGTAACGCCCGCAAATTTCGCGCATAATGCGCGTGCGCGCGTAAGATATATCCATAATAACCCCCAAGGCCGTCTGCCCCGCAGACGGCCTTTTTTTCGCGCCGTGGGAAGCGGGAGGCGTTGAACGCAGAGAGCATCAATGCACATCAAGGCGAGGTAACACCATGCCTTCCCTTGTGAGGGAAGGTGGATTTCGCGTAGCGAAAGACGGATGAGTAGTCAAGCCTCCCCTGCGCAAGGGGAGGTGTCGCGCGGTTTGCTTGTAAATCGCGTGACGGAAGGGTCGGCGATGTTAGGAAAACAGAGATAACTAATGTGGTCGCTCGTAGTCTACAAACGACCCTACCGTCTTTCAATTTGCTCGCAAATTGAAATCC
>JAZODF010000037.1:0-5177 GCA_045596865.1 Eubacteriales bacterium
CTCCCCTGCGCAAGGGGAGGTGTCATACGAGCGACTGCGTCGGCGAGTATGACGGTAGGGGCGGCGGAACTCAGTCAACCATACAAGCCGCAAATTTGCTCTCACTTTGTTACGACCCTTCCGTCACGCGATTTACAAGTAAACCGCGTGACACCTCCCCTTGCGCAGGGGAGGCTAGACGAAGCGCTACCTCACTTTAGTGCGCAGGGGAGGCTTTTTTGTTATCGACGGCTCGGTGCGCGCAACGCTCTCGCAGGCTCCTTCCGTCTTTCGCTCCGCGAAATCCACCTCCCTCCCCAGTTGCGCAGCAACTTTCGGGAGGCTACGAGGACTACTCATCCGTCTTTCGCTACGCGAAATCCACCTTCCCTCACAAGGGAAGGCTATGAGGACTACTCATCCACCGCTTCGCGGTCCCCATTCCCTCCCTGTTGCGTAGCAACTTTTGGGAGCCTACGAGTCCGCCGACCTTTTTTCTTTTCTTTCCTTTTTTCTCTTTAAAAAATCAATCAATTTCTTTTCTTTTATTTTGCGCGCGTGCGCGGGTTATAATAGAGATATTAATGATATGTATAATAATGGTATAATAAAGGTTTAATATGGGTGCCAAAATGCCCACTTTTTGGGCAAAATGCCCATTTTTCGGGCAAAATGCCCACGCCGGTGGCAAAATGCCCACTTTCGGGCAAAATGCCCATTTCCGTGTCAAAATGAGCGGCAAAATGCCCACCACCGCGACAAAATGTCGGACAAATTGTCGGGGTGAGCAAGGTGGGGTAACATAAAGCCTCCCTCCGGGAGGGAGGTGGCAGACGCCATCGGCGGATGACGGAAGGAGAATGCGGGGGTGTTGAACGCAGAGAGTATCAATGCACAATCAGAGCGAGGTAACATAAAGCCTTCCCTAGTGAGGGAAGGGGGACCGCGAAGCGGTGGATGAGTTGTCAAGCCTCCCCCTTTGGGGGAGTGTGTCAGAGAGTTGCTACGCAACTCGACGGAGAGGGCAAAGCCTCCCCTTACGCAGGGGAGGCTTTATTGTAATCGACGGCTCGGTGCGCGCAACGCTCTCGCAGGCTCCTTCACCCGCTCCGCGGGAGCTCCCTCTCGGAGGGAGCCTTTGTGCGCCGGTCCCTACAATTCATCATTCCTTCATTCCTTTATTCCTTCATTCATCATTCCGCGCTCGTGCGGGTCCCCTCCGAGGGCAAAAAAATCCCCCCGAAAATCGGGGGGATGATGGTTTTGATTTATCCTTATCTTACGGCCTGCCGAAATTATTCGGGAAGACCAACGTAGGATGCCTCGAGGGAGTCAAGGCGCTCGCCCTTACTACCGATGTAGGAGTTGTAGAGCTCTGCCATTGCACCCGCGTCGACCTCGAAGTGACCCTCCATGATGAGAGCGTGCCACTTCTGCTTCTCAGACGAGGTACCCTCGCCCTGTGCTCCGTTATCAGCATTTGCGAACAGACGGCCGATTGCGTCCTCGAATGCCTTATCGAAGGAGGTACGTACGTTAGAACGGATGTAGTTAAGCATTTCCTTGTTATCGCCGCCGCCGGCTACGTCGTGGCTGAGCTTGAAGCTGTAGTACTCCTCAAGGATGTCGGTGGAGTGCATCGACTGATAGTCAAGGTATGCGGAGATCTTACCGAACTTAAGGGTCTTAGCGTTGATAGCGCCGATACGGCCAACGTTGTGGATCTGGGTCATGTACTTCTCGGGAGCGCCGTCCTCGTCAACGGTTCTGAAGAGCGGAACGGGAACAACACCGAAGCCGTCATCCATCTCTCTGTACTCAAGGTACTCAAGAGAGCCAAGGCAGATGTCGCCGCCGAAGAGGATGCGGTTGTTGGTGAATCTGTTACGGATCGCGAGAAGCGCGTTGCCCGAGTAGTAACCCTCGGTCTGGTTGTTGGTGATGGAGATAACGCCCTTGTTCTCGCTCATAAGAGAGGTGAGCGCGTCGCAGAATGCGTAGAGGTCGGGGTTATCGGTGGGGTAAGTGTAAATGTAATCGTTATACTTGCTACCGTCGGGACCCTCGAGCTCGACAAGCTCTCTTGCGATGATGGTAACAGAGGTGGTGTAAAGCATACCGGACGAGGAAAGACCCGAGGACTCACCGATCGCGAAGATCAGTCTGTCGTGAAGGTCGCCGTTGGGGTCATCCGATTCAGCGTCAACACCCGACTCCTGGAAGAAGTTGGATGCGGAAATCTCAGCGAGGGTAGCGTAGGACCACTTGCCCTCGTAGACGTACTCATAGAAGTCCTCGAGCTCGTAGAGGCCGTCACCGTCGTAGTCGTAGTTGAATACGCCCTCGGTGGTGGAGGCGGGAATGGACTCAAGGAGGTTAACGTTTACGGGCACTACGAAGAATGCACGCACCATATCGGTAAAGTAGTCCGAGGACAGGCAGTACTGCTTGTTTCTCGAGAGAGAAAGGGATCTCATATACTCTACCATGTAGTTCTCACCGGTATCCTTGAACTTGGGGTCAACGAAGCGGAAGTAGTTGGACTTCTTACCGTCGGTTGCCACCGAAGAGGTCTTCAGGTTAGCGAACGCACCGGAAAGAGATGCACAAAGCATATCGTAAACGAAGTTAACGTATGCATCGGGGGTGTAGCCTGCAACGAAGTTTGCGCTATCGTAAACCATGTCGTTGATGTTCGCGCCCCAGCCGTGGATCGCTCCGTCGTCCTCAATGTAGACGTAGGTGGGATTGATCTTGGTTACCGTGGTTGCCTGAGCATTTCTGACGTCGACCATATCGTCGATGTCATCAGGGAACTCACCCTCGAGAAGACCGATGTCGGTATCGCCGGCAAGGTATCTTGCGCAGGTGGAGGGAAGCTCCTGCTGGTTGGAGTTCTCACTGAGCTTGAAGATGAAGGTATCCTCATCCCAGTAGATGCTGTCGTAATGAGTGTCCTTAGCAATGACGTCATCGCCACCGCCGCCTTCGCCCTTGACGGGGTCGTCAGTGCCCTCATCGGGCTTGCATGCGACGAGCATACCGAGCGTAAGGACCAGAACCATTAAGAAAGCGAGAATTCTGATTTTCATACTTGTTCTCCTTTTTTTATTTGCCGTGAATTTACCGTCACCCTACGGCATCGGATGCGGCCTATATAAAGCTTTGTGTACCCTTTGTGATTACGTGCAGAAGCAGCAGCCGAACGCGCTGCCAAAGGGGTTACTGCCCCGCCGTATCCATCCACCCAAAGACCCGCAAATCTTCGGGCTCGGACAGGTGGTGATAATCACTCCACTTTATCGCCAATATAATAGCATAAAAAGATTTTTAAGTCAAGCGCATATTATGAACGCAAAAAAATACTGTCACTCTGCCCAACCCCCTCTCCGCCGTTTTGTGCAAACTACACCAACCTTTTCGGGCAAAAATGAACGACGTTTGAACGGATTATTAACGCGGCAGGCACCCCCGCGAGGCGAAGGGTGTCGATGAGTGCCATTGCCCCGACCGACGAAAGGTGGCAAAGCGTCGGGCAAAATAAATTTTCGCGTTTTTAATTTGATTTTCCGATTGACAAAGGGGAAAAGTTATGCTATAATAGTCCGTGCTTGGAAAAAGCGCGGCCGACCGCGCCAAGCAAAAGCACACATTTCGAGGCGTAGCGAAGGTGGTATCGCGCCAGTTTCGGGTACTGGAGACCGTGGGTTCGAGTCCCGCCGCTTCGACCAAAGGACCGTTGATTGACGGTCCTTTTTTATTGGTCGAAGCGGTGTGGCCTCGAACCCACCTCGCGCACTTGCCCGTCAGAGGCACCGAGCCGTCGAATTCAGTTAGACTGCGAATCCCGTCGCGCGAATTGGGTTCGCATATCCCACTCGGAGATCTGAAAGCTCGCTTTCAAGGCGGAGAGTGTGGATATATTCGCCGTAGGCGAAAATCCCGCCGATTTTTATCCAAGCCGCAGGCTTGGTATATCATCGCTGTTAGGCGCATATCATCACCGAAGGTGTATATCATCACGCATTAGCGTGTATTTCTGCGGCTTGATGATATGCAAAACTTCGTTTTGGTGATATACAATGCTACGCATTGATGATATACACGGCTTTGCCGTGATTGAGTTCGAGGGTTCAAATCCCGTAAGCAAAACGGCAAAAATATCTTTTTTATAGCCCTCTAAATAATAAAGGCCGGCGGAATTTTCCCGTCAGCCTTTGTCTTTTTCGTCATATTTATTTTTTCTTATTCATTCACGCTAGGATTCACACCAACCCCGCAAGCGCGACGAATTCATCAAGCATGCCGTGGAAATTGTGGTCGGCGCCGTCGACCGTGACGATTTTATCGCAATGCCGTTTGAGAAAGGGGAGGTAGGGCACCGAGGGGTCGAGCGAGCCGTAGACGAAGGTGGCGTTCTTGCCCGCGAGCCGTGCCGTCATTTTTTGATAATTCAGCATTAGCGGCATGTTGATTAGCAGGAGGGAGTCAAATTGCACCCTCTCAGACAGGTGGATGATGCCGAGATACGCGCCGCGAGAGATGCCGATAAATTTCGGGGCGGTGGGGGTGCCCTTCCCTGCCATTACCTCGCGAAGGATCTGCTCATCGTACCTCAGCGACAGCTCATCCGAGGGGTTGGAGGCGCAGATGACAGTCGAGCCGTCGCGCCCGTTGAGGGCAAGAGCCATTTTCAGGTATTTGTCCTCGTAGCCGCGATAGCTGCCGCCTGCGCCCGCCTTGATGAAGAGGATACGCTCGTTTCCGTTAAGGATACCGTATTCTATCCCCTCGCGTATGAGGGTCAAATCAAAATCCCTGTCCATATCAATTCCCTTCCTTGCGTTTCGTGGCAAGAGGTCGGCCGCACACGCGGTCGACCTCCTTCGTTTGTAAACAGTTATTTGCATTTCGAGCCGTGTCAATCAAAGAGAAGCGGCGTTAATTTAACACGGGGTGGCATTTACCCCGCCAATGCGACCGTTAGTCGGGAGGACGGTGCGGCAGGCGAATATGCGGTTGGTGTGGCGTTTTTTGCCCGTTTACCACCTGTTGCGGCGGCGGATAAATAGCGCGATATGCGCCACGGTACCAAGCAGGACGAGGGCGATGACGATGACCGAGCCGAGGATGACCTGCTCCTTCGTCAATTTACCGAGAAGCTCGGGCAGGGGGTCAACGATCTTGTCGGGGGTGGG
>JAZODF010000038.1:0-7323 GCA_045596865.1 Eubacteriales bacterium
CGGGGTTATCGGGGGTCTCACCGCCGGGGTTATCGGGGGTCTCACCGCCGGTGTTGTCACCGCTCGGTCCGTCGTTGCCCGCGGGGGGATTGTTCCCCGTCCTGCCGCACGCGGTGAGCGTGAGGATGGATATGATGAGCATAAGCGCGATCAGTATTCTGCCGAATTTCATTTGGGTCTCTCCTGTTCTGTGTTTTTTTGCTGTCTGTTTTTTTCGGTCGCTACGCTATTAGTATATCATGTCAAACAAAGATGTGCAAGGTGTGCGCGTTATTTTTATAAATTATGTCTAAACTGCGTAATTCTTTTGCCTATTTTCACCAAAGAAAATTTGTCGGCGCGGAGAAAAAATATCAAAATATTGCTAATTCATCAAAAAATCACAGAAAATAAACCGCCCGAGGATGGCGCGCGGTATTGAATTGCGGCGTTTGATATGCTATAATGAGGAAAAAAGGAGGTGTGAAAATGTCACACGAAAACAAGCTCGGAATGTTTATACACTGGGGTGTATATGCGTCCTACGGCCTTCACGAGCAGGCACTCGCCCGCTATTCGTTAGACAAGGCGGAGTACGAGCGGCGCGCAATGCAATTCAACCCCACCGATTTCGACCCCGACGGGTGGGTCCGCCTCGCGAAGGATGCGGGGATGAAATACATCTGCTTCACCGCGAAGCACCACGACGGCTTCTGTATGTGGGACACGGCAGAAACCGAGTACAAGATAACCAACACGGCCTACGGGCGGGACGTGCTCCGTATGCTTGCCGACGCGTGTGAGCGCGAGGGGATGCTCCTATCCCTCTACTACTCGAATCCCGATTGGCACCACCCCTACGGCTACAATCCCGCATCGACCCACCAGTGGCGCGCATGCCGCGAGTGTGAGCCCGACACGGTCAAATACCGCGAGTTTGTCAGGGCACAGGTGACCGAGCTTCTGACGGGGTACGGGCGTATTTACACCTTCTTCTGGGATATTCCGCCGAAGATCTACGACCCGTCGTTAAACGAGCTGGTGCGCCGTTTACAGCCCGGGATATTCATTAATGACCGCGGCTGGGACGAGGGGGATTTCTCCACCCCCGAGCGCGAGTACACCCACATGGCGAAGGACGCGTTTTCCCGAATGACCGAGGCGTGCAATTCCCTCGGCGTGCAGAGCTGGGGCTACCGTGAGGGGGAGGATTTCTACTCTCTTCGGCATATCATATCCTCCATCGACCGCGTGATGGCAATGGGCGGCAGCTACCTTCTCAACGTCGGGCCCGACGCGGCGGGAAATATTCCCGAGGAGTACCGCACGCGCCTCGGGAGGGTCGGTGAGTGGTACAAGAGGACCGAGGGCTGTCTTGAGTCGGCATCACCCGACGGGCACGGGATTTCCGTGCGGGGTGACAAATGTATCGTCACAAGCAAAAATGGAAAGAGTTATTTACATTTTCACGCGGGGTTAAGCTCGTCGGCGGTAGTGCTTGACAGATACCCTTGCGAGCCGAGATGCGTGCGAATTCTTAACACGGGTGCCACCTTATCGGCGAAAATTCAAAAATTGCCCGAGTATTTCTCGGACGAAAACGGCGAGGCGCTGACAATGCTTCATATCGCGGGGATTCCCGTCGATTCGCTTGAAAACGAGGCGGTCATCCTCGAGATAGATTGGTAAAGGAGAAAGGAAAATGAAGAAAAGATATGCCGAGGTCGGCCTTGGCGGACGGGCAAGAATGTACTACAACGCCATCGCGGGCAGATACCGCGACACCGCCGAGCTCGTCGCCCTGTGCGACGTTAACAAGACGCGTATGGACTACGCAAACGAGGTGCTGGCAAGCGAGCACGGCTACCCTACCCTGCCGACCTACGACGCGTCGGAGTTTGAAAAAATGATCGAGGAAACGAAGCCCGACGTGGTTATCGTGACCTCTGTCGACCGCACCCACCACAGGTACATTATCAAGGCGATGGAGATGGGATGCGACGTCATTACCGAAAAGCCGCTGACGGTCGACGCGGACAAGCTGCAGCAGATCATCGACTGCGTCGAGAGGACGGGGCGGAGCCTGCGCGTGACCTTCAACTACCGTTACGCACCGCACAACACGAAGATTCGCGAGCTTATCGAGAGCGGGGTCATCGGCAAGGTTACGCAGGTGCATTTTGAGTGGATGCTCAACACCTCGCACGGTGCGGATTATTTCCGCAGGTGGCACAGGGACAAGAGAAACAGCGGCGGCCTGCTCGTGCACAAGTCGACGCATCATTTCGACCTCGTTAACTTCTGGCTCGGGACCTATCCCGTGCGGGTGTTTGCGCTCGGCGACCTGAAATTCTACGGCCGCGAGAACGCCGAGGAGCGGGGTGTGACGAAATTCTACACCCGTGTGCACGGCTCGAAGAACGCGGAGGGCGACCCCTTTGCCCTCGTGATGAAGGGTAACGAGCAGCTTGAGCGGCTTTACCTGAATGCCGAGGCGGACGACGGATATATCCGCGACCAGAGCGTTTTCGGCGACAACATCTCCATCGAGGACACGATGAACGTCATCGTGCAGTATAAGAGCGGCGCGCAGATGTCCTACTCGCTCAACGCCTACTCCCCCTTCGAGGGGTACAACGTGTCCTTCACGGGCACGAAGGGCAGGATCGACTACCGCGTTACCGAGGCGATATACGTCAACGGCGGCGGTGCCTCCGAGCTCGAGGGCGCGGTCGAGAGCCGCGAGATCACCGTGACCCCGCAGTTTGGCAAGTCCTACCCCGTCGAGGTCGACGTGGTTTCGGGCGGTCACGGCGGCGGTGACGCGGTTATGCTGAACGATATTTTCGGCGTGCCCGACTACGACCCGTATCACCGCGCGGCAGGCTACGTCGACGGCGCGCTCAGTATAATGACGGGTATCTCGGCAAACAGGTCGATTGCCACGGGACAGGCGGTTGACGTCTTCTCGCTCATCGACCTTCCGGGCTTTAAGAGAAGATAACCCTTGCGAAAAGGGCGACGGGCTTGCCCATACGCCTAAGCACGGCGGCGCATTTCACCACCCGACGTAAACGGGGGTTATACGACACCCGAGGGAGGGCGTATTTCCCGCGCTTTCCAAACATATTACTACAAGAAATAGGGGTTCATCATGGAACGAATTCTTTGTTTTATTACAATTTTGGCGATTCTTGTCGGAACGCTCGCCCTCAGTGGCTGTGGGGCGAAGGACAAGCCCGCCGACGCCCTCATAAACGGGGTGCACCTCTCCGAATATGCGATAGTATACGGTGAGGATTCGCTCGACTACGACAAGCGCGCGGCGGAATATATCCGCGACGAGGTCAAGGCACGGACGAATATCGAGCTTGCAATCCTTACCGACGCGGGCGAGGTCAGAGCACACGAGATCGTAATTGGTGACACCGACAGGCCCATCTCCGACAGGCTCGACGCCGAGTGTGAGGGCCTAGAATTCGCCATCCTCGCCGACGGCGCGCACATTGCACTCGAGGGTGAGTACTTCATCATTGCGGCGGCGGCATACTACTTCATCGACAAATTCGTCCCCGGAGGTGATTCGAGCACGACGGTGCCCGCAGGTATTGAGATCCACGAGCCCATCACCAAGAAGGCAAACAACCTCATCCTGCTTATCGGCGACGGAATGGGTTTAAACCACACAAAGATTTTCGACTACCGCGAGGACGAGCTCGAATACTCGGACGGCGAGGACTTCTTCTACGGCGAGCTTCTTCCCTATCACGGATACTCCCGCACGGCGTCACTCTCGGGCGTCACCGACAGCGCGGCGGGAGGCACGGCACTCTCGGCGGGCTACAAGACCTATAATGAATTTATAGGAAGGGACAAGGACGGAAACGACGTCAAGCTCATCACCGAGCTTGCCTCCGAGCTTGGCAAGGCGACCGCGGTAATGTCGACCGAGTCAAACACCGGCGCGACCCCCTCCACCTTCTCCGCCCACGTTGACAACCGCGATTCGAGCGGCGCGATCTCACAAAGCCAGCTCGCCACAATGCAAAAGTACGGCACCGTGATCGACTGCGGCTACGATTACTACAATAAGCGAATGATAAACAACTCGGTTGAGAAGCATATCACCGACACGCTGGCAAAGATCGGGGCTGACCCCGACGGTTTCTTCCTCATGTACGAGGAGGCGCACATCGATAAGCACAGTCATAACAACGATATTGACAAGCTCTATCAGGCGGTTGTCAGGTTCAACCAGGCAATCGGAAGAATTATGGAATACGCCTTCTATCACCCCGATACGATGGTGCTCATCACCGCGGACCACGAGACGGGCGACCTTCGCGACGTGGATGGCGTGCTGACGTACCACTCCGAGGAGCACACACTCACCGACGTTCCCGTATTCGCGTGGGGCGAGGGCGGCGAGCTGTTTGACGGGCAGACGGTGGAGAATATCCAGATTGCCCACACCCTTGCAAGCCTTATGGGCGTGTATGATTTCGGCGACCAGAGCGAATTTAGCTACCTCAAGGGCGATGGGAGCGAGGGCTGAACCGTTATTCCCACCCAACCACCCATCAAAAGGAGCCAACCAAAGAAAAATGCACACCAAATTTCGGTGTGCATTTTTTATTTCCCGCCGTTTTCCGCGAATAATCGAGGAAAAAGCGGGGCCAAGTCAAGGTATGTGTGCAAAAACTACGCAACAAGTCGGGGTATGTGTGCGAAAAACGGGTATTTCCCGCTATTTTCCAACGTCATGCGAAATTCACACGGGCGCACGCCAAGGCGCGGTTAAGCCCGACCCTGTGTCGCGTTTTCGGGTTTTTCGCCGGTTTTACGCATTGTGGGTCAGGCAAGCACGGTTGAACGTTAACAAGCCCGACCCTGTGTCGTGTTTTGACGCCTTTTTACTTTTGTAACGGTATTACGTTCGCGCTTCGCGCTTACCCCTCGTAGCCGACGAGTGCGCAGAATTCGTCGATGCGCTCGGCAATGCTACGAAGGCCTGCGCGCCAGAAATCCTTGCTCGTCAGGTCAATGCCCGCGACGAGCGCGCACTCCTCAACGTCGGTGACGCTTGTGGCACGGAGCATAGCCTTGTAGGTATCCACGAAGGCGTCGCCCTCCTCACGGTACTTCGCATACAGGCCGCGTGCGAAGAGTCCGCCGAAGGCGTAGGGGTAGTTGTAATAGGACAGGCCGCCCGAGTAGTAGTGACCCTTGCAAAGCCACATATACGGGTGGAGCACCTCGCCGTCGAGGCCGTCGCCGTAGGCGGTGCGCTGTGCCGCGAGCATAAGCTCGCACATTCTGTCGGGGTCGAGAAATTCGGTGGGACGGTTTTCAAATACCGAGCGCTCGAAGATGAATCGCGAGTAGATGTCGCAGATGATCTGGCAGGCGTCCATCAGCTGGCTCTCGATGAGGGCGAGCTTTTCCTCCCTATCGGTTGCGGCGGCAATCGCCGTTTCCATAACGAGCACCTCGTTAAAGGTGGATGCGGTTTCGGCAACGGGCATTGAGTAGCCCTGATTGAGGATGGAGTGGCAGAATACCTGACGGTCGTGGAAGGAGTGGCCGAGCTCGTGCGCGAGGGTCACAACGTCCGAGAAGGAGCCGTCGAAGTTGGTGAGCACGCGGCTCTGCTTCGCGGAGGGGACGCCGCAATCAAACGCGCCGCCGACCTTGCCCTCACGGGGATAGAAGTCGATCCAGCGGTTGTCAAATGCACATTTGACCATATCGTGAAGCTCGCCGTCGAATTTGCCGAAGATGCCGAGGAGGTAGTCACGCGCGGTGTCCACGGTGAACTCGCTCTCTATCTTGCCCATCGGGGCAAAGAGGTCGTACCACGGCAGTCCCCCCTCGTGACCGAGAGCATGCGCCTTGGCGCGGAGGTATTTGTGGAAGGCGGGCAGATACTCGACCATTGCGCCGAGGAGGGCGTCGAGGGTCTCCCTCTTCATTCGCGACTGGTAAAGCGACTTGGCAAGAGGGCTCTCGTAGCCGCGGAGGTCACACTCGGTGAGGACCTGCAGCTTTATCGAATTGAGGGCGAAGGCAACCGCCTCCTTGATGCTATCGTAGCAGGCAAGCTCTGCCTCGTAGGCCTGTTTTCTTAACACGGGGTCGGGGAAATAGGCGAGATTGCGCACCATAGAGAGGGTCAGCTCCTCATCGCCGAGGGTCGCCTTGACACCGCTTGTCAAGGCACTTTGCAAATCGCTCCACGCGGATGCGCCCGAGATGGACATACGGGCGAGGACGTTCTCCTCCTTGTCAGAGAGGAGGTAGCGGCTGTCGCGCTTGATATTCATAACGAGGTACTTGTACTCGGCGAGGGCGGGGGTGGAATCCACCAGACCCTCGAGGTCGTCGATCTCGGAAATCGCCTTCTCGATAACGGCGGAGGGCGCGGAGAGCGTGCTCGTCAATGCCATAATGCGACCGAGCATGGAGTTGGCCTCGCTGTCGCGGGTGTTGGCGGAGGAGCGGAGGCTTGCGTAGATGGCGAGCTTCTCGGTGAGCTCGGAGAGTGCCTCGTTCAAGCGGATATACTCGGTGACGAGGTCGGCGGGGGCAAGCTCGCCTACTCTGCCCGCGAGGGCGGCAAGCTCGGGTGCGAGCTCACCAAGCTTTTGAAGGTCGGCGCGATACTCGGGCGTATCGAAGCCGTCGTATAATATACTGAGGTCCCAGGTTCCCATAAAAATCTCCTTACGGTTTTTTCTCTAGTTTACACCAAACGGGGGCAAATGTCAATATAGAACGCAACGCGTTTAACCGACGGGTACAAAAACACGTCAGCGCGCACCGCGTCAAAGAAAAAGCGCGCACCCGCGGGTGCGCGCGATTATTAGTTAAGGTAGGGCTTCGAGGGGAAGTGGCGCGGGGCGCAGATCGTTTATTGCCTCGCGGCAACGTGATATTTTTGCTTCGCAAAAGTGATATGTCATCCCCCATGACGTGATATGTTCGCTCGTGCGAACGTGATATGCCGCCCGACGGGCGGCGTTAATTTGGCACGGGGTGACGCACCGTTTTTGTAGGGACCGGCGTCCTCGACGGTCCGTGACACAGCGGGGTACAATCGATTGCCGTCGCTCGTGCGTGTCGAGCTTGGTTGCCTTGTGTTTTGTCTTCTTTTTTCACCTTGCTCGGCTCGGACCGTCGAGGACGCCGGTCCCTACAGACGTAGGTTATACGGACCGTCAAGTTGCAACGCAACTTTCGGATGCACGGTCCCTACAATTATTCTCTGTCGGCCTCTATGATTTTTACATACCGCTGACGGTGGATCGTTTGTTGCCTCGCGGCAACGTGATATTTTTGCTTTGC
>JAZODF010000039.1:0-66655 GCA_045596865.1 Eubacteriales bacterium
CTCTTCTATGGTAAAATGGGTGTAGCTCATATTGAATCTCCTTTTGTTGTTTTGTTTGTGTGGTAACTTCATTATAACACAGGATTCAATATGAGTGTTCTTTTTTTCTTAAAAGTGTTGCACTTGATAGTATAATTCACCGACCCACAAAGCAAAATGCACCGCTTACCGCGGTGCATTTTTGGTTATCTTTTATTTAGCCCGTTTGTCGGTTATTGACGTTGCAACGGTTCGGGACAAGCGAGCATCAAACCTCGCCTCGGTTTAGGAGAATTTCGTGGGATTTTGTTCGGCTTGCGACCCGAAGCGGTAGTAGTCTACCGCGAGATTGGTTACAAACGGGGCAAAGCGCCGGGATTGTTCAAACCTCGGTTTAGGAGAATTTCGTGGGATTTTGTTCGGCTTGCGACCCGAAGCGGTAGTAGCCTACCGCGAGATTGGTCGCGAACGGGCAAAAGCACCGAAATTATTCAAACCGAAACACTTCGACGAGTTTCTTCTGTGCCCCATTCGGCTCCATTTCGAGCTCGAGAATGTCGTCCATGTATTCGTTCCAGCGGGCGATGACGGGGCTTTCGTTCTGGACCCTTGCGGCGTATTCGACGCCGTGCTTGCACTCGTAGTAGCCGAACAGCTCGTCGCCGACGTTCCAGATGGAGTAGTTGGTGATTCCCGCGGCGGCGAGGACCTCCTTCATCTCCGGCCAGATCTCGTCGTGGCGGCGCTTGTACTCGGCAATGTCGCCCTTTACTCTACCCTTCCATGCGTATCTTTCCATTTTTTCGTTCCTCTTTTCGTTTTGATTTATTACGTTTTGGCGTTACAAATTACATTTGAAGAAGTTGATCGCGTTCTGACCCGCGATCTTCTCAACCACGCCCTCGGAGTAGCGCGAGAGGAGGAGGTCGATGACCTGATCGTGGATGCTGTGCGTATCGTCGATGCCGTCGGGATATGCCTCGATGCCGTCGATGTCGAATCCAAACGCGAGGACGTCCTCACCGAGGTTTTCGAGCGCGTAATCAACGTGGCGGAGGATGTCGTCCTTCGTCGCCCTGCCGTCGTCGCGGAGAAATCCCGGGTAGATATTCAATCCGATCACACCGCCGCGGGCGG
This sequence comes from Eubacteriales bacterium, assembly GCA_045596865.1. Classification (GTDB taxonomy): domain Bacteria; phylum Bacillota; class Clostridia; order Oscillospirales; family CAG-272; genus UBA1740. Next base: position 1,117 of record JAZODF010000039.1, read on the forward strand.
CGATTTTGCGCGCCATATCGAGGGTGAGGTTGCGGGGAGAATTACACACGTCACGGAAATTCGAGTGGGTGGCGATAACGGGGTAGGCGCTGACCTCCATCAGCTCGTAGAAGGAGCGGTCGGACAGGTGCGACACGTCGAGGATTATCCCGAGCTCGGAGCACCGCTTGATCATCGCGACGCCCTCGTCGGTCAGACCCGTGTCATTTTTATCCCAGGCGGAGGCGGCAAGCTCGTTGGTATCCCAAGCGAGGCCGAGCACGCGCAGACCCGCGCGGAAGAGGGTGTTCAGCTCCTCGGAGTCGGCGAAAAGACCGCCGCCGCCCTCGACCGAGAGGATGGAGGCGCGCTTCTCAAATTCGACCGCGAAGGAGAGGTCGTGACAGGTGGTAACGGGGACCAGCTTCAACCGCGCGCACTCGGCGATATAGACGTCGAGATAGTGCATCAGTCGGCGGCGGCGCACATCTGCCGTTTCATCTGCGCGGGGGACGAATTCGGCGATCAGCTGCAGCTGGGGGTACTCGCGCGAGAAGTTATATTTATTGATGAGTCCGCGCTCGGCGGTGACAGTAAGAATACTGTCGCAGTGCATATCGAAAATATACATCCTGTACTCCGTTCATCTATTTGGCACGCGGGGTGCCCTACATTATATTAATATATTACACTATTTATTTCTCTTTGTCAATCTTTATCTTGACAAGTGGCGGCGGATGTGGTAAGATAAAGCAAAGCGTTGATGCGGAAGAAGTAGCCGCGGCACGGGATAAAAGCGACGGGGAGACGGTGCGAGCCCCCGATTACCGACCGATGGTGAAGCAGTCCGCGGAGCGGCGGCGAAAAGGCGTGAAGATACGCACAAGTCGCACGGTGCGCCCGTTATAGCGCGTTGTCTTTTGTAAATCTTTGTTTACAAAGACAGTGAGGAGCCCGCCGCGAGGCGTGCTTGAAATACGGTGGTAACACGCTTCCCCGCGTCCGTATAATCCCGATTTCGGGACTGCGGCGCTTTTTGTTTTTTCGGGGCATAATAGAAATAAGTGCCACCCCGTGTAAAGTTTTCTGCCGCAGGCACAACAACACAACCACATCCCACAAAGGAGAAAAAATATGAACGTACAGATCCTCAAAATGATTGAGAACAACGCAAGGCTCACAGAGGCGAGCATCGCCGCCGCGCTCGGCATCACCGAGGCAGAGGTCAGAGCCGAGATAAACGAGATGGAGCAGGCGGGGATCATCCGCGGCTACAAGGGCGTCATCGACTGGGACAAGGTTAACGTCGAGTCGGTCAGCGCCATCATCGAGCTTAAGGTCGTGCCGAAGGCGGGTCTTGGCTTTGAGGAGGTTGCCGAGCTCATTGCCCGATACCCCGAGGTTGAGTCGGTGTCCTTAATGTCGGGTGCCTGCGACCTGACGGTCATCGTGAAGGGGTCGACCTTCCGTGACGTTTCCACCTTCGTTGCCAAGGAGCTCGCCGTCATTGAGGGCGTGACCTCCACCGCGACGCAGTTCATCATGCGCAGATACAAGGAATTCGGCGTTGAGCTCACCTCGAGCGAGGACGACGGGCGCGGAAGGATCTCATTATGATAGATTACGAGAAGGTATTGTCAAGGACCGTCCTTGATATGAAGCCCTCGGGAATACGGCGATTTTTCGACATTGCAAACACGATGGAGGGGGTCATCTCCCTCGGTGTCGGTGAGCCCGATTTTCGCACGCCGTGGCAGGTGCGCTCGGCGGGCATACGCTCGCTCCAGAGGGCGAACACGAGATACACCTCCAACCTTGGTCTTGCCGAGCTGCGGCGCGAGATAGCGCGGTACGTGTCACGCAAGTATGAGGTCGAGTACGAGCCGATGACCGAGGTGCTCGTCACCGTTGGTGGCAGCGAGGCGATCGATGCGAGCATCCGCGCGCTCGTCAATCCCGGGGATGAGATCATCATACCCGAGCCGTCCTACGTCTGCTACGAGCCGATGACCCGCCTTGCGGGCGGGGTACCCGTGGTCATCAACACGCAGGCAGAGAACGATTTCAAGCTGACCGCAGAGGAGCTGCGCGCGGCTATCACGCCGCGGACGAAGGCGCTCATCCTTCCCTACCCCTGCAACCCGACGGGCGCGATCATGGAGCGCGCCGACCTCGAGGCGATCGCCGAGGTGCTACGCGGCACGGATATCATCGTGATTTCCGACGAGATCTACGCCGAGCTGACGTTCGGCGGGGTGAGGCACACCTCCATCGCCGCGATACCCGATATGCGGGAGCGGTGCGTGATGATAAACGGCTTTTCCAAGGCGTTTTCGATGACGGGATGGCGGCTTGGCTACGCCTGCGGTCCCGCGCCCCTGCTCGGGCAGATCATGAAGATACACCAATACGCGATAATGTGTGCGCCGACAACCTCACAGTATGCGGCGGTCGAGGCCCTGCGCTCCTGTGACGGGGAGGTCGAGCGCATGCGCGACGAGTACGACGCGCGAAGAAAAATGATCGTCGCAGGATTCAACAAAATAGGCCTTGCCTGCCGCGAGCCGAAGGGTGCGTTCTACGCATTCCCGTCGATACAGTCGACAGGCCTCACAAGCGAGGAATTTTGCGAGCGTCTTTTGTACTCTAAGAAGGTCGCACTCGTGCCCGGTAACGCATTCGGCGAGTCGGGCGAGGGATTCGTCCGCGCGTCCTACTGCTACTCCCTCGCGCACATTGAGGAGGCCCTGCGCCGCGTCGGCGAGTTTGTCGAGGAGCTTAAGGCGGGGGAATAGCCCGTCGCGGGTAAAACAAACCCGAAACCGCGCATTTGTAAATAACAGTTTACAATATTTCGCATAAGTGCCGACCCGTGTTAAATTTTCGGGGGTGGCGCGGTACAGGCGAATGGTATTGATTTTTGAAGAAATAACGATAGAGGTCCCGCTCGGTATCGAGCGGGACCTTGTTTTTTGCGTTTTAAGGGTTGTTTTTTTACGCGAACCGTCCGCATGTTTTCGGGGCGGATTTGCCCGTTTTTGCGGGGTGAAATTCGTCCGCCGTTAATGCTATCAGAGCGGGTGTGCCCGTTTTTCTTTTGCGATTTACACCCGTCGCTTGTTGAATATCGGCACCGAGGCGGCGAAGCAAAGGACGGTCAGGGTCGCGGTGATAATAATTGCGTGGGTATATTCGCCCGCCTCCATAACGCCGTATATCAGCGAGTTGCCGTCGGCGAGGGCGGTGGGCAAATATTTGCCGATTTTCGGTAAAAGACCGACGAGGTAACAGAAGAGCACCACCCCGCCCGTGCCGAGATAGACGCCGACGCTCGAGGGTGATAGGGTCGAAAACAGGATGACGAGCGCGACGGTGAAGAGGCCGAAGAGCCACCAAGAGAATGCCGAGAGGAGGATATTATGCGCCACGGAATTATCCCAGATCACCTCGGAACAGACGTAGGTGATACCGAAGCAAAGGAGATAGCAGACCGACCAGACGACGGCAAGGACGGATGCCTTTGCAAGGACGACCTTGTACCGCGAAAGCCCCTTCGTCAACGAGAGGACGAGCGTGCCCGAGGAGTATTCGCGAGTGAATATCCCGCCCTCGAGAATTATAAGGACGATGAGGCCGATGGGGAGATTTTTATAATACTGCACCCAGCAGTCGAGCGAGGTAACCTCGGTCACCGTTGGAATGGCCATGCCACCCTCGACCGACGCGGAAAGCGTTTCGAGCAGCCACGGGGTCAGCCACGCAACCGCGGGATTCATTACGCCGAGGAGGAGAAAGACGCCGAGGAGTATCGGGAGCTTGCCACCGCAGAGATGTGCCAGCCACTCCTTTTTCAAAAAGGCAAGGAAGGATTTCATTTCTCGGTCACCTCCATAAACAGGTCCTCGAGGCTCGGCTCGACCCGCTCGATTTTCATAACGGGGATATCGCGCTCGGCAATGAAGCGGAGCACGGCGGATGCCGAATGTGCATCCTCGCCAAAGGTCACCCTGCCCTCGTCGACCGAGCGCATACCGCGAAATTCACCGAGAAGGATAGGGATATCCGACGGCCGCTCGGGCTCTATCATATATTCGTTTTTGCGGTATTTCGATTTGACGTCGGCGAGCGGTCCGCAGACCTCAACCACGCCGTTATTCAAAAAAGCGACGTCGGTACAAATTCGCTCAACGTCGGTGAGAATGTGCGTCGAAAACAGGACGGTGGTCCGATCGCGCACCGAGAGGAGGATGTCGAGGATTTCCTTGCGCCCGACGGGGTCAAGCGCCGAGGTCGGCTCGTCACAGATGAGCAGTCGCGGGTTGCCAAGGAGCGCCTGCGCGATGCCGAGGCGTTGCTTCATTCCGCGGGAAAAGCCCCTGATACGGTGGGTTTCGCCCGCAAGTCCGACCAGCGAGAGCAGCTCGGCGGTGCGCTCCTTAATTTCGGCGGGCGGCATTTCGGCAATCTCACCACAGAAGGTGAGATATTCCGCCGCGGTCATAAAACCGTAGAATTCGGGCACGTCGGGCAGATAGCCGATGAAGCGATTCGTGGCGGTTTGGCCAAATTCGACGCGCTCGCCGTTTACGAAGATCTCGCCCGCGTCAGCGGCGAGGAGACCGAGGACCGCCTTCATCGTCGTGGTTTTGCCCGCGCCGTTTTTGCCGATAAAGCCGTAGATGCTATGCTCGGGGACGGCGAGGCTAAGCCCGCGGAGGACCGCCTTGTCACCGAAGCTCTTGTATAGCCCCTTTATTTCAAGCATATTTTGCGCCATTATTTCTTCTCTCCCCCATCGTGATAGACCTCGACGCAAAGGCCCTTGTTTTTGCAGTTGGGACAGGTCAGCCGACGCATTTTCGGCGTGTGGTGGGCGAAGAAGGACTCACGCAGTCGAGGGCGAAAGACCTCGTGACACTCGGGACAGATGTAGGCAACGTGCCCGAAATAGTAGACGGACACCGCGATGCCCCAGGGAATTGCCACCGCCGCCCAGACGGCAAACAGCCACCAGAGGCCGTGCGTCAGACCGAGCACCAGCGCGGTGATCTCGAGCGCGCTTACGGGGATGCCCGTGAGGATCATCATAAGGCGCATTTTTGTGAGTTTATCCTTTTGTTTCATAACGTGTGCTATATCACCGATGGATTCAACCGAGAAGGTCTTTATCTCGCGTAGCTCGCGCTTGATACCCTCGATTACGCGGAGCTGATTCTGCCGCTCGGCAAGCTCGGCGCGAAGGGTGCCCTCCTGCTCGTCGAGGATGACGGAAATGATGTTTCCGAGGTTTGGCTCGTTAAGCAGAGTGGCGATGCTGTTTATCGGCAGGCCCGCCTCACGAAGGAAGCAGATGACCCGCATAAGGCGAAGATCGTCCTCCGAATACAGACGTCGACCGCCCTCGCTAAGCTCGCTTGGCACGAGGATGCCGCGGTTATCGTAATATTGCACCGTGCGAACCGATACGCCGCACAGCCTCGCTATCTCTCCGGTTGTGTATTTTGACATAGCTAACACCTCCTTTGTCCCCATTATATATCATTACGCAGCGTCACGAGCAATACCTGACGCAGGGGGATTTTTTAATAAATGCGCTATTTTTCGCTTTTTTCTTCTTTTTCATTATTATATCACACCTGCGCGTGATGTTCAAGGGGGGTCACGCGCCGCGCCGCACTAGGCCGCCCACCCTCGCAAGACGAGCGACCCCCGCCGTCCTTCGGCATTCTGTCACGCCGTTCTTGTGCGTTTTTCGCCCCCTTGCGCGTTAATGTAAATAGTTATTTACACAATTTCTAATATCCCCGCACCCGTGTTGAATTATCACGGGTTTTCTATGTATTAATCACAAAGAAAACGCCCCGAGCCGATTTTGGCTCGGGGCAGGTATTTCCCGCAGGCGGCGGATGAAACCTACGCCGCCTAAGTCGGGGGATGTGTCGTATTTTCGGGGTTTTCGACCTATATTAGTCGATAGACATATCGAGCTTGAAGCGCATGATCTTTCTGAGGGTGTTCTTCGGGAAGTCCTCCTCGCGAACCTTGATTACGAGGATCTTCTTGTACGCGACGGCGGTGGTGTTGTACTCGTCGACGAACTTCTTGATATACGCCTTCTTATCCTCGATGCCCTCCTTCTTGCAGAAGTCGGGGTCGAGATAGAACTCTGCTACGATTGCGTTGTGCTCCATGCCTCTCTTCGACTGACCCTCGTAAACGATGGTGTCAAGAACGCCGGGAACGGCGGCAAACTCGCTCTCGATCTCCTCGGGGTAAACGTTCTTTCCGTTGGAGAGGATGATGAGGTTCTTGTTTCTACCCGTGATGGCGATTGCGCCCTCCTTGGTGATCTTACCGTAGTCGCCCGTGCGGAAATATCCGTCCTCGGTCATTGCGTCTGCGGTCGCGTCGGGATCCTTGAAGTAGCCGAGCATTACGTTCGGGCCCTTCACGCAGATCTCGCCCTCGCCGTCCTCGTTAGGCTCGTCAATGCGGACGTCGTCGCCGTCGATAGCGAAGCCGACCGAGCCGTCAACGATGCGGTAGGAGTGGTTAACCGAGATAAGCGGCGAGCACTCGGTAATTCCGTAGCCGTTAAGAATGGTTACGCCGATGCCGTCGAAGAAATCGATAATATCCTGGTTGATGGGTGCGCCACCGCAAACGAGGTGGTTAAGCTTGCCGCCGAACGCCTCCATGATCTGACCGAAGAGCTTCTTGCGAAGGTCGATGCCGAGCTTGCGAAGGAAGTTCGACACCTTGATCATACGGTGAACGAGCTTGGTCTTGCCCTTCTCCTTGAGGGATGCCTGAATCTTACGGTAGAAGGTCTCGACGTAGAGGGGAACGAGCACGACGTGACCGGGTGCCTGCTCCTTCAGCTCACGCGAAACGTACGCGATGCCCGAGGAGAGGTAGACCTCGATGCCCACGCTGTTCTGTCCGTAGATGGCAACGCTCGAGCCGTAGGTGTGATGAGGGGGAAGGACGCCGACCGTCTTCGTCGAGAAATCGATGTACTGAACGACGTCGGAGAGATCCCAAACGATACCCTCCTGGCAGAGCATAACGCCCTTGCCCTTGCCGGTGGTGCCGGAGGTGAACACGAGCAGTGCCATTGCACGGGGGTCGATCTTGGTTGCGTAGTAGGGGGCGCTGTCCTTCTTGAAGGATTCAAGACCCTCTGCCGCCATTGCGGCGATGTCGGTTTCGAGAACGAGAAGCTCTACGCCAAGTGCGTCGGCGATCTCCCTGCCCTTTGCCTCGATTGCCTTTTCAACGACGAGGACCTCGGTGTCCGCGCGCTCGGCGGTGGGGATGAGCTCTGCCGCGCTCCAATCCCTGTCAAGCGGGATAAGCACGGATGCGGTACACATAGATGCGTAATAAACGAGCGTCCAATTGTAGGTCCACTTGCCGATAAGGGTGATGTGCTTGCCTGCGATGCCCTTCTCGATAAATGCGGTGGAAAGGCCGCGGATGTCGTCGCGGAGCTCGGGGTAGGTCTTTCTCACGATCTCCTTGTCCCTCGGGGTCACGCGCCAGGAGTAGGCGTATCTGTCCGCCCAGCGGTCGCCAATGTCCTCCACCATGTGGCGGATGTCGGTGTAATAAACTCTTTCACGAATCTTCTTTTCAGGTTTCATTTTTCATTCTCCTTTTAAGATGTGACGTCGCCCGCGCTCTTTCCCGAGGCGGCGAAGCTTGTTATATTTCTGTGTATTTTCTCCAAAGTGTTGTAGAAGGAGAGCAGCTCCTCCTCGGAAACGCCGTTATCGGCGGCCGACTGCACGCGGACAACCTCGTCAACGATGCGGTGTGCGAGGTCCCTGCCCTTTTCGGTGAGGGTGAAGCGGGCGTTGTAGCTGCGCTTTTTGCCGTCCTGCCCCTCCGCGGCGATGTATCCGTCGGATTTCAGCGTGGCGATCTCACGCGAGACGAGCGATTTGTCGATCATACTGACCGCGGCGATCTCGGCGGCGGTGAGCCCGTCGGGATATTCGAGCAGCTTATAGACCCAGAAAACGTGAACGCCCTTGACCCCAAGATGCGGTGCAACGTCCAGCTTAATGCGGTTTATCGCCTTGTGAATACCGTCGATATATAGGGTGAATTTTTCATATCTGAGCTTTTCCACTTGCGGTGTTTTCCATCTCCTTTCGGTGATAAAATGTTTACCTGTCAACTTTTCACCAAATATCATTATATCACACACTTTCGCGTTTGTCAACAGTCTTTATAATTTGTTGGCGGGGCGTGCTATTGACTTTACCTGCGCGAGGGGGTATAATAGAGGTGTCGGTGTGCTCGCGGTATAGATCGACGGGTCGCGAACCGCATCGTTAATTGAGTGGCGAATACGTATTATCTAATGTATATAATGAATAATAAAGGAGCATTTTATGAAAAGAATTATCTGCGCCTGCTTGGCGATAATTTCCCTGCTCTCCGTTTTTCCGCTTGTCGGATGCGCTCCGAGGCTACCCGAGGTTGAGTACACGCTCGCCGAGGATGCGACCTTCGTGAACGGGGGAGTCAAGTACGGCCTCTCGGACAAGGGACTTATCGCCCTTGAGGTGGTCGACAGGACGTTGACCGAGGTCCGGCTCTACGGCTACGTCAACGAGTACAACGTCGACGAGGCGACCGACGCGTTTATGGCGGCGATTGATGCAAAGGCCGTACCGACCGACGAGGTCTACGCAATTGCAGGCGGCTTCCTTAACGACAACGACACGGTCGAATATCTCGTTTTGCCAAGCTCGCTCTCGCTCGGATTTTTCGAGGAGGGGTGCATCGTCGGGTGTGACAATCTCAAAAAGGTTAAGCTCCACAACGACATGCTCAAGGCGGATATCACACTCCGCACCGAGAAAAATGCGTTCTCCCTCGCAGATGATACCGTGTTCTCGGTCTGCAATCTTGAAAGGGTGGGTAAGTACGCCGTAACCCTCGAGACCCTCGGCAAGCGTCTGGTATACGATCGTGACGTGTATTTCGTCATTTCGGCAGACGTTGATCACACCTATTTCGGTGCCGACACGGTGCTCGAATACGTCAGCGCCACCTACGAAATCACCGCGCGAATCATGGGCGGCAAGCGCCGTAAGATCTGGTTCTACCAGAGGGGCCCCGAGGATAAGTACATAGAGAAGATCGCCTCGGCGGGCGACACCGTAAAATACAGCTCCAAAAGAGAGAAGCTGAAAATCGAATATACCCTTGACGGCTGTGCGGATATTGAGGCGTGGGTTCTCAAAAATCACATGCCCTTCTCCTGCAAGGATGAGTATTCGACGAACAACACCTTCTTTTGTACCGAACGTAACTATCGCACGGATGACGTGTACTTCGAGCTGGAGCTTGAGGGATATCTCACCTTCCAATCGGACGGTGACAGGGATTAATGTAATCTTTTATTTACATATCGACAAAAAAGCGGAGCGAAAAATCGCTCCGCTTTGCTATTTAATTTAACACGGGGTGGGGGCAACCGCTATTTATGCGGTTTTTCGCGGGGTTATTCGGGCAGGCGCTCGACCGTCAGCTCAAAGGTCTTGAAGTTGAGAATTACGTCGTAGGTGCCGACCTCGCGCAGGTAGTAAGTACTGCCCGAGACGTCAAGATTCTCGTCCTCTGTGGCGACAAAGACGATCTCGTCGTAGCTCTCGGTGTAGAAGGTCGGGATTCGGGTGTCCTTCTCGTCCGCGCTCATACGGTAGCGGATGACGTGCGGCGCCGCCTCGTCATACGGGGTCAGGGTGATGAAGTCACCGTCCTCGTATATCTGGCAGGTGTACCGGATGGCGTCGGGTGAAACCGGCTCAATGCGCAGGGTGTAAGTCACCGAGTTCATATAGACGTTGTACCTGCCGCCGTAGTTGACCGACACGTTGGATTTGCTGAAATTACCGAAGAGGTCGGTTTTATCGTCGGCCGCGGCGAAGTGATAAATGCTGACGTGGGTGCGATCGTGGAAGAACAGGTACTCGCCCGCGGGGATCTCGACGTCCGTGAGGCAATACTCGTCGGGGTTATCGGGATTCTTCGCCATCGGGTGATACTCGGATTTCATCCACATCTCACAGCTCGGCATGGTGTAGTAGCGAGGGGTGTCTATCTCGCGCTTGTAGACGAGGTCAAAGGTGTGCGCGTTCACGTCGAATTTGATGGTGTAGACGCCGCTTTTCACAATATTTATCTGGATATCGTAGCCGCTCTCCTTCTCCTCGGAGGCGTATTCGGTGTCGGTCGGGTCGCCGAGAGTGGCGTACAGGTCGCGCATATCCCCCGAAACGGCGTAGAAATAGTCACCCTCGTACAGGTAGATCTCGTCGTAGACGCGGTTGTCGCCCTCGAGCGAGAAGATCTTGTAGTTCATAAAGTAACCGTGGACGCTCATGGACAAAATGAGCTTATCCGAGGTGTAATACTCGGTATCGGGCGCGGGAGTGAAGTGGTCGACGGTCACGTCCTCGGGCAAAACCACGGTGATGTCGGAGTTGTAATCCCTATCGCCGCCCGCGAAATCACAGCCGACGAGCAGACATATAAGCATAAGTGCGGCAAAAATCAGAGCAAGTCGTTTCATAACGCAACCTCCATTGATTGTTTTCAACCCTATTTTAGCACAACGAACGCCGCCCGTCAAGCAGATAATTGACGTTTGTTAAAGATTTGGGGGGCGATTCGCGGCAAAAAGTGGCGCGGGCAGGGCACGGCAAAAAGCGGGGTCAAGCGAGGCGAGCACAGCGGCAAAGCCTCGCCCATCGGGAGAGTGTGTCAGAGAGTTGCCATGCAACTCGACGGAGAGGGCAAAGCCTCGCCCATCGGGAGAGGTGGCGGCGGCGACGGGGGTCAAACGGGGCGAACGCGAGGCGGGAAATTTCGGGATTGACAAGCATACCCGCGCGGGGGTATAATAGAGGCAGAAAAGAAAGCGAGGACAGGCTATGACAGATATCACGAAACGGCTCGAATGCCCGAATTACACCCCCGATGCGGTTATCGACACCGACGCGTACAACGAGGTGGACGATCAGTTTGCCATAGCCTATCTGCTCCGCTCGCAGGAGCGGGTGAAGACGGTTGCGATATACGCCGCGCCCTTCTCCTTCCCTCACATCAGCCCCGCCGAGGGCATGGAGGCGAGCTACCGCGAGATACTGACCCTCTTATCGCTGGTGGGCGAGGAGCGACCCGTGTACCGCGGATCGACCAAATACCTCGATAACGAGGCGACCCCCGTCGAGTCGGAGGCGGCACGCGACCTCGCGGCGCGGGCAATGAATTACACGCCCGACCGACCCCTGTACGTCATTGCAATCGGCGCGATCACCAACGTGGCGAGCGCGCTTCTCATAAACCCCGAGATACGCGAGCGAATCGTGGTAATCTGGCTCGGCGGTCACGCGCGGCACATGGATATCACCGACGAGTACAATATGCGCCAGGACGTCGCCGCGGCGCGCGTCGTGATGAGCTCGGGCGTCCCCTTCGTCCAGCTGCCCTGCGCGGGCGTCGTCAGCTCCTTTACCATTTCGGGTGACGAGCTTCGCACGCGCCTTATCGGTCGCGGACCGCTTGCCGACCACCTTGCCGGCTACGTTCTCGAGGTAATGGCGCACCACGGGGATGCGGATTGGACGCGCGTGCTCTGGGACGTGACGGCGGTGGCGTGGCTAATCGACCGCGAGGGGCGGTTTATGCTCTCCCGTATTGAGAGCACCGTATTGCCCGATTACACCTGTCACTACGAAAAACGCGACACGGGTGCCCCCATGCGCTACGTTTTCCACATTTTTCGCGACGCGCTGATGCGCGACCTTATCGAAAAGATCACCGATTAACGGCGGTGTAAAATACCCGCGAGCGGGCACAAAAAACACCGCAAAAAATCACCCACCCCGACGAGGGGTGGGTGTTGCCTTATTACAGGTTGATCGTCTTGGAAATGCCGTACAGGCGCGCCATCGCCTGCTGCTTTTCGCGGATCTCGGCGCGCATTTTGCCGAGCTCGCGCTCGGTGAAGGCGTCAAGGTCGCCGTCCTTCAGCTTATCCTTATACATTCTGTCGAGGATAAGGGCGTAGTTGATGTCAATTGCGACGATGCTTCCCTTCTTCTCGCACATTACGAGGTTGGACTGACCCTTGAGGAGCTGCTCAACCGCCATTGCGCCCATCGAGGATGCGAGGACGCGGTCCTTCAGGGTGGGGTTTCCGCCGCGCACGATGTGAGCGAAGCGGGCAAACTTGGTCTCGACGCCCGTCTTCTCCTGTACCGTCTTGGCAAGGGCGGGTCCGACGTCGCTGCCGACGCCCTCGGACACGATGATGATGAAATTACGCTTGCCGAGAGCCTTTGCGCGGCTGATACGCGCGCAGATGTCGTCAACGTCGTAGGTGAACTCGGGAATGATGACCGCGGTCGCGCCCGATGCGATACCGGTGGAAAGGGCGATGTCGCCCGCGCCGCGTCCCATAACCTCAACGACGTTGCATCTTGCGTGGGATTCGCAGGTGTCGCGGAGCTTGTCAACCAGCTCGATAACCGTGTTCATCGCGGTGTCGAAGCCGATGGTGTTGTCGGTGGATGCGATATCGTTGTCGATCGTGCAGGGCACGCCGATACAGGGCACGCCGTGTTCGGTAAGGTCGGTCGCACCGCGGAAGGTGCCGTCGCCGCCGAGCGCAACGATGCCGTCGATGCCGAACTCACGGCAGGTTTCGACTGCCTTTGCCATGCCCTCGGGGGTGGCAAATTCGGGACAGCGGTCGGAGTAGAGGACTGTGCCGCCCTTGTTGATGATGTTGGACACGTCGCGGTAATCGAGCTTGCGGATGTCGCCGTCGATGAGTCCCGAGTATCCCCTGTATATACCCATAACCTCGACGTTATGGGAGAGCGCGGTACGGACCACGGCTCTGACTGCGGCGTTCATGCCGGGAGCGTCACCGCCCGAGGTCAACACGCCGATTCTCTTAAACTTTTTCATTTTCTACCTCTTTTTTGCTGTGTCGATTTTTAGTCTTTTACTATTATACATTATCCTTTTTGATTTTTCAATGCCTTTTTGATTTTTCGCAAACTTTTTCCGAAAGTAGTATTTCTCCCATATATTTTATGCGCGCCAAGCGCAAATACCCGTGCGACCGCTTGATTTGTTCATATCCGTGTGGTAAAATATAGGTGGAATTATTAAAACAAATATAACGATTCAATTTATTAAAAGACGTTTTAATGGAATGGGGCAAACTATAGTGAGAAGACAAAAAGGTAATGAAGGCGAAGAATATATCAATGCCTTTCCAAAATTTAAAAAATGGATTAATGAATGTATGTGTTGTCATGAAAAAGGATATAATCCATCAATGCCTGAAAAAATCACAACAGTTGACGGATCATTAGAGGTGTACTATATAAAAAAGTATTTTAAGCCTTTGTTGTTAAATAAAGATGGTTTGTGCCCACTATGTGAAAAACTACTGAACAAAAAACAGTAAACGGGTTTTATTGATCGATTTGTTTAATTGAATGGGAGATTTCAATGGATAAATTCATAGTTGATGACATGAAAAAGGAATCGAGAATGGGTTGCCCCCTTATGATAATAAGCTACATATTGGCGGTGTTGACGCTTGTGTATAATTATCATACAAGAGAATACAGCAACAAAGAGATGTTAATTATTTTCCTCGTGTTTCTTTTCCTTGGAGCATACAGCATGTATGTATGGCTTTATGGTATTAATTACAGGGTTGAGTTTAACAACGAAAAAGTTTACTTAAGAACTCTGTTTAGACGAATAGAGCTCAGTATATGCGATGTTAAAAAATACACCTGTAAGAGGTATAAGAAAAGCGTTTTCTATCAATTCAATCTGATAACAAAAGATAGAAAGGTGTTGATTAACACCAGATACAAAGACGAGTTTGAAAAGGTGTTAAAAAATAACAACGTCGAGCAAGTAGCTAAATAACGTGGTGTGGTTTTAATGATAATGAGAGTAATAGAAAGGTTAATATGATAATCATTGCTCAAATAGCATTTGTTGGTCTGTGCTTTACCTCAACAAGCTTTCTGCACTTATACAAATTTCCTACAGCCAATAAGATTATAACGATCGTAGGAATTATTATTAATTTCTGTGCCGTTGTATTAGAGCTTATATTTTGGGATTCCTTGATTTATCAGAAAAGTGTTTTAATAATAAGCGTATTACTTCTTACACTTATGTTTTGTATAGCTGAAATAGCCTGCAAGAAAAAGTACATAAATGTAATAGGAGATTACATCAAAGCAATCATGGAAACATCGTCACATAATCTCACAAACAGTGATATTCAAAAGCTCTTGCTAAAATCATATAACGAATATGCTTCTTTGAAGGATATAGAGAAAGCACGTCAACTCATACTTTGAAAACAGACTATTCATATTATAAATCGTTTTTTGCGAGGTAAGCCTATGAAACTAAAGCTTAACGATGAACCAACAAAAAACATTATTTTGTTTTCTCTTGTAACGATTGCAACTGCGATTTTTACGATTTTTCTTTTTACTATTCCGGGTGGTCCTGTAAAGTATAGTGAGAAAAATACATACGAGGTGAGAGGGATAGTAACAGATTTCGAATATGTTCCTCCTACTTATTTTGGAGAAAAAATCAGGCATCCTCACATTATCCATTTAGATAACGGTACTGACTGCGTTTTTAATTATTATAATTACGAAATGTATTACAACGATCCTGATCAATCAAAAATCAAGAATGAACTTGAAGGTCAATATGTTGTAATTCGATTGTCAAAAATAAATGACAGAGTCATTACTATAAACACGGATGAAAAATGCTACCTATCTTTTGAAGCAAGCAACAGACAGCATATTATTGGAATAATTGGAGTTGTGTTGCTTGATTTCTCTGTTTTGTTTTCTGCGTATGTGTTTTGGATAAACCCGATTATTAGTATCAAAAAATGGAAAAAGAAAAAACGGATAAAGAAAAAATAACTTGTAAATCAATTTATACTCTTTGCGAGCTCTCCTTCGGGAGGGCTCGCTTTTTGCTTTGCGGGGGCTTGCGGGCGGCGGGGTGGCGCGTGCGCGTGTGCAGTAGTATCAAAATAAGGTTGTGGGGTTGGGTTTTTGGGAAATTTGGTGCCATTTTTTTAGGAAATTGCCGCCTTGGCGATTGACAAAGCCGCGGCTTTATGCTATAATGGCTTAAAATGCAGTATAATGGCTTTACGGGCGGAACGCCCATTTCATATTACCACGAACGGAGGACAGGGGCATGTATATTGCTATAATCGCTGACGATAACAAAAAGGAGCTCATGGCGCAGTTCTGCATCGCTTATTGCGGAATTTTGTGCAAGCACAACCTTTACGCGACCCACATCACGGGTAAATACATTTCCGACGCAACCGGCCTCGAGATCGAGACCCTTCTCTCCGGTAGCGAGGGCGGCACCGAGCAGATCGCATCCATGGTCGCATTCAACGAGATCGACCTCGTGCTCTACTTCCGCAACACCGCGGTAGAGCGTGAGATGTATGAGTCGGACACCAACCTTCTGCGCCTTTGCGACGTTTACAATATTCCCGTCGCAACCAACATCGCCACCGCCGAGGTGCTTGTAACCGCGCTGGAGGCGGGCTCGCTCAGCTGGCGCGATTTCATCAACCCGAGAAGCGAGTACAACCTCAAAAAGAGAAAATGATCATTGCCGCGGGATAACTGTGCCGCGGCATAACGAGTGGCTGTCGATTGACAGCCACTTTTAAATAAAGGAAGACAAAATGAGAACCATAAAGACAGCCAAGATCACCGTCCGATCGGTGATCGACAACCTCGAGGGCGGCCTGCCCGAGGGGGACCCCGAGGTAAACGCCATTACCTCCGAGGGTAGCTACACCGTGCATGACGGCGGATATATCATCAGATACGCCGAGGTGTCCGAGGAGGCGCGGACGGATTGCGAGCTTCGTATTCAGAGAGAGGGTGTGAGCCTGACCCGCCGCGGTGCGGTCGTGTGCGACATCCTGTTCGAGGAGGGGGAGGAATGTGTGACCCTCTACTCGGTGCCTCCCTACCGCTTTGATATGACGGTGCGGACGCGGAGAATACGCAATAGCCTGACCCCCGAGGGCGGCGAGCTGCAGCTCATATACTCGATGAACGTGGGCGGACAGGACAAGGACGTGCGCATGCGCATCGGTGTGAAGGTGGAGGCGGTCGATGGAGATTAACGAGCTTCGTGCGCGGCTGAAGGACGGGCGGCTTGGCGGCTGCTTCATCCTCGCGGGCGAGGAGGACTACCTCAAGAGGTATTACCTCACCAAGATTCGCGAGGCGATCGTGACCGACGAGGCGTTTGCCACCTTCAATTACGCGGTCTATGATGGGGCGGAGGTCAATTTCGCCGCCATCCGTGACGACATAACCTCGCCGCCGATGATGGCAGACGGCAAGCTCATCGAATGGCGGTACCCCAATTTTGACAAGATGAAGGAGGCGGACCTCGCCCTGTTTGAGGACACGGTGGCCCTGCTTTCCGAATATGAATACGCGACGCTCGTTTTCCTCGTGGCGGAGGACGGGCTGACCCTCGGCGTCGGCAAGCGCGAGTCAAAGCTCGAAAAGCGGCTCGCAAAATCGGCAAATCTCCTGAATTTCGGGATGCAGACCGACGCCGCGCTGATCTCCTGGCTCGGTAAGCATTTCGACGCGGAGGGAATCAAGGTCAGCGGGGCGGTGCTAAGCAGCCTGCTTTTCCGCGTCGGTCACTCGATGACCGTGCTGAACGAGGAGGTCACGAAGCTATGCGCGATGGCGAAGGCGCGCGGCAAGGCGGAGATAACCGAGGCGGATATCGTCGAGGTGTGCTCTTCGACGCCCGAGTGCGATACCTTTGCCCTGTCGAACGCGATCCTCGCGCGGGACAAGAGAATGGCGCTCGCCGCGCTTGACGAGATGAAGTCGCGCAGGGTCGACCCAATGATGATCCTCGGCATGATTTCAAAGACCTACTCCGAGCTTCTCGAGGTCATTTCGATGCTCGCGGACGGTATGGGCTCCGCGGATATACAGGCGGCGACGGGCATGAACGCATATCGACTGAAGCATTATATTAACGCCGCACCGAAATTCAGCCCGCAAAGGGCGCTAAACATCCTCTCCGAGCTGCAAAGAGTTGACACGGGGTCGAAGTTTGGCGGAGTTACGGGCTACACCGCGCTCGAGCTGTTTATCACCAAGTGCGTGTAACGGGCGGATGAAATGTAAATAATTATTGACAAAGATTTAAGGAACGACACAATGAAAAGATTTATAAAACCGATTATTTCCCTGCTCCTTCTTATCGTTATGCTGACGGGGGTTATGACCTCCTGCGGCAGGAAGAAGGAGTACGTTAAGCTGACCATCGAGGGGCTTGGCGACATCGTTATTCAGCTCGATTACGAGAGCGCACCCAAGACCTGCGAGAACTTTGTAAAGCTGGTTGACGAGGGCTTCTACGACGGTCTGACCTTCCACAGGGTTATCGAGAACTTTATGATACAGGGCGGATGCCCGAAGGCAGACGGCACGGGTGACGCGGGCTATAACATCCCCGGCGAATTTTTCTATAACGGTTGGGCGAACAACCACATAAACCACACACGCGGCGTTATTTCGATGGCGCGCGGCGGCTATTCGATGGATTCGGCGTCCTGCCAATTCTTCATCGTCGTGGCGGACTACCCCTCCCTCAACGGTCAGTATGCGGCATTCGGCTACGTTATCGAGGGCATGGACGTCGTTGACGCGATCGTAGACAACACCGCCCACCTCGCAATCAGCAACGGCATGGGCATCCCGAAGGAAAGCCAGGCAAAGATCGAGAAGGCAGAGAGCTTCTACAAGTGGGATAACTGATCCCGAAGCGTTGCCCGCGCGGCGAAAAGCCCCGCAAAACGCGACACCTCCCCCGACCGACTGCAAAATTTCACCTCTTTTTTATCCGTCGGGCGGACAATTGAAAAAACGTATTGACAAGCGCGCCGCGGCGTGCTACAATATCAAATAATTTATTTTGCGTACACGCAAAGCACAAAGGAAAAGAAATTCTAAAAAATAAGTGAGGATGAAAAAATGGCAACCTATTTTACCGAGCCCTCCCGCACGTTTTCCGAGTACCTTCTTATCCCCGGGTACACAGACGAGAGATGCATTCCGTCGAACGTTTCGCTAAGAACCCCTCTCGTAAAGTACCGCAAGGGTGAGGAGGAGTGCCCCATCTCCATCAACATCCCCCTCGTCAGCGCGATCATGCAGTCGGTATCAAACGACACGATGGCGATCGCACTCGCGAAGGAGGGCGGCCTCTCCTTCATCTACGGCAATCAGTCGATAGAGAACGAGGCGGCGATGGTAGCGCGGGTCAAGAATTACAAGGCGGGATTCGTTATCAGCGACTCTAACCTCGTGCCCGACGACACGCTCGAGGACGTGCTCCGCCTCTATGAACAGAAGGGCCACTCGACGATGGCGGTCACTGACGACGGTAGCGCGACGGGCAGACTGCTCGGTATCGTGACGAGCCGTGATTACAGGGTATCGAGAATGTCGCTCGACGAGAAGGTGCACACCTTCATGACCCCGATCGAAAAGCTCATCACCGCGCCCGAGGGAACCACACTCAAGGTTGCCAACGACATCATCTGGGAGCACAAGCTCAACTCGCTTCCCATCGTGGACGCGGAGGGCAGGCTCAAATATTTCGTATTCCGCAAGGATTACTCACAGCACAAGGAGAATCCGCAGGAGCTGCTCGACGGACAGAAGAGATACATGGTCGGCGCGGGTATCAACACCCGTGACTACGAGACCCGCGTGCCCGCGCTCGTTGAGGCGGGTGCAGACGTGCTCTGCATCGATTCGTCCGAGGGATATACCGTATGGCAGAAGAGAACGATCGATTTCATCCGCGAGCGCTACGGCGACAGCGTGAAGGTTGGCGCAGGTAACGTCGTAGACCGCGAGGGCTTCCTCTTCCTTGCCGAGGCGGGTGCCGATTTCGTTAAGGTCGGTATCGGCGGCGGCTCCATCTGCATTACCCGTGCGACCAAGGGTATCGGCCGCGGACAGGCCTCCGCAGTCATCGAGGTTGCAGCGGCGCGCGACGAGTATTACGAGAAGACGGGCATTTACGTTCCCATCTGCTCCGACGGCGGTATCGTGCACGATTATCACATGACCCTCGCTCTTGCGATGGGATCGGATTTCATAATGATGGGCAGATATTTCGCAAAGTTTGACGAGTCCCCGATGCCGAAGGTAACCATCGGCGGCGTGCAGTACAAGGAGTATTTCGGCGAGGGCTCCAACCGTGCGAAGAACTGGCAGCGGTATGACCTCGGCGGCAAGGTCGGCCTCTCCTTTGAGGAGGGTGTCGACGCCTACGTCCCCGCGGCAGGACCGCTTCACGACGGTGTCGAGATGTCGCTTTACAAGGTGAAGTCCACCATGTGCAACTGCGGCGCGATCACCATCCCCGAGCTCCAAGAGAAGGCGAAGCTGACCCTCGTGTCCGCGACCTCCATCGTCGAGGGCGATTATCACGACGTAACGCTCAGAAGCAATATTAAGTAAACCTTTCTTTACAATTTATCATCAAATGGGAGCAGACGCCGTATGAGCGTCCGCTCCCTCGGTTTTTCATTTAATTTAACACGGGTACGGACTTAGTGCTGTTTTGAGCGCACATCACCGAGATTTTCGGCCCGTCACCGGGTGGCGCGGGGTCAGCCCCCGCCCGCCCGTATCACAGGAGAGAAAATGAGCAAGCTATTTATTCCCGAGGGGTACCGCTCCTCGATGGACCTATACAGAACGCAGAAGGCGATATCCTTCATCAAGGGGCATTTTCAGGAGTGCCTTGCGTCCCGGATGGGACTTCGCCGTGTGTCGGCGCCCCTGTTCGTCACCGAGGAGTCCGGCCTTAACGATAACCTGAACGGCACCGAGCGTCCCGTAACCTTTGACATCCCCGACGTCGGCAGATCGGGGCAGGTCGTGCACTCGCTCGCGAAGTGGAAGCGCCTCGCCCTGAAGGAATACCATTTCTACGAGGGTAACGGCCTCTACACCGATATGAACGCGATAAGACGCGACGAGGAGCTCGACAACACGCACTCCATCTACGTTGACCAATGGGATTGGGAGCGGGTCATCACCCGCGCCGACCGCACGCTCGACTACCTTCGCGCCGTGGCACAGGACGTTGTCGACGCGATTTGCGACACGTCGGACGCGCTTCGCGCCGCCTTCCCCGAGGTTACGGTCGCGCTGAGCAGAGATATGTACGCGATAACGAGCGAGGAGCTCCTCAGAAGATACCCCACCCTCACCGCCAAGGAGCGGGAGGACGCCGTCACCCGCGAGCACGGCACCGTCCTCATTATGCAGATCGGCGGCCGCCTCTCAAACGGGGAGGTGCACGACGGCCGCGCGCCCGACTACGACGACTGGGCGCTTAACGGCGACATCCTGTTCTGGGACGAGGTGCTCGGCCGCTCGCTGGAAATCTCCTCTATGGGAATACGCGTTGACGAGGAATCGTTGATGCGCCAGCTCACCGAGCGGGGATGCACCGAGCGTGCCTCCCTGCCCTTCCATTCGATGCTCCTTCGCGGCGAATTGCCGCTGACCGTCGGGGGTGGTATCGGGCAGTCCCGCCTTTGCATGCTGATGATGGGATGCGCCCACATCGGCGAGGTGCAGTCCTCCATCTGGGACGATGCGACCCACGCGGGATGCCGCGCGGCGGGGATACGCCTGCTTTAAAATTACAACAGCTTTCCCGACTTATATGCACATTCGATGTGAAAATGAATATTATTTTCGCCAAGAAATACACTTTTCATATATACTGACAAATTTTTGACAAATCTATTGACAAATGCACGCCGTTCGTGTATAATGAAATGCCAAGCAGAAATCATACCTTATTATTAAATGGTTTATTTAATAGCGATCGTGTGTATAGCTTGCAGAAAATGAGCAAAAATAAAAATTAAAATAAAAAAATAACAAGGAGTACCCCAAATGAAGAAGATTCTCTCCCTGGTCCTTCTCGTTGCTATGCTCGCGCTCGCACTCGTTGGCTGCGGCAACAAGGATAACGGACCCGACAACACCCCCTCCGAGAAGGAGTACACCCTCTCCATCGCAGTTGACAACGATGCGAAGGGCGCAAAAATCACCAACACCGCAGTCGCTCTCGTAATCGATGCAGACGGCAAGATCGTTGCATGCCGCCTCGATTGCGCTGAGGTTTCCGTAAAGCTTGACGGCGAGGAAATCGCTACCGTTGACCGCGTTACCACCAAGGTTGAGCTTGGCGACGCTTACACCGGTATGCCCGCAGGCTCCTTCGAGCAGCAGGCTAAGGCATTCGAGCAGTACGTAATCGGCAAGACCGCCGCTGAGATCGAGGCACTTGACCTCGCACTCGTTACCGGCTGCACCATGGCATCCACCGGCCCCGTATTCAAGAGCATTATCGCTAAGGCGTTCGCATACGAGCGCAAGGTCAGCTTCAAGACCACCGGCACCATCTCCCTCGGTCTTGCTATCGACTCCGCCCTCAAGGGCAGCGTTGCTGACGGTAACGTTACCGTTTCCGCCGACTTCGCCGCAGCCGCTCTCGTAGACGGCAAGGTCGTTGCAGGCATCATCGACTCCAACGAGCGCAAGGCCGCAGTTGCAGTTGAGACCGTTGACGACGCAGCTACCCTCACCGTTACCCCCGCTGATTACGCAGGCTCCAAGAACGAGCAGGGTGACGCATACGACGCATACCAGCCCATGCCCGCAGGCAGATGGTATCAGCAGGCTCAGGCATTCGCAAACACCGCAGTTGGCAAGACTGCCGCTGAGGTTGCCGAGCTCACCGTTGATAAGGACGCCCTCACTCAGGTTGGCTGCTCCATCTACGCAGGTGGCTACAAGGCAGCGCTTGTAAGAGCGGTTGGCTACGCAAGATAATCATTTCCCAAGCGAAACGGTTTTCGGGTAAATAAATACCAAAACGAAAAAGAGCCTTGCAAAGGGCTCTTTTTTGTAGTAAAATAGAGAAAACGGGTTGTGGTAAAATAGTGAAAACGCGCCCGATCGAACGAAGAAGGAGGAAGAATGAAAAGGATAAGTGCGGTATTGCTCGTGATAACGATCGCCATGTCCCTGCTCGTGGGATGTAACGACAAGGGCGGAGAGCAAAAATACGATACCAAAACGCGACAGGTGTCGCTCGTATATTTCAACACCGTGTCGATCATATCCTCCTACGGTGACACGACGGATGCCGAGATGGACGCATACGCCGCCGCGGCGGACGATCTGCTCGGATATTACCACCACCTGTTCGATATCTACTTTGAATACGCGGGGATAAGCAATCTTCGCACCGTGAACAAGAACGCGGGAAAGGCACCCGTCAAGGTCGACGCGGAGCTAATCGACTTCCTCGAGGAATGTAAAGAATTGTTTACGCTGACAAATGGCAAGACCAACGTTATGATGGGGGCCGTGTTAAGAATTTGGCACAATTACCGCGAGGACGGTATGGATGATCCGAGTGCGGCAAAGGTGCCGAGCACCGAGGAATTGACCGCCGCGGCGGAGCATACGGACATCGACTCGCTCATCATTGACCGCGAGGCGGGCACGGTGTATATTTCCGACCCCGAGGCGTCGATCGACGTCGGCGCGATCGGCAAGGGATATGCGACCGAGCGGCTTTACGAGCGGCTCTGCGAGATGGGCGCCGACTCGATGGCGCTGAATATTGGCGGCAACCTTCGCACCATTGGCGTGATGCCGAGCGGCGACAATTGGCGCACGGGGATTACCAACCCCGACCGCACGAACCCGAATTTCGCCGCGAGAATATCCTTCGGCGAGACCTCCTGCGTCACCTCGGGCGACTACGAGCGGTATTACGTCGCGGGGGGTGAGAAATATCACCATATCATCGACCCCGTGACCCTCTTCCCCGCCGATTATTTCTCCTCCATCACGGTCATCACGCCGAATAGCGCGATGGCGGACGCGCTCTCGACCGCGCTGTTTTGCCTGCCACTTGAGGACGGGCAGAGCATGCTTGCCTCCATCCGTGCCGCGGGTATCACCGTCGAGGCGCTGTGGATAGACGGGGAGGGTAAAATCACCGCAACCGACGGCATCGTGAGATTGCCGGATTGACGGCAATGCGACCACCCGTGTCGTGAGATTGCCGGATTGACGGCAATGCGACCGACCGCAACGCAACCCCGAACGCATCGTGAGATTGCCGGATTGACGGCAACGCGTCCGACCGCAACGCAACCCCGACCGACCGCATCGTGAGATTGCCGGATTGATTTCCGCGTGCTTAGGAAAGGCGGCTTTACCGGGATTGACGGCTTTTCCCGTCGCAAAGCAACACAACCAACAACGCAATTCAAGGCCTTCCTTAGTAAAAAGGAGGGCTTTTTGTTTTCCCACGCGGTGGGTACGACCCCGCAAAAAGCGAGTCCGGGAGGACAATTCGCGAGTGACAAGTCGGGGGAGGTGTGCGAAAACGGCGGTTTTTGTCTTCGAGCGATGGGCGCGGCGCGTCCCGCCCATCATCACCGCGGTGGACGGGTGAAAAATATTTTTCACGCGGTGAATTTTCCCCGTTTTGCACACCGGAAGGCACGCGGGCGGGTGGCAGGGCGGTGGAAGCTTTATGAAAATTCACCAAAAATATGACCGCCGTACCCCTTGTTTGTTATTAATTTAACAATGATTTTTCGCACGCGCACTTGACACAAGCGGCGCGCATGGGATATAATAATAAAGATATTTTATATATTAACATACCCCCGCGTGCACGAGCGATACGCGGGACCCCACAAAACAACGGAAGGAAAAAGAACATGTTTGGGTTTAAATTTTTGGGTAACACGAAGGTTCCCCATCGCAAAAACACCGCAAGCCTGCCCGCCGTCCGTCTGACCCCGCCCGCGGAGGTGCTGATCCCGATGACACAGCATCTCGGTGCGCCCGCGACCCCCATCGTCAAATTCGGTGACGAGGTCAAGGTCGGTCAGAGGATCGCCGAGGCAAGCGGCCCCGTTTCCGCACCCATTTACGCATCGGTTTCCGGCAAGGTTGCAAAGCCCGAGACCTACCTCACCCCGGGCGGTAAGCTCGTCAGCGCGATACGTATCGTCAGCGACGGACAGATGACCCCCGCCGAGGTTACCCCGCCCTCTGTCAACGATTTCGACAGCTTCATCGACGCGGTACGCGAGTCGGGCATCGTCGGTCTTGGCGGTGCGGGCTTCCCCACCGCGTTCAAGCTCTCCGCCGCTAAGAACGGCGGGATTGATACCGTCGTCATCAACGCCGCCGAGTGCGAGCCGTACATCACCTCCGACACGCGCCGCATGATCGATCACACCGAGGATATCGTCGCGGGCGTTGATCTGCTGTTTAAGCACATCCCCGGCCTCAAGAGCGTGATTTTCGGCATCGAGTCGAATAAGAAGGAGGCAATCGCCGCGCTTAACGCCGCATTCGCGGAGAATCCCGCGGTGTCCGTCGCCGTCCTGCCGAGCAGGTACCCCCAGGGCGCGGAAAAGATCATAGTACACAACACCACCCGCCGCATCGTGCCCGAGGGCAAGCTGCCCGCCGACGTCGGCGTGATCGTAATGAACGTTTCCACCGTTGCCGAGATCGCGGCGTACGTCAGAACGGGTATGCCGCTCGTAGAGCGGACGGTGACCGTCGACGGATCGGCAATCAAGAATCCGATGAGCGTCATCGCCCCCATCGGCACCCCCATCCGCGCGCTGATCGATTTCGTCGGCGGTGCGGAGGATATTGGCAAGGTGCTTTACGGCGGTCCGATGATGGGCGTGGCCGTGCGCTCGCTTGACGAGCCCGTGCTCAAGACCACCAACGCCGTCACCGTGCTGACCCGCGCGGATTCCCTGAAGGGTGATTCGCTCGCCTGCATTCATTGCGGCAGATGCGTTGCCGCCTGCCCGATGGGGCTTAACCCCACCAGCTTCTCGAAGGCGCTTGAAATCGAGTCCAAGGAGGACAAGATCGCCCGCCTCGAGGACAATAAAATAGGCCTTTGTATGGAGTGCGGATGCTGCTCCTTCGTCTGTCCCTCTCGCCGACCGCTCGTGCAGAACAACCGTCTGGCAAAGGGTGTGGTGAAGGAACACCGCGACCATCTCAAGGACAAGAAGTAAGGAGGGAATATGGAAAACAAATTAATAGTATCTACGTCCCCTCACCTTCATTCCGGGGCAAGCACGCAGAGGATCATGCTCGACGTGCTTATTGCGCTGTTGCCTGCTACTATCGCGGCGGTAGTGCTCTTCGGCTGGCCCGCCGCGGTGCTTATCGCGGTTTCGGTTACTACCGCGGTGCTGTCCGAGTTTATTTTCAACCTTATCATTAAGAAGCGTCAGACCGTCGGCGACCTCAGCGCGGCGGTGACCGGCCTTCTTCTCGCCCTGACCCTTCCCGCCTCTGCCGAGACTATCAAGAACGGCTGGTGGCAGGTTATGATCGGCGCTATCTTCGCCATCGTCGTCGTTAAGGGCCTCTTCGGCGGCCTTGGCTGTAACTTCGCCAACCCCGCCATCACCGCACGCATTATGATGCTCATTTCCTTCGGCGATACGGGAGCCTCGGTTGCGACCCGCTTCGGCAGCCTTATCGAGGGCACGAAGGCGGACGGCAGCCTCATCACCGGCGCGACCCCGCTTGCCGCGCTCGGCGCGGGCGTTTCGACCGATTCGCTTCCTTCCTTCGTTGATATGCTCCTCGGCAATCGCCCCGGTGCCATCGGCGAGACCTGTGCGGTTGCGCTTCTCATCGGCCTCGTTTACCTTCTCGTTCGCCGCGTTATCTCCTGGGAGACGCCCGCGGTCATCGTCGGCGTGACCTTCCTTCTCTCGCTCGCTCTCAGCGGCAGTGCGACCGTCGCACTCTATCACGTGCTGGGCGGCGGCCTGATCCTCGCGGCGATCTTTATGGCGACCGATTACGTCACCACCCCCATCAACAGGTGGGGCAAGGTCGTGTTCGCATTCGGCGTCGCGCTCATTACCGTTGTTATCCGCTTCTTCGGCTCGCTTCCCGAGGGAGTATCCTACGCTATCCTTCTTATGAACATTCTCTCACCCTATATTGAGAAGCTCTGCGCACGCAAGCCTCTCGGAGCAGGAGGTAAGGCAAAATGATGAAAAAGCTCAAGCCCACCATCGTCCTTACCGCCATCTGCCTTATCGTGGCACTTCTTCTCTCGGTGGTAAATATGTTCACGTCCCCCGTCATCAAGGCAAGAGAGGACAAGAAGGCGTCCGAGTCGCTGCTCAAGGTTCTCCCTGACGGATCGGACTTCCGGCCGATCACCCTTGACGCGAGCTATCCTGCCGCAGTCAAGGAAGGCTACTCCGCAAACGGCGGATTCGTATTCCGCGCGGTCGGCGGCGGCAGAAACGGCGACATCGTCGTTATGGTCGGTATCAATTCCGACGGACAGATCGTCGGCACCGAGATCATCTCCGAGAGTGAGTCAAAGGGCTATAAGGAAAAGATCTTCTCGATCGTTACCGGCACCGACGGAAAGTACAAGGGACAGACCCTTGACACCTTCGCTCCCGTAATCGCGGGCGGCGCCACCCTTTCCTCTAACGGCTTTGCCGACGCCATCAAGGCGGCGCTTCAGGCCTTCACTATTGCAAACGGCGGATCGGTTGACACCCGTACTCCCGAACAAATCCTTCAGGACAACTGCAACCTCGCACTCGGCACAGAGGGCAAGACCTTCACCAAGTGGTTCGCCACCGAGGTCCTCGACGGCATTGACGCCGTATACGAAACCGAGGACGGCAGAGTATACAAGATCGGCGACAGGCTCGTCGGCTCAAAGAGCGGCGGAATAGTCAACGCCGTAGTTGACGGAGAGATCGTCGACACGACAGCCGAGGATGCAAAGGTCCTCGATGCAGAGTCGCTTATAGACGGTTCCACCCTCACCGAGATCGCAAAGCCCGACGGAGCATCCAAGTACGTCAGCAAGGTCTACGCCACCGAGAGCGGCAACCTCGTCTTCGACCTCGTTGCGGACGGTTACCAGTCGCTCTTTGAGTACGGCTCGGGTGAGAAGATCTATATCACCGTTTCCATCAGCGCCGACGGCAAGATCATCGACGTCGTCACCACCAAGCACAGCGAGTCCAAGGGCTACGGCGATGCTTGTGCGACCGACGAGTACACCGGCGCATTCAAGGGCG
This sequence comes from Eubacteriales bacterium, assembly GCA_045596865.1. GTDB lineage: Bacteria > Bacillota > Clostridia > Oscillospirales > CAG-272 > UBA1740. Next base: position 28,433 of record JAZODF010000039.1, read on the forward strand.
CGTCCGACGCGGACGTCAACCTCTCGGTCAGCGTTCCCGATTACACCCTCGACCAGATTCCCGCGGGCACCGAGGGAATCGGTATTATCGCAAGTGCAACCTACACCACCTACGGCTATCAGCGCGCCATCAAGGCCGCCTTTGCCGCTTATGAAATTCTGAAAGGAGAGGAATAATGAAATCAAAGGCAAATAAGCTCGCTATTCTTCTCCGCGGAATTATTGCGGAGAACCCCGTATTCATCCTCGTTCTCGGCACCTGTCCTTCCATTGCGACCTCGACCTCGATGTTCTCCGCGCTCTCGATGGGTATTGCGGCGACCATCGTCCTCGTCTGCTCGAACGTGGTAATCTCCCTGCTTCGCAAGATCATCCCCGACACGGTTCGTATCCCCTGCTACATCGTCGTTATCGCGACCTTCGTTACCGCAGTACAGATGCTGCTGCAGGCGTATCTCGAGCCGGTCTACAACCTGCTCGGTGCATGGCTCGCGCTGATCGTCGTTAACTGCATCGTTCTCGGCCGTGCCGAGATGTTCGCAAGAAAGAACGGCCCGCTCGATTCCGCGCTCGACGGTCTTGGAATGGGTATCGGCTTCCTCGTCGCCCTGCTCTCCATGGCGGCCATCCGCGAGATCTTCGGTAACGGTACCGTCCTCTCCGGCCTTGAGGCAATGGGTGTTGAGGCGATCAAGATCCCCTTCATCTACGAGCACCGTATCTCCATTCTCACCGAGGCGGCAGGCGGCTTCCTCGTATACGGTATTATGATTGCCGTTATGAACAAGCTCACCGCAAAGAAGGGCGGCATCAAGCGCAAGGACTTCTCCTGCGACGGCTGTCCCTCCGCTCACCTTTGTAACAAGACCTCCTGCTCGGAGATCACCGAGCTGGCATCCGACGCGGCAGAGACCGCCGAGATGACCCGTGAGGCAGAAAATGCAGAAAAGAAGGAGGTAGGCGAAAATGTCTGAGACCATGACGACCCTCCTCACCGTGCTTCTTGCGGGCATCCTCACCGATAACTACGTCCTCGTGCGGACGATCGGTATCTGCCCCTTCCTCGGTGTATCCAAGAAATTCCAGCAGGCAGCAGGCATGGGTGTCGCGGTTATCTTCGTTATGCTTTGCGCGACGGCGGTGACCTGGCCCATCTACACCTACCTGCTTGCCAAGAACAACCTCGTCTATCTTCAGACGATCGTGTTCATCCTCGTAATCGCCGCACTCGTTCAGTTCGTGGAGATTGTGCTCAAAAAGTTCCTTCCTCCCCTTTACAAGTCGCTTGGCGTTTATCTTCCGCTCATTACCACTAACTGTGCCGTTCTCGGCATTGCGAACGAGAATATCACCAAGGGCTATGACTTCCTTACCTCGATGGCATCCTCGCTCGGCGTAGGTCTTGGCTTCCTTCTTGCGATGGTCCTGTTCGCAGGCGTGCGCTCGAGGATCGAGAACTGCCCCTCGCCCAAGTCCTTCCGCGGTATTCCCATTACGCTCGTTGCCGCCGCTATCGTCGCGCTTGCCTTCAAGGGCTTCGACGGTGTGGTAAGCGGCCTGCTCGGTTAAGGAGGTGCGATTTATGTTTATTGAAATATTGATCCCCGTTCTTATCCTTGCCGCAATCGGCATTCTTTGTGCGGTGCTTCTCACCGTGTCCTCCATCTTCTTCGCGGTGAAGGAGGACGAAACCGCCCTTGCTATCCGTGACTGCCTGCCCGGTGCGAACTGCGGCGCGTGCGGCTACTCGGGCTGTGACGGCTACTCCAAGGCTCTTTCCGAGGGCAGGGAGACCCGCACCAACCTCTGTACCCCCGGTGGCGACGGCGCCGCCAAGGCAATTGCCGCGACCCTCGGCGTTGAGGCGGAGGACGTTGTTGAGAAGGTGGCTTACGTCGCCTGCAACGGCACCTGCGACGTCGTGGCTAAGAAATACGAATACGTCGGTCAGAAGACCTGCCGCACGGCCAACCTCGCCTACTCGGGCGACCGTGTGTGCATTTACGCCTGCCTCGGCTACGGTGACTGTGTCAACGTGTGCCCCGAGAACGCGATCAGCGTCAAGGACGGCGTGGCTCGCGTAGATCCGCAGAAGTGCGTCGGCTGTGGCATTTGTACCCGTACCTGTCCCAACGGTATCATCCACCTTATCAACGATACCTCGCGCGTCGTTGTCGAGTGCTCCAACCACGATATGGGCGGTAATACGAGAAAGTATTGCTCCAACGGCTGTATCGGCTGTAAGAAGTGCGAGAAGACCTGTCCCCACGATGCCATCCACGTTATCGACAACCTCGCCACCATTGATTACGACAAGTGTGTCGGCTGTGGCGCGTGCGTGTCCGTTTGTCCCGTGCATTGCATCCACGAGGGTAACTTCATCTGCGGGGCACATTTCTAAAATCTCTCTCGCGTAGGCGAGAATCAAACACCACCCACCCTGCGAGAAATCGCAGGGTGGAATTACGAAAGAGCGAAGGAGGTAAAAATGCCCGAGGCATTAAAGAAGCATAAGCTCGATATCATCATCATTGCCGCCATCCTCCTCGTTGCCACCGTCACCCTTACCCTGACGCTCGCGCTTCGCGAGCGCGGCGACGCCGTCCGCGTTACCGTCGGCGGTGTCACGGTCGGTGAGTATTCCCTGTCGGTCGATGCGACCTACACGCTGAACGGCGGCACAAATATCCTCGTTATCGAGGGGGGCACGGCATATCTTTCCTACGCCGACTGTCCCGACAAGACCTGCGTAAACACGGGCAGGATAAAATACGTCGGCCAGAGCATCGTCTGCCTGCCGAACAAGATTACCGTCGCCGTGATCGGCGACGACGACGGCGGCGTCGACCTCATCAGCTAGCCGCCATTACACCGTAGGTGTAACCCCAAGCGAAAAAACATTTTGCGTTAGTACAATCATTTGCCAACGGCAAATTCAATCAACCATCGAACATAACAGGCACCCCCGTGCCGGTCAGGAATATAATGAAAAATACGAAGAAGCTCGCCGCGCTTGCGGTGACCGTCGCGCTTGCGATGGTGCTCTCCTTCCTCGAGTCGCGCATCCCCGCCTTCGTTGCCATTCCGGGCATCAAGGTCGGCCTCGCGAACATCGCGGTCATCTTCACCCTATACAAATTCGGTACGCGCGACGCGGCGGTGGTGTCGGTCATCCGCGTGCTGCTCGTTTCGTTGCTATTCGGCACGACGGTCAGCCTGTGGTACAGCCTCGCGGGCGCGACGCTCAGCTTTATTCTGATGCTCGTTTTGAAGAAGCTCACCCCACTGTCGGTAGTGACTGTCAGCGTGGTCGGCGGCATCTCGCACAACATCGCACAGATCGGCGTTGCCTGCCTGCTGCTTGAAACGAACGTGATAATGTATTATCTCCCCTTCCTTCTTCTCTCGGGCGTTATTGCGGGTATTGCGGTCGGTATCGCCTCCGCCCTGCTTATCAAGCGGGTCAACCTTAAATGACAGGAAAACAACGAAAACAACGAAAGGAGAGAGCACTTGAAGGTCAATTTACTTAAGGACAGAATCGGCAGGATGTTCCTCCTCCTTTTCTTCTCCGCCCTTGGTAGCACCATCATACAGACGGTGTATTCCACGGTCGATATGGTCTGCGTCGGTCATTACGCGGGCGCGAACGGCTCCTCCGCGCTTGCCTGCACCAACCCGATGTGGGCGATGATGTTTGCCCCCGGCGTGCTCGCGGGTGTCGGCGGATCGATAATGGTCGCCAACCGCAAGGGTGCCGCCGACGAGAGGTCGGCAAACGGCTATTTCACCATTGCGACGGTGCTGTGTGCGATATTTTCGCTGATCATCACGCTCGTTATGCTTATCTTCCCTGCCGAGCTTATCACCTTCTTCGGCGCGGATGACCCCGTTGTCCTCGGCCTCGCGGTCGATTATATGCGTAGCGTCGCCGTCGTTTCACCCTCCTTTACCATGTGCGCCTGTCTTTCGACCTTTATGCGCAACGACGGCGAGGCGGTAGTGCCCACGGTTGCCACGATCGTCGGCGGAGTTGTCAACATGGTGCTCGACGTTTTGCTCGTGTTCGATTTCGGCGCGGGGCTTGGCGTTACGGGTGCGGGTCTTGCCACCTCGATCGGACAGGTTGTCGCCTTTGCCATCATCCTTTGCTACTTCTTCACGAAGAAGTGCACGCTCCGCTTCTGCGTCCCCGACAGGATCGCGGGCAAGCTTATGCGAATTTTCACCCTCGGCTTCTCGGTATTTTCGATCGAGATCGCCTCGGCGGTCACGACCACCGTTTTCAACAACATCATCGTGTCGGAGCTGTCCTTCGACCACCTTGCAATATACGGCACCGTGGCAACGGTGACGATATTCTTCTACTGCCTGCTTAACGCGGCGGGCACGGCAATGCAGCCCATCGCATCGCAGAATTTCGGTGCAAAACAGCTACCCCGTGTCACAAAATCGCTGAAAATCGCCCTCTTGACGGCGGTGCTGCTCGGCCTCATTTGCTTCACGGTGGTGGAGCTCTTCCCCGCCGAGGTTTTGATGATGTATATGGACGTCAACGACGTCATCCTCGAGGTCGGACCGCGCATCATCCGCATCTACTGCATCGCGACCCCCGTGCTCGGCGTCACCCTTGTTTCGAGCTTCTATTTCCAGTCTGTTTTGAAGCAATGGATGTCCGTGGTTATCGCCCTGCTCCGCGGGCTTATCCTCCCGATTGCTCTTGTATCCACCCTGCCGCACCTCCTCGGTGCTGATGCGATATGGTGGTGCATCCCGATCACCGAGGGAATCTGCTTCCTTGTCAGCCTGTTATTCCTCTTCATCTCGAATCACAGCCTGCGCCGCCTCGCGGACACCGATCCCGCCATGCCGCCCCAGCCGATTGCGGACAACCTTTGATAAGCAGAGGCAACACAAAAAACCAACAAAATCGTTAAAAAAACGCCAATCAAACGGATATTTTCGAAGTGCAAAAATATTTTATTAAAAGGTATTGACAAACGCAAAATCTTTTGGTATAATAGTCTGCGTCACGAGGAAATATCCTTTGACATGCTGCTATGGCTCAGCTGGTAGAGCACATCCTTGGTAAGGATGAGGTCCCCGGTCCGAATCCGGGTAGCAGCTCCAGACACCCCCGAGGGAATCCCCTCGGGGCTTTGGTTTTTTATAAGGCTTTATGCACCCGCGACGGCTCGGTCACAACCCAAGCACGGGGGTGTCGGGAGGTGCTACCCGGTGCCGCGACCGCGTTTTGTCCGCATATACCGCACCCAAGCATCGCCCACCACCCAAGGCGAAAGAACACACCCGAACCACCGTACCCGCCACGGCGGACAAAACCGGTTCGCAACATTCGCCATAGGCGAATATCCGGGTTTCGCCGCGAGGGCTCAATACCCGATGGGGCGAACTGCGACAGACACCCCCGAGGGAATCCCCTCGGGGCTTTGGTTTTTTATAGGGCTTTTGATAGCCTCCCAAGCCGAGATGCGCACCGTACACGGGGGTGTCGGGAGATGCTACCCTGTGCCGCGACCGCGTTTTGTCCGCATATACCGCACCCAAGCATCGCCCACCACCCAAGGCGAAAGAACACACCCGAACCACCGTACCCACCACGGCGGACAAAACCGGTTCGCAACATTCGCCATAGGCGAATATCCGGGTTTGGATTTCGCGCGCTCGACGCTCGCGAAATCCAATTGCTCCACGCGACGAGATGAAAACCGCGTCCGTTGTAGGGACCTGGCGTCCTCGCGCCGAGGTGCGAATCACATCGATTTGTAGGGACCTGGCGTAAAAGTTGCTCCGCAACTGAGACGGTCCGTGACGAATTGACGTTACAAACAGATGCTATCGCGGTCGCGTGGATGGCTCGGTTGCCGATAATTATGCTTCGATTTTTCGCCGCGCTCTCCTCGGACCGTCGAGGACGCCGGTCCCTACAATTTATCACTCGCGTAAGCGAATATCACTCCGCCAACGGCGGCATATCTCTTGTGCGCTCCGCGCACAAATATCATCCGGAGGTACTTATGACACGAAGCGAATTTGAACAGACGGTGCTTGACACCTACGGCGTGCGGGCGGACTACCCGTTTGAGGAGGATTTCGTCACGGGGGTGTTTCGACACTCCGACACGGGCAAGTGGTTTGCCCTGGCAATGAATATAAATGAAGGAAAGATCGGCCGCGCGGGCGGTCTGCGGGTCGACGTCGTCAACCTCAAATGCGCACCCGAGGTCATCGAATCCATCGTCGGGGTCGAGGTCGGCATATACCCCGCGTATCACATGAACAAGCTGCATTGGATCACCGTCGCGCTCGACGAATGCGAGGCGGGTATGCTTGAATGGCTGCTCGGCATCAGCTACGAGCTGACCCGTGGGAAAATCCCGCGAGGCAAAAGACGGGCAAAATAAAAGGAGCACGAAACGTGCTCCTTTTTCTATTCTTCGCGCGCGATAAGGCGATAAAAAACGCGGTTTTGCCCACCCCGTGTTAAATTTGCGGGGGATTTAATGGCGGTTTGTCGGATATTCGCAGAGTGTAACGGGCGCGCCTATTCACCGAGGATCTGCACGCGAAGGGAGTTCATGCTCTCGTCAAGCTCGGCCGAGAGGGTCGCCGAGCGAAGCAGCTCCGCACGGGTGTCATCGGTAATTCTCGCGCCGTCCTTCTTGTAGCGCATGTGGTGGTCGAGGCTCGCCCAGAAGTCCATCGCAATAGTGCGAAGCTGGATCTCGACGCGCATCATCCGTTTTTCATCAAAGAGGAAGATGGGTATCTCGACGATGAGGTGCAGACTGCGGTAGCCGTTTTCCTTCGGGCTTTTAATGTAGTCCTTGCGCGAGATCAGACGGACGTCGTCCTGCCCGAGGAAGCTGTCCGCGAGGGCGTACACGTCGTCAAGAAAGCTGCATATCACGCGGACACCCGCAACGTCGTTTATCATCGATTCGATGCCCTCGACGGTCACCTCGGAGCCGAGCTTTTCCATTTTTCTTCGTATGCTCTCGGGCGATTTGAGGCGGGATTTCACCGTTTCGATGGGGTTGCGATCGTGACGGAAGGTAAAGTCCTCCGAGATCACGCGGAATTTGGTTTCGACCTCCATCATCGCACAGCGGTAGTAGGACATCAGCCGCAGGTATTTTTCGGCAAACGGGGCGAGCTCCGCGAGGATGGCGGCGCGGTCGGTTTTATCAAACGTTTTCATTTTTCGTCACCATTTTGGAGAGTATTTTGGGGAAGGTCACGGCGAATATCGTCGTGCAGATTATTGCCGCGGTCGCGTCGGCAATTGCCTCCGCCGCGTAGACGCCCGAAACGCCCATAAACGTGGGGAGAATATACGCCAGCGGCACGAGGAGAATGACCTTGCGAAGCAGGGCGATAAACAGCGATATCTTCGCCTGACCGAGGCCGATAAAGACGTTCTGGCAGGCCCTTTGAAGGCCGAATATCGTCATTCCGGCGAGGAACAGCGGCATATACTGTGCGACGAGGTTGAGAAGCTCGGGGCTCTCGTTATTGAACAAACCGCCGATAGCGCGCGGGAATAGGATCATCACAAGCACGCCGACGAGATTGACGGTAAACATAATGCCGAGGGTGATCTTGAACGCGGAGATCACGCGGTCGCGGCGACCGTGACCGTAATTGTAGCTGAGGACGGGGGTAACGCCGTTGGTAAAGCCCGCGAGAGGCACGCTGACGATCTGCATCGCGCTCTGCATCACCGTGAGCGCACCGACGTGCAGGTCACCGCCGTAGAGGCGAAGCTGAGAGTTGAGGGTAAAGCCGACGAGGCTCTCCGTGCTGGCCATAACGAAGGGGGAGATGCCGAGGGCGCAGGTCATACCGATTATGCGAAGCTCGGGGCGCATCGAGCGAAGGCTGAGGCGGAGCGTCGCGCGCTTGCTGAACAGGAAGGCGAGGACGAAGGTGGCGGATGCCGCCTGGCTGATCACGGTGGCGATCGCCGCACCTGCGACACCCATATCGAAGCCGAAAATGAACAAGGGGTCAAGGGCGGTATTAAGCACCGCGCCGATAAGAACGGACACCATCGCCACGCCGGGGCGGCCCTGACAGTTAATGAAGGTGTTAAGACCGGTGGCGATCAGCACGAACACCGTGCCGATAAGGTAGATGCGCACGTATTCGAGCGCGTAGGGGAGCGTGACATCGGATGCGCCGCCGAAGTTGAGGATCGGAATAGCGAAGACCTCGCCGAGGACGGAGCAAAGAACGCCGAAGAAAAGAAGCATAACGAAGCCGTTACCGAGGTATTTCGTCGCCTCGTCACGGTCGCCGCGACCGAGAGCAATAGCGGCAAGGGGCGCACCGCCGCCACCGACGAGCGAGGCAAACGCCGCAACGAGCAGTATGACCGACGTGGTAACGCCGACCCCCGCAAGGGCGGTGTCGCCCACCTCGGGTATGTGGCCGATATATATTTTGTCGATAATGCCGTAGAGCAGATTCACGAGCTGTGCCATTACGGCAGGGAGTGCCATTTTCACGATAAGCGGCAGCATCGGGGCCGTGCCGAGAAGTTCATCCTTTTTAGTCATTTTTCCTCCGTTTGCAAAAAATACAATACAATTATATACCGAATATGTTAACAAATCAAGAGAGGGGAGGATAAAAGTTCTCCCCCGATGGGGACGAGTTAAAAAACGGCCCCCGCGGTGCTATCGCGGGGGCCAAAATCGGTTATTTCAAAATGTAAAGCTTAGTCGACAAGGGTCGGAACAGGAGCGGGAACAAAACCGCGTTGCAGGCGAGTTGAATTATGTAAAATACCCCACCCCGTGCGTAATAAACGGCGAATCTTGCGAGGATATTATCAAACCGACCGCTGAAAAGCCCGACGTCAACGAACGAGGACAAGACCCCGAAAAACAGCGTCAAGGCAAGCGCCGCGGCGGTGATGGCAAAGCGGTTTTTCACTCGCATGCGACCGAGCAGCATAAAGATGCAGGCAACCAGCGGCCAATAGATAAAATAGGTAATGACCCACGGGCCGAATCCGTAAATCAACGGCTCGATCAAAACGAAGATGACCGCGGCGAGAATCCCCATCCAGCCGAAAACGTAGCCGTAGATCGCACAAAGCAGGGTGACGACCTCGATATTCGGAAGCGCGGCGAGGACGAGCTTGCCGCACTCGATGCTAGCCGCCATAAGACCGACCGTGCAAACGGCACGGGCGATGCCGAATTTTCTTTTACCGGACGTGCCGTTTATCTCCTTCATCAGTATTTAAGCTCCCCGAAGTAGATTACCGCGCCGTCGGGCACGGAGAGCTGTCCAAGGCCTACCGCCGCGGTGACGAGCTCCTCGCCCTCGAAGGTGACGGTGGTGGAATATACACTCTCGCGGTCCTGGTCGGCGGTGACGCTCGTCCAGATGCCGACGTAAATGCCCGCGGAGGCATCCTCCGAGAGGTGGCCGACCTTCGTCAGATACGGGCCGTAGCCCGCGTTTGCCGAGGTGTAGTCGAGCTTGCCCTCGCCCTTCAGGTAGTCGAGGACGGCGATTGCACCGACCTCGCCGTTAATTTTGTCGAGGGGCACGTCATACGCGCGCACATCTTCCCCGACCGCGACGACGATGGTGGCGTGACCCGTGTCATCAACCTTGCCACCCGCGCAAGCGGTGAGCACAACGAGAGTCGCGAGGATCATAAGAAGTGCAAGGATAATTTTCGTTACCCTTCCCTGCTCGGTTTTTGCTGTTTTCATTTTCGTTCTCCTTTCAATATTAACAGCATCCGAGCAAACGAAACGCCCTCCAATACGGAGGGCGCATAGTGATTCACACGGGGAAAACGGGCATAGCACGCCCATTGATCGCCGCGGGTATCATCTTCCTCCGTTTGCCCAAGGAATATATACACTCTCCACGGCAGGCCTTCCGACTTTGACGGCAATGGCTGTTGCGACGGGTTTTCACCGCACTTTCCCTGCTTGAGGCGGCCTGCCTTGCGGCGCGCCACCTATCGTGGAGGAATGTTCAATTGTGTTTGGTTTTGTAAATAACAGTTTACTTTAATCAGGGATATATCGTCATCGGCGCGCCCTTTCCTGCCGCGTTTAAATTTGACACGGGGTGGGGGTTAGGCGGTTTTGACGGTTTTGCGGGTTGTTTTACCGCGCCGCGGGGTGTTACGGATTTCGGCGTCACAGGCTGCCATAAATCTCACCGCCGACACCGCTATACATGGTGGATCAACGGCAAAGAGTGCACTCAAAATTTCGGGTTGCGAAGGGGCACCTCGTCGATGAGGTGCACGCCGAAATGGTTGGCGTAGCGGATGCCCGCAAGGATTTCCTCGCGATTAGCAACGTGGCTTGGCAAATGGGCGTCGAAGCCGATTACCGCGGTGGCACCAAGCCTGCCCGCCACCTGCCAGAATTCGTCGCGGGGGTAGTAGCGCTTGTCGCGAATGCCGTTGAGGTTGATCTCAAGCGGAACAGAAAGCTCGACCGAGCGCTTGATAAGCCGTGCCATTTCGGCGCGGTAGAGGTCGAGGTCACCCTCGAAGTGCATCATATCGGGGTGCGCGAGGATGGAAAAGCGCCCCGTATTCATTGCGGCAATTCCGTTGTCGACGTAGGCACGAAGGCGAGCGGGATCGGTGGTAGAATCAAATCCGCAGAAGCAGTCATCCGTACCCTCGTTGCCGATGTTATGCCCCGCCCAGATGAGATAGTCGAGCGGATATTTCCGATACTCGGCGACGAGGCGGTCGAAATATTTCGGGTAAAGCTCGGTTTCAAAGCCGATTTTCACGTCTATGTAGCCGCGATAGCGCTCGCGAAGCTTCAAGAGGGTGTCGAAATAGCCGCCCATCTCCTCGGGTAGCATGCGCGAATAGGAAACGAAGCCGTTTGGGAAGAAATAGGGGGTATGGTCAGAAAAGCCGATGGTCGTAAAACCCTCGGCTATCGCAATTTTGATATATTCCTCCTCGGTGCCTGCGGCGTGGCCGCACCGATAGGTGTGATTGTGATAATTACATTTCATTGTCGTAGTCCGCGCGAAGCGCGTAAAAATCAGGTAATGATCAGGAAAACGAGGGCGGCAACCGCAATTACAAGCAGGACGGCGAGAGTGATAAACAGGGCGCGCTTGATGCGGCGGGCGCGGGCAAAGCGGCGTGCCTTGCGCAGATATTTGCTGATGGGGTCGCGCTTTTTCACAACGTCGCGGCGGAAGAGGGCGAGCCAATTGACGTCCTCCTTGGTGACCTCGTCACTCTTGCGAATGGCGCCCGGCTCGTGTGCGAAGAGGTTGCGAAGATTGCGATACTTCACAAGGCGGGGCAATACCGATTCCCTGTCAGGAGCGAAGCGCGCGTTGTTAAGACGGTTGATGTATTCGGTTACGCCTGCCGTTGCGACGCCAAACTTCTCACAGCAAAGCCTGTCCAGCTCGAGAAAGCCCTTGAGGAATTTTTCGTTAAGTCGCTTACTCACGGTCTGTCTGCCTTTCTCAAATATTTGCGTTTGTTAACGCATGTCAATTAGATTTTACACTAAACTAAAATATTTTGCAATAGTTATGCGCGAAATATATACTCAAAACTGTTAAATATTCTTAAATGTGTAAATATTTGTTTGCATTTACGCCTATGTTTTGCTTCGTGCTATCCTATTTTTGCCGTTTTTGTGGGATTTATTCCCCGATTTTTCCACTTTTATAAATGAATCACGGAGGGCGCCAATGCCCTCCGCGACACTATTTTCACAGTATTTGGTGTTATCCCGAAACGAAGCCGCATGTCGCGCAAAATATGCCAAAATGCGACACGGGGTCGGGCTTACGCGGGTTTTTGCACGGCTTCGCGGGTGCCCGCGAGGTGCGGTGGGACACACAATCCGCCGTTATCACACCGCGTCGCGACGCAAAATACGTCAAAACGCGACACAGGGTCGGACTTACACGGTTTTTCGGCACAAGGCCACCGGATGGGTCGGACTTACGCGGTATTACGACACAAGGTCACCGGATGGGTCGGACTTACGCGGTATTCCGGCACAAGGTCACCTGATGGGTCGGACCGCGTCGAGGCGATCTTGCGGGGTGTAATGGTCCCGCACGGGATGCGCCCGCAGGCATTTTACCAATCGGTTACGGTTGCCTCGGTGATCGGGATTGTGACGCTCATATCAACGTCGCCGCGGGTGATGTTGAACACCACGGTCGAGTCGACGCGCGCATTGATCATACATTCGGTCGCGTTGTGCGTGCGGTCAGCCTCGTAGAGGATGCCGTCAATCTCGACCGAGCGGATAATATCCCCCTCGAGCAGGCGGACGTCGGCAACGCTGCCCGCGGTTACGCCCGTGATCTTCACGATCTCCTTTTTGTGTACCTTGCCCGTTTCGGTATCGTACACGGTATATCTGTCTTCCACGCCGACGCGCACGCCGATAACGCACCGCTTGACGCAGGTAACGGTCTTGCCGTCGCAGTTGTAGATTATATTCTCGGTCACGCTCTTGACGAGGTCGGAGGGGATGGCGTAGCCGATATTCTCCACCTCCTCGGAGGAGGTCTTTGCGTTCACGATGCCGATGAGGTTGCCCTCGGCGTTATACAGGCCACCGCCCGAGTTACCCTCGTTGACCGCGGTGTCGATGCGCATCACGCGAATGGTGATGGCGGTTTTCTCATCCGCGGCAAGCAGCTCGATATTCTCCGAATCCACGTTGACGTAGCCGACGGTGGCGGAAATTCCGTCGCCCTCGGGGTTGCCGATTGCGATGGCGGTATCAAGCACGCAGACCTCGTCGGAGGAGGCGAAGGTCGCCGCAACCGCATTCGATTCGGCGAGGATGCGGCTGCCCTTTATTTTCAGGACCGCAATGTCGAAATACATCGACCCGCCGACGTACTCGCAGTAAATCTCCTTGCCGCAGTTCTCCATACCGAACAGCTCAACGTACATTTTGTCGCTGATATGACCGGCGGTGGATGCGCTCTCCTCATAAACGACGTGGTAATTCGTGATGACGTAGGCGTCCCCGTTCTCCTTATCGAGCTGATAGATCACGCCCGCGCCCTTGCGCGTTTCGCTACGGGAGGAGGTGTAGTTCGGGCCGTAGCCCGACTTGTATTCAAAATAGCAGGACACGCTGACGGTGGACAGCAGGCCCTTCGCCGCGGCGGCGACGTTGGGGTTCTCGGCGCCGTTTATCGTGACGTTGACGGTGTCGCCGCCCTCGACGGTGACGTTACCGACCATGCTGTTGTCGATGAGGTTTTCGACCTCCTCGCGCGTCATATACTTTTCGTCGTCGAATTTCAGGACGCACCCCGTCAGGCAAAGAGCAAGGCTCGCAAATACGAGGAGCATCGCAAAAATCCGCAGTTTATTGCTTTTAATCATAAAAACTCCGTTACGGTGGCAGTTTTTCGAGATAATTCACCACCTTACAGGTATATTATAATATATCTTTGTGTACGAAGTATTAATAAGATATAAATTTTGTGCGCATCGCGCGCGGAAAGGGCGGCGAATTGATGAATTGGTTGCAATTCAATTCATGGAGCGAAGCGAGAAATCATGGCGGAGCCAATTCATGATGCGTAAGCATCAATTCATTCATAAAAACGAACAGAGCAAGAATCGAAGGAGGTTTATCCTTTTACTCTTGCTCTTTTCTTATTTTTCTCTCGTTATTTCTTGTTCGGATTTTTGAAGAACTGGTAGAGGTAGCAGGGGATCATGCCGTTATAGAGCTTCTTCACCTTATCGGCGCGGCGGCCGTACAGCCGCTCGAAGCCCGCGTGGCTGGTGATGATGTACGCCTGCCATGGCTCAAGGGTCTTGAAATGCCGTCCGAGGTCGCGGTAAAGCGCCTCCACCTCGGCAAGCTCGCCAAGTCGCTCACCGTACGGGGGATTGGTGACGATGGTGCCGCGCCTGCCGCCCGTGGTGATGCGGCGGGCATCCTGGCGAAACACCTTCATCGAGTTGAGCACGCCCGCACGGTAGGCGTTGGCCTTCGTGATCTCAAGGCAATCCTCGTCGATATCGGAGGCGTACGCCTCGAAGTCGCTCTTAACGATGCCCTCGAGCGCCTCCTCCTTCGCATCCCGCCACAGCCACTCGGGGATATAGGGGAACGCCTCGGCGGCGAAGTGACGGCGCATTCCGGGGGCGATGTTGCGCATGCGCATTGCCGCCTCGATGGCTATCGTACCACTGCCGCACATGGGGTCCCAGAGGAGGACGTCCTCCCTCGGGCGGGAGGTGGCAACGATAGCCGCGGCGAGCGTTTCGCGAATAGGGGCGGCGTTGGATTCGCGGCGATAGCCGCGCTTATGCAGGGGCTCGCCCGAGGTGTCGATCATCAGGGTCGCCTCGTCATTTAGGATAAAGAACTCGACCTTATACTTCCCCGCGTCCTCGGGGAATACCGAGATGCCGTACCGCTCGGACATTGAGCGGACGATTGCCTTTTTGATGATGGCCTGGCAATCGGGGATGGAGTGCAGGGCGGAGTGTATAGAATGGCCCGTGACAGGAAATGCGTCGTTTTTGCCGATGAAGTCCGCCCACGGGAGGGCGCGCGTGCCCTCAAAGAGCATATCGAAGGTGGTCGCGGTAAAGGAGCCGACCTTAATATACACCCGCTCGGCATAGCGCAGAAAGACGTTGGCAAGCGCGACCGCCTGCTCGTCGCCCGCGAAGGTGACCCTGCCGTTTATTGTGGAAATGCGCTCGTACCCGAGGGCGTCGATCTCCTCGCCGAGGAGGTGCTCAAGCCCAAACAGGCAGGTCGCAACAAGCTGTAGCCTCATGTGTTATCCCTTTCAAAGGACAAGCGCACCGAAGGGGGTGCGCTTGTCATGTAGAATGTAAATAGTTGTTGTCAATTTTTGCTCGCGAGATAGTCCTCGAAAATGACGGTATCGAAGCCGTCACCGAGGGCGCGGAGCTCCTCCTCCTCGCTCTTTACGGTCCATGCGATGAGGGGCGTGTTAAATTTACGGCGGATTTCGCGCAGAGTGGGGATGGTTGCACCGCACTTTTCGTAGGCGATAAAGTCGGGCCGCATAAAGAAATTGAGGTAAAGGCGGGTCAAGAGCCAATAGAGGGGCTTGCCACGGGTCTTTTCGCTCCTTGAATAGTCGGTCGAGAGGATGCCGATAAGGACGTCGGGGCGGTGCGCCTTGAAATTCTTCAGGGCCTTCGGGTTAAAGGACTCGACGATGTAGTCGCCGCGATATCCCTCAAGCTCGGTGACGAGTCGCTCTGCAACCGCGCCCTCGCTCGGATCCTGCTTGATCTCGATGAGCATGGGGATGGCGCCGTCGATAAGCTCGAGCACCTCACGGAAGGTGGGAATACCCTCACCCGTGCCCAAGAGGCTGACCTTTTTCAGCTCGGCGGTGGGAATTTCGGACACCTTGCCGCTGACACCGCACACGCGGTCGAGGGTAGAGTCGTGGAATACGACGAGCTCGCCGTCGCCGCTAAGCCGCACGTCAAGCTCAATGCCGTAACCCGCCGCCTTCGCCGCGGCGAAGGCAGAGAGCGAATTTTCCGCGCGGACGGAGTCGTGCAGTCCGCGGTGGGCGTACTTTACGCCCGTGATATATTTCTGCATTTCGGCGTTTCTGTGCCCCGGGCGAAGCGCCCATGCGCGAAGGATAAGAAACGCGACAAACAGGAGCAAAAGCGCCCCAAGCGTAATGATAAGTGCAATTAATGCGGGATGCATATTTTCACCAAAATCCCTTCAAAAACGTGACACGGGGTCGGGCTTAGTCATCCGCGCCGCCGAGCGCCTCGAGTGCGGAGACCTTCTCTGCCTTGGCGTCGCCGTGCTTAACGAAGAACATAGTAACGAAGGAGAACGCAACGAATACCGCACCGAAGATAAAGAAGACGTAGCGCATACCGAGGTTCGCGTTGCCGAGTGCGTTACCGACGAGGTCGTAGATCGCGCCCGAGAGGATGGGTGCAACGATCTGTGCCGCCATGGACGCGGTGTAGTAGTAGCCGGTGTACTTACCGACGTCGCCGCCGCGCGCCAGCTCAACAACCATCGGGAAGGAGTTGACGTTGATGGTAGCCCAGCCAATGCCCGCGAGTGCGAAGATCGGGAACATTATGATGGCGGGAACGGTGGGGGTGATGAAATAGCCGAGAAGGAAGGCACTCGCCAGCATGATGATACCCGCGAGGATGGTCTTTCTTCTACCGAATTTCGAGGACACGATACCGACGGGTATGTAGGAGATGATCGCCGCCGCCTGTGCAATGATGAGGGTGGCGTTGTAATCGAATCCGAGAACGTTGGTGGCGTAAACCGAATACTTCGAGGTGATGGAGTTGTATCCGATATACCAGAGGGCAACCGACGCGAGAATGAGCGCAAGCGAGATGAACTCGGGCTTCGAGAGCTTTCTCTTCTCGCCACTCGCCTCCTGTTCCTCCTCGTTAAGACCGAGGCGCTCGGACTCCGCCTCCATTTCCTCGGCCCAGGTCTTTTCCTTGACCGTGAGGATGAAGATAACAAGGCCCATGCCCATGATCGCGCAAACCGCGATCACGTAGCCGACGTAGCTCATATAAAGATTCTTCGCGGTGCCGAATACCATACCGAGGACGAGCACGAGAACGCCGCCCGCGGCACCCATAAGGTTGATGATCGCGTTACCCTTGGAGCGCAGGGGCTTGACGGTAACGTCGGGCATAAGTGCAACGGCAGGCGAGCGGAAGGTCGCCATAGAAAGGAGCACGACGAGAAGCACGCCGATAAATCCAACGACGGGCCAGAGGTTAGAGAGGGTGAACTCGTTCACCTTTGTGGTAATTTCGGCAAACACGCCGTCGAGGCGTGCAAGCTCTGCCTCGTGGAGGGCGACGAGCGCTTCATTGCCCGCTTCCTTTGCCTCGGCGAGGAGCTGCTTTGCCGCGGTCTGGAGCTCCTTGGTGTTGTTATACCACTCTACGATGCCCTCGTCGGCGAGGCGGGAGAGCTGCCACGCGTCGATGCATGCAAGGAACACGAAGGAAAGAATCGCCGCGCAGGTACCGAGGACGATGAAGGGGGTACGTCTGCCGAACTTGGTCATCACCTTGTCCGACAGGGCGCCGAAGATCGGCAGAAGGAACACGGCGAGGACGTTGTCGAGCGACATAACCGCGCCCGAAATAGTCTGCGAGAGGCCGTAATGGTTAGTCATAATAAGGGGGACGATTGCGTCGTACGCCTGCCAGAAGGCGCTGATGAGGAAGAACGCAAAGCCCACGAGAATCGTGCGTTTGTAATTAAGCTTCATAAATTTTCTCCGTTTTCTGCGGCGGTGCCGCGAATAAATGGGGTAAGCCATCTTTAATATTAGCATAAAACGCACTATTTGTCAAATGTTATATAATATTTCATATATTTTCCTGCACGTGTTATATAATATTTCATATATTTTCCTACACGCGCGCCGTGCACGCGACAAAAAGGACAAAAGCCCGTCCAACTTTTGCCCAACCCATATCACCCGGCAAATACCGCCGCAACCCCCGTCACGCCATAAACAGCACAAAGGCATTGATTTGTTCATATCTATATGGTAAAATATAGGTGGAATCAATAAAAACAAAAAAGGAGAAACGAAATGGCTTATGTGAAAAATTTCAATCCAGGACAGATTTTGCTTGACCTTCCGAGTGCTAACCACATTTATGAGCTGCCACTATTGTCGTTTGGCGACGTTAACGGAAGCGTTGGAATTTCGGTTATTTATAACCGCCAGTTTGCCGCTATGGGCGATCAGCGCTTCGGTTTTTACATGGGCTACAAGCTGAATTTGCAGAAAAAGATTCTGTTTAGCGACAATAGCTCGGGTAATTACATCGACGCCAACGGAAAAACGATTCCCTTTTGGAGAACAGAAGGAGTTTATCTTTTTGAGGACGAGGGCACTCGCGTAATGGTTCCTATCGGAACATCATACAAGGTATTCTACCCGGATAATAGCTATGAAATATTCGATCAATCCGGAAGAATCACGCTAATGTACGATAAATACGGGCATATTTTGGCAAGCTTAACGTACGGTAGCAACGGACTTTTAACATCCATAACCATTAAGAACAAGCACGTTGTTTCCGTATCGAACAATGCTGCCAATATGATTTCCTCGATCTCACACAATGGCTTATCTATTGGATTTGTTCACCCTGCCGGTCCGCTTAACGTTTCGCATTATTCGGGGGTATCGTACTCGATCGTGCCCACAAGCGGATATGGCTTGACCGCCACCGCCACGGGGACAGAAAACTCGGTATCCGTTTCGCATTCGGTTCGCTTGACGCTCTCGGGAACGAATGTACGCTCGTCATACTTGATCAATAACAACGAGATCGATTATCAAATCTATTCCTTCCCCGATGAGGTTAATTGTCAGACACTGTATAACCAAGTTGAAATAACGGACAAAAACGGCGTAAAAACGAGAACGCAGTATCAAGGAAAGCACCCAACCTATTCGTACGAGGTGACCGGTAATGATGACGTAGCCTTCGTGGATAACAAATACGGCGGTGCGGTAACTTTACATAGGCAATATTTAACGACCGAGGACGGAAAGCCTAAAGGAATACAGCGGCTCAAAGATGGAGCCGCGATGTTGATTGCTGGTTCCAAAGAGTGGTTTTACGATATAACCGAGTATTCCTCGGTTATGGCAAACGGCTACTTCGTTTTGTCGGGATGGATCAATGCTCAAACCGAGTGTGACGATCCGGAAAACGTAGTTATGCAGCTCGACACAAGCACGGGTCCGACTTATTTTAGCATCGACGCCACCCCCTGCAACACTTGGAGATATTTCGCTCATACCTTCAAGACAAGCACCGCATTTGTTCGGATTCGCATTGACTCTAACAAAGCAGATTTAAGAGATTTAAGAATCACGTTCCAAGAAACCGGCAAGATCAATAACGGTGATTCATCCCATCTCACGCTCACGTCAGACGTGTTGTATTGCCGCAGAGCGAACACCGCCTCGTATGATAAAGTCCCCTTGTCTGAAGCAACCTTCAGTCACGGAGCGTTTAGTGTTCCGAACGAGTATGAACCAAACGCGAAGGTATATTACAACGACATCCTGAGATATAAGAAAAACCAAGCGGCGGGTGTTAATACAAATCATTTTTATTACAACAACGGTGAGTGTGTTTACATATTGTCCTCTGCTTCGGATTCCTACATCACGGTTGAATACAACGGTGTTTCCTATAATCTGCACGATGCGTTTCTTGGGAATGAGGTATTCCGTCACGGACACGGAAACGTCATCACTCAGATCAACAACACGACCGTGGCGATCGGGTCGCAAACCCAACGCCGTTTGGTAATACAAACCAAGAAAGCTACCGGCGAGCTGATTTCTTCACAGACGCTGGATAACAAACTCGACGTCATATCCGTAACAAATGAAGGGGTCACAACGACCTACGAAAGAACGAACGGCCTTATTACGTCCGAGAGTGTTTCGGATTCGAGCGGACAGATTTTGTTCACTCGCACTATGTCATACGGTACGGATTCGGGCGGTAACGACGTCGTGACGTTGGTGGACGAGTTTGGAAAAAGCACAGTCATTACGCTAGATTCAAACCACGGTGTCGAGCTATCTCTTACCGCCCCGGATAATAGTATAACCTCGAACGAATACGACAGCGATTACTGCGCGCTGACCAAGCGCACGTTCTCCGGCTCCGCGCCTCGCTCCAATCAGCTTGCTTATTTTGCAGGCAATCTTCAAGGTGTTAATACGGGCTCTTTAGGCTACGAGTTCGAATACACCGACGGAAAGTTATCTAAGGTCGAAAAATCCGACGCCCCCGTAGAACAGCACGTAAATACCGATACCTCTACGACAAGTCACTACCCATCGTCGCAGTCACCGCTTTATTCGGAGATAACAAACTTTGATAAATACGGCAGACCCATTTTGATAGAAAACCAAGCCGCATTTACCTACAGCGTATTTCCCAACTATAACAGTTCCGGCGAAATGACGTCCAACATAAACAACGCAAGCTCCGTTCCGGCAACCGTTATCGACCATGTCGCGAATGAAACGACGAGGTATTCGTATAACACCTCGGGCAAGGTGATTTCCGCGCTCGTAGCAGCCACGGATGATTATTCGGACAAAAAACGGGTCAGCGGCTGCGTCTACGATGCTATCGGACGCCTTTCCATGCAAAATTTCGCGTATGGCACAGGCACGAACGATATGGTTTTCGAGCAAATCGGATATAGAAAGGCGGAAACAGACCCGACGGCAAACAACGTCATTCAATCTTATTCATATTATCACATTGAACACTCATCCGGTATTCCCGTCGCAAGCTCGCAAAATACGTTCGATTCCTTCAACCGTATTTCGGAAAGGTCAATCAGCTTGGGTAATGCCGTCTTTACAAAGCAGTTCAACTATAACAAAACTTGGTTGAGCAGCGAGTACCTTTGCCTAAATGATTCGTTATCCGAAACAATCTATTACAGTCGTGACGATATGGGCAGGCTCGCCTCCACATTGATAAGCAATCCTAATTCAGCGTATCACACCTCATACGCCTACGATTCGTTCGGTCAGCTCGTCCGCGAGAATAATCAACGGCTTGGTAAAACCTTTACGTACTCCTACGACACCCTCGGAAATATTACGAGCGTGGATGAATACGCCTACACCACGTCAAGCACGCTCGGCACGAGAACCTCGCAAAAGAGCTTCGTATATCAGGCGGATAGGTTAACAAATGCAAACGGACAAAGCATCGGATACGACACCCTCGGGCGTCCAACCACCGTCGGTACGCTAAGTTATCAATGGTCGAGGAACAAGCTCTCGGGAGTCACCCGTGGCTCGTTGTCGCAGTACGGGGCGCTATATCATAATATCACCTTTGATTACAACGGTTTGGGTCAGCGCACGGGAAAGCATTATCAGTATGATACGACCGTTGGAAGCACTAACGATTTGTCCTATACGTACGATACCGAGTACAACTACGATGACGCGGGTAGGCTGATGCGCGAGGTTTGCACCGAGCATTATATGCACGGCGCAACGACCGTTTACGAGCTTATTTACCTCTATAACGAGTCGGGTATGATCGGCGTACGCCTGAGCGTTAACGGTGGGGCATTTACCGACTATTACTACCGCAGAAATGCTCTCGGCGACGTGATTGCTATTTATAACACAAGCTACACGCGCGTGGTTGAGTATGCCTACGACGCGTGGGGCAATTGCACGACCCTTATCGGCAGTACGACCGCAATAGGACAGATAAATCCCATCCTATACAGAGGATACTACCGCGATAGGGAAACGGGGCTATATTTCTGCAATTCGAGGTATTATGACCCTAGCTGGCGTAGGTTTATCTCGCCCGACGATACTGCGTATCTTGATCCCGAAAACGTCAACGGTCTGAACTTGTATGCATACTGTGGTAATGATCCTGTAAATTATGTCGATCCGAGTGGTTGTAGTTCTAACTCTTTATGGAAGACTATTTTTGGGGTGGCTATTGGGGTTGGATTAGCCGCTTTGGCTATTGGTGCAACCATACTTACGGGTGGTTCCTTTGCGGCAATAGGTATTGGTTTCGTATTAGGAGCTACAGCTAGTTTTGTTGGACAGGGTGTTGGAAATGTCCTTAGTGGCGAGAACTTCTTTGATGGAATAAGCATTGGTTCCATAATTATGGGAGGATTGGCAGGAGCTGCATTCGCCACCGGTGTAGGAGGTTTATGGGGTGCAGTTGCTATCGGAGCAGCCTCTAACGCTGGAACTTCTGCTTTGGAAAATAAGAGTTGGGCAAATATTGCAGGAAGTGCGGTAGTTGGAGGAATCGCAGCAGGTATTGGATATGGAGTCGGAAAGTTTGCCTCCAACCATATTTATAAAAACACAGGGATGACATTTAATGACTTCTATAATTTGGGGATAGTTGATACGAATCCAGTTATGGCCGCATTCTATGCCCTTGGAGCGTCTTGGTACACGTTTTTGCCAAATATTGCTACATCATCCTCGAGAGGATTAATCAAATTTCTAGGCAATAAAGGAATTGGGTGGTTTTAATGAAAATGAGAGCAATAGAAATAGCAAACGGTTTTTTGTTGGTTTCATTAACAAGTGTAGATGTGATGTTAATTGTTAAATTCGGTTTAGCTAACGACGGTTGGCTTCTCATTGCACTTGCATTGATTTTCTTTATTATTTATATTGGTGGAAGACTTTCTCCTCGTTTTGCAGTGACTTTGATACATAAACTATCAAAGAGAATGTATAGAGATTCAGACAACATTTCAGTACCGACATTGGAGGAAGCAAAGGAAACCTTTAAGAGCAGATTGCCTTATTTGTTGGTGATCGTTAATATTCTTATGCTGTTATTGATACTCACATTTTTGTTATAACGTTCGCGTCATATAAGAAGTTTGGATTTACGGATCAAGAATAACTACATCAATTTATACCCATCGCGAGCTCTCCTTCGGGAGGGCTCGCTTTTTGTTTTTTCGAAAACGATGTAATTTTTCCCAAAAATATGGACAAACGGCGCGGGATGTGGTATAGTTAGGCTATACCAAAGGTATAGACACCGAAAGGAGAAACACTATGATTACCGATATTCGTCCCGCCGTGGCGCTTCGCCTCGGCTCGCAAAAGGCACTGATAAACGGGGTGCGCACCATGCTGGACGCCGCGCCCTTCCTTCGTGACGGGGTGGTTTACCTCCCCACCGACGCGCTTGCCGACGTTCAACCGAGCGGCGAGATCATCACCGAGGGCGGTGCGAAATTTGCCACCGCGGTGAAGGACGCGTATATAAATATTGATTCGATGGGTCTTATAATGATAGACCGCGACCCCGAGATAACCACCCTCAACCACAACGAGCACCGCGACTACATGATGAACCTGATGGCAGAGATGCTGTTCGACATTGAGCGCGTGCCGATGACGGCGGGACAATACGCACCCGCGACCGAGGAGCAAAGAGCGGCATACAAGCGGATCGGTGCGGATATTATCGCGCGCCTTGGCGCGCGGGTCGCGGTGCACCCCTGCATTTTCGGTAGCGCCGAGATCTTTGCAAGGCTCCGCGAGCTTTACGAGCGGGGCGAGGAGAGCACGCGGGGAATATTTGCCGCTGTGCTTGCCGAGTGTGAGCGGCTTTCCGCAAGGGAGGAGTTCGCCCTCAACCCCGAGGAAAACGGCCTTCTGACACCCATCACTATGCCCGCGGATTTCGTCGGCGGATATGACGTTGGCGGGCGACACTCCTTCTCCGAGGGGAAGGCCGACGTCGCAGTTTGCCTCGCCTTCGGTTACCTGATAACGGGCAAGGCGCTCTACGCGAAGCAGGCATACTACATCATTCGCGGCATCTGCGATTTCGAGCACTGGGGTCCCGGGCATTTCCTCAACTGCGCGGGTGCGGCGGCGCTCTCGGCGACGGTCTACGACTGGCTCTACCACGCGTGGGGAGAGATGGGCCTCGACCGCGGTATCATCAAGCGCGAGGTTTACTCACACGGAATATATCAGGGCTATCTGTCGGCTATTCACGACCGCTCCGACTACCCGTCGGCGAAGCAGGGCACGGGCTGGCGCTTCAAGGCGAAGCCCGACAACTGGAACGCGGTGTGCAACGGCAGCCTTATCGTGGCGGCGTTGTCCTTCCTCACCGACGGGGTTGACGACGTCCTCGGACAGGAACAGATTGACATAACCGCCGAGCTCATCGGCTGCTCGCTCGCTACGATTTCACACGGGTCGCTGGTTTTGAAGCAATACGCGCCCGACGGCTCCTACGTCGAGTCGAACTCCTACTGGTCCTACGGCACCTCGGCGCTCTTCCGCGCTATCGGTGCGCTCTACGATGCGCTCGGCACCGACCTTGGTCTGTCGCTCTCGGGCGGACTTGACAAGACCTGCTACTACGCCCTCTCGGCAGAGTCGGCGGACTTCGTCGGATGGAATTACCACGACGGCTCGCTCGGGTCGCAGAACTCGAGCATATTCAACCTGTTTGCGACCGTGTCGGGCGATCACGCGCTCTACGCATTCCGCGACCTGCACGTCCGCCGCGGCAAGTCGCCGAACTACCTTGACCTGCTCTACCACCCGCTCGCACGCGGGTACGAGATGCCCAAGCTGACCGCGCCCGCCCTCGACTGCTATATGGAGGGTATCGACGCGCTCGTAGTGCGTGACGGATGGGAGTCGGGCTCGCTTTACGCGGGAATCATGGGCGGCTACAATCCTAATGGGGGTAGCCACAATCAGCTCGACTCGGGCTCCTTCGTCTATCACAATCACGGTGTGCTCTGGCTCACGGATATGGGCCCCGATTACTACAATATCACGGGCGGTTATTTCGGCAACTACAAGCTCTATCGCAGGTGTGCCGAGGGTAACAACGTCCTCTCGCTCCCCTCAATCGACTACGGTCAGCTCGGCGACGCGACGGGCTACCTTTACGAGTACCGCACGGACACTACCCCCTACGCCATTATCGACAACCACGAGGTCTACGGTGACAAGGTCACGGTGGCAAAGCGCGGTATGCTCCTGACAAACGACAGAAGGACGACCGTCATTCAGGACGAGGTCGAATTCGTCGCACCCACCGACGCGTATTGGGTCGCGCATTTCAATTCGAGCGAGATCACCGCGGCGGTCAGCAAGGATGGCGCGAGCGTCCTTCTCACCCACAAGGACGGCAAGTCCATCGCCATCCGCGCGATTGGCGACGCGGTGAGATTCATCGTACGCGACTGCTACGATTTCCTCCTGCCGACGACCGACAACTTCGAGGGTGAGTACGACCGCAGCTCCTACTCGCGCCTTGTTATCGAGTACAAGGGCACGGAGAAAATCAACCTCGCCGTCGTTATCGAGGACGAGTGCGAGCACGGCTACGACAAAGTCATCCCGATGGACGAGTGGGTAAATATTTAATCCCGCCGCACGCCGTTAATTGTAAACAGTATTTTACATTCGTCGGTTGTTTTTGCCCCACCGCGCCGCGACAAAGCGCCCCTCAAAGGCTCAGCAAAACCGCGAATTTCGCACACAGGGTCGGACTTGTGATGTTTTTCGCGCATTCAAGCCCCCTTCGCGCATACCAACCGCGCGACAAAAACAAAAAAGGCAATAAAAAGGCACCAACGGGGTCACCGTTGGTGCCTTTTGATATGATAACGAGCGGTGCGCCGCCCGGGGGGACGGGCGAGTGCCGTCAGTTTTTCAGCGAGTGGATGGGTGCGGGAATACGCCCGCCGCGAGAGATAAACCGCTCGCAGGATTCGTCGAGAACGGGCATTATCGGTGCCCTGCCGAGCAGGCCGCCAAACTCGGCGTATTCGCCGACGCCCTTGCCAACGACGGGGATAACGCGCACCGCGGTGGTCTTCGTATTCACGACGCCGATGGAGATTTCGTCGGCGATGATGCCCGAGACGGTAGCCGCGCTGACGTCCCCGGGCAGGGCAATCATATCAAGTCCGACCGAGCATACCGCGGTCATTGCCTCCAGCTTCGCGAGCGAGAGGACGCCGCGCTCGGCGGCAGAGATCATGCCACGATCCTCCGACACGGGGATGAACGCGCCCGAGAGGCCGCCAACGTGACCAGACGCCATAACGCCGCCCTTTTTCACCGCGTCGTTAAGCAGGGCGAGCGCGGCGGTCGTGCCGTGCATGCCGCAGGTGGATATGCCCATATTTTCGATAATCTCGGCAACCGAGTCACCCGCCGCGGGGGTGGGTGCGAGCGAGAGGTCAACGATGCCGTAGGGCACGCCGAGCCGCTTTGCCGCCTCGGTGGCTATGAGCTGGCCGACGCGGGTTATCTTGAAGGCAATCTTCTTCACGGTGTCGGCAAGCGTCGAGAAGTCGCAATCCCCCGCCTCCCTGACCGCGGCGGCAACAACGCCCGGTCCGCTGACGCCGACGTTTATGACGGTGTCGGGCTCACCAACGCCGTGGAGCGCGCCCGCCATGAAGGGGTTATCCTCGGGGATATTCGCAAAAACGACGAGCTTGGCACAGCCGATGGAGTCACGCTCGGCGGTAGCGGCGGCTGTTTTCTTCACCACCTCGCCCATCAGGCGAACGGCGTCCATATTTATTCCCGCCTTGGTTGTTGCGACGTTGACCGAGGAGCAGACGTTCTCGGTAGTGGCAAGTGCCTCGGGGATAGAGTCGATAAGAGCACGCGAGCCCGGGGTGAAGCCCTTGTGCACGAGGGCGGAATAGCCGCCGATGAAGTTCACCCCAAGGGTGTCCGCCGCGCGCTGGAGCATTTTTGCAAGGCGGACGAAGCCGTCGGAGTCGAGCGACGCACCGACGAGCGAGATGGGGGTAACCGAAATGCGCTTGTTGACGATCGGGATGCCGTAGGTTGCCTCGAGCTCGTCACACACGGCAACAAGACGCGCCGCGGAGCGGGTAATCTTATCGAATATTTTCGCCTCCAGACGCGCGGGATCGTCCGACACGCAATCGAACAGGGAGATGCCCATCGTGACCGTGCGGATATCAAGGTTTTCCTCGCGGATCATGCGGATGGTTTGAAGGATGTCCTGTGTGTTGATCATATCAGATTTTGTGCATGACGTTGAAGATATCCTCGTGCATTACGCGGATGTCGACGCCACACTCCTTCCCCGCCAACGCCATGCCGTCGGCGAAGCTTTTGAAATCGACGTTAAGTCCGTCAAGCTCAACGAGCATGATCATCGCAAAATATTCCGCAAGGACGGTCTGGCTGATGTCGACGATGTTTGCGCCGTATTTCGCGCACTCGTGGCTCGCCATGGCGATGATGCCGACGCGGTCCTTACCCGTTACGGTTACAACTGCCTTCATATTAACACCTCTTTTTCGGGCCGTAGCCCGTGATGAAATAATTTTACTACGCCCCGCGTACTTTCGCAAGGGTTTTTGTTGAATTTTTTTAATGTTTGTGATAGAATATAGATAACCGGTATTTTATAGACGCATTTTTGTGTATTTCTAACCGAAGCCCCGCGGGCACACGGGCGGCATAGCCGAGAAAAGCCGTGAGCACAGCCAAGAGATAAGGGTAGGTGCGAGGATATCGCATAGCGACGGCCGAGAGCAAAGAAGCACAAAGACGCGATGTAAATAATTATTTACACAAATTTTGACGAAAGAGGTAATTATGGGCGACCCGTGTGGAGTTATTGTCATAAACAAGTGCGAGGGATTAACCTCGCAGGCGGTGGTAAACCGCACGAAAAGATTGCTCGGCGCGGCGAAGGCGGGGCACACCGGCACGCTTGACCCGATGGCAACGGGCGTCCTTCCCGTCCTTGTTGGACGGGCGGTCAAGGCGAGCGAGTTTATGCTCTCATCGGACAAGCATTACGGTGCTACCCTGCTGCTCGGAATCACCACCGACACCGAGGACGTGACGGGTGAGGTGCTTACCGAGTGTGACGCTATCCCGACAGAGGACGAGGTGCGCGCGGCGATAGCCGCGCACGTCGGCAAAATTTTGCAGACGCCGCCGATGTACTCGGCGCTGAAGGTGGGGGGCAGAAAGCTCTGCGACCTGGCGCGCGAGGGCAAGACGGTCGAGCGGGAGGCAAGAGAGATAACCGTCCTCTCGATCGGGGTCGAAAGACTGTCCGAGCGGGAATATTTCCTTGACGTGGTGTGCTCGAAGGGCACCTACATACGCACCCTGTGCGCCGACATCGGCAAAATGCTCGGCTGTGGGGGGACGATGAAGACGCTCTGCCGCCTTAGTGCGGCGGGATTTGACCTGTCACAGGCGGTGAGCCTTGACGAGCTGGAGGGGATGAGCGAGGAGGAGCGCGCGGCGCGCGTCCTGCCGACCGAGGTGATATTTGAGAAATATCCCGCGGTTACCCTTCCCGACTTTTTCTCCCGTCTTGCGCACTCGGGCCTTCCCATTTATTTAAAGAAGATCGGCGTCGCGCTTGACGCAGGACAGATAGTCCGTATGTGCGACAAGGACGGCTTTTTCGCCGTAGGTGAGGTCCGCGACCTTGACGACGGACGGGCAATCAAGCCAATAAGACAGTTCGGAGAAATATAAATGACAGGAAAGAGCAAAGCGGGCGCATCGCCCGAGATCATAGAGGAAAATGTAAACAACAGTTGCGGTTTCGACAGCGCGGATTGTACCAAGGCAAACGGCACAAATCCCGCAAATTGCGACACATCCCCCGACTTAGCGGGTAGCCCTGTGGCGGTGGATGCAAACGCAACGTGCAAAAGCGCAAACGACGTCGCGACAAGCGTCACCCACCCCAAAACGGGCGCAAACCTTGACGCGGATGACCCCGACGCGACACCCGAAGGCGAGCCAAGCGGCGCGAAGCCCGCACCCGAGGACAAGGGACCGACCTGGACGGATATGCAAAGGCTTGCAATCGACACGCGCGAGCGCACCCTGCTCGTTTCGGCGGCGGCAGGCTCGGGAAAGACGGCAACCCTGACCGAGCGTATCATTCGCTCGATAACCGACCCCGTGCATCCCGTCGGCATCGACGAGATGCTTATCGTTACCTTTACCCGCCTTGCCGCGGGCGAGCTTCGCGAGAGGATAGGCAAGGCGATCCGCAAGGAGATTGAGAAGAACCCCGGCAATCCCCACCTCGAGCGTCAGCTTCACGCCCTGCCGAGCGCGCGGATATGCACCATTGACTCCTTTTGCGCGGACATCCTCCGCGCGAATGCCGACCGCGTCGGCATCAGCCCGACCTTCCGCATTCCCGACGAGGCTGAGTGCGCGCTCATCGGTGAGAACCTGCTCGACGGCATATTCTCCGCCATCTACGCGGGTGAGCTTGCCGAGGTTGCGACCCCCGCCGCCCTCTCCGCACTTGCCGAATGTCTGACCGACACGGGACGGGATACCGACCTCGCGGCGGTTGTCGGCGCAATACACCACACCACCATCTCGACCATCGAGGGGGCGGATTCGCTGCTCCCGCTCGTCGAGGAATATAACCCCGAGAAATTCACCACCGTAGAGAATACCCGCTTCGGGCGGTATATCATGGACCGCCTTAACGAGCTCGTCGCGCATTACAAGCCCATCCTCCTCCTTGCACGTCGCGAGGTTGAGGAGGTGACTCAAACCGACAAGACGAAGAAGCTGCTCGACATGCTCGCCGAGGACATCAAGCTCATCACCGACATTGAGGCGGCAAACGGCTACGCCGCGGTGCGCGAGGTCGTCCGCGCGGCAAAGTTCTCCAAGGCGGCGAACAACACCGACCCTACCCTGCCCCCGACGACGATGATCCACGGCTCGCTCCGTGACGAGCTGACCGCCCTTTCGGGCAAATTCTTCCTGCATACCGAGGAGGATTGGAGGGTCGCGTACAGCGGCCTTTACGTCCAGATCGGCACGCTTTACCGTATCATCAAGCACTACGACCTGACCCTCCGTCGCGAGAAGGAGCGGCGCGGCATCTGCGAATTTTCGGACATCGAGAGATACACCTACGAATGCATGTGGCAAAACGGCGAGCGCACCGACGTCGCCCGCGCACAGGCGAAGCTGTACGCGCAGATATACATCGACGAGTATCAGGACGTCAACAACTTGCAGGACGCGATCTTCGAGGCGATCTCCACGCCCACCTCGCGCTTCATGGTCGGCGACATCAAGCAGAGCATCTACCGCTTCCGTAGCGCGAACCCCGACATCTTCGCAAGGATGAAGCGCACCTACCCCGAGATCAGCGTCGCGGGCGATTCGCCAAACGCGGCGATATTCATGTCGGACAATTTTCGTTGCGACAGGGGTATTATCGATTTCGTCAACCGCGTGTTTGACCGCGTGTTCGGCATCATCGGCGAGTCTATCGGCTACGTCCCGAGTGACCGCCTCGTCTGCAGTAAATACAAGAACAAGACCGAGCCGCCCTATCGCGCACCCGAGGTGTGCCTCATCGACAGCTCGGCAATCAAGAAAAAGCACAAGGACGACCCAAATTTCGAGGCCGGCCTGCTCACCCCGTACGCGGTGGCGGAGAAGATCCGCGAGCTCATCGAGGGGGGCGAGTGCAAGAACGACGGCACACCCATCACCCCGGGTGACATCGCCATCATCATGCGCACCGCGAAGGGGCGCATCGGCTACTACAAGCAGGCGCTCGACGAATACGGCATACCCGCCGCCGTCGCGGAGGAAACGAAATTCTTCCTCACCCCCGAGGCGCTCCTCGCGCTCTGCCTGCTCAACTCCATCGACAACCCGCACAGGGATATCTACCTCGCGGGGCTGATGCTCTCACCGCTATACGGCTTCACCGAGGACGAGCTGACCGTCATCCGTCGCACGCGCGGCGGCACGCTCTACGAGTCGCTCACAGGCTTCTGCCGCGACAACCCCGATTTTGAGAAGGGGTCAAAATTCATCGAGCAGCTGAATCACTACCGCCTCCTATCCGAGGGGACGCCGACCGACGTGCTTATGCTCCGCCTTTATCACGAAACCGGCCTGCTCGCCCTCGCGGCGAAGAACGGCGGCCGCGACAGGCTCCTGCGCCTCTACGAATACGCGCGTAGCTTCGAGGCGAGCTCGTTCAAGGGGCTATACAACTTTATCACCTATCTCAACGGGATCACCGAGCGCAAAAACGCGCTCGACAAGCGCGAGGCACCCCGCGACCCGCACGCGGTCGCGATCCTCACCTCCCACGGCTCGAAGGGGCTTGAGTACCCCGTCGTGTTCTACGTCGGCTCGGAGGAGGGGCTTGGCGGCGGGGGCGGCGCGCCCCCACGGTTTGAGTATTCCGAGGGGTTTGGCATAGGTATGTTTCTTCGCACGCCGTCGGGGCTCGCGCTGGTGAAAAACGCGACCAAGGCGGTCATCGCCGACCACGCACGCCGCCTCGAGATAGAGGAGGAGGCACGTATTCTCTACGTCACGCTGACCCGTGCGCGTGAGCGGCTGTACGTCGTGGCGAACGCGGGCAAGAAGATGGCGGACTTTGATAAGGAGATCGCCTACGCCCGTGAGTACATTGATTCCTATACTATTTACAATCAGGGCAGCCTGCTTAAAATGATGCTGGCGGCAACCGATATTCGCCCCACGTCGATCACCGATTTTCTGGAAAGCGTGCCGCCCGAGCTGTCGCTCAGCGACGAGATGCAAACAAACGTTGACATTTCCGAGCGTCCGCGACCGACCAAAATCACCGAAAAAGTTGACACGGGTGGGGAGGTAGGCTTCATTTCGCCGACCGACGAGTACGCGGGAGAGATGCGCGTGCCCGAGCCCTATCGCGAGGGGCAGATACGCAAAATGCTCGGCGAGAGGTTCTCCTACCGCTATCCGAGATTGCACCTGACGCGCCTGCCCGAGAAGATGTCGGTGTCCGTCCTTTACCCCGAGCTGCTTGACGGTACGGACGAGGGCGTGGTAATGCTCGAGGAGGGGGGTGACACCACCGTCAAGGAGGACGAGGCACATCTTCGCTTCGCAGGTCTTGGCATCCTGCCCGAATTCCTGACGGGCGAGGAAAAGGACGGTAGCGCGAAGCGCGGAATCGCCACCCACCTGCTCTTCCAATTCTGCGACCTTGCAAGACTGAAGCGCGAGGGCGCGAGGGCCGAGCTTGACCACCTTGTCGCCGAGAGGTTTATCTCCGAGTCGGATGCGGCGCGAGTCCGCCTCGACGAGGTTGAGATGTTCCGCGAGTCACGCCTCATCGACGAGATGATGGCGGCGAGTGCCCTTTACCGCGAGTTTCGCTTCAACGTCCGCCTGCCCGCCGCGGATTTCGCATCAACCGACGCCCTGAAGGAGCTTTACCGCGACGAGGAGATCCTCGTGCAGGGTGTTATAGACTGCCTGTACGTTGACGCGGAGGGTGAGTATCACCTCATCGACTACAAGACCGACCGCCTCACGAAGGCACAGCTCGCCGACCCCGAAAAGGCACGGCAGAAAATGTGCGAATCGCACGCCCGTCAGCTCTCCTACTACGGCAAGGCGGTCGAGCTCATTTTCGGCAAGGCACCAAAAACCCGCGAGGTCTATTCACTCCACCTCGGCGACACGCTGTCGGTGATGTAACGGAGCTTTATGTAAAGGTTGCTTTACATTATTTACATTTCAATTTCATTTCAGCAATAGCAAAAAGCCACCCGTAATTTAACACGGGTGGCTTGTTTTGGCGTTTTTTAGTTTCTGTCAAACGCACGGCGAGGTCGGACGACGGTGTGTATCAATACTCAACCTGGATGAGGCAGGTGCGGTTATTATCGACGTACTGGCCCGTCCTCGGGTCGTATCTGTCACGGATGTGACGGTCGAAATACTCGGTTGCCTCCCCGGTGGTTTTGAAGCAGATCGCGCTGCTGACGTCGGACACGAGGTCGACCGTCACGCTGCCGTAGCCGTTGTTGCGCGCGTAGTACCAGCTACCGTCCTTCAGATATACGCGGATGACGTATGCTAACATAATGATTCTCCTTTTTTGCCGCGTGCTGTCGCGGGTCGTTTTACACCCCTATT
Organism: Eubacteriales bacterium; assembly: GCA_045596865.1. Classification (GTDB taxonomy): domain Bacteria; phylum Bacillota; class Clostridia; order Oscillospirales; family CAG-272; genus UBA1740. The sequence continues at coordinate 61,030 of JAZODF010000039.1, forward strand.
TTAGCACCCTACGGTCAAAAAAGCAAGGACTAATCCCAAAAAGCGGTGAAAATCCGCCAAAAAACCCCGTCCGCGGGAATTATCGCAAATTGTTGCATACTCCTTGACTTATTTAAAAGTGTATGATATAATTTGATTTTGGAAAATATTTATTTTATTTTGGAGGTGTTCACAATGAAGTGGACTTCGCTTAACGACCTTCGCGAGAGCTTCCTCTCCTTCTTCGAGAGCAAGGGGCATTTAAGACTGCCGAGTTTCTCGCTTATTCCTAACAATGACAAATCTCTCCTTCTCATAAATTCGGGTATGGCGCCGATGAAGAAGTTCTTCACCGGTGAGGAGCAGCCGCCGAGAAACCGCGTCTGCACCTGCCAGAAGTGTATCAGAACCCCCGACCTTGAGAGGGTTGGACACACCGCACGCCACGGCACCTACTTCGAGATGCTCGGCAACTTCTCCTTCGGTGATTATTTCAAGGAGGAGGCTATTGCCTGGGCGTGGGAGTTCCTCACCGTCACCCTTGAGATTCCCGCCGACCTTCTCTGGCCGTCGGTTTACGAGCAGGACGACGAGGCGTACGCAATCTGGCGCGACAAGATCGGCGTGCCCGAGGCGCATATCGTCAAGCTCGGCAAGGCGGACAACTTCTGGAAACACGGCACCGGCCCCTGCGGCCCCTGCTCCGAGATCTACTTTGACCGCGGACTCAAGTACGGCTGTGGCTCGCCCGACTGCAAGCCCGGCTGTGACTGTGACAGGTTTATGGAGATCTGGAACAACGTGTTCTCGCAGTTTGACAACGACGGCAACGGCAATTACACCGAGCTCGCACAGAAGAATATCGACACGGGCATGGGCCTCGAGCGACTTGCCTGCGTGCTTCAGGGCGTGGACAACCTCTTTGAGGTTGATACCGTTCGTCGCATTCTCGACACCGTTTGCTCCATCGCGGGCAAGACCTACGGCGACGACAAGAAGAACGACGTTTCCATCCGCGTTATCACCGACCATATCCGCAGCGCGACCTTCATGATCGCGGACGGCGTTATCCCCTCTAACGAGGGTCGCGGCTACGTTCTTCGCCGTATTCTTCGCCGCGCATGCCGCCACGGCAAGCTGCTCGGTATAGGCAGAATGTTCCTCGAGGAGCTCTGTAAAATCGTTATCTCGCAGAACGAGAACGCATATCCCGAGCTGAAAACCAAGTACGACTACGTCCTCAAGGTGGTTCGCCTCGAGGAGGAGCGCTTCAATGCGACCATCGACGCGGGTCTCGGCATCCTTGCGGGTGTTATTGACCAGGCCATTGAGGAGGGCAAGACCGTCATTTCGGGCGAGGATGCCTTCAAGCTCTACGACACGTTCGGCTTCCCCGTTGACCTCACCCGTGAGATCGCCGAGGAGCGCGGACTCACCATTGACGAGGCGGCGTTCACCGCCCTTATGAACGAGCAGAAGGCGAGAGCACGCGCCGCACGCGGAAACATCTCCGGTTGGGCTGACGGCTCCTCCGCACTTCTTGAAAATATCCCCGCGACCGAGTTTGTCGGCTACGGTGCCCCCGAAAAGGCGCTCTGCGAGGCAGAGCTCATTGCCATTCTCACCGACGAGGGCGCGGTAACCGAGATCAGCGAGGGCGATTGCTCGCTCATCTTTAACAAGACCCCCTTCTACGGCGAAGGCGGCGGTCAGGTCGGCGACACGGGTGTTATCACCGCGGGCGACACGGTCATCACCGTCACCGACACCAAGAAGACGAACGGCGTCTATATTCACGAGTGCCATATCGAGAACGGTAGCGTCAAGGTTGGCGACACCCTGCACCTCGAGGTGGCGTCCGCACGCCGCAAGGCAATCATGCGTAACCATTCCGCGGCGCACCTGCTCCAGTCGGCGCTCCGCTACGTGCTCGGCACCCACGTCGAGCAGGCGGGCTCCTACGTTGACGAGCATCGCGTTCGCTTCGATTTCACCCACCTTTCCGCGCTGACCGAGGAGGAGCTCGGCCGCGTTGAGGCAATCGTAAACGAGAACATCCTCGCGGCAGAGGCCTGCTCCACCACCGTGACCGACATTGCTTCGGCAAAGGCGATGGGCGCGATGGCCCTATTCGGCGAGAAATACGGCGACACCGTCCGCGTGGTTAAGATCGGCAAGAGCTCCACCGAGCTTTGCGGAGGAACGCACGTGGCATCCACGGGCGAGATCGGCCTTTTCAAGATCATCTCCGAGACATCGGTTGCGGCGGGTGTCAGAAGAATTGAGGGTACGACGGGTCTTGGCGTGCTTCAGCTCCTTGAGGAGAAGCAGTCGCTCATCAACGAGACGGCACAGGTCCTTAAGGTGCCGAACCCGAACAACATTGCCAAGAAGGCACAGTCGGTCCAGGGCGAGCTGAAGGATGCGCGCCGTGAGCTCGAGGCATCGAATGCAAAGCTCGCAGAGATCAAGACCGAGAGCCTTCTCTCGGGCATCAAGCCCGTTGGCAGGTTCCTCCTTCTCACCGCGACGGTAGAGATGAAGCCTGATGCGGCACGCGCCCTTTGCGACAGCGTGAAGGCAAAGTATGCAAACGGCGTTGCGGTCATCGCGGTCGTCAACGACGGCAAGCTCAACTTCGTTGCGGCGGCAGGTAAGGACGCGGTTGCGGCAGGCGCACATTGCGGCAACATCCTGCGCGAGGTTTCCGCGGTTACAGGCGGCAAGGGCGGCGGACGCCCCGACAGCGCAATGAGCGGCGGCAGAGACCTCGACAAGATCGACGCGGCACTCAAAAAGGCGGAGGATATCCTCGCGGGTATCTAAATTCATATTGCCCCGACCAAGCTACGAGCAAATCGAGGTCGGGGCACTTTTTATCAAAAAGGAGATTTTAGCGGTCATCAAATGTTAACCATACTTTACATTACAAAGCACGCCACCGTCACGGGTGGCGTGCTTTTCTTTGCGCCGTAAAAGGCAAAAAGCCACCCGAAATTTAACACGGGTGGCTTTGTTTATGTATTATTGAGGTTTTAAGATCTTTAAAAGCCGATGATTGAGTCTTCTCATCCTTCATTATTTGAGTAAATTAATTAAAGCACCGCCAAAAAAGATAATATGACCTAACGGCGCAAAAACCAAAAACTCGATACAGCGAAAATGCTTGTATAAATGCTCACATTTTTTCAACCGCAAGAAAATATTGTCGGTATCAACAGTAAGCGCCGGATAGTGACGATCATTGCGCCAACGAAACAAGGAGGAATGCGATCCAAGCGTTAATACAGCCCCTACGAAAGGTCGTGCGTTCATAGATCGCGCCGCTACCTGCCAAACTCAAATATTGTTTTCGTTTCCTTTCCGTCGGATACGGTTAATCTTGATCTGTATTTAAATAACGCGGGGCGCTCATAGGTGTAAACGTAATCGCCGAGTATGTACTTGTAACCGCCAAAAGTAGATTTCCAACCGTCCATCTTTCCGCTTTCCTTAACCAACCTAACCGCCGCGGCATCTAAATCACATTTGTTACCGTTTCTATCATAGCAATAGGCGGTTTGGGTTAATCCAACATATACATACAGAAACTCACCAAAATACAACAAAGCGCCATACCCTTGGCCTTCAGCAAACAACCTTTTAGAAAAAAGCTCCTCGCCCTCATTTGAATACGCATTCACCCTCAAATAAGCAACAGTTGAGGTTTTTTCAAAGTAGCAAATTGCCACGTCACCGTTGGTTCGGTTCAAGGTCATATTAGATGGCGCGGTTACGTTTCTCATTGGAACCGCCGCGAATAAAACCACCAACAATCCAACTATTAAAATAATTGCTATTATTTTCTTGACGTTCACGTTTACACTCACTCCTTTATGTAGGCTGACGGGTTTGTCGTCGATTGCGTATAGGCTTCGGTGATATAGACAAATCTGATTTAATATTAAAAACGCCTGTCAATTAAAGTATATCACTCGCGGTGTAGCTTGTCAACAACAGGGCATTTTGTGTTTTAATTTCTCCTATGTACGATAAATAACCGCCTTTGTTCGGGTTTTTCGCAAAATTTCATAAATTATTATTTTCTGCGCGCGGGTTTACTTTTAGGCGGGCGGGTGTTATACTAACATCGTGGAGGTGATGGTATGCTAATGTTCCTTGCGCTGATCGATGAGGGGCGGCAGGACGATTTTATCAAGATATACACGCGCTACAAGTCGCTCGCAACCAAGACCGCGGGATATTACCTCAGCAACCGATACGACGTCGAGGAGATCGTACAGACCGCGTTTTTCAGGATTTCACAATGCCTTGACAGGCTGGACACCGACAACCCGCGCAGGGTCGCAAATTTCGTCATCACGGTGACGCGGAATTGCTGTTACGACCTTTTAAGAAAGCAGAGGCGTTCGCCGAAGACCGTGACGATCGACTCGGTCGAGCTTTTGCCCGACGAGGAGGACGCGTACGAGAGGCTGATCGACAGGGAAACCTACGCCGAGGTCGTCAAATACATATTGAAAATGCCCGAGAAATACAGGTTCGTTTTATACCTTTACTACGCCTGTGACCTTTCGATAACGGCGATTGCCGTAGCGCTGAATATCAGCAGGAGCACCGCACACGGCAGGCTGACGAAGGGGATCGAGATGATAAAGAGGCGGATCGGAGGGGTGGATAATGGATAAGCTGATCAAACAGGCGGTAATCACCGCGGCGAGGATCGAGGCGCGCCATTATGAGAGCCTGCCCGAGGATGCACCCCTGTCACGGGAGTGCGAGAGGACCATTCACGGCTATGCCGACAAGGCGAAAAAGAGGCTCGCACCGAGGCAGATTGTCGCCCTGCTTATTGCGGCGGCGCTGTTGCTGGCCCTATCCATCACGGCGTACGCATACAGGGAGCAGATCGGCAGCTTCATCGAGGAGGTGTTCGACGGCGACAAGTCCGACGGCACGAGCGGGCCGATAGTAGACGTCGTCGGCTACATGGCACCCTCCTACATCCCGAGCGGATACGCGAGGGAGAGCGAGGAAATCTCCGCCGAGGGTGTCGAGCTGGGTTGGCGGAACGGTGATCTGCATATCGCCTTTTACTGCTACGCCGTGGACAGCGGCCTGCCTTCCCCCGACACGGAGGGTGCGGTAATAGGCAGGATAACAGTTGACGGTGTGGCAATCGACAGCTTCACCAAGGGTGGCAGGACCGAGCTTGTTTGGAGCGACGGTGCCTACGCATACCTTCTTGCCTATTCCGAGGGATTGGACGAGTGGGAGATTGAGAGCATAATCCGCTCGGTTGGTCCTTTCAGCGCCGCATCCTGACAAATGTAACCTATTATTTACAAAAACATAGGATCCGATAAGAACCGCGGCAGAAAAATCCTGCCGCGGCATTTTTTTCGCGATTAATTTGACACGGGGTGGGTGATATGGCGCAGGTCGGGTCAGGCGAGGTAACGCGGAGAGTGATTTCATTCCGGACCGCGGAGGAGTGAATACATCCGCCGCGGACGATTGGCGACGGACAGTGAATTGTCAATAGAAGTGCAACACTTTTAAGAAAGATTTTGCAATTCTAGGTTCCACGAATCCTGAGCAGAAATATAGTTTAAGCATTTGCGGGGTCTGTTGTTAATTAACGACA
>JAZODF010000040.1:0-46338 GCA_045596865.1 Eubacteriales bacterium
CTGAACGCCATTCTCGAAGTACTGAAGGCCGCTGAAGCCATCGTTATAGAAGCCGGTAAAGAGAACCTTACCGCTGTCTTCAACGGTCCAATTCTCACCGTCGATAGCAACGCTACCGTTGCCCTTTGCTTCCTTACCGAGGACGAAATTGTAAAGAGTTCCGCTAAGGTTATACACGGTATTATTGAGCATCTTTCCGTCAGGGCCGAAGTAGTATTCACCTACGGGAAGAAGGCCATGGTTGAAGGAGTTGTAGTGGCAGCTGAATCTCTGATTCTTTACTGCAGCATAGTAGTTGGTCCAGTAGAAGTAATAGTAATTACCGTCAACAAGGAACATACCTGCTTGGCTGATGCCATCCTCGACATAGTAAAGATTTCCGTTCCACTCGGCAAGGCCGGTGTGGATCCATCTACCCTGGCATGCACCGTTTTCATCAAACGTGTACCATGTGTAGGTCTCGGTGGTATCATTCTGGTCATGTACCCATCGGGTTCCGGTTGCTACATAACCCTGCTTATCAATGCAGTATCTCTCTCCATCGATCTCATACCAGGTCATTACGTTTTTACCGCCTCTGATGTAAGAGGGGCCAAGGTAATATCTGATACCTGCAGCAGAGCGATGCCATTCGCCGGAAACGAGCTTGCCGTCTGCGTAGAACTTGTAGGTTACGAAACCGTTGTAAAGTGTTTCAACGGACGAATAAGTCTTGGTATCAAAATAATACCACTCTTCGTTAATGGAAATCCATCCGGACTGAAGAACGCCGTTGGAGGCGAAATATCCCTTTCCATCAATCGACTGGAGACCGGATGCGGTAGAGGTCTTGCCACAATCGCAGGCAAGGATGTCACCAACGACCTCATAGGTGTGACCGAGTGCGGGAATGGTGGTGCCCCACTCTACTACGGAGTTGCAGCCTGCGCAGAAGGTTCTGCCGGTGTAACCGGGCTGAGTACAGGTGGGAGCCTTATCGGCGATTGCCGCGGGAGTGTGAACGTGGGTGGTTCCGTGAGCGGTGAAGTAATCCTTATCCATGTTTGCCATGCTGGTGTACATCTCCGTATCAACGTGGAACTCCTCGTTCGAGAAGGTACCGGTGCTACCGTCGGTGAAGGTGATGAGACCCTTGTCAACATCCATCTTCATATCCTGCGCCCAGAATGCGTAGGAGGTCCAATAGGTTGCCGCGGTGTAACCGGGAGTCTTGATATCGGTATCGAAGTAGAGAATGCGAACGGGAATCTGAGCAAGGACCGCCTTGCCGGTCATCGCGTTGCTATCGGTACGCTCGATAGTAATGGTTGCGGTATTGGTTTCCTCATCGATGGTGTACTCTGCCTTAAACTCATCAGCGAGGATCATGTAATCGAGCTGCCAATGGTTAACGTTGTTAAGGTCGAGGACCATAGAAACCTTATCAATAGTTTCGATAGCATTTGCCTCAAGATTCATCCAGTAGATGGAACCGAAGGGGATTCTATCAAGAGTGGGATCTGCGGGAACGAGGCTGAGGGTGGACTTTTCCTCACCGGACTCAACCTTGATAAGACGGATGATTACCGACTTGTTGCCCATCTTATCGCAGATCTCGAACTTAACGCGATGGTAACCGTCCGCAACGGTGTGGTTGCTAACGGTAATCTTGCCGTCTGCAAATACGCAGTCAACCTCGACGCCGTCGATATACGCCTTAGCGGTGGTGGCATCAAGACCGGTTGCGTTGTAAAGGGGAACCTCGTTCTTGTTAGAGTCGATGGTAGTAGTCTTGTCGGCCACTGCAACCGAGAGATTGAGAACGTTATTAGTAAGGGTAACAACGTCACGCTTAACAAGAGGAATAGTTCCGTCAGCGTAAATCTTGTCAAATACGGGATTTTCTCTATCCTCTACTGCATCGGAATAGTCAACGGTGAAGTTGTCGATGTAGTAGGTGTAATTACCGTTGATAGATCCGTTTTCCTGCCAAAGCTTATTGTTGATAGCCTTGTGGAATACGAGAGCGAGGAAGAACTCACCGGTCTCGCCGGCCATTCCGTCGCTGGGATCCTTGTCGTACTTCTTATCCGCTGCAAGAGCAATCTTGGAGAACTCACTGACGTCCATGGAAAGGTAATGCCATCCGGACTCGTCAATGTTGTAATAAACGTTCTCGGACTCCATCATGCTTACAACGTTATCGGTATCAAATACGCCGTCGCCATCAGAGTCAGTCTTATAGTGTGCCTGTACCCAGCACTGGATGTTATCCTCGGGTACATAGAGCCAGAAGCCAACGGTGCGAGCATTCTCAAGAACGATTGCCTCGCCGTCAACACCAAGTCTGATCCAAGCGTACTGCTCGGAGTGGGAATCCTTGGAGGAGAGACCGTTGGTCTCGAGACGCATGGAGTAATTACCGTCGTGAACCTTACCGTTCGTCTTATCGGCGAGAGAGAGGTTGAGGTAATAATCCCAGTGTGCAGCATTCTTTCTGTTGTTAATTACGTTCCACTCGTCGATATCCGCCTGACCGTCCTCGAAGTCAAAGAGAACGTCGGAGCCCTTGCCTACCTTAAGAGTAACAGTCGCGGTAGGATTGGTACCCATATTGAGAGTAGCGGTTACCGTGGAAGAAAGATTTGCGGGTGCAACGGATTCGTTTACCGCAGTAAAGTTCATGCCGTCGAAGCTACCAATGGTATCATTGTTAGTTGTAAAGGTAACGTCGGTGCTGCCAAGACCGATCTCCTGAGCAACGCCATTGATTACGGCGCTTGCCTTAACGGGGATCTTTGCAGTCTTACCGAAGGGAACGGTTACAACCGGCTGCTCGAAGTAAATGGTATCGGGAACAGCAATGGTAATGGACTTCTCGCCAACTACCTGGTCGTTATATACCATCTGTGCGGTTACCTTTCCTGCGGTTCCGTTAGACGTAAACACACCGTTGGAAATGGTACCCATACCGGATTCCTTGATCTGCCACTGAACGTCAGCAGGGATATCCACCTTGGTACCTACTGCATCGGTTCCGAGAGCCGAGAAGTCAACAATGCTACCGGGAGTATAGTAATCATACTCGGTGCTGATGGTCGCACGCGCGAACTCGCCATCAGCGGGAGCGGTAGAAATAACGAGAATGGTGTTGGAGGTAGGTCTCTCACCACCGTCAGCAAGAGAGCAGTTAACCTTGAGGTCCTCGCCGGGACGCTGAGAGCAGAATGTAGTGGAACCACCACCGTCGCAGTTTGCAGCGATGATACATCCCATCTGAATCATATATTCTGCCATCTCATAGTTAGTAAAACCGGTGGAATAAGGCGCTTGCTCACCGTCGGAAACGGCAACAACGAGAGTTCCGTCAGCTCTTACACCGACGAAGGTTCTGGAAGCGATACCGCTACCGTGGTCTTCCTTGTACTGATTAACGGGATTACCGTTTGCATCAGGCTTAACGAGGAAACCGAACAGGACGGGAATTGCCTGCTGCTCCCAACCGGTAAGAGGATCGGTAGACGTACGGATCCAGGTTTTAGGCATATCAGCAGGACGAGGCTCACCGGTAATAGGATGATAATCGTAGTTGATAACCAAAATGGTAGCAACACCACCGGTCGCGAGCGTGCCGTTCTCGATTCGGCTGTTAGCATAATACTGACCGTCGAGGATGGAGTAGCCAAGAGGCTCACCAATGAGGTGTGGGTTCTCCTTGTAATACGCCTCGGTGTACCAGCTAAGGGAGCAGTTGGTAGCAACAACTACGTTACCGTAGCCAAGCTTCTCTGCCTCGAGAGCCTGGGTGGACGTTGACTGGGTGCCGTAGTTTCCGGGCTGGGGCCACATGCCCTTGGTGCCGGGAATGACCTTGACGAACGGGTTGTTTACGTCAACGATCGCGGTATGAAGCACCTGTCTGCGAGTGCCGGAATCGTTATTCAAAACGGTTTCGGTCTCGACAACACCGGGAGCAATGTCCCAGTACTTCTCAGAAATGACGTTGTAGTAGTCACTTCCGCCTCTGCTTTGGTCAAGGAAAATGTCTTCTACTGCAAAAACGCTCATGGGAATCAAGCCCACAAACATCGTTAGAACGAAGAGCAAAACCAAGACCTTCACAAAAAGGTTTCTTTTCATGTCTTTTCTCCTTTGATTAGAATTTATATTATTAAAAGCGATTGCTTATTATTTTTAAACAATGCTTGTAATTTTCCGTTGCATTACCGGATAATCAGATGCGGTATGCCTTAAAGCTATGATGCGTTTTCTGCTTTTCCTTCGGTGGCTCGGGCAGGTAGTTACCGTACAGACAGGTAAGATACTGATCCCATCCTGCAGGTGCGGGAAATTTCTCGCCCTCGAATTCAATCTCGGTCGCCTCGGCGAAAACCTCTGCAGGGATGATGTCACGTTCTCCGTAAACTGACCATGCCCTGTTTCCAAGGTACTTGCTATCCTCACCGTAATGACTTACAGCATCCTTCATTATCCTTCTAAGATAATACTTACTGCCAAAGAGCTTGCAGAAAACCATCAATATCCCTTTGGCAATTTTTTTGAGAAGAGTCTTCGATCCGGGGCGCTTCATCTTGGTTAATCCTAGACCGAGCATATTTCTGCCCGCTCTCTTAACCTCTTTTTTTGCCTTTTCAATATCATTATCCCAGGCATCCAAAGGGAAAATATCCATATCAACGCCAAGTTCGAGACCGTTGTTGGTGCCGTTTTCAACCTTACGGGTAGCCATATCGCATATTTTAGCATACGGATACAAATACTCTTGGTCCTTTTCGGGAGCAAAAAGACGATACTTTTCGCTGTCGTTAAATATTTTTATAAGCCTGTTGTAATCCTCTCTCGGAACAAGGACGTCCACGTCATCATCCCAGGGGATAAACTTCTTATATCTGATTGCGCCGAGCAACGTTCCATGAGAGAGATAATAACGTATGTTGTTCTCTTTACAAAACGCATCGAACACCTTCAATATTTCGAGCTCGATTTCCTTAAGCTCTTGTAGAGTTAACTCGTTCATACAGTTTAAGATACTCCTTGAATCTTTCGTTTTTATCAAAGCTCTGCGCTTTTGCCACACAGGCCTCCTGCGAATACGGCTTGTCTTCGCAAATTCGTCTAACCTCGCGCTCGAGCGAATCCACGTCGTCGCAATCGACCGCAGCGCCGCAGGTTTCATCGATTATCTCTGGGCTTCCACCCGTTCTGAAGGTCAAAACAGGGGTGCCGCAGGCAAGCGACTCCATATTCACCGTTGGGTAGTTCTCTTCCCTTGTCGGGTTGACGAACAAATCTGCCGCGGAATATATCTCAGCAAGCTCCTGCTGATTCTGCGTCCTATGGATCGAAATGACATTTCCAGGCAACAATTTGTCAGTGCTGTCATCAGTGCCCACAAGCACAATCCGGTAATCATCGGGCAGTCTCGATGCAAGGTCGATAAAGACGTCGAGGCCCTTTCGTGCCCCCCAGCCGAACGAAACGCCGAGAATCATCCTTTTATCCTCGAGTCCGTATTTGCTCCTGAAATCTCCAACCGATGGCTTGAACACGTCAAGGTCAATTCCATTGTTTATCACAACAACCTGGGCGTCACTCAAAAAAGATTTCTTCACAAGATCTGCCAACCACCTCGACGGTGTGACAATAGTGAGATCAAGACCCGTAAAGAGGCGTTTTTTTCTTTCGTACAACTCGGCGCTTCTGTCAAAGAACCAGGAAAACTCCTTTTTCTGAACGCATCCGCCGCAGCCCGTTCTCCATTTATCGCATTTTGCCATTACAAAGTGGGGGCAATATCCTGTAAATGCCCAGCAATCGTGGAAGGTCCAAACGAGCTTCGTTCCGCGATCCTTGAAATATGTAAATAGCAATTCGAGATCGCAATCGTGGCCGTGTATGTTATGTAAATGAACTATATCCGGATTGATTCTATCAAGCTCACGGATCATTCTTTTTGTTGCGGCCGTAGAGTTGAAGCCGTAGTTGCCGAGGATCCTTGATTTCAAGGCCTGAAGCTTGACGTAACGTCTATCCGAAACCGCAATTCCCTGAGTTGAGGAATTGGTAGAGGTGCAAATAACGTAGTTTTCAATACCGCCTTCGCTCATCAATTGACTGATGCCAACGCAGATCTTACCCGTGCTTCCAATTCCGCACGTCGTGTTTATTTGAACAACCCTCATCCCACAGTCTCCCAGAAGAAGTGGTAGGGATAGGTACTAAGGTTAATACCGCGAGTAGTATTATAGAAGAAATACAGTACGAAGAATACTACCATCACGTGTCTTGCAACGCGGGCGATTTGATCAAACAAGTTGCTACGACAAGCAATAATCTTTGGTATAAGCAACGGAATGAAAATAATATAGTAGTAATTCATTCTCATTGCCAACATGTTCAGAGGAGCAAACAATTGAATGAAAAGCGAAAAAACTAGGAAGTTCCTGAGTCCAAGCGTTTCTTCATCAATGAGATTCTCGTTTGGAACAACGAATGCAAAAATAGTAAAAATCGCAAACAGAATAATCATCGAATATGCTCCGGTCGACGAAATTTCTCCATCATACTTTGTATATTGTTCCAAAATACCGGCAAAGAACGAAAAAATCTGTTTATTAAAGAAAAAGGATAGCGCTGCCATCGGAATTAACGCAACCAGCCATTTCTTCGATAATCTCAAATGATATATTGGATACATGACCAGAAGCATAAAGGCGCTCGTGTGGAAGGACATTGCTAACAAAACAACGAGAATAAACAAAAATAGTTTTCTCTTTCTGGTAAGCGAATACGCAATAAATCCCAAACCTATCGCCAACATCTGTCTCATCCCGGAAAACATCATTACAAACGTTGACATAATGCAGAATAACGCAATTGTTAAAGATGAATCCAAACAAAGTCTTTTATAAGTTGGATAAATCAATGCAGTGGTGATAATCGCAGAAACAAGCAAAAAGATTCGCGGCTCGGTGGAAATGAGAGATATTATTTTACTGTAGTAATAGAACCCGATTTCAACTGCATCATCGCCAATCTCGACCCATCCCGACTTCGATATTTTATCAAACATATATATGTAATTTCGCGTATCGTTACCAACGCTTTCATGGCGCAACATGACAAGTATTGTCAGGAATGAAAAGAAGAAAAATAGCGCGAATTTATTCTTTTTTTGATCGCCAATTCCCGTATCGGTCCTGGTGTGTATATGCTGAACCAATAAAGGAACTGCCAGTAAAATTATGTATGGTATCATACGTGTTGCCTCGCGAGCCAAAAGACTGAGAGATTTTAGATTATTCCGCTATTAACAACCTCGCAAAAATCCTTAATCGTGCTTTCGTCTATTAACTCTTTTATATGATTTTTCCTGCCCAACTGCTTTGCTTTTTGGGCATATTCTTGAACTATAATCGAATTGCCTACCAATGACTCGATCTCTGTCTGAAGCGAATCCAAGGATGGAATGCATATTGCAGCATCGTTATTCTTAAGATAGGCTATTCCTGCCTGATTTTCCGGTCCTATTGCAAGGACGGCGCAACCGCTTTCCAGGCAATCAATAATTTTGGTTGAAAACGAAAGACGCGTTATCAACCGATTCTTCAGATCAAACGACTCGACGTGTATCGCAACGTCGCAACGCTTGTATTCTGCGCGTAACTCCTCGTACGGAAGCGGACCGTGCAAGAAGGAATTGCTTCCATCGTGAATCCGGTTTCTCTCTTTTGCTTTCAAAACCGAACCGGAATATATGTGCAATTCAGCCTTATGCGCATCCTTGTTGATTGCCTCAATAGCTCTCGAAAGCCTTGCGAGAACGCGCCATCTGTTCAGATACAGGCCACCGGCGTATATGAATTTAACAGGGTTACCGACAGGTCTTTCCCCATCCTCAAACTCCGCGGATTTGCATAGCACCTTCATCGGGCATTTCATCAGCGGCTGATACTCCTGCCTTTGCATTTCGGTCATTGTGTAAACAAGCGAGCACTGAGCAAAATGCCTGCGAATCCATTTCCGCGTAATAAGCCTGTTGATCCAAAACGAAGGAGAAAAGCGAAGCTGCTTCAACGAGTAGTTATCGTCCGATATATAAGAGATCATTGGACAGCCCGCTATTGATTTGATATACAACGCGAGCTTAGAAACGTGGAAATACGAATAACAAGGAGCGAAAATCACGTCCGGAGCGAACTCCTTAACAAACTGACGCAGCCCCTCGGTCCTCCAATTAATAACCGACCAAAGAACTTCTCTTGCCAAAAGGGCGGATTCTTTGAACAATTTTGGAATCTTTTTTTTGATCCTGTTTTCCGCTACCGCCTCGGAGGAGGACTCATACGAATAATCCCTTTCCTCAAGGCGACGGCCCTTGTCCCTAAGCAGCATCGTGTCGGAAATTTGAAAATACTTTCTACACACGCCGTTTTCGGGAAGCTCTCCGGAGCAATATACCTGCGCTATTTCCGCATCGGGAAAGGCGCCGAAGATATTCGATAAGACGTTTCCGCCGTTATTTGTTTCTCTCCAGGACTCGCTGGAAACAATCAATATTTTCATTTCTGCGAGATCCTTCTGTATTTATGTGTTGCAAACGAAGTAATACGCAATCCAAATAGCATCGCAAAAATATAAACCAGCTTCGTTTTTTTATTGTTTGCGAAGCGAAGTGTCCATTTGGATTCCTTCAATTTTTTGATTGCATCCTTCTTGCACTCTTTATCAATAGATCTGTACAAATGCAATAGAACGGTGTATTCGTATGCCACAAAGCTCATCAAATCCTTGCACACGCTGTCGAGCGGCTTTTTCCCGTTAGTCAATTTAGGAACAGACTCCTCAATAAAGCGATACAAATCATTAAAATTCTTAATTGATACCTTATTGGTAATCGACCCCTCACGCCCCTGTCGATACTGGTAAAAATGAGTATTGAGGGCGTCAATTTTCTTGGCTTTTCTTAAACAATCGAGGATGAAGCCAAGATCCTCGGAGTAGCGACGGTCATACGGGAAATGTAGGTCATTCTCAACGAGAAACTCTCTTTTAAAAAGCTTCGACCAAGCACTACCCGGGTATTTAGGTCTTGTTGACAGATACGCTATTGCTTCTTCCTTCGTACAAGAATGAATAACGTCTCTGTCTATGCTCTCGCCAAGATCGGATTTTCTTCCGTCCGAAAACAATTTTTCAGCCCCAAGAAAACACACGTCAGCATCATCGGTGTTGATCCAATTCAGGACGTCCCGAATACTTGAAGAGGTAATCAAATCATCCGAATCGACGAAGGTGACGTATTTGCCGGTTGCGACGGCAAGTCCCGCATTTCTAGCTGACGAAAGGCCTCCGTTTTCCTTATGAACGACGAGAACGTTGTCGTTTGATTTGGCTATATCATCACACATTTTGGGGCAATTGTCGGGAGAGCCATCGTCAACCAGAACTATTTCTATCTCTTCGGTTGACTGCGAAAGGATGCTGTTAACGCAATCCTCAAGGAATATCTCGGTTTTATAAATTGGGATTATTACGCTTAATTTCATGCAGAACAGTCCTCTTAATTCCTTCCTCTGTAGTTACCGACAGGTAATCAATTTCATCATGGTGTGACATTCCGACGTCATACGCCACACCTCCGTATCCTTTTTTTACGATAGGAAGAAAAGAAAGAGGATAGACGAATAACCCGAAAAACTTGCTTGTTTTTTTCCCTAAATTCAAAGCCCGATTGATGAAATTCATAATGTCAACCGCGCTTACGGCGGTTTTGTCTTGGGGCGTGAAAATTCCACATCTGTGATCGCGAATAATCAAATAAACGAACCGGGAGAGATTATCAATATACAACACACTCTGCTTGACAGATTGGAACGCACCGGGAATTACGGGGAGCTTCTTTACTATGGACATATATGTGGTGATATATCCACCCCTGCATCCCGGTCCATAAACGTTTGGCGGACGAATAATCGACACGGCGAATGAGTCGCTTTCCATTGCTAGAAGTGCCTCCTCAGCCATGTACTTACTCTTTCCGTACATTGCGTTGGGGGTTGGCTCGGAACAACTTGTAACTAAACCTTTCCGAGTTGAAAGAGATTTTTCGATCCCGTAAACAGCCATACTGCTGATAAAAACAAATTGCCTAACGCCCTGACTCTTGGCCTTTTCCGCCACCTCTTTGGTCAGTCCAACATTAACTCTCTCGTATAGATTCCATTCATCAACGTCTTTTCGGTGAACGATTGCGGCAACGTGAATAACCACGTCAACACCGCCGAAATCAAAGCTGTTCCATTCTTCCTTCGAGACGTCCAGCTGAGAGACCGTAATACTACCATCAACGGCGGCAATATACGACTGGATACTGTTGCCTATATAGCTATTTGCACCGGAAATGACAATATTCATACCTGCTCCGTCGGTTGTTTCTTATTTCATTTACATTCTTTTTGAAGACGAACCCGTGATCATATCGACTCTGTCTTCCCTAATCTTATCAAACAATATTGCTTGATCAAAGCATTCGCCGGCAAAAGCGAGAGCATTCTTACCATACTCAATACAAAGCTCCGGAGAACGGTAAAGCGTTTCCATAGCATTACAAAGATCTGCGGAATTTGCCTTCTCTACCACAAGTCCTGTTTCGTTTTTCTTCATTGCATCGGTCGGACCCGGGATATTGGTAATAATAACCGGCAGTCCCATGGCCTCTGCCTCGACGACGGCACTTCCGAATCCCTCTCTATAACTTGGAAGAACATAGACGTCACCTGCGGCCAGATATCTCTCAACCTGATTTGTGTAACCGCAATAAATAACACGTTTTTCCTCGTTCGTCCATTTCAGTAAATCTGGATTAATCAGCTCGCTTTTCTCAACGTTACCTACAAGAAGTAAATACGCATCGGGGTAACGCGCGAATAACTCTTTTGACGCTGCAAATAGCTCGTTGATGCCCTTGTCCCGCGTGATTCTTCCAATGAAAATATATACGAATGCATCCTCCGGGATGTCGTATTTTCTGCGAATCTCCTCACGCCATTCTTTCTTGAAATCAGCGTTGAATTTCACGAGATTAACACCGCTCGCACTACCGTTCCAAATAACGCTGCTTTTGCTCTCGTCATACAGCTTTTCCGAGCGGCTGAATTTCAAATTACCGAAGCTATCCGGCTCAATTCTTGTAGAATTGCGGCATATCATCTTCTCCATCTGCTTAAAGACAAAGCGCTTTATTCCCGAGAATCCAACGTAAGCAATTCCCCACTGACAGTAAAGACGGCAAGGAATCCTTGCGGCCTTAGCCGCTATGGATGCATAGCAGGCGGCGTTTGGCGTTGAATACTGAACGAGGTCGAATTTCTCCTGTTTAAAGTACCTCTTCATCTCGCGGATTGCTTTCAATCCGTCAAAGGAAATACCACGCTTCATGCTAACAGGATGATAATGAATATATTCCGGTATCATCTTCTCAAACTCTGCATCATAATCACAGACAAAGTGAATTTCAAATTCATTTGTCGAATGTAAATACTTAGCAAGTTCGAGAACAAAGCTCTTCAGCGTTAGGGACACCGTTGTAACAAAGCAAATTTTATACATAAATCTTGTCTCACTGTCTGGCATCAATTGAACTTTACCGAAATATTACTTCATCATCCTCGCGGGGACGCCGATGTACGTTCCGCTCTCCGATAGATTTTTTACCGCGACGGCGCCTGCGCCAAGCGTGCAGCCGTCCGCAATTTTTATATTATTCTTTACCGTTGCGCCGATTCCGACGTGTGTTAGCTCACCGACGGTGACGGTGCCGCCGAGCGTTGCGCCGGGGCTGATATGCGCGTAGTCGCCGATGAGGTTATCGTGCTCGATTATCGCGCCCGTATTGATTATTGCATGGCTACCGACCGTGGTACAGGGATTGATTATCGCGCCCGCCATAACGACGGTTCCGACACCGATTTTGACATTCACGCCAATCTGTGCCGACGGGTGAACCAAGCTCACCCAATTGACACGGTGCTTTGTTGCAATCGCCCTGCGAACCGAGTTATTACCGATTGCAATAACGAAATCGGTTGCGCCGTCATCAAGAGCGTCAAGGCACGCGGTGGTACCAACGATAGGCATACCCATTGAGGCCCCCGTTGTCTTATCGTCGACGAAGGCAACGTCGGTATATCCGATTTTCAGTGCGATATCGGCAATTACCCTGCCGTGTCCGCCGGCACCGATGATAATAAGTCTGTTCACGTATGGCTCTCCACTTCGCTTCCCATAAATTCCTCCATCGTGACGGAGGTTGCGGAGGTGATTCCCTCTCGCTTAAAGACCTTTCCAACGGTTTTGAACATTATTTTCCAATCGCCGAGGAAGGTTATATTGTCAACGTATTCGACGTCGTAGTCGAATTTCTGCTCCCAGCTGATGGCATTTCTGCCGTTGACCTGCGCGAGGCCTGTGATGCCGGGACGGACCTCCAGGCGGCGTGCCTGGTGCTCGTTATATCGAGCTATGTATTTGACGTACAATGCCCGCGGTCCGACGAGCGAGCAGGAGGTGTTCACAACGTTCCAAAGAGACGGCAACTCGTCGAGCGAGGTGCTGCGAAGCAGCTTGCCGAATTTACCCAGGCGCGCATCATCGGGCAAGAGATTACCGTCGGCATCGGTCGCGTTGGACATCGACCTGAATTTATACATATAAAACGGCTTTCCGTTTCTGCCCGCGCGCTCCTGCTTAAAGATAACGGGACCACCGAGCTTTACCCGCACGAGGATAGCAACCACGAGCAGCACGGGGCTGAGAATTATCAGCGCGACGAGTGCGATGATCACGTCCTGCGGAACCTTAACAAACCTCTCGTAAAAGCCTCTTTTGCGTTTTACGGCTATTTCCGAATCAATCAAAGCAACTTCTCACAATCTGTATGATGATATCCTGCTCCGCGGGGGTCATTTTGACGTCGCTTGGGAGGCAGAGGCCGCGGTGGAAGATGTCGGCGCCGATGTCGGCGCCGCGGCCGGGGATGTAGGCGTTCGAGGTGGCGCGTCCGTTACCCTCTCGGGTAACGAATGGGTTTGATCTGTAGATCGGCTGCATGTGCATCGGCTTCCAGATCGGTCTGCCCTGCGCGTTATACCGCTCGAGGGCGGCGAGGATCTCGTCGGGACAGCTCTTGCCCGACTCGGAGACGTAGCAGGTGTCACTATCGCTTCTGACCTGCTTGCACATTGCGTCCTCATCGATTAGGAGACAGGAGAGCCAGAAATTCGGCTCCATTGTCTCGGGATCGTAGGGGTTCATCGACACGGGGAGATCGGCAAAGCCCGCCTTGTATCTCTCGTATATAGCCTTTTTCGCCGCGATATGCTCGTCGAGGTATGGGAGCTGACCGCGGACGACGCCCGCGATGACGTTGCTCATTCTATAATTATATCCGATTTCCTCGTGCTGGTACCAGGGGGCGTTTTCACGGCTCTGCGTTGACCATTTGCGCGCCTTGTTTGCGGCGGCGAGATCGTCGGTCAGGAGCATGCCGCCCGAGGATCCGGTGATGATTTTATTTCCATTAAAGGAAATAACGTTGTATCTTCCAAAGGTGCCCGTCTGTCTTCCGCGGTAGGTTGCACCGAGGGATTCGGCGGCGTCCTCGACGATCACGGCGCCGTGCTTTTCAGCGATGGCGCATATCTCATCGTATTTTGCAGGTGTGCCGTAGAGGTTTACGACGGCGATGACCTTGGTATCGGGATAGAGCTCAAACGCTTGCTCGAGTGCGACGGGGTCCATATTCCAGGTGTCATACTCGGTATCGATGAACACGGGGATCGCGCCCTCATAAACGAGGGGATTCACCGTCGCGCCGAAGGTCATATCCGAGCAGAAAACGGTGTCACCGCGCTTCACGCCCGCGAGCTTATAAGCGAGGTGGAGTGCCGACGTGCCCGAGGACAGAGGGACGGCGTATTTGCATCCGATTTGGTCGGTGATGGCGGTCTCGATCGCGCCGAGGTTTGCGCCCTCGGTTGACATCCAATTGGTCTCGTACGCCTCGGTGACGTATTTCATTTCATCGCCGTGCATCGTCGGCGTAGAGAGCCAAATTTTACTTGAAAACGGTTTGATTTCCATTTCTTAATCCTTTGAAAGATGGAGTGTGCCGAGGGTGTTTTTTCGCCCGAAGCGGGGTCAATCGATCGGCTTGTATGTAGGAACCGCGGTGGATACGAGCGAGCGGATCTCCGCGTCGCGGCCGTCGTAGGCGGCGCGCATCAGCTCTTCGAGCTGGGTCAGGAACAGGTCGCAATCAAAGGCGATCGGGCGACCGATGTGGATGAGCTTGTTCGGGGTGGTACGCATACCCTCCTCGTCCATGAGCTTCTCCTCAAACATCTTCTCTCCCGGGCGCAGGCCCGTGTAGGAGATCATGATGTCGACGTCGGGCTCGAATCCGGCGAGCTTGATAAGGTTGCGGGCGAGGGTGTCGATCTTGACGGGCTCACCCATATCGAGGACGAATATCTCTCCGCCGTCGGCGTACGTGCCCGCCTGGAGGACGAGGGATGCCGCCTCGGGGATTGTCATAAAGTAACGGATAATGTCGGGGTGGGTGACGGTTACGGGGCCGCCTCTCTCGATCTGCTCCTTGAAGCGGGGGATGACCGAGCCGTTGCTACCAAGGACGTTACCGAAGCGGACCGCGACGTATTCGGTCACGGGGGTAAATCCGTCGGTGGGGGCGGAGGTAGCCTCGACCTCATCGTCGTCCGCGTGGAGATAGAGCGGCATAAGGTCGGATGCCCTACCCTCCCTGATTTTACGGTCGAAGGTCTGGATGACCATCTCGCACAGGCGCTTGGACGCGCCCATAATGTTCGTGGGGTTGACTGCCTTGTCGGTGGAGATAAGGACGAAGCGCTTACAGCCGTTCATCATCGCGGCGTAGGCGGTCTTATAGGTACCGACGGCGTTGTTTTTGATGGATTCGCACGGGCTATCCTCCATGAGGGGGACGTGCTTATGTGCGGCGGCGTGGTAGACCACGTCGGGCTTATATTTCGCGAAGACCTGGTTCACACGGCGACTGTCACGGACGGAGCCGATGAGCACCTCGAGGTTGAGCGCGGGGTATTTATCGCGGAGCTCGAGGCCGATTGCGTGTGCGTTGTTTTCATAGACGTCGAGGATGACGAGCTGCTTTGGATCATGGGCGGCAATCTGACGGCATAGCTCGCTACCGATCGAGCCGCCACCGCCGGTGACGAGGATGACCTTGCCCGAGATGAAGGAGAATATCTCCTCGGAATTGACGACGATCGGCTCGCGGCCGAGGAGATCCTCGACGGCGACGTCCTTCATATTGCTGGCGGTAACGCTGCCGCTGACGAGCTCGTTGATGCCGGGGAGGCTACGGAGCTTACATCCGGTTTCCTTGCAGATGTTGAGGATGTCGCGGCGCTGTTCGTTGGTAGCGCCGGGCATGGTGAGGTATATCTTATCGATCTTGTATTTTTCGACCGAGAGGAGTATCTCCTCTCTGCCGCCGACGATCTGGACACCGTCGATGTACCTGCCCCATTTGTTGCGGTCATCGTCGATAATGCAAACGACGCGCTCCTCGAGTTCCTTCGAGTTCTGGATATCGCGGATGATCATTCGACCCGCGGAGCCCGCACCGATTATCATGACGCGGTCAAGCAGGGCGTGCATTTTGCGGTTGTTATTACGCACGCTTGAAGCAAAGCGGTAGAAAAAGCGAACGAAAACAATGAGCAGGAATTGAATTGCCGCACCGAAGACATAGTAAGAAATCGGCATTCGGCAGAAGAACAAGGTGATGAAAAGCGCGTGAACTGCTCCGATAATCAAGGACGAAAGCGCCGCCTGTCTTAACTCAATGTAGCTGGCAAAGCGCCAAAGGCTACGGTACAGGTGGAAGCAAAGAAGAACAACTACGGTGATGACGATATGTATGAGAGCGTACTTCTTCCACGCATCGAGATAGGCCACAGGGATTTCGGAAAACGCACAATCGAACCGAAGCCATAAAGCGAGAAGATAAGAAAACGTCGCGGATATAGCATCGCAGACAACAAGAATAAGCGCGAGTACATGCCAACGTTCCAATTTCAAAAGATCGAGGAGGGATTTGCCACCGCGACCATGATTGTCATTTGAGGACATAACAAACTCCAAAATATGAATTGTCGGCGCCCGACCGACAGATGATAAATAGGAAAAAGAGAGGGTCGAATTTATTTTGCCCAATTCGGCGAATTAAGTCGACCCGAGAAACATTATACCACAAGTTGCAGTGAAATTCAAGTACATTTCCTACTTTTTGTAATATATTATAAATAAATAGGGAATTAATCCGTTTTTTCACCGAACATACGGACGAAGAACGCATAGGTATTGATCCACCGCTTTCTCAACCTACAAAGTGAAGAAACACGCATGCACGGGCACAATCAACTCTCTACTAAAAATAATCAACTTAACAATCAATTTATTGCAGCATTTCAAATTTACCATTTTCTCTCATACGAGTCGATTTTGGCGCGATTGTGAGATAAAAACGCAAAAATCGCTACCCCGTGTCACATTTCGCCACGTTAATGACAAGTATTGTTTACATTAGCAAAACAGTGACAATTGTTAGGATTCGTGCGTTTTGTCAATCACAGATAACAAATCTTTAAAAACTGTAAACGGTGCATATTGAGACACTCTCTCCGACTTATCACCATTATTTGTCAGGTAAGGGGAGCTTTCCAAATGAAAATCTGCGGCACGAACATATTTTTTTGCAAAAGATCACATAATTGGCAATTTTAGTCATCCGTAAACACATAAAAAAGCAACGTAATTCCATAGCAAATCAAACGGCGGCTTCGTCGCATCGCCAGCTAACAGAAAACCGTTCGAGCAGTTTTTAAAAAAATGCACATATTTCCTGCCGAAATCTTTGTTAATTATCTAACAAGTTGGTGCAACTTGCACAAAAATTTTCTACATCTTAAAAATGCCGTTATTTTGACGTTTTTTCTTTTTTTCTTGTTTTTCGCGTTTTTTCCTCTTCCCCGATAATCTTATCAATTTCAGCCATCCGCTCTTTCTCTCGTTTCGTCATTGACATAATTACGCGTACGGTGCAGCCATTTTTGCTAATTTCCCCCAAGGTGTTGACATTTGTCAAATAAAGTTATATAATATTATAGCGTGTTTTTATACGCACGGGTGCAATAATTGCGTATATAGGTTGATTAATATAATGAAGCCCTGCCGATTATTGTGCCTTCGATCCGATAACACGACTACATTTTTCGTCGAGGACCGATATGATATTTTCCGACATTCATCAGCACGCGTTATACGGCTGTGACGACGGGGCATCCACCAAGGAGGAAATGCTTCGCATCGTTGACGCCGCTTATGCTGACGGCACGCGTTACCTTTGCCTGACCCCGCACTTCCATCCGAAGTACTACGGGGACAACAGGGGGCGTAGCGATGCCGCCTTTGCCGAGCTGTGCGAATACTGCGGGGAGAAATACCCCGACCTCGTGCTCGCCATCGGTAACGAGCTTCACTACGACCTCAACTTCTCCTCCTGGATTTCCGAGGGCAGGTGCCGAACGCTCGGCGGGACTGACTTTGTCCTCATCGACTTTTCCTTTGGTGAAAAGAAGAAGGTTATCGAGAGCGCGCTCAATTCACTTATGAACGCAGGCTATGCCCCCGTGCTTGCCCATGCAGAGCGTTACGTTCACCTTCGCGGTGAGTGGCGGCTCATCGACTCGCTTCGGTCGCGCGGCGTGCTTATCCAGCTGGATGCACAGTCGCTGTTTGGCGAGAGCGGGCTTGCGGTAAAGCGATTCTCGCACGGACTGCTTCGCAGACGGATGATCGATTTCGTTTCATCCGACGCACACGGCGTTGATTCACGTCCGCCCGAGCTCAGCCGCGCCTACGAGGTCATCGCGCGCAGACATTCGCGGGAATATGCAGACATAATCTGCCTTGAAAATGCAAAACGACTCGTTTTTACGAGATAATACAGAGGGTAAAATGGAAAACAAAAACAACGTTAAGGTAATCACTTTCCGCGACTTGTGGGACATTTTCGTAAGTCGCCTTTGGGTTCTTGCCGTTGCGGCGGTCGTCGCCGTGGCAATTCTCTTCACCGTTTCGACGCTCACCTTCGTTCCGCAGTATGAGTCGGTCGCGACTCTCTACATATTGAAGCAGAACGAGAGCACCGACACCTCCACCGGCAGCTCCGAGGATTTCTCGCTCGCTCTTAAGGTCGTTAACGACTGTAACTACCTCTTAAAGGGTCACTCGGTCCTCGACGAGGTTATCAAGCAGGAGGACCTCTCCTACTCTTATAGACAGCTTTACGAGCGTGTAACCGTCACCAACCCCTCCGACACCCGTATCCTTGAGGTCAGGGTTGAGGCAGACTCACCCGAGCTCGCAAAGAGGATCGTTGACTCCATTTGCGTTATCGGGACCGAGAAGATCGAGGAGGCAATGGGCTTCCAGCAGGTCAACCTTTACGAGTACGGTATCCTTAAGGAGGAGCCGTGCAACAACCTTAGCCTGACTGCATACTTCCTTGCGGCGGTTGCGGCGGCGGCGCTCACCTACGTCGTCTTCCTTCTCATCTTCATCTTCGATGACAGAATCCGTACCAGCGAGGAGATCGAGAACGCGTTCGGCCTCTCCATCCTTGGTGAGATTCCCAACGTCGGCGCAGGCGGCAAGAAGGGCAAGTATTCCCGCTACTATCGCGGTTACGGCAACAAATACGGCTACGGTTACGGTTACGGATATGGCTACGGTCATAACCCGCACGCATCCAAGAAGGAGGCGGGCACCGAGGTAACCGAGGAGTCCACCACCATTACCGAGGAGGACAAGAAGTAATGAATAAGATGCAAATTCAGCTTTTCGGAAATGACGATTATTTCGCACAGGAGGCGTACAAGGTCTTCCGAAGCAATATTCAGTTCTGCGGACAGGACGTGCGCGTTATCGCGCTCACGAGCAACAACGAGAACGAGGGTAAGACGACCATCTCCCTCAACCTCGGAAAGCAGATTGCCGACCTCGGCCTTCGCGTCCTTGTAATCGACGCGGATATGAGAAAGTCGGTCCTCGCAGGACGTAACACCGACGCAAAGAACCCGAAGGGCCTGTCCGAGGTGCTCTCCGGTATGGCGACCCTTGAGGATTGCCTCTACGAGACTCAGTACGAGAACTTCTTTCTTCTCTTCGCGGGCAAGTATCCCCCGAACCCCGTAGAGCTTCTTAACAGTAAGGCGTATGAGGCGCTCATTGAGAGAGTAAGAGGCGAGTACGATTACGTCATCATCGATACCCCGCCCATCGGCCTCGTAATCGACGCGGCTGTTGTTGCAAAGACCTGCGACGGTATCGTCCTCGTATTCGGAGAGAACGTTAAGTTCCGCCAGGCAAGAAACTCAATCGAGCAGCTCAAGAGAAGTAACACCAAGATCCTCGGTGTCGTTCGCAACCAGACGGGCGGCGAGAATCGCGGCAGATACTACAAGGGCAAGTACAAGTACCGCTACAAGTACGAGTACGGTGCGCGCTCGAGCGGTAGCAAAAAGTAAATTGTAGTTTACATATTTATCACGCGGATGCGTTTTAATTTAACACGCCCCCGCATATATTGATAATAATGAACGCTTCGTGCGTTTGCTGCAACAGGGCCGATTTCCGCAGGAATCGGCCCTTGTTTCTTCTCTTACGGCGATAGAGCGGGATAGGCCAAGAGGATCCGGAATAACATTGTGTCGTCGGTGAATATGATATACCGTCGGGACGTGCGTTAGAGATTCGTGGACACGGTAGCAGAAGGCAAGATGAAATTAATAAAAATACACAAAATACTTCTTGACACGGGCGCGAGTTTGTGCTAAAATATACGAGGAAAGATAAGGGTATATGCCTGCAATATGGGCAGGCGTTTCTACGATCCACCGATAATGGTCGACTACCGCGAGTTTTCACGTGGTGCGGCCTTTTCTTTTTTCCACTCTCCGTATGGGGTATCTCTCTCCGCCCTGCCACAGGGTACGCTCACTCGGCTCACCACCCGTCGGGGACCCTGCCCTACCGTGAAAACAGAAACGCCACCCCGGCATTACCTAAAGAAAATAACAGAAAGGACACGATATGAAATTATTAATAGACGGCATTTCGGTCGAGGCAAGGCCCGACCAATCCTTATTCGACATTATCGCCGAGCTCGGTTTATTTAACGGGCGGCTCTCAAACGACCCACTCGCGGCGAAAATCGCGGGCAGGGTTTTCACCCTTAATTACGTTCCCCTGCGCGCGAAGGACGTCACCGCAGAGCGCGAATCGGTCAGAAAGGCAATGGCGGCCTCGGGCGGCGTTATCCGCCTGCTTCGCTACCGCGACCCGATCGGGCGCGATGTGTTCATGCGCACCTCGCAGTTCATCCTTTTCCTCGCCATCAGCCGCCTGTGGCCGGAGGCGAAAGCGAAGATGAGCTGTACCATTGGCTCGGGCTACTACGTCAAGATAACGGGCGCACGCGATTTCGACCTCGCCCGACTTTGCGCTGAGGTGGATAGCATCGTTGGGGAGGCAATTCCCCTTCGCCGCAAGCGCATCACCACGAAGGAGGCGATCAAGTTCTTCCGTGCGCGTGGGCTGACCGACAAGGCCGACCTGCTCGAATACAGAAGCGCGCCGCACTTCAATATTTACGAAAACGGCGATTTTTCCGACTACTACTACGGCGAGATGCTGCCGTCGACGGCATTCCTCAAATCCTACGAGATTTTGCCGACGGTTGACGGTATTATCTTCGTTATGCCCGACATCACCGACCCCGACCGCGTGTCAAAGTACAGAGAGATGCCCAACTTCTTCTCCATTTACACCGAGGGCAAGGATTGGGGCGAGCTTATGGAGTGTGAGACGGTTGCAGACCTCAACGCGCTTGTTAAGAACGGGCGCGTGCGCGAGCTTATCCGCGTCAACGAGGCGTTGCACGAAAAGAAATTCTCGCAGATTGCGGACATGATATGTGAGCGCGGTGCGCGTGCGGTAATGCTCGCGGGACCGAGCTCCTCGGGTAAAACGACGTCGGCAAACCGCCTTGCGACCCAGCTTCGCGTCCATGGCAAGAAGCCCATCCTCATGAGCCTTGACGACTATTACATCGACCGCGACAAGATCGCACCCGGCCCGGACGGCAAGCTCGACCTCGAGCACATCAACACCATTGACACCGCGCTCTTTGGTGAGCAGATAGCCGCCCTGCTTCGCGGGGAGGAGGTCGAGCTACCGACCTTCAATTTCCTGACGGCAAGGCGCGAGTGGTGCGGACATCGCCTGCGTCTCGATGAGAACACGGTCATCATCGTCGAGGGGCTTCACGCGCTGAACCCCGTGCTCCTGCCCGCGGAGCTATCCCCCGAGCTTGTGTTCAAGGTGTACGTCAGCCCCCTGCTCGCCCTCAATCTCGACGATCATTACCGCATCCCGACAAGCTACCTTCGCCTACTTCGCAGAACGGTGCGCGATTACGAGACGCGCGGCGCGTCGGTGCAGCGGACGCTGTCAATGTGGGATTCTGTCAGACGCGGCGAGGAGAGATGGATATTCCCCTTCCAGGAGGAGGCGGACGTCATCTTCAACAGCTCCACCCTCTACGAGCTCGCAGTGCTGAAAAAGCACATATTCCCCCTGCTCACCGCGGTTGAGCCGAGTGACGAATGCTACGACGAGGTGCGTGCGATGGTAAAGGTGCTCAACTACGTCAGAGAGGCGGACGTCGACGACGAGATTCCCCCGACGAGCATCGTGCGCGAGTTTATCGGCGGCAACAGCTTCTACCGCAAGGGCGACTGACCGAGCGGCCAAAAGCCCAAGTGTGTCGGGATAGCACAACCCACCACGAACGAATAAACAACGACGAGGGTCGCCGAAATTTCGGCGACCCTTATTGCATTTTGCCACGCGGCGTGATATACTGAATACAGAAAATGACAGCGAAGATCAAGCGACGCAAAGGAGGACGAAGGTATGTTTAAACTACCCGAGCTGACAGAGAGAATACCCGATATTTCACATTTTCCCACACGGTGGCAGGCGGTGCTGTTTCGCGCGGCGGAGTTTTACCCGTGTAGGAAAATTGCCGAGCTGTTACACACGGATGAGGTGGTAATACGCGAGGCAAAGGTCGCCCTCGGCCTCCCCGAGGCCGACCCGTCCGACGTTTGGCAAAGGCGTGGCTACGTCAGTATTATCCGCAATATGTGGGGGGTGCTTCCCTACTCGCAGATATGCGAGCTGCTCGGTGTCGGTGAGGAGCGACTTGCCGCCCTGCTGCGCGAGGAGGATTTCCTTGACGTCAAGCTTGGTGTCAAGCCAAACGTATCACCCGTTTATTACAGGCCGCTCTCAGCCGAGGAGAAAGAATGCACCGAAAAGATACGCGCCGTGGTCGAAGGTGCGCTCACGGAAGGTAAAGAACCGTTTACATTTAATTACCCAAAGGTTGAAATATTTGACACGGGGTGCCCCAAATTCAAGACGAGGATGCTTTACCCGTTTTCGGGACTATACAATGGGGCGTTCGATATTCCGTCTGAGGAATATATTGACGACGCCCAGCTTATGGCGTATAAGGCATGCGGAGTTAACGCCCTGTGGACGCAGGGGATACTCTATCAGCTGACGCCGTTCCCCTTCGACCCGTCGCTGTCCGAGGGGTATGAGGGACGCCTTGAAAACCTTCGGAGGATGACCGAGAGGCTATCAAGGTATGGTATAAAGCTCTTTCTCTATCTTAACGAGCCTCGGTCGATGCCCGCGGAGTTTTTCGAGAGGCATCCGCACCTGCGCGGCCACGAGTATGAGCCCGACAAGATCTGTATGTGCACGAGCCTCTCCGAGGTGCGCGAGTACCTGAGGAGCGCAGTCGAGCGGCTGACGCGCGAGGTCCCGCTGATCGGCGGGTATTTCACCATCACGCGCTCGGAGGTGCCGACGAATTGCTGCTCACATTCCGAGCCCGTTGGACGCGAGTGCACCTGTCCGCGCTGTCGCACGCGTAGTGTCGGCGAGGTTGTCGGCGAGGTGATCTCATGCATCCGTGAGGGTGTTGACAGGGTCAACCCCGACGTTACCGTGATGGCGTGGAGCTGGCGCTGGGATGAGTTTTCGGACGAGATCATCGACGCCCTGCCCGACCGAGTGGTGCTTATGTCGCAAAGCGAGCTTGACGTGCCGTACAATATTGGCGGGGTGACGGGCGGAGTTATTGATTATTCGATGGGCATTATCGGCCCCGGTGAGCGAGCGAAGCGCGAATGGGCGCGTGCGAGGGCACGCGGTCTTGAGCTCGGGGCGAAGGTGCAGGTCAACACAACCTGGGAGGCGTCGAGCGTGCCCGCCCTGCCCCTTATGCCGCTTATCGAGGAGCATATTTCGGGCGTGTGCCGCGAGGGTGTGTCGCACCTGTTGCTTAGCTGGACGCTCGGCGGTTATCCGTCGGGAAATCTTGCAATGCTTGCTCCGTACTTCTTCGAGGGCGGGCGCGCGTCCGGCCTTAGCGAGCGGGAGCGGGCGGCATCCGAGATGTTTGCGGCGGCCTTCCGTGAGTTTCCCTTTAGCCTTGACTCGCTTTATTTCGGGCCGCAAAATTCGGGTCCCGCCAATCTGCTATACACCGAGCCGAGCGGCCTTAGAGCGACGATGACCTGCTACCCCTTCGATGACGTGGACAAGTGGCGCGGTGCGTATCCACTCAAGGTTTATCTTGCACAATACGAGCGGCTGGTCGCGGGATGGGAGCGCGGAATGGCGCTTCTTTCCGAGGAGGACGGGATATACCCGATGGCAGAGGGCGTGCGCCTGCTTTTCACCGCGTCGCTTAACCAACTGAAATTCTACGCCGCGCGGGATGCGGGCGACACCGGCGGGATGGCCCGTATTGCAGGCCGCGAGGGTGAGATTGCCGCACGGATGCTTGCACTCATGAAGTCGGAGCCGAGCATAGGCTACGAGGCGTCGAACCACTACCTGTTCACCCGCCACCAGATGGTGGAGAAGATGGTGCAGTGCGCGTACATTGCAGAGAGGTTATCCCGATAATGTAAATCATTAATTACATTTTTACTGCAAAGATATAGACAAAGGGCATTGCGCCTAATCGGCGCAATGCCCTTTTAATTTGACACGGGGTCGGGGTTATCGGTAATTCTAACGGGTTTTACCCAATCTACGTATTGGTCAATCGTTATACTCGGGTGCGGGGACGGAGAGATAGAGGAATCTCGCCTCGTCATCGTTGATCCTGCCGTCGGAGGCGGCGGTGCAAAGGCCGAGATACATCATCTGACAGCCGAAATAGAAGTGGTCGTAATTGCCGTCACGCCACTCGTCCATGAACATGAAATCGGGATCGGTGCCCCTCTCGATAAGGTCCATTTTCATATTCGCGAGGTTGAGCTTGGTTATCTGCTTATACCCCGTGACCTCGAGGAAGAAGTTGTACTCGCGCGAGCTGACGAAGCCGTCGGCCGATGTTACCGAGGCAAACAGGGAGGTAACGAATGCAACCGCCATAGTGCGACCGTGGCGAGATCCGACCATGTTTTCGATATATCTTACCGCCTCCTTTGCCTGCTTGACGTGCTCGTCATAGCCGCGGTCGGAGTACATATTGCAAAGACGCAGGAAGTCGTTAAAATTGTAGCTCATAGTGCTGTCCTTTCTTTATTCAAGGCCGCCCGCGCGGATGTAGTCGGCGAGCAGGTCGCGTGCAAATACGGTGGAATCGTAGGTTTCAACAACCGTCAGGCGGTTGGGCCCGTACTGCGAGGTGTAGCTATCGACCACGATATAGTAGGTCGCGTTCGAATCGATGGTTTCGTAAACGAGCTTGCCGTACGCCTCGTAGTAGATGTGATAGTCGCCGTTCGAGGTGTCGAAGAATTTGCGTTTGAGGTCACTGCCCTTCACCGAGCAGAGGACGATCTGATTATCAAACGGCATCAGCATCATAAGGTCGGAGTATGTAACGTCACCCTTTGCAAGGTTGTACGGGCTGCGTGTTTTCAAGAAGCCGCCGCCGAGGACGATATCGTATTTGTCGCCCCATTCCTTCACGGCGAGCTGATAGTAGAGCATTGCCGTCAGGTCCTCCACCTCGCTATCATCGCGGTAGTAGGCGTTGTAGCCAACCTTGCCAAAGGCGTCGCCGATCTCGGTGGCGTACTTTTCATTCAGCTCGTCAACGAGGGGGTCGGGGGTGAGCGAGGAATAGACCGAGGGTGCGACGATCTCGGCAATATTAACGCTGACCTCGTCGGTGACGAAGTTGACGTTCAGCTCCGCGTGGGAGACGCCGCCCGTGTTTTCACCGCCGTTTTGAAGGTGATAGACGTCGAAGGTGTCGGTCTTAACGTACTTCTGGTGGCTGTGCCCCTCGAAGATAATGTCGACGTAGCCGCCGCTCGATAGGTCGGTCGAGCCGATATAGCCGTCGTGGATGGAGTAGATGACGATATCAACCTCCTCCTCGCGGCGGAGGCGCTCGGATTCCGCCTTGACGAGCGAATTAAGCTCGCTACCCGTTTTAAAATAGATATCCTCTACCCTCTCGGAGGAGATGGAGGAATAGCAATCGCCAATAGCGCCGATGACGCCGATGCGGAGGTCGCCGCGGTCGATGACGACCGAGGGGGCAGAGTAGTCAACGCGGGTGTTGGTGGCGCGCTCGTAGATATTGATCGCGAGGAATGGGAAATCGGCGAGGGCGGCATTCGATTCAACGAACTCCTCACCCCAGTCGAACTCGTGGTTGCCGAGGGTCATCGACACGAAGCCGAGCGCGCTCATCCAATCGGTGACGAGGGCGCCCTTGGTGATATTGGATTCGGCACTTCCCTGCCACATATCGCCGCTCGAGAGGAGGATATGCGCCTCGTCGCGGTCTGATGCGCCGCGGAGGTAGGAGGTCAGCTCGTCAACGCCGATCTGCGAGTCGGTGTCGAACACCTTGCCGTGCAGGTCGTTGATCGCGTAGATGTCAAGAGTGATGATTACGTCATAGCCGCAGGTGTCGCAATAGCCGTTCTTATCAGAGTCGGTATGGGCGGTTTTTGAGACACAGGGTTCGCCCTGCGTGCCGTTTCCGCCGCCGTCACCGGTGTTATTTCCACCGTTACCTCCGGTGTTGTTTCCGGTGTTATTGCCGCCGTTACCGGTATTTCCGCCGATGGGCGGGTTGTCGGTGCCGGGGTCGCCCGTGGGGGGAGCCCAATTCGGCAGGCAGGAGACAAGCACGGACAAAAGAAGGGCAAGAGTAAGTAAAATTGCTATTAGCCTTTTCATTCTTTATCCTTTACGACAAAGAGGCCGAGATATGCCCAGCCTCTTGATGTCGGATTTATTCGTTGATGTTCTTGATCGCAACGACGTGGGGATTCATGCCGTTGTACCAATAGAGGAAGCACTCGACGTCGACAACGTCGCCGTTCTGCACGTAGCCGTGGCTGATAAGCTCGTAGAGCTCGGTCTTAGCGCCGGTGAGGTAGATCTCAACGCAGAAGGAGTAGTTAACGCCGTCCTTCGAGAGGGTGAGGTAGATATCGTCGCCGGGCTCGCCGTTCTTATACTCGATGGAAACGACGGTCATATCGGTGAACTGAACGAGCTGATTCTGGTAGTCGATAAGGTCGTCGGATGCGATCTTATCGGTGAGGTCGGTCGCGGTGGCAACGTACGTATCGCCGCCAACGTAGTGGATGGAGCCGTCGATAACCTCGATCTCGCCCGACCACTCGCCCTTGAAGCCGACAACGGCAACCTTGGTGCCGACGGTGAGCTTGTTGTACTCCTCCTCGGTGACTGCCATCTCGTATGCGAAGACGGCGCCGTCCTCACTCTGGAGATAGAAGGTGCCCTTGTTGTCCCACCAGGACTGCTTAGCCTGGACGTAGGAGAGGAGCTTGACCTCACTCTGGAGCTCTGCGGCGTCGTACTCTGCCTGGGTCATATACTTGCTGACCGAGACGACGTGGGGGTTAGGACCCTCGTACCAATATACGAACGCCTCGATATCGATGATATCGCCTGCCTCAAGCTCGCCGACCGCGGTATAAACCTCGGTATCGGGGGCGGTGAGGTAGCGCTCAACGCAGAAGGAATACTCGGTCTCGCCGTGCTTCACGGTGAGGTAGATATCATCGCCGGGCTCGCCGTTCTTGTACTCAACCGATACGACCTCGAGGCCGCGGAAGATGGCAAGCTGATTCTGGTAGTTGATGAGATCGTCGGTGCCGAGCACGGAGTTGATCTCAACTGCGGGTGCGATATAGGGGTCCGCCTCAAGGAAATTGAAGGCACAGTCGGTGATCTCCACCTCGCCTGCCCACGCGTCCTTGTAGCCGTAAACGCGGATCTTGGTTCCTGCGGTGAGCTTAGCCGCGTCCTCCTCTGAGCAGGCCATCTCGTATGCGAAGTATGCGCCGTCCTCGTCAGCGAGGTAAACGGTGATCTTGTCATCCCACCAGGACTGGGTAGCCTGAACGTACGCGTCAACGACGACGAAGTCGGAGAGCTCGGCGGCGACGTACTCGTCGTAGGTCATAACGTCGACCTCGAGGGTAGTGCCACAGCCCTTGTCGCAAAGGCCGTCGTAGTTCTCGTCAGCGTGCTCGCACTGTGCGGTGGGCTTGCAGGAGGCAAGCGCAAATGCAAGGCAGATGACCAGGGTCAAAAGCAAAATCTTTTTCATTGTAATTCTCCTTATAAATTATACGCAAAATAATACTACAATTATATTATACACAAATTTGTCGACAAATCAAGAGAAATTTGCATTTTTATTCGCGCCGTGTGCGAGCGCGGGCACGAATGGCACGCACGCCGACGTACGTGCCGATGAGCAGCCACGCCGCGCCGAGCGAGCAAAGCAGGACGATCGAGCCCGTCGGCATTGCCCCGAGCTCGGAGCTGACGCCCTGGAGCTCGTCGAGTTTTTGCATCTTCGTGACGTCGCCAAAGAGCTTGTCAACGTAGGCGGAGTTGACCTCCTTTTTGCGTCGGGGTGCCTTGTTTGCCTCGTCGATAAGGCTTCCTGCCGCCTCCCTGACCCTAGCCGAGCCGTTGAACACGGGGGTGATGAAGGTGTTCTCGATGTTTTCGATAAGCATGTGGGTGGCGTCCATCTTCACCTGATAGTAGCGGGTGTTGTTCTCGCCGCCGCGGGAGAGATAGTCGCGGTACTCGTCGCTATTTAGCGCCTTTTCGGTGACGGGGATGTAGCCCTCGGTGGTGGCGTAGTCGATCTGCACGCGGTTGGTGAGCAAAAACTGCGCGAATATCCAGGACGCCATGACCTCGCCCGCGTCCTCTTTATTGAAGAGGCAGATGGACGGGCCCTGCGAGATCATCTCGGGGTTATCGGGGTTGTACTGCGGTGCGGGCATTACCACGGTTTCAAAATCGACGACGTTGTCGGGGTCGATGTCGCTGTGCGGCGAATCCGCGCCGATCCAGGTTGCACCGGCCGTGGAATCAACGGCGAACAGGCACTGTCCCGCGTTGAAGAAGTTGCCGGGATAGCTCGAAAACTCGAAGGTCGAAAAGGCACCCGTGGAGGCGTGCCTGCCGACCTCGATAAGGATGTCCTTCGTGGTGTCGTTGAACATCAGCACCTCGGCGGCGTCGGTTGTGTAACCCGCGTCGAGCTGCTCGAGCATCTGGATCATCATGTTATCGGTGGACTTGTAGATGAAGGGGATAAGCACCTTCTGTCCGTTGACCTTGTAGGTGCCGTCGGGATTCTTTGCCATTGCCGCCTCGGAGATCTCCCAGAGGAAGTCCCAGGTGAGGATGCCGTCCTCGGGCAGGGTGTAGCCGAGCCGCTCAACGTAGGTTTTGTTGACGTAGCACGCCTCGGTCGAGCGGACGTAGGGTATGGTGTATTGGATACCGCCGATCCTGCCCTCGTCCATAAACTTATCGACCATCTCGTCGCGCGTCGGGGCGTCGAAGGCAATTTTAGTGCCGCCGAGGCCGTATTCCGAATGCTCAACGAGACTGTCGAGGGGGACGACGACGTTCTCACCCGTCATATAGGTGGCAACGTGGTCGGGATAGGATATGCAGACGTTAGGGGTCGTGCCCGTCTGGATATTCGTGAGCACGTCGCGGTATATGTCGGTGTAGTTGGCGTAGATTTTGAGGTTTACCTTGATGTTCGGGTAATACTCGTTAAAGGCGGTGATAGCGTTTCGGTATGCCGCCGCCTGCTCCTCGTGGCTCTCGTTCTTCGCCCAGAAGGTGATCTCGTAGTCCGCGGTGGGGTCAAACCCCTCAGGGATATCGAAGCGGACGGTGTCGCGCGCGCCGTGACAGGAGGTGAGCGCGAGGGTGGGAGTTACTGCGAGTATGAGCGCGAGGATAAGAAGAATTATGCGTTTGAATTTCATCATCCCTTGGTACCTCCTCTCGAGACGCCCTCCATTATTCTGTCCTTGAAGACAAGGAAGAGGATGATAAGCGGGAGGGAAACGACGACTACCGCCGCCATCATTGCGGGGATATTCGCACGGCCGAAGCCCGTCTCGCGCAGCTCCTGAATACCGACCGAGACGAGGTAATAGTTCGGGTCGTCGGTGATAAGGCGGGGCCAGACGTAGGAGTTCCAGCACTCGATGACCTTCAGGATAACGATGGTGACGACGGTGGGCTTGCAGATGGGGAGCATGACCCGCATCATATACTTGAAATCGCGGGTGCCGTCGATCTTCGCGGCGTAGTAAAGCTCGTCGGGAATCTGCGAGAAGTTCTCCTTCAATAGGTAGATATAGAACACCGAGGTGACCGTCGGGAGGATAAGTCCCGCGAAGCTGTTGCGCAGGTTGAGGTCGGTGACGGTGACGAAATTGGTAATGACCACAAGCTCGGTCGGGATCATCATGAGCGATAAAAACAGAGTAAAGAGCAAATTCTTGCCCCTGAAATTCAGGCGCGAGAATGCGAATGCCGCGGGGACGATAACGACCATCATAAGCGCAGTGGTGACTACGGTGTAGATAAGGGTGTTAAGGAAGTAGTCGGCAAGCGGCACGTCGGAGAACGCGGTGAGGTAGTTTTCAAAGGTCGGGGTTTTCGGGATGAGGGCGGGCACGAGCTCGGAGTTATAGGACCCGTAGGTTTTGAGCGAGGTGACGAGCATCCAATAGAACGGGAAAAGCACGGCGAACGCCCAGATGCCGAGGGCGGTGTAGATCGCCACGTTAAGTAAAGTTTTCTTTACATTGTGTTCGCGTGCAATTTGACTGAATTTTGTCGTATTATTCATACACGCCCCCCTAGTAATGCACCTTCTGCCGAGAGATCAGCAGGTTGACGCAGGTGATAGTCAAAACGATGAGGAAGAGTATGATTGCCGCGGCGGAGGCATAGGACGGATAGCCGCCGCCCTCGCCGTAGAGCATATCGTAGATATAGCCGACGATGGTATTCATCTCCTGGCTGTTGAGGTTGGTGCCGAAGAGGGCGACGGCGTCGCTGTACGCCTTGAACGCGCCGATAAAGCCGGTGATGATAAGGTAGAAGATCATCGGGGAGATCATCGGTATCGTGATCTTCGTAAACATTCTGCCGCGGGAGGTGCCGTCAACGCGGGCGGCGTCGTAATAATCCTTCTTCACCGAGGCGAGGGCGCTGGTGAGAATGAGGATCTTGAACGGCAGGACGACCCAGATCGTATAGACCGAGAGGACGAGCATCTTCGCCCAATAAGGTCCGTCGATGAAGTCGACGGGGGTCATGCCGAAGAGGGAGATCACCGTGTTCATAAGACCGTTCGTGTACTCGGTTTTGTCGAAGATGATCATAAAGACCATACCGACGGCGAGCGTGTTCGTCACATAGGGGAGGAAGAACACCGTCTGAAACGCGTTGCGAAGCGGCTTGATCGACGCAAGGCCGATCGAGATAAGAAGGCCGAGCCCCGTCGAAACGGGAACGGTGATAAGAACGAGGATAAGGGTGTTTTTGAGCGCCCGGAGGAAATACGGGTCCTTCAACACGTATTCGTAGTTAAAGAAGCCGATGCCCGTATAGGTCTGCGAGGCGGAGTTATAGCTTTCCTCAAACGAGTAGATGAACACGTCGACGAGGGGATAGACCATAAACACGCCGAGAAACAGTATCGCGGGCAGTAGGTATAGCCACGCCTTGGGGCTGTTTTTCTCCATTATCTCTCCTTTCCCTGCCGCGCGGGCGACAGAATGAAATATTTACTAGTTTATTTTAGCACAGATTTTTCCATTATTCAACCCTTACGCAAAAAATTAGTATATTTCGGACGCATGCGCGTTCACATACGCACGAAAATTATGCAATTATTGCAAAAAGGGTTGATTTCGCCGATGATATTTGTTATACTTAACCCGGACCCGCGAGGGTAAAAATTACATACGGAGCACAGGAATATGAGAAATCTGTACGAGGACAATCCCGTAAATGCAAGACGTCTTTCAACCGACGCGCATTTTGCGGACTACGCCAATGAGTATGAGTACCGCGGTTTTATGGATCGCGCGTTCAAATTCGTTGAGGAATTTCAGCTGATACGACCCGACCTCTGGGCGCGGTTCGTCGAGCAGTTCCGCATGGAGGATGCGGACTACGAGGCGGGCTGGCGCGGCGAGTATTGGGGCAAGATGATGCGGGGCGCATGCTTCGTTTACTCCTACACGAAAAATCCCGAGCTGCTTGATATTCTCCGTGCGACCGTTCGCGATATGATGAGCACCGCGGAGGAGGACGGACGCATCTCCACCTACGCGCGCCACCACGAGCTTGACGGGTGGGATATCTGGTCGCGCAAATACGTGCTCCTCGGTATGCAATACTACCTTGAGGTCGACCCTGTGTGCGAAAATCGGGGTGAGATCATCGCCTGCATGGCGCGACAGGCCGACTGTATTATGGAGAAGATCGGCCCCGCCTCCGAGGGCAAGAAGCCCATTTCCACCGCGACGAGGCACTGGCGCGGACTGAACTCCTCCTCCCTTCTTGAGCCAATCGTCAGGCTGTATTCGCTGACGGGCGATAAGAGGTATTTCGACTTTGCCACCTACATCGTGAACGAGGGTGGCACCGACGTTGAGAACATTTTCCGCCTCGCGTACGAGGACGGGCTGATGCCCTATCAGTACCCCGTGACGAAGGCGTACGAGATGACCTCCTGCTTCGAGGGACTGCTCGAATACTACCGCATCACCCACGAGGAGTGGATGCTTGAGGCAATCGTGAATTTTGCCGGCCGTGTTCTCGAGACCGATTTCACCGTTATCGGCTCGGCGGGATGCACGCACGAGCTGTTCGACCACTCGACGGTCAGACAGGCGAACACCGACAACGAGAAAATCATGCAGGAGACCTGCGTTACCGTCACGCTGATGAAGTTCTTCTATCAGGTTCACCTCATCACGGGCGACCCGAAGTTTGCCGACGCGTTCGAGACCTCGCTTTACAACGCATACCTCGGCGCGTTCAACACCGAGCGTGTCATCGAGCCGATGATTATCGAGAAGCACCCCGACTGGGCAATCGAGCCCCTTCCCTTCGACAGCTACTCCCCCCTGACGGCGGGCACGAGGGGTAACGGCGTCGGCGGTCTTATGATCATGAGCGATCTGCACTACTACGGCTGCTGTGCCTGCATTGGCTCGGCGGGTATCGGTCTTGTACCGAAGATGCAGCTGCTCACCACCCATCGGGGAGTTGCAATGAACCTCTTTATCGACGGTCGGGTCGAGGCGTTCACGCCCACGGGCAAGCCCCTCACCGTTAAGACCGACACCGATTATCCGAAGGGCGGCGTGGTAAAAATCACACTTGAATGTAGTGAGCCCGAGGAGTTCGAGCTGCTTATCAGAAATCCCGAGTGGTCGCAGTCGACCGAGCTGACGGTAAACGGCGAGGCGGTCGAGGTGACCGATGGATATATTGCGATTGACCGCGTGTGGCAGAACGGCGACAGCCTTGTCCTCACGCTTGATATGACGGCGCGTGCGATCCTGCCCATCCCCTACGGCTCGCAGGTGCTGATGAACAAGGTGGCGTGGAGGGTCAATATAACCCTGCCGAATTTCGACCGCGAGGACCCCATCGCGCACAGGCATATCGCCGTGCGACGCGGACCCATTATGCTGGCGCAGGAGAACCGCCTCGGCTACTCTGTCGACGAGCCCATTGACCTGCTCGTCAATCCCGACGGATCGGTTGACGCGACCTTCCCCGAGGTGGAGATTGCCCCCTACGAGCACATTATCGAGATGGTGCTCCCTCTGACCGACGGCACCGAGATGCACGTCACCGACTACGCCTCCGCAGGCAAGCTGTGGACCGAGGAGTCGAAGATGGCGGTGTGGATGCTGACCGAGTGATCGTACGCACCGAATAATCAAAGTCACTTCGTTTTGTGATACAATAACGGCAAGCGCCCCTGTTTTTCGCAGGGGCGCTTGTTTTTGTCTATTATTGTTTACATTTCGTCACGGCAAGGAGCCGCGAAAAGCCGCGCAAAAATGCGCGATAATTTGACACGGGTAGGGGGGTGGATACAATTTCCTGCGGAAATTGATTACATACCGCCGAAGGGCGGATTACATGCCTGCTTGCGCAGGATTACATACACGGCGGTGCCGTGAGGACATGCCCGCTTGCGCGGGATTACATACACGGCGGTGCCGTGAGGACATTCCCGCTTGCGCGGGATTACGTGCCGCCGAAGGGCGGATCAATCAAAGATTGGTGCCATCATTGAGCGGGCGAGCTGCTCGAGGCCCTTGCCGTCGCCACCGTTCAGGGCATAGGCACGGGTGGCGGCGTAGAAGCCGTCACGGTCACCGAGCATGGCGCAGGCAATTGCGCGTGCCGAGTAGGCCGCGGCGATACCGGCATTGAGGGCAATTGCCTTGTCGGCAAATTCGAGCGCGGTGTCATACCGACCGTCGGAGACGTAGATGTTGGCGAGGTTTATGTACGGGTTTGGATTCGAGGGATCAAGGAGGGACGCCTCCTCGTAGGCGAGGGTTGCCTTGTCAAGGTTGCCCATCCGCTTATAGCAGATGCCGAGATTGGAGAGGGCGGTGGTATGCCGCTTGTAGCCTATCGCACACTCGTACCATTTGATCGCGGGAATATACGCGCCCACGTCGTCGTAGCAGATCGCGATGAAGAAGGCGGTGACGAATTTCTCGTCGCGGTTGGGCGCGCTCTCGTAGAGCTTATTCAGGATGGCGAGCGCCGACTTGTACCTGTTGCGGTTGCGCCTGTCAAGCGCGGTGTAGAGCTTCTTTGCGCGTGCCTTGTCGGTGAAGCTGCCGCCGATGATGTTCGCATACGCGCTCTCGTACGCGGTGCGGCTACCATTTACGCTTCCCTGCCCGCGCGATAGCATTTTGCCAAGGGCGAGGGCGCAGGAGAGTAAAATCACAACCGCGCGGGGGATGGAATCCGTCCTGCCCTCCACGGCGATCTCGTAAACAAGGAGCCCCGCGGTCACAAGAGCGAGAAGAATAATAACAATCAGGACAATATAGAATATCGGTTTGCGTTTCATTCGTTACCTCGGTGTCTTTTTTCGTTGCGGGTCAGATTTCAACAAGCTCGTATTCGAGTGAGCCGATGCCGAGCGCGGCGGCAGAGATAGGGGTCAGGCTGCCGTTTCTGCTCTCGATACGCTCGATGAGGTGGTCGCGACCGGGGTCGGTCGAGGCATAGACGAGGTCGAGGCAGGCACGGTCAATTGCAACGGGGTCAACCGATGCAAGCACGCCGATGTCGGCGATGCACGGATCCTCCGCCACCGCACAGCAGTCGCAGTCAACCGACATATTCTTCATAACGTTGATATACACCGCGCGGCCGCCGAAATACTCAACCACGCTTGACGCCGCGTCGGCCATCGAGCGGAGGAAGGAATCGTGGTCGGAGCCCCAGAAATTCTCAGTATCCCCCACCCCGTGTATATATTTCTTGCCGTAGGAGGAGGCAAAGCCGATCGACAGCTGCTTTAGTGCGCCGCCGTAGCCACCCATCGGATGCCCTTTGAAATGCGAGAGGACGAGGGTGGAATCGTAGTTCAGGATATCCTTGCCGACGAAGTTGCGCTTGATGCAAACTCCCCTCGGGATAGCGAGCTCGAGGTCGGGCCCCTCGGCATCGAGGAGGTCGACGTCAAAGGTGGGAACCCAGCCGTGCAGCTTGAAGGTGGCGAGGTGTCGCTCGGTGGTGTCGCGCGCGCCCTCGTAGGCGGTGTTGCACTCGACGACGGTGCCGCCAACCTGCTCGATAATCGGGCGGAAGAAATCGGGACGGAGGAAATTCTGGTTGCCAACCTCGCCCGAGTGGACCTTCACCGCCACCCTGCCCTCAAGGGTCATGCCGACCTGTTCGTAAAGACGGACGAGCGTTTCGGGGGAGATGTCACGGGAAAAATATACCTTTGGCTTCATTTTCAATACCTCTCAGATTCATTTTTCTATATTTTATCATTTTGCGGAACTCTTTGCAAGCGGTTTTCCTCACATTTCCATATATTTAATATTTACCCGCGTCTCGTCGCGGGCGCATTATTTTTTAACATTTTTTTGCCCGAATTTTTTAACATTTTTTGCCCGAATGTATTTACATTTGTCGCGTGTTGTGATATACTTAATTGTAAAAAATTTTTACCCACACGGTGGGAAAGGAGCGTATCCTATGAGCAGAATGGTTGGCACGGTTTCGCGCGGAGTGCGCGCACCCATTATCAGAAACGGCGACAATATCGTAAAGATCGTAACCGAGGCGGTTATCACCGCGGCGGAGGTTGAGGGCTACGGCATCCGCAACCGCGATATTATCGCAATGACCGAGGCTATCGTTGCGCGTGCGCAGGGCAACTACGCAACCGTTGACGATATCGCGACCGACGTGCGTGCACGCCTTGGTGGCGAGACTATCGGCGTAATTTTCCCTATCCTTTCGAGGAATCGCTTTGCCATCTGCCTTCGCGGAATTGCGAAGGGGGCGAAGAAGGTCATCCTCATGCTCTCCTACCCCTCCGACGAGGTGGGAAATCATCTCGTCTCGCTCGACATGCTTGACGAGCGGGGGATCAACCCCTACTCCGACGTGCTCGACCTCGCGAAATACCGCGAGCTTTTCGGGTATGAGAGGCATCGCTTCACCGGTATTGATTACGTCGAATATTACGTGAACCTCATCAAGGAGAGCGGCGCCGAGGCGGAGGTAATCTTCGCTAACGATCCGCGCGCCATCCTGCCCTATACGAAGAACGTCCTCAACTGCGACATTCACACCCGCCAAAGGACCAAGCGCCTTCTGCGCGCCGCAGGTGCCGAGGTGGTCGTCGGCCTTGATGAGATACTCAGCGCGCCCGTGAACGGTAGCGGCTACAACGCCGACTACGGCCTGCTCGGCTCGAACAAGGCGACCGAGGACACTGTCAAGCTGTTCCCCCGCGACTGCCAGCCCATCGTCGAGGATATTCAGTACGAGATCCTCGTTCGCACGGGTCACCTCGTCGAGGTTATGGTGTTCGGCGACGGCGCGTTCAAGGACCCCGTTGGCAAGATTTGGGAGCTTGCCGATCCCGTCGTTTCGCCCGCATACACCTCGGGCCTTGAGGGCACGCCCAACGAGCTGAAGCTCAAGTACCTCGCGGACAATGATTTCGCAGGCCTTGAGGGCGACGCGCTCCGCGACGCGATCAAGGAGAGAATCACCGAGAAGGACGGAAACCTCGTCGGCAATATGGCATCCGAGGGCACGACGCCCCGCCGCCTGACCGACCTTATCGGCTCGCTTTGCGACCTTACCACAGGCTCGGGTGACAAGGGCACGCCCATCGTACATATCCAAGGGTATTTCGACAACTACACCACCGAGTAATTCGGAATTGTAAATATCTGTTTGCATTTTGGTGGGGCGCGGCAAATTCCGCCCGCACCGCGAATTATCGGGTAATTATACAGAAAAAGTGACACGGGGTGGCCCGTGTCACTTTTTTATTTGCTTTTTTTATATTCGTTTTATATTTTACATCCCATCCGTGAGGTCGGGTGCAATCGATGTGCCCGCGGTGCGGGCTATGCGCCGATGGGAACGAGTGTTCCTGCCGTTTTAGTTAAACCAGCCGCCGTCAAACCAGCCGCCCGAGCCGTTGTCATTTTCGCCCGAGCCGTTGTCATTTTCGCCCGAGCCGATTTGTCCATCACCCGTGCCCGAGTGCTCACCGTCACCGTTCGTGTCGGTGCTCGGCTGACCTATGCCGCCGCCCGTGGGAGGCGGTGCGTCGGTGCCTTCGCCGTGGACGTCATCCCCCTTATCGGTGGAGCCGTGGGAGCCGCCCTGCGAGTCGGTTATAAGCCCGCTTTCAAGGATCTCGCCGTTCTCGCAATCGACGATAAGGCGATATTTCAGGTCGCCGATGATGGTTATATGAACGCGGTAGATGAGCCTGCGCTCGCCGTCAACGTCCGAGTAGCCGAAGCTGATATTGTACTTGTCAACGTCATTCTGCGAGATTCCGAGATGGGCGCGGACGGCCTCGGCAACGTCCTCCTCGTCGATGAAGCCCGCCGCACTTCCCGAGTGCTTGTCGCCCCCGCCAACCTCGTCGCGGTGGGAGGAGTAGATCTTGTTAAGCTCGTTAATGGACAGACCCGACAGCTCGCCGCTATCGTAGCCGTCGAGGTCGGTTATCGCGTCGATCATCCTGTCAACGAGGTGCATTTTTCCGACCGAAACGCCGTTGGCGCTCGCCTCCTCTCGCAGCTCGTCGGAGACCTCCACGCTCTGTGCGATTATGGAGCAGTCGAGCGCGGAATTGGCAAACACCGCGTTGATATCGTCGGTCAGACTGCCGAGAAGGGCGTCGGTGCGCGCGCCGTCGGGGGTGTCGACGCTGACGAGAATGGAGTTTGCGCTATCATTCAGGTAGCCGTTGATATACATTGAGCCGACGATTGCCGAGACCGCGGTGCTAAGGCGCACGCCGTCGAGCTCCAGCCCCTCGAGAATGAGGGTGGCGTCATCGTTACCCGCGGTGCATTTTACAACCCTGTTTTCGCTGTCAATTTCGATTTCAACGCTCGGGTTGACGTCGAGGTAGACGGTTGCATCCGCAAGGACGGGAGTGGGCGTCGGGGTGGGTGTCGGGTCGCCCGTGCCATTCGCGAGCGGGATGCGCCCGACGAGCAGTCCGCCAAGGAAGAACACGAGGCAGATAACCGCGGCTATCGCCCGACGGACGGGCGGCAGGATTATCGCGCGGCGGGTGGTCGGCTCGGCCTTATGTGGGGTGGGGACGTCCTGTTTCACGCCGTCGCACTCGGCGACGAGGCGCGCGGAAATATCCGGCTTTTCTTTATCGAAAGCCTGCTTAATTCGCTGTTCAAGCTCGGTTATTTTCACCTTCATCCCTCCTCCGTATTTGCTAATTTCTGCATTTTCTTAATAGCGCGTGAATATTTAGACAGCACGGTTGCAAGCGGCATACCAAGCAAGCGCGCGATCTCACGGTGCTTTAACCCGCCGACCGCGTGCAAAAGGACGATCTCACGCTCATCATCCCGAAGCGAGGCGAGCAGCCGCCCGACGAGCTCATCCTCGATGAGCCCCTCAACAACGTCGACCGAGTCGGTCTCGGATTCGAGGTCGTCGGTGTATATGACCCTGCTGTTCTTGTTGTAATATCTTCTTATTATATTGAGCTCGACCGAGACGATCCACGCCATCGGCTTGCCCATCGGGGTATATTGCCTTGCGTTTTGATAAATGCGCAGGAAGGTATCGTGCGTCAGATCCTCCGCCACGGTTTTGTCCGAGGTGCGCGATAGAGCGTAGGAGTAAACGAATCCGCCGACGAGCTCGTAAAGCTCGCCAAGTGCCGCGGTGCTACCATCCGCCATTGCGAGGATGAGCTGCTCTGCACGCTCGTCGCGACTTACACGCTCCCCGTCTGTTATAAACATTATCACAGCGTATGCTACCTTTCATCGTATTCCCTTTAATTATAGCACGCCTTCCCGAAAAAATCAACAAAGACAGGCCGATGCGGGAAACAATTAAGGTAAATTAATAAAGAAACAGGTCTTTGTTGACACCCCGCACCATGTTGTATTTTTACTCGGGTGCGGGGTGCTTTTCTCTACGCCGCGCGGTGTCACCACCCTGTCGCGGGGCAAATTTCGCCCTTGACGCGCGGGGCGTATTTATCCTGCCGCGGTGTGAAT
Source organism: Eubacteriales bacterium (assembly GCA_045596865.1). GTDB lineage: Bacteria > Bacillota > Clostridia > Oscillospirales > CAG-272 > UBA1740. Next base: position 39,357 of record JAZODF010000040.1, read on the forward strand.
CCCGTTTGTTTTGCGGGGTGCGATTTTACGCCGCGTCGGGGGTGTCGGTCGGCTCCTCAATGGGCTCGCCGTTCAGGGATGCGCGGATAAATTCTCCGCTGAATGCCTCGACAACAAGCTCGTAAGTGCCATCCTGTGTCTCAATTTCGACCTCAAAGATGAACTCGCCGCGTCCGTTGTGGATGTCGACGTCGGTGGAAATTATCTCGACCTCCTCAATACCGAGCTTCTCGATAATGAGGTCAAGTACCTCGCCTCGGGTGAGCTTTTCGCCCTTTTCCTCTCCCTTGCCGCCGTGGATGATGTTCTCGAAATGATCGCGGATGGACTCGCCGTCAAGGCCGTTGTCCTTCAGGAATTTGTCGATCTCCGCCTCGGGGTCGAATTTCTCGTACTCCTTCTCCTCGCGCTCGACGATCTCGCCGCTCTCGGCATTGATAAGCAGCTCGTACTTCACGCCGCCGTAGATGACCTCAACCTCGTAGAGAATAACGCCATCCCTGCCCGTTGCGTGTACGTCGATGAGGGGGATACCACCCTCAAGCGAGGTGATGTCGATTTCAAGCGCCGCGAGGGCGAGCATTGCCGCCTGCTCCCTGCTCTTATACTCGTTCTCCACGATCTCGCCGAATTTATCGAAGCGATCCTTGATCGCGTCTGTGGTGTCCTCAAGAAGCATGCGAAGCTCCTGTACGTTGAGTGCCGCGAGCTCCTCCTCCGACATCTCGGGGAATTCCTCACGAATCATCTCGATAAGGTGAGCCTTGCCGCGGGAGATGCGGTGATCGTTTGCGATCTTCTCGATCTCCTTCTCTATCTTCTCGTCGAGCTTGTCAAGGCGCTGCTCGATTACCGATACTGCCTTGCCGTGCTTTTCGTACGCCTGCTCGATTCTCTCGTTGAGCTTCTCGCTGATTTCGATCTCCGCCTTCTCAAGGGTCAGAAGGAGCGAGCCCTCCTCGCCCACGAGGTAGCCCGCCTCGTCAAGTGCGTCGATGATCCTCTCGGTCACCTCCTCGAAGTCAACGCCCTCGAAGGTGATTTCGTTTACTATCTCCTCGCCGTCGTCGTTGGTTGCCTCGACGGTGATAACCTTGCCCTCGGTGTCAACGTAGATACGAAGACCGGGGTTAACGTCCATGGTGTAGATTGCCGCCGCATCCTCCGCAGGGGTTTCCTTCGGGGGTACGAGGTCGCAGCCAACAAGCGCCGTGAGCGCAAGGGCGAGCACCAATACAAGCGATAAAATTCTCTTTTTCATTACTTTTCTCCTTGTTGAAATGTTTAACGTCTTTTTGTAATTTATCTTCATCGGCGTTCTTGCCGTTCTGCTTAATTAATCAACCGCCCCCGCCGATTATTGCAAAATGGCAAGAAAATTTTCGCAAAAATACCACCGTTTTCATACACATCCCCCGACGTAGCGAGGAAAATAAAAAGGGGAGCATCCTTCTCGGACACTCCCCGGATCGGTGTATATTTTCTTTTATTGTACCGCGACCGTGACTGAGGGATTGCGCCCCTTGCGCCAAAATCCGCCCATCGTATAGTGGGAATTTCGTGCAGAAAATTCTGATCATTCACCGCAAGCCGTAGTTACCTACGGCAAGGGTGGCGATTCGCGGCTTGCGCCCGTTTCGCCTATACCTCGGTATAGTGGAAATTTTGGATGATAACCGTGAAGCGGCAGCCCGCAAGCCGTAGTTACCTACGGCAAGGGTGGCGATTTGCGGCTAGCGCCCGTTCCGCCTATACCTCGGTATAGTGGGAATTTTGGATGATAGTCGTGAAGCGGCAGCCCGCCAGCCGTAGTTACCTACGGCAAGGGGGATGAGCGGGGTTTTATGCCGAAATCCGCCTATACGACGCCTTGAGCCTTCATTGCGTCGGCAACCTTTATAAATCCTGCTATGTTTGCACCGGCCACCAGATCGTCACCAAGGCCGTATTCGTTGGCTGCGGCTACCGAGTTTGCGAAGATGTTCTTCATAATCTGATGGAGCTTTGCGTCAACCTCCTCCGCGGTCCAGGAATAGCGCATCGAATTCTGCGACATTTCAAGACCCGAGGTAGCAACGCCGCCGGCATTGACCGCCTTCGAGGGGGCGACTACTACACCCGCCTGCTTTAAGAGGGCTACCGCCTCGTTGGTGGTGGGCATATTCGATACCTCGACGTAGTATTTCACGCCGTTGGCGATAATCTGCTCCGCCTCCTTGATACCGACCTCGTTCTGGGTGGCGCAGGGCATAAGGATGTCGGCCTTGACGCCCCAGGGCTTCTCACCCTTGAAGAAGGGCACGCCGAATTTGTCGGCATAATCCTCCACACGGTTGCGGCAGGATGCGCGCATTTCGAGGAGGTAATTCACCTTTTCCTCGGTGCTGATACCGTCGGCATCGTAGATATATCCGTCGGGGCCGGAGATGGTGACAACCTTGCCGCCGAGCTCGTTAACCTTCTTGACCGTGCCCCAGGCAACGTTACCGAAGCCCGAGATGGCAAACGTCTTGCCCTTGATGTCGTCACCGAAGTATTTGAGCATCTCGACGGTGTAATACACCGCGCCGTAGCCCGTCGCCTCGGGACGGATGAGCGAGCCGCCGTAGGACAGGCCCTTGCCCGTGAGGACGCCCGTGAACTCGTTGCGGAGGCGCTTGTACTGACCGTAGAGATAGCCAACCTCACGCGCGCCGACGCCGATATCGCCCGCGGGGACGTCGGTATCCGCGCCTATGTACTTGCAAAGCTCGGTCATGAAGCTGTGGCAGAAGGCCATGACCTCGCGGTCGGACTTACCCTGCGGGTCGAAGTCGGAGCCACCCTTGCCACCGCCCATCGGGAGGGAGGTCAGGGAGTTCTTGAAGGTCTGCTCGAAGCCGAGGAATTTGATAATACTCTCGTTTACCGAGGGGTGGAAGCGCAGGCCGCCCTTGTACGGGCCGATTGCGCTGTTAAACTGGATACGGAAGCCGCGGTTAACACGGACGACGCCGTTATCGTCCACCCACGGAACGCGGAATTTGATGATGCGCTCGGGCTCGACGATGCGCTCCATAACGCCGCCGGTTATATAGTCGGGGCGTTTTTCAAGCACGGGCTCGATGGAGGTGAGAACCTCCTCGACGGTCTGGTGGAACTCGGTCTCACCGGGGTTGCGTGCAACGACCCTTGCGTAAAGCTCGTTAAGATAATCTGACTTGAACATAGGTTTTTCCTCCCTTGGAAAATATATTTTATTATACAACCTCACCCACGAAAAATCAATAGAAACGAAGCATTTTCCTATATTTGTTGCATTTTTTCGGGAAATGCGTGCCAAATTTCGCGCAAAATGACGCGCGCCAACACCCAAATCGTCAAATCGGCACGCCGTGCCCGTCCGAATAAAGCGACCCCCGCGGCGAATAATAGGAGAAAACGGAGGGTGAGGGATGGACGGTGTCAGAAGGCAGGGACGCTTACGGGTGCCGGCGCGGGCGTCGCTGTGGTATATTGCGTCAAGCGCGGTGGCGCGGAGCGTGTCGGTGGTCGGCACGCCGATATTCACCCGCCTGCTCACCCCCGCGGAGTACGGCGTATTCCCGCAATATATGACCTATTTTTCGCTATTTTCCGCGGTGGCGACCCTCGAGCTGTCGGGGAGCGTTATTCTGCGCGGGATGCAACGGTTTGCCGACGGGCGCGACCGCCTCGTCAGCGGGGCGGTAGGGCTATGCACCACGGTGTGGGCGGTGTTCTCGCTCGGCTATTTCGCGCTCGCGGCGGCGGTCGGCGAGCTGACGGGGCTCGGCGCGGGGATGGCGGCGGTGATGCTTTTACACGTTCTTTTGAACGCGATTATTTCGATATACACGACCCGCCTGCGCTACGAGTACAAGTACCGCGCGGTGGCGGCGGTGAATATTACGAGCGCGCTTTTGAGCCCCCTGCTCGCCATCACGATGATTTCCCTGACGGGTGCGGGCGGCAGGGCGCGGCCGATCGCGGCGGCGGTGTCGGCGGGGGTGATTGCACTTCCCTTCCTATTTATTATTTTACGTCGGTCGCGGCGGGTTTACGACGGCGAGGTGTGGAAATTTTTGCTGAAATTCAACCTGCCCCTGTTGCCGCATTACCTGTCGGCGGCGGTCATCCTCCGTATAGGGGAGGTGGTGCTGGCGCGTGTGCACGGGAGCGCGGCGCTGGCGCGCTATTCTGTGGCGATGTCTGTGGGCCTGTCCCTGACCGTGATAACGAACGGGATGCTCTCGGCGCTGTCCCCGTGGATGCTACGGCGGGTGGAGGCGGGCAGAATTTCGGAAAGTCGGAGCCTTCTTTGGCAGGCGACGCGCCTGCTTGCCTTGATATGCCTTTTGGTGCTCACGGTGGTACCCGAGACCATACGCATCGTCAGCCCGCCCGAGTATCACGACGCACTGTTTGCCGTCTACCCGCTCGCCCTGTCGGTGATACCCACCTTCCTCTCAAACGCGATCGCGGCGGGTGAAATGTACTACGAGCGGAGTGCGATGACCTCGGTGCCGACGGTTATTTCCGCGCTCGTATGCGTGGGTCTGACGCTATTGCTCATTCCGTACACCGACTACCGACTGACGGCGGTGCTATTGCTCGTCGCCTACCTCGTGATGTGTGCGCTAAACTGCCTGCTCTTTCGCCGCCTGTCGGGTGAGCGAGCGATATATTACGGCAGGACCGCGCTTCTCCTTTTCGGAACGGTGCTATACGCGGGGTTGATATTCGCCCTGCGCGACTCCTTTCCCGCGCGGATGGTGCTAACCCTCCCACCGCTTCTGCTTCTTATCCCCACGGGGCGTGGGTTGTATGCGAGAGTGCGGGAAAAATAGCATAAATGTAAAGTGTGGTTTACCATACAGCATAAGAAAAAGCGGCAGGTTTTCCTGCCGCTTTGGTCGTTTAATTTGACACGGGTACGGGGGTGGATACAATTTCGAGAGAAATTGATTACATACCCGCTAACGCGGGATTACATTCACGGCAGAGCCGTGATGACATGCCCACTTCGTGGGATTACATGCTCGCTGCGCGAAATTACATGCCGCCGCGAGGCGGATTACATCCACGGCGATGCCGTGATTACATACTCGCTGGGCGAGATTGCACACCCGTCGGGGACGGGATTACATCCACGGCAGAGCCGTGATTACATACTCGCTGGGCGAGATTGCATGCCCGTCGGGGACGGTATTACATCCACGGCGGAGCCGTGATTACATACTCGCGGGGCGAGATTACTTCTCTGCCTTGAGCGCGGCGCGCTTTTGTGCCTGCATTCTCTTTCTCGTGGGGGTATCGAGGATGACCTTGCGAAGGCGGATGGACTTCGGGGTGACCTCGATGAGCTCCTCGTCGGTGATGAACTCGATCGCCTCCTCGAGCGAGAGCTGAACGGGGGTGATGAGGGTGAGCTTCTCGTCCGCGCCCGAGGAGCGGATTGCGGTGAGGTGCTTTTCCTTACATACGTTGACCTCGATATCGTCGGGCTTCGGGTTTTCGCCGACGATCATACCCTCATAGACGGGGGTTGCAGGTCCGATGAAGAGCGGTCCGCGGTCCTGTGCCTGATAGAGGCCGTAGGTGGTGGATACGCCCGCCTCGGATGCGACGAGAGAGGAGGTAAAGCGGGTCTTGATCTCACCGCGGAACTCCTCGTAGCCCGCGAAGATGGAGGACAGAAGACCCTCGCCGCGCGTGTCGGTCAGAAGCTCCGAGCGGTAGCCGAACAGACAGCGGGTAGGGATGTTATAATAGAGCTTCTGGCGCGAGCCGTGAAGCTGCATATCAACGAGGGTGCCCTTACGCGAGCCGAGCTTTTCCATAACCGCGCCGATGTATTCCTCGGGCACGTCGACGATGACGTTCTCGATGGGCTCGTATTTCACGCCGTCAACGTCCTTGTAGAGGACGCGGGGGTTGGAGCAGCAGAGCTCGTAGCCCTCACGGCGCATATTCTCGATAAGGATGGAGAGGTGCATCTCTCCCCTGCCCGCCACGCGGAAGGAGTCGGTGGTATCGCCGTCCTCAACGCGGAGGGATACGTCGCGAAGAAGCTCCTTATAGAGGCGCGCACGCAGGTGACGGGAGGTGACGAATTTACCCTCCTTGCCCGCGAAGGGAGAATCGTTGACGGCAAAGGTCATTTCCATGGTGGGCTCGCCAACCTTGATGAACTCAAGCGGCTCGATACGCGCGGGCGAGCAGACGGTGTCACCGATGGAAATGTCCTCACAGCCCGAGAAGCAGACGATGTCGCCCACCTTCGCCTCGGTGACGGGGACACGCTTCAGGCCGTCGAACTGGTAGATGGACACGATCTTCGACGGTCTTGACTTGCCGCCGACGTCGTGGTAGTTACAGATGGATACGCCCTGCCCCTGCTTGAGGACGCCGCGCTCGATGCGACCGATACCGATACGGCCGACGAACTCGTTATAGTCGATGGAGGACACGAGGAGCTGGAGAGGCTCGTCCTCGTCACCGTCGGGTGCGGGCATGTATTCAAGGATGGTGTCAAGAAGCGGGCAAAGGTCGGTGCCTGGGGTGTGCGGGTCGAAGGACGCGGTGCCTGCCCTGCCCGAGCAGAAGAGCATCGGGGAGTCGAGCTGCTCGTTGGTTGCGTCGAGCTCGAGAAGAAGCTCGAGGACCTCGTCACCGATCTCGTCAAGGCGGGCGTCGGGACGGTCGATCTTGTTTACAACGACGATAACGCGGTGGTTGAGCTGAAGCGCCTTTTCAAGGACGAAGCGGGTCTGGGGCATCGGGCCCTCTGCCGCGTCGACGAGAAGAATAACGCCGTTAACCATCTTGAGAATGCGCTCGACCTCGCCGCCAAAGTCGGCGTGACCGGGGGTGTCGACGACGTTGATTTTGACGCCCTTATAATGAATTGCGGTATTTTTTGCAAGAATGGTGATGCCGCGCTCACGCTCGAGGTCGCCCGAGTCCATGACGCGGTCGGTGG
>JAZODF010000041.1:0-53469 GCA_045596865.1 Eubacteriales bacterium
TAAGACCGCTTGGCCTCCGACTTTCATACACCGCATCGGAAAGCGCCGAATCGTCGCCCTCGCGGCGAGCATCGCGCTCGTTTTCGCTCTCGCGCTCTACCTTTTCATTCCCGTCAAGGATGCGCCCCGCATCGCGAAATACGAGGACGACGAATATTACCCGCTCATCAGCGCGTTCGCAAATTACTACTACAAGCCCACGGGCAACCGCAACAATTTTGACCGTATTGCATCCGCCATCCTGAACGCATTTGCACCAAGGGGAGGAAGCTCGGCACCCACCGACCCCGAAGCCACGCCCGACACGTTCGAGGGCTCGTCACCGAACGGCAACTACGTCGAGGTAACCGATAATCAGGTCGCGGACGTTATCTCGCCCGACCTTATGAAGGCAACCGACAGGTACATCTTCCGCCTTTCTACACGCGATGGCATGAAGCTGCGCGTTTATTCTATCGCAGACGGGATGACCGGCCTTGTCTCTGAGCTTGATCTGCCCGTAAGGGAGAATGACAGAATTATCAGCTCCTCGGTGACCGAGATGTATCTCTCCGCCGATGCGACCCGCATTACCCTGGTTGAAAAATACCGTGACAGCAACTATGATTACTACGCCCTTATCCGCACGGTTGACGTGTCCGACACTCGGAATTTGTCGGTGGTTGGCGAGGTTGTCATCTCGGGTGGCTACGCCGACTCGCGCATGGTGGGCAATCTTCTTCTCGTCGTCGGCAACTATACGCCGAAGCGGGCGAGCATCGATTACGACGATCCCACAACCTTCGTGCCGCATTACACCGACAAAAACGGCACCCGCCCCGTCGGTATGGAGGACATGGTCCTGCCGGATAAGCTGAAGGACGCGAATTGCTCGGTGGTCACGCTTATCGACACCGCCTCGACCGAGGTCGTCGATTCCGTCGCGCTCTATAATTTCACCGACACGCTCTACGCCACGGCGGATAACCTCTATCTCGTCAATTCCTTCACGCGCGAGAAGGTAAGCGATGAGGGTCACTCATACGGCTTCTTCGATTATAGCGAGATTGCCCGCCTTTCCTGGGGCGCGGAGGGCATCGACCTTTGCGGACGGGCAACCGTCGAGGGTGACGTGCGCGACCAGTATAGCCTCAACGAGCACGAGGGCCATCTGTGCGTCGTAACCACGACCACGGCAACGCGCGTTGGTGATGGCATCTTCGAGCGCAAGCTTAACGCCTCGCTCTTTATCTTGAATATCGAGGATATGACCCTTCGCACGAGCGTCGAATACTTCGCACCGAAGGGCGAGCGGGCAATGTCGGTCCGCTTCGACGGCGACAGACTCTACGTCTGCACGGCGCTTGTTATTGACCCCGTGACCTTCTGTGACCCCGTGTATTTCTTTGACCTTGGCGACCTCGACAACGTCACCGCCACCGACACGGGCGACATCGACGGATATTCCTCCTCGCTGATTCAGTATCCTAACGGCATCCTCCTTGGCGTTGGTGTGGAAAACGGCTTTAACAAGCTGGAGATCTACCGTGAGGAGGACGGACGCGTCGTCTCGGTTGACAAGCATATCTTTGACGGCGTCGCCTCAACGGAGTACAAATCCTACTTCGTCGACCGTGAGCGCTTGCTCATCGGAATGGAAATCCTTATGTATTGCGAGATCGACCCCGTGCTCGGAACACCGCTTGGACAGAATAGGAAGATCTACGCCCTGTTCTCGGTCGCGGGGGATAAGATCACCCTCGTCAGCGCCGTTCCAATGGATGGCGGATACGCCATCGAGCGCACCCGCGCGGTTGCTATCGGCGACTACCTGTATATCACGAATGAAAAGGGCATTCACTCGGTAAAGCTCTTCGGCGAGGATTGACGTCGACCAAATAGACTTTAAGCACTACGGGCGCGGCATTTTGTTGCCGCGCCCGCCTTTTTTCGCAAGAGAACCCCCGCCACGAAAAAACATTTGATATTTTTCCCGTTCCGTGCGAAAAGGGCAGGGAAGCCCCGTTATACTAGTACCAAGCAGCTAATCGTGCTTACTCGTCATATTAGAAGCCGGGATCGTGGGTTCGAGTCCCACCGACCATCCGTTACGGGTGGCCGTGGCGAAGCTGGCAACGCACCGGAAAGTGACAGCACGGTAATATCGCTTGCAGTACGGAAAAATTTTATTTCTCCGTGCGAAAAACGGGGAGCACCCCCGTTAACTAAATACCAAGCAGCTAGTCGGGTTTACATCAAACGATCTAAAGAACCGGGTGTCGTGGGTTCAACTCCCACCCTGTCACGGTTGTGACGGGTAGCTCAGAGGCAGAGCACCGGAAACATGTTAACGCGGCAATATCGCTTGGCATCCCCCGTCCGACGGTCCGTCCCACGGACGGCGGGAAAAATTAAAAATTGTATTGCACCTTGCGAAAAGATGTGATATAATGAGTTAAAGAGATACACAGGCAGCTAGTCGGGTTTACTCCATTCGCGCTGATAAGCCGGAGGTCGTGGGTTCAAGTCTCACCCTGTCACGGTTGTGACAGGTAGCTCAGATGGCAGAGCACCGGCATTGAATAATCCGACGATATCAACCTGTTCTCGTTTGGTGACCCTCGCGGGCTCACCGCTATGGGACGGCTGTCTATTGCCGTCCCGTTTTTACTTATTGCTCTTTGAAAAAACGTCGTATATACCTTTGTCCTTCGCGCGGTCGGTTCCTTCCTTTTCCGACCGATGTGAAAAATTCAACTTCCTTTACATTCTTTTATTTTTTCCTTACCTTTTTAAATTCCTTTTCTTTTAACCTTTCTTCCCACGCAGGTGGGACGGTTTTCGACGTTTTACGTCCCCACCGTGGGGCTTTATCTTGCATGTAACCATTTGTTTGGTTTGTCATATTTTTTACTTCCTTTCATTTTTCAAAAAGAAGCATCGCCACCCCGCCGCTCCTTTCGGCGGGTGGGTAAAATCCTTCCTTTAACCTTCTTTTTTACGTCCTTTAAATTCCTTTTCTTTTTCCGTCCGCACGGGCGGGGCGACCTTGATGCTTCACGCCCCGTACCGCGGACACTTTCTTTCTACGCTGGCGGGTCCGGGGTTAAAATCCCTGACCCGTGTTAAATTATCGCGCACATACCCACCACGCACAGCGGTGGGGAAATACATATAAATGACAACAACTCTTTACATCAGAAAGGAGAATATACTATGAACGCAGTTTTTGATAAATTTTTATTTGAAAAGCATATACTCATCTCTCACGGCAGGGATGAGGAAAACCCCTTCGAGGTGCTGCTCGCCCTCGCAAACCTTTACGGCATCATCATAACCGAGGGGGATCGCCACGCCGAGCGCGAAATGCTCATCACCGCGGGCGAATGCTTCGGCAACCACGTGCCCGAGCCGTTTTACCGCGCCTTTCCCGATAGCGTGAAGGGCCTCTCGAAGGAGCAGCTGGAATTTGACCGCCTCCTTCACTATTTCCTCACCTATGACCTCGGCCACTTTGATAAGGCGGGACATTCCATCTTCGAGGCGGACGTTGCCCGCCTCGCCTTCCGCGAGCATACCACCGAGAAAAAGTTCGTCATCCTCACCGAGGAGGAGGCGCTCGAGGTGCTTCGCTCCTACGTTGACGAGATGCTCGCCTCCTCCCGCCCGCTCTCCTATTACGCCTTTGAGGTGCTCCTCGCCTACGTTACCGAGTACGGCTTCCGTCCCGAGGCAATCCGCTCGAAGGACACCGCGACCGCGCTCCTTGCCGCGACCCGCGACCTCTATTTCGCGCGCTTCCTTAACCTCTCGGACGTTGTCCGCCTCGTCGAGCATCTCAACTTCAAGCTTTACAAAAACCGCAACGTCCGCAAGCTGAATTTTAAGAATGCCGACCGTAAATTCGTCGCGTCGGTTATCGACTGCATCCTCGAGGGCGGCTTCGTCAATATCCGCGACTGCTTTGAGAAAAAGGCGATATGGTGCGGCCTGTTGCACCACATCCACTATCAGCCCTCCTGCGAGGCGGGCGAGAAATTCTGCCACCTCATGCGTAATAAGGGCAATCAGTCGGTTCCCGCCGAGCTCGAGCGGTATATGAGCGAGCGTGACGTTCGCCGTGCCGTCGACCTTCTGAAGGATAAGAAGGGCTCTGGCGCCGTGCTCCGTAGCCTTGACTATCTCGTCTCCCGCTGTCGGACCGAGGAGGACGTAAATTACGTCGTCGACTCGCTCGACCGTGGCAAGCCCATCCTCCTCGTTCAGCTTCTTATGCACTACGCCAACTACTCCGCGGGTGGACGCCGCACCTTCCGCTTCGTGAAAAACGGCCTCTCGGTCAAGCACACCGAAACCGACGAGGAAATGAAGCGCCGTCGCACCGTCCTCTCAGCAACCGATACCGCCCGTATTGCCGACCGTATGAAGGAGCTCCTCACCGAGATGCTCCGCGGCAAGCTCGGACGCGTCTACGTTTCGCCCGCAATGCACAAAATCGCAATTCCCCTGCACGAGGCGTCGGCAAACGGCGGATTTGGTTGCCTGCCCTCGGGCTCCCGCGTGGCTATCGACGCGGGCGACAAGATACGCGCCTTCACCTATTGGGAGCGGGTCAATGACGTCGACCTCTCGGTAATCGCAATCGACAAGGACGGCGGCGAGCACGAGTTCTCTTGGCGTACCATGTACTACAACGACGATAACGAGATGATCACCTTCTCGGGTGACCAGACCGCGGGCTACGACGGCGGTTCGGAGTATTTCGACCTCAACCTCGAGCGTATCCGCAAAAATCACCCCGAGTACAATTATCTCGTCCTCTGCAACAACGTTTATACCGGCACCCCCTTCTCCGAGTGCGTCTGCCGTGCGGGCTACATGACCCGTGAGCTTCTCGACTCGGGCGAGGTGTTCGAGCCCAAAACGGTGAAGTCCTCCTTCGTCATCGACTGCCCCTCCACCTACGCATATCTCTATGCTATCGACCTTCACACTCATGAGCTTGTATGGCTTAATGTCGCCTTCGGCTCCTTCGCCCGTATCGCGGGAACGGAAGAGGTCGGGCACATCCTCGGCAGAATCTATGAGCTTGAGGTCCTCTCCGCGGGCGAGCTTATCGCCCTCGCGGCAACCGAGCTTGTCGATAACCCCGATGATGCCGACGTTGCCTTCACCGACGAGCTTCTCGAGGAGAAGGAAGGCCGTCGCCAGCTCCATAGCTACGATTACGAGGCTATCCTCTCCCTGCTCGGCTAATTCGACGCCCCGCGCTCCGAGTGCGCCTTGAACGGGGGCGATCAAAGCCTCGCCCTCGGGCGAAAAAGCACATAACCACCACCCCGTGTCAAATTATCGGGGCATAAAAAGCACCACCCTGCCAATTACGACGGGGTGGTGTTCCTTTTTAATTGTAAATAACTGTTTACCAAATTCGTCTTATACCGTGTCCTCGGGCGCCCCGAAGGTCCAGGTATATACGTTTATCGTGAACGATTTCGAATTGTTGCCGTTACCGCCATCGTAGAAGTAGCCAACGACCGCACTTCCGATGTACGTGCCGTCCTCCTCCCAAAGGCCGGTTGCGGTATTCTTCCTCACGACCTGACGGTATACGAGGATGCGCTCGCCGTCTAGGGCGGCGTCAATGTCCTTCTTATAGTACATATACATCGTCATCCTGTTCTCATCGTCGAGGTCGGCCTCGAAAACGAAGTGCAGGTCCGCCGACAGATTTTGGTTAACGCTGTTCGTAATGCTCGTCATCGTTCCGCCCTTAATACTGTTGACAAGGCAATGCAGGATCGGCGGATCGTCACCGCGCCCCTTGCCGTTGATTGTTGCTTGCACCGCATTGAAAATCATCGAGGAACCCGGATCGTTCAGGCAATCCTCCTCGGGCGACAGTATAGCCTCAACGAGTCCGAGGAAATCCTCGTTGTACTCCGGCTCGGGATCCGGCTCGGGGTCGGGATCCGGTTCAGGGTCAGGATCAGGCTCGGGCTCGGGGTCAGGATCAGGCTCGGGATCAGGGTCAGGTTTGGGGTCGGTCGGTCCACCGGGCAAAATGCCCGACGTGCCCTTTTCCATAAAGCTGAATTTGAGCACGAACGTGCCGGCCGTAATCCCCGCGGGCACGTTTACCGTTAGCGTGAAATCAAGACTGCCGCCCGCGGCAAGCTCACTCAGCGACGCGATGCTCACCGACTGCGTGATCTCGGTACCGTCGTAAACACCCTCGAGCGCCAGCTCCGCACCCGTGATGATTCGCTCGTAAACGTAGGTGAGCTCGCTCCGGTTCCTAACGGTAATATTAAACGTCGCGGTGCCCGCGCCGTCCACCCGCATCATCAAGACGGTGGAGGAGTAGCTGTTCACCCGCACCCCGCCGCTCACCTCGGGGCTGACCGCGGAGATATACACGTCGTACTCGGGTGGGGACGCGGATGCGCTACCCGTCACCGACAATACGTCGGTCACCTGTGCGTAGCCGATGGATGAAAAAACCATGGTCAAAATGACAAATACCGCTATCAACTGCTTTTTCATTCTGCTCTCCTCCCACTCAAATTTAGGTGTCAACACCCGAAACATACATATTATACACAAAATAATTGACAAATGCAATAAGTATTGTCTGAAAAGTGACTACTGTTAATTAATTTACAATTTATCAATTATTGTACTGTGAAAACTAATGACGTTTTTCGGTTACGGGCCCTAAGCTGATCCTCCTTATCCCCTCGAAAAAAAGCACCACCCGCCGCGTAGGGCAGGGTGGTGCTCTCTTGATTTCTTTTATTTTTCCTATTTTTCCGCTACCGCCGTGTTGTTCATCTCGTAGAATATCTTCACGCGGTTGATGAACTTGGTGACGGTCAATTTGTCATCGGGGATACAACGGTAGATGTCCTCGCCGTGCTGAATTTCAAAATGCTTGCCGGGCGAGAAGGGAAGGGATGCGAAGTTGGTAATTGGAATATCGACGTCGACCTGCTTTTCGCGAATGAAGCCGTGCAGGTGGAAGTGCGTCGGGTGCAGGGTGACCTCACCGCGACCGATGTCGACGTACTTCTTTTTCTTTAAATCGACGCCCTGTATGGTGGCGAGCGAGGAAATCGTCCCCTCGCCGCTCTCAATCCTTGCGCGCTCGTGCCTAAGGACCTCGGCGTTCCAATCCGAAACGTAGCGGATCTCCTCGCCGACCTCGGATATCTTGTGGAGCAGGCCGTACTCGTCGCTCCTCTCGGCGAATCCGCACTCGGTACAGCGCAGGGTGTCACGCTCGCTTGCAAATACCGTGTACTCGGAGCCGCAGTGCGGGCAAACGTACAACACGTTTTCAAGGCCGCGAACGTCATGTCCGCCCTTGAATTTGACCTTCAGCTCCTCCTGCTCACGATACGCGTCGAACAGCAGGGCGTCGTCCGCCGTCTTCTTAATGTCCTCGAGCGACATTCCCGCCAGCTCGTCCTTGTCAAATAGCTTGAAAATATCGACGTAGGTCCGTCCGGGGCGCTTTTTCCTGCCCGTTGCCCACTTGGGCGTGCAGAAATAGGTGCCGAGCGAGCGCGCAACGTACACGTCCGCGCCGATCCATTGAATGAATTTGTAGGTGGTAACGGGGATAGGCGTGGATACGCCGTCCTCGCACATCAGCCCCGCCGGGTAGAGCACCATTATCTCGCCGTCTGCGATGGCGTGCTTCATCGTGGTGATATCCTTGATGGAGGTCTGGAACTGCTGCTTCGGAATGAGGCCGAGACGCTTTACGAACCACGGCGCGGGTAGCATCTGATAAAACGACTTCGAGATGACGAAGCTCATCGGCTCACGCGTGCGGTGAATTACGTTAACGAAGTCGAGCGCCGCCTGATGATTTGCAAGCACGACGATGGGGCCGCGCTTTCCCTTCAGCTCGTTGCGGAGCACTCGGTTCTTGAAGAAGAACCGCGAGGGAAACCACGCCAAAAATCGCACGAGCCCGTAGCAAAAACGGCTTCGCTTGACCTTAAATGCCTTGTTTAATTTCATAAATTCTCCATGGGCGTAACAACGAATCTCGCCCGAAAACACTGGTTTTTTGAACAATCTGTGAACATTATAGCACATATCGACTGAAAAAGCAAGTATTTATTAAAAATTATGAAATTTGCATCCGCGATATTCCCCCGCGCGATTGACAAACAGCCATGCGGGTGATATACTGTAATCAAAAGTTCCACCGATGAAAGGGAGGCAATATGACGGTTTCAAGAATATATCCCCGCGTCTTTTTATCGGGCGGGGTGCGGCGAATTTTCGTCCTCTGCGACGGCTCTGCCCCCGAGATCAAGCTCCAACCGATGGAGAGCTATTATATCCCCCACGGCGTGCCCGCCCGCATTGACGAGGAGTACCGCTACGCCTACCACCCGCTCACCCGAGAGGGGGAGGGGCTCTGGTCGTTTGAATACGACTTTCCCGTCGAGGGCAGGTATTCCATCCGCATCCGCGAGGGGGAGGCTGTCGCCTACTACGCCTACGCCTACGCCCTGTCGGCTGAGCTTGCCGCCCTTCGCCCCCTGAAGGGGGATACCCACACCCACACCTGCCGCTCCGACGGCACGGGAACACCGTTTGAGGTCGCCTGCGATTATGCGGAGGCGGGCTTCGATTTCGTCTGTATCACCGACCACCACAAATATTTCCCCTCGCTCGAGGCGGGGCGGAAAATCTCCGCGCTCACCGACCGCTTCACCGTCATCCCGGGTGAGGAGGTGCATAACAAGGATATGGGCTACTACCATATCGTCAACCTCGGCGGCTCGTCGAGCGTGAACGAGATCATCGAAACCGACGACGGCTACGTCGCCGCCGAGATCGCCCGTATCAAGGGGGAGCGCGCCTTCCCCGCGGGGGTCAACCCCGACACCGCGGCGTACCGTATCTTCATTTCCGAGCATATCCGCCGCGCGGGCGGTGTCTCGGTGCTCGCGCATCCCTTCTGGGACGCGTACGGTGAATACAATATGGAGCGCGCCGAGCTCGAATACCATATCACCGCGGGCACGATGGACGCGCTCGAGGTCTTTGCGGGGAACGATCAGGACGGCAACGGCGACAATCTCGAGCTCGCCCTCCTTGGTGATTTGCGTGCCCGCGGGGCGGACATCCCCGTCCTCGGCGCCTCGGATAACCATAACCGTCACTCGCGCACGACCCGCTTCAACCGCAATTTTTCCATAGTTTTTGCCCGCGGGACGGATGACCTTCTCGCCGCCATCCGTGAGGGAAGGACGGTTGCCGTCCGCCGCCGTAGTGACACCGATTTCCTCGTCGTCGGCGAGTATCGCCTCGTCGCCTACGCGCGCTTTTTGCTCCGTGAATTTTACCCGGAGTATGCCCGCCTCACCGCCCGCTGTGCCGATGAGATGCGTGCCGCGGATGGCTCGCTCACCGATGCGCTCCGCGCCGCCGAGGCGGAGGTTTTCGCCCTCCGTGCCGAATTTTTCGCTGACGGGGTGAATGGCTGATATCTACTGAAAACGGCGTGAAATTTGACACGCCCCCCACCATTTGCGCAAAAAATAAGTAAAAATAACCACAAGGAGGCTGTTATGGAAAAAATTAAGGCAAGGTACCTCGCACCTCTCCACGAAACGAGCGAAAAGAATGCAAGCATCGAAACGAAGGGCCTCTCTCTCGTTTACGTCACCCTCGACGAGGAGCACGACAAGCGCGTAAAGGAGCAGATGTCGCGCTACACGCTCAATATCTCCTGCTGCTACGAATACGAATACGATGATGACGATGACGGACCCACCCGCTCCTACGGCTCGAAGGACGTCGAGCTTGCCGACCTTTTGAGCCTCTCTTCACCCGTATATTCGACCGACGCACCCCGCGCCGACATCCTTCTTGTTGACGGCTCCTTCGCGGGCGTTATCCTTCGCGCCTCCAGCCGTGGCGGCAACGGATGGGACAACTATGACGAGTGGTGGTACTGCCTCTTATATAAGGATGGCAGGATCCTCGGTAAAAACAAGTCGAGCTACTCCTTCTCGGGTGCCAGCTCCTCGAAGGATGAGGAAACGACCTACACCCTCGTTGAAAAGAAGATCGAGAACTGATAACCGCCGAAAAGGCAACAAAAAAAGAGGACGGGGTAATCTCGTCCTCTTTTGTTATAAAACCCCAATGGGGTGAATCACTCCTTGGTTACCTTGTGATGGGTGATGTCCACGCGGCGGAACGGTTTGTCGGGACAGCGCGAGCGAATGAAGGAAATAAACTCCTCCCTCTGCGTGTCGGATGTGAAGCAGTGCGCAGGGATGATGAGCGCAACCGTCGGGAAAATGAACAGATAGACCGAGCCAACCTCGTCGGCGTAGATTGCGTGAATGTGCTTGTACTTGTCCTCGTGGCGCGAATCCTCGGAGAAGTCGGAGTACCACTCCTCGCCAAATTCCATTCGCGAAGGGGGCAGGGGGTCGAGCTTGCCCGCCTTTTTCAGGGCGTTCATCCTGTCGCGGATGCCCTTTTCATTAAAGTGCCGCATACCGATAAGCTGAACGATAAGCATCACCATCAGCGCACAGCCGAACCCAAACTGCAGCACGTATGCGGGCCCGCGCGAGAGCAGCATTATCGAGATCGGTAATATAAGAAACGTGAAGGCGATCCGCCCGTTGCGGGTATTCGTGCGCCCCTCGTCGGTGTAGAGCGCCGCCAAAAGATTGAAGCGGATGACATCCGCCTCCGTGTACGTCGTGTCAAACGTGTATTTCATACCTTCCTCCCCGCCGCATCCGCGGCTTTTCTTTATTGTAGCATAATTGTCGGGAGGGTGTCAATACCGCGCCTGTCATAACGGCGGCAGGCGGAAGATATCGCCGTGCTGACTTGGTAAGGACGTCACTGCTTTCTAACTCGGTTCACATCCCAAAATACCAGATAAATCACCATCGTGGCGGCGAAGAACAACAGGATATTCAACACCGGCATGACAAACGGCGCGACGGTCTCGGGGATCGCGTAAAAAGGATCGCGCACCACGAAGAACCAGTTGAAAAAGTGAGAATATCCCTCTGATTCACCGTTGTAGGTATAATTGCCGAGTAATGCCCAAAGTGTCATACCAACGATCACAAGCAAGCCCCTGTACCATTTTCTGATATCGACGCTGTCACGCTCATATACGAGCGTAATCAATCCGTAAACGGACATCACGCTGTGGAATATCAAGGTCTGTATGACACGATATGAAAGCGGATGCACCGCGTGCCACATTACACCTGCCGGATAAATGAGATAGATAACGTTGGAGAGAAAGCCGAGCATTACGAATGAGGTGCGGTATTTCTCCAAGAATTTGATACGGTGACTCAAAAAGCACATCACGCACATCGCGGTACAGGCATGGAACGGTAGCTTTTCTATATCGATCTCCCCGTATGCAAGCGGCATCAGGAAGAAATCCGCCATATACAGCGAAAAAGCGATACCGATAAGCGAGGAAGAAGTCCTCGCTTTAACCGCATTTTCTTTACCCTTGAGCGCAAAAAGAATTGCCGTTACAGATAGGATAGTGAGTGCGATATAGAAAAAGTGCCACGCACCAAAAAGAGAGAAAACCTCACCACCCTTTTTATCCGCTAAAAGCTTATGTAAAAAACCGTACATCTCCCGTCGCCTTTCTGTGATTTGACGCTACAAAGGTATTATATCACACCTTCCGTAAGAAAATCAAGGCGCAAGCCTTGTATATTCACTATTCGTCGGGCGGACACGCCGAATGACGCAAGATACCGCAAATTGAAATTTGTTTTATTTGTTGTACCACGAAAAACGCATTTTGCCAATGGCTTTAACGTATTGAACCAAATTTTGCTTTGGAAAAAGAAAAAAGCTAGAAAAAAATAACTCAAATACGCCGAAATATCTTGTATTATTAAAAAATAGTGGTATAATTAAGATGCTAAACTAACTGAATAACGAAATTTGATACCTCTTTTTTCACGGGGATATTATACCCTTTTTGACTTTACTTTCAGAATTTGGTAAAAATGCAAATTCCACCTGGTAAAGTCAAGAGAGTATATCTTGTTTTGTTAAGGTTAGTTTAGCGACAATCGGAGTTTGTGTTTTTTGTGCGGCAACTTCGGTTGTCGCACTTTTTATTTGCCGTTTAGGCGTTATATTTATGGAGAAAAGCTATGAAAAAGTATTTGATGGTGATCGCGGCACTTATGCTTGCCTGCGTTATCCTGACGGCCTGCGGAAATGACGGCTCGGACTCCGAGCACGTGCATGCCTGCATCGCGGTCGAGGAAGTTGCTGCAACCTGTACCGAGGAGGGCGTTATAGCTCACTACC
The DNA here is from genome assembly GCA_045596865.1 of Eubacteriales bacterium. Classification (GTDB taxonomy): domain Bacteria; phylum Bacillota; class Clostridia; order Oscillospirales; family CAG-272; genus UBA1740. The sequence continues at coordinate 12,334 of JAZODF010000041.1, forward strand.
GCTGTGACGGTTGCGGAAAAACATTTTCCGATGCGGAGGGAAAGAACGAAATAGCGGATACCGTTTCACCGCCCCTCACTCATACGGGTGGATCCGCAACCTGCACTCAGCGCGCCGTTTGCACGCTCTGTGAACAGGAATACGGAGAGCTTAAAGAGCATAACTTTGGTGAATTCGTGCAAACGAAGGCACCTACCTGCACCGAGGGCGGTGTGAGCACTGCCGAATGTGCAGGATGCGATGCAACCAAATCCGAGGAGCTGCCCGCTCTCGGTCACTCGGGTGAGTGGCACGTCGTCGCCGAGCCTCGCTGCTTCGACAACGGTGAGGAGCAGCAGATTTGCACAGTCTGTGATACTCTCGTGCATAGGGAAATTCCATCCTTCAATTCACACGAGCTTATGGATTCCACCTGCGTCGGCGGAAAGCAGTGCACGCGCTGTAATTACGTTGAGGGTGATGGCAAAGGCCACGCCTTTGACGATTGGGTAATTACGAAGCAAGCAAAGTGCACCGAAGACGGAACGAAGGAAAGAAAGTGCCTCGTTTGCGGCCACACCGAATACGGTGTCGTGCTTAGAACGGGTCATACGGGAGAGTGGACATACGTTACCGAGCCCACTTGCACCGAGAACGGCGAGCAGGGAAGAATGTGTGCCTCGTGTAGTCATTACGAAACCAAAGTAGCGTATAAGACGGGACATCAAGGTGAATGGATAGTAAGCACCGAGGCAACCTGTACCACGAGCGGTGAAAATCAGCGTACCTGCACCGAGTGCGGAGAAGTCGAAAAGCAGCTCATTCCCGCAGGTCATACCTACGGTGATTGGCATGTTTTACATGAGCCGACCTGTACCGAGAACGGTCGTCGCTCGAGATATTGCTCGAGGTGCGGCTCCGTGCAGGAGAGCGTGATTGACAAAAACGGACATTCTATGGAATGGCAGATCACCGTTGAGCCCACCTGTACCGAGAATGGCGTGAAGGTAGGCACCTGCACCGCCTGCACTCAGCAGGAAAACGCAGTCGCAGAAAAGCTCGGACACGAGCTTCAGGGCGGCACCTGCACCGACCCCTCCCGTTGTATCAGATGCGGACACGCGGTGATGAATACGCATATTTACGGCGAGCCGTATGAAATTATTTGGCCGGATTGTGAGCGCCACGGAATTATGACTAAAACCTGCACCGTCTGCGGCGATGTATATCAATATAACACGCAGCCCGTCGGACATACCTATTCGGATTGGGAGCTACGCGTTGCGCCTACCTGCACAGAGCTCGGCAGGGAGAGAAGGGAATGTACCGTCTGCGGCAAGGCAGAGGACAGAGTTGTAGAGCTCGAGGAGCATACTCTCGGTGAATGGATAATTCTCGAGGATGCAGATTGCACGAGCGACGGTCATAAGCATAGAATATGCACCGTTTGTCTTGATGTTGTGGCGGAAGAGCGCATTACCGCGCTCGGTCACGACTTTTCCGATGCAACCTGCACCTCACCGATGATCTGTAATCGTTGCTCCGTCACAGAGGGGACTCGTCTGTCGGCACATCTGCTTGAATATAATACGGATTACGGCTTAACCGTTTGCACCTGCTGCAATTCCGTGCTCTTAGATGATAAGTATTTGACCTTCGCCCCTTCCGACGACGGTAATTCCTATTGGATAACCAATATGACGAGTGAGTACTATTATCTTGATAGAAGCAGATGGTCGGGAATAATATTACCCGATGCGTACGAGGGGAAGCCCGTCACCGCCGTAATGTTTGATGATACTTATGGGCTGGGGGTACAGTTGCGGCACACCAATCTCTTTATTCCGAAAACCGTTGAGCTGATCGGTTCACAATCCGGTTATGATGGATTTCATTCGGATTATGAGCACGAGGTATTCTTCGAGAGCGGAAGTAATTTGAAGGTGATTGGCAAAAACGCATTTAGTGGCCTGTATAAATTAGTCAGCATTGAGCTTCCCGAGGGGTTAGTTGAAATCGGCGAATCCGCCTTTGCTGGCTGCACTAAGTTGAATGACGTAGCCTTACCAAGCACTCTCGAGAGAATTGGCAGCGCTGCGTTCCAAAATTGCGCGACGATCACGAACGTTATCCTCCCGGACAATCTTAAGTGGATCGGGTCTAATGCGTTCTTCGGCTGCACGGAGCTTGCTTTTTATTTCATGGGAAGCTACGAGCAGTGGCAGAGCGTTAGTCACGAGCAGCCCGGATCGTTTGACGGGGAGGTATACTACTACAGCGAAACATATAAGGAGCCTACAATCGGTAGTGATGCTCATTCGTATTGGCACTATGACGAAAACGGAACTCCTACGGTCTGGGAGCTGGAATAAAAAGTATGGCGTTCACGCGAGAAGCGTGAACGCCATACGCGACTCTGTCGCAATTACATGCTCACCTATGGTGAGATTACATACCAAGCCTCCTTCGTAGGCTTGGATAAAAAATTAAGCAACCCGTCGGGTTGCTTAATTTTTTGGAGGTGACGACCGGGTATTCGCCCTTGGCGAATATTCGCACGCTTGCCGCTTACGAGCGAGCTCGACGCGCTCTGCGCGGCGAATGTGAACCGGGTTTCCTAGCGCTTCGCGCGGAAACCCAGTGAAAATCGGGGCCGTCACCTCCAGAACGAGAAAAAACGCTCCTCGTATGAGGAGCGCTCGAAGGGAACAAATCCCGACTATTTATTTACTGTTGACCAATTTTTTCTCAATCGTGATGCAGGAGGAGGTAAGCATTCTCTGTATTCTTCCGCAAAGATTACGATAGGACTTAAATGTTGTTTCGTCAATAACGTTCGAATTGTTGAGCAATTTGAGCCAGCCCTCTGTTTCGACGCATTCTTTTCGAGCAATCTTGAATTTTGAGAGCATATCGGCAAGGCTTTGGGGATATTGCGCCTCCTTGACATTGGCATAGACGCTTGACGAGGATTTGCGAAGTTGAAAAACGGTGTTGGAATTGCCGCTGATAGATTTGCAAAGCAGTTCACATTTTGTCGCAAGCTCTTCAGAGTATTCAAGTAAAAGATTTTTTGCCATATCGTTCTCCTTTCGCATCTTAATCACGGCATAGCCGTGGATGAAATCCGCCGTAGGCGGTATGTCCTCAGCCCGTGAGGGCTGTATGGAATCATCCCAAAGGGATGGATGTTATCAAGCCGACGACAGAAATGCACGCTTGCGCGTGATGCCATGCGCGACTCCGTCGCAATTACATACAATGCGCAAGCGCATTGATTACATGCCAAGCCTCCTTCGTCGGCTTGGATAAAAAATTGCGAAAGCATTAGCTTTCGGAATTTTTTGGAGGTGACGACCGGATTTGAACCGGTGGATAACGGTGTTGCAGACCGGGGCCTTACCACTTGGCTACGTCACCATATTTAATTGTGCTATAACATTATAGCAAAGAGGGAGCGATTTGTCAAGTCCATTTTGAAATATTTTTATTTTCTCAAAAGGGTGGAGAAAAAAGCGAAGAAATCCCGCCGCGCCGCCCACTTTTGGCGCATATTGACGCGGTGTTATTGCTTATCCTTGTCTGTGATCCCGATGAAATAATCCGCGCTCACTCCGTAAAAGCGGCACAGTTTGATGAGGTCGTCGATCTTCAACTCGGCTCTGCCGTCCTCGATGTGGCTATAACCCTGCTGGGATTTGTTGATAACCGCGGCAACCTCCCTCTGGGTCAGGTCGCGGTCCTCGCGCAGGTTTCTCATTCTCGTCCGATAATCCATTATACGCCCTCGCAATGCTTTTGTTGCCACCGTGCGACTGCCGATTTGCGCGCCGACCGCGGTCTTATGTAAAAAAGTGTATCATACTCAAAAATTGAGTATTGACTTTTACTCAAAGATTGAGTATAATTGTAAATGATACTGTCATTTTGTGTCGCAAGGGCAGGGAAAATGCACCGAATTTCAAAAACCCCTTTACATTTCTCTACCCGTGTGGTACAATTATGTGCGTTAATAAAATATATAATATATTGGAGGCATCATGGCATTTTTCAAACAGCAGCAGCCCGTCACCAGCGAGCGTCAGCTCCTTGCGGGTCGCTATAACAGCGCGCGTGTGAATCTCATTCTCGTCGTTGCGCTCACCGCGATCAACCTCATCATGGTCGCAACCGGTATCGACAACTACTTCGTATTCTCTGCAAACGTACCCTATCTTCTCACCCTTCTTGGCGCGTTCTATTGCGGCAAGCTCCCCGAGGAGTTCTACGAGGGCGGAATGGACGCATACGAGTTCCTTGACCCCTCGGTCTATACCGTTCTTCTCGTCATCTCGATTCTCATCGTCGCGGCGTATCTCGCGTTCTTCTTCCTCTCCGCTAAGGGCAGGGTAGGCTGGCTCATCGCCGCCGAGGTATTCTTCGTCATCGACACTCTCGCGATGTTCGGCTACTTTGGCTTCGACGTATCCATCCTTATGGACATCATCCTTCACATCTACGTTGTCGTTACCTTCGCTATGGGTATTTCCGCGGCGTTCAAGCTCCGCAAAATGCCCCCCGAGCCTGCCGAGCCCATCGTTGTCGAGGGCACCGAGGTCGTTGATGGCGCACCCGTCGCAGGCGAGGCCGATGCACCTAAGGCAGAGGGCTCCGAGTTCGACTACTTCACCGAGCCTGTCGAGAACACCGACAAGACCGACGACACCACCGACGCCGAATAATTTTTGCACCACGCATCGATTTTCACGTCACCCCGCGGGTGACATATCACCTCACGGAGTGAGCATATCACTCCCGCACGGCGGGAACACCACCTTCGTCCCTTGACGAGGCGTTACCCCCACCCCGTGTTAAATTAAATCGGGTTACATATCGCCCCGCGCGGGTAAAAGGAAAAAGGACAGGGAAAACGATCCCTGTCCTTTTTGTAAACAATAGATGGCATTTTGCGGGGTGCGGCGCGCACCCCCTTTACTTTTGTATTATAATATGGTAGAATATAGAAAAGGAAAACGAAAACCCGAAAACGGAGGGCAATTCTATGTATTTTGACGACGTGATACGCGAGCGACGGAGTGTCAGGCACTTCACCGAAAGGGCGGTGGAGGCGGAAAAGATAGAGGCAATCATTCGCTGTGCGGCGCTATCCCCCTCGGCAAAAAACCGTCAGCCCTGGTTTTTCTCCGTCCTCGAGGGGGAGGGAAAGAACGATTTCGGCCGCCTGCTTCTTGAGAGGGCGCGTGAGATTAATATACCTATGGTCGCGCAGACCGCGGGCATCATCCTCGACGCCGCGGTGCTCATTCTCGTTTTCTCGGGTGCGGACAACCCGAATCCCTCCTTCACGGATATTCTCTCGGTCGGCGGGGCAATGTACGGCATGTGCCTGAAGGCGACCGACCTCGGCCTCGGTAGCCTGTGGATCGGGGACACCGACGTCCTTGCCGATGATCTCGCAGCACAGGTGGGGCAGGGCATCCTCTACGGCGCGGTCGCGCTCGGCTACCCTGCGCGGCACTATCCCCCACGCCCGCGAAAGCCGTTTGAGCGGATAACCGACCTCGGCAATCCCACCGCCGCCGAGCGGATTCACGATGATATCGAAATACTCGATCTCGCGGGTGCGTCCTACGCGTTTTGCAGCTATTCGCACGCAAACTCGGACACCGTCCGCGCCGATATGGTCGAGCTGCAACGCCACAATGTCCCCATCTGGTACGATAAGGAGCTCACCGTTGGCGAGGCGTGGGACGACAACGCGCTCGCTATGCTTCGCGCCCCCGACTGTCGCGCGATGCTGCTCTATATCTCCCCCGAATCCATTTCCTCGCCCGCCGTTGCGCGCGAGCTTGCCGCCGCCCTTGACCGAAGGGCGACCGACCCCGAGTTCGTAATAATTCCCATCCATATCGGCGCGCGCCCGCTATCGAAAATGCTTGCCGAGGTGGGGGACGCGGAGAGGACCGACCTTTACACACGCGCATTTGGCGAGGGCGACCGCGTCATATATATCCCCCGCGATCTCTACCCGTCATCCCTGCGCCACGTTGAGCGCGTGATCGACAGCCTCTGCGAAATCGGCGTGGTTGCCGACGGCCGCGTCTACGATAGCTTCGCCTACGAGATCAAAAACGGCGAGTATGCCGTCATCACCCGCTACCTCGGCTTTTCCGAGGTCGTCACCCCGCCGTCGGCCATCTCGGGCTATCCCGTGCGGGTCATCGGCGACGGCGCCTTCGCGGGTAGCGACACGCTTATCGAGTGCGTGATTCCCGACACCGTCCACACCCTCGGTGCGGGCGTGTTCCGCGCCTGCTCCCGTCTGATTTCCGTGAGCCTGCCATGGAGGATGAGCGAGCTTGGCGTCGCATGCTTCCGTGACGCGACCGCCCTTGCCTCAATCTGCCTGCCCGAGGGGCTCACCGTCCTTCGCGAGGCACTCTTCCGCGGTTGTCATTCGCTTGCCGAGATTACCGTCCCTGACGGCGTCACCGAAATGGAGGAGGCGGTATTCCGCCATTGCCATGCCCTCCGTCGGGCGACCCTGCCGCCGAGCCTTTGCAGGATGACCGAGGGCGGCTTCTACGATTGCCCGTCGCTCGTCGAGCTGACGATACCCGAGGACGTCGAGGGGCTTGAAATCCAATCCTTCGATACCTCGCCGCACCTCAATCGCACCGTCGCGGGCGGCTTCGTCTTCGACCACGGCACCGCAGTGCCTGCCCCGCCTAAGGGGGATTGAGCGCCATGGCGCCGCGCCCGCACCATCGGCGAAGTCGACGTCACCCAACCGTGCCCGCCTCGCCCAAGGTAGGACGCCCAAAAACGCAATTACCCCCACCCCGTGTTGAATTAAATTAAAAAGCGACCGATTTCTCGGTCGCTTTTCTTGTTGCCTATATGTAAATTACTATTTACAAAATCTAGCCCGCGGCAGGAATCAACGGTTGTTGATGAGCTTAGTCAGCTCGACGGGGTCGACGATCTCGTTGCCCTTGTAAACGCGCATATTTCCGCTCGCGATCTCGTCGATGAGGACAACCTCGTTACCGTGGTAGCCGAACTCAAACTTGATATCCCACAGGTCAAGCCCGATGGATGCAAGATCGTCGGCAATGATCTTCGTGATACCGAGGGTCATCTTCTTCATCTGTGCAAACTGCTCCTGCGTCATAACGCCGAGCACCTCGAGGCCCTCGGAGGTAACGAGCGGGTCACCCTTGGCATCGTTCTTGAAGGTGCACTCAACGTAGCCGCCCTCGATGCGGGTGCCGTTCTTGATGTACTCGCCGTAGCGGCGAATGAAGCTGCCCGTTGCGACACGGCGGCAAATTACCTCGAGGCCGCCGCCACCCTGTGCCTTGCCGATGCACTCGGCGTTAAGGACCTCCATGGTCGCGTTCTCGATATCCGCGCTGACGTAATGGGTCTTGATGCCCGCCTTTTTAAGGAGCTCAAAGTAGTAGACCGAGGTCTCGAGATTCGCCTTGCCAATGCCCTCGATGGTAAGCCCCACGGCGTTCTCGCCGGGATCAAATTTTCCGTCCTTGCCGGTGCAGTCATCCTTGAATTTCAACAGCACGTTGCCGTTTTCGAGCAGATAAACGTCCTTGGTCTTTCCGGTGTAAATCTTTGTCATTTTTTGCTCCTTTATTTTAGCCCGCAGGCATTTTTACGAGAATATTTTAGCACATGCATCGCCGCTTCATCAACCCCTTTTTGCGAAAAAATTCCCATGCGCCTAAATTTTTCCCATCGGCTCAAATACCGATTTGATTTGCCCTGCCGTTTTGTGTAAAATGCCGATTCGCCCCGCCTTTTCTACCCCCGCGACTGTATATCGACCTTGACAGACAAATACCTCTTGCAATCTGCCGCGACGTGTGCTATAATAAAGAAAAACCCGCATGGGGCAGACCCCGCGGATGAGAAAGGAGAAATAGTGATGATTGTATGTAAAGAGGTATTCATCTGCTAAACCGAATAGGGGCATGGGCAATTTTGTGGGGTAGCGATACCTCCTTGTTGTCGCGCCGTTTTGTAAGCCTGATATTGTGCGAAACACACTCAGGTGTGTTATTTTTATGCCCTTTTTCGGTTGTAGCCAATAAAAAAAGCTACTAAACTAACGGAGGACATTAAAAATGAATTTAGAAAAATACGGCTTCGATAAGGAATATTATCGGGGCACAGAGGGTACGGTCGCGCGCGTCACCGCAGTGCACAGGGAGCGCTACCGCCTCATAACAGAGGAGGGCGAGTGCTACGGGCGGCTCAAAACGCGCGAGTATTTCGTCGACCTCGACGATTTTCCCACCGCGGGCGACTTCGTAATCGTCAACCCGAATCCCATGGGCGACTGTCAGATTGTCAAGACCCTGCCGCGGCGCACCGTGTTTATGCGGCGCGACCCGAACCCGAATAAGGGGGAGCAGGCGGTAGCGGCGAATTTTGATTTCGTCTTTATTATGCAGTCGCTGAATCACGATTTCAACCCCAAGCGCCTCGAGCGGTATCTGACCCTCGCGTGGCAGTCGGGGGCACAGCCCGTCGTCATCCTGACGAAGGCCGACCTGACGGGTGACGTCGACAGCTATATCATCACGGCCGAGACCTATGCCATGGGCGTGCCCGTCCACGCGGTCAGCACGAAAACGGGCTACGGCGTCGACACGCTCGCGGGCTATCTTAAAGCGGGCAGGACGGCGGTATTCCTCGGCTCCTCGGGCGTCGGTAAATCCACCCTCGTCAACGCCCTCGCGGGCGGCGAGCTTATGGCAACCGGCGAGATACGCGAGGACGACAGTCGCGGCCGCCATACCACAACTCACCGCGAGCTGATAATGCTCCCCTCGGGCGGTATGATCATTGACACACCCGGTATGCGCGCGCTCGGCATGTGGGACGTGAGCGAGGGACTGGGCGGTGCCTTCTCCGACGTGGAGGGTCTGCTCGGCTCCTGCAAATTTTCCGACTGCCGCCACGAGAGCGAGCCGGGATGCGCCGTCAAGGCGGCAATAGCCGCGGGCGAGCTTGATCCCGCCCGTTGGGAAAGCTACCTAGCCCTCAAAAGGGAGGCGAGATACGCCGATGATAAGGAGGGCTTCCTCCGCGACAAGCGCGAGTGGCACAAATCCCTCTCAAAGGGTAGCCGTCAAATGAAGAAAACCAACCCGAAGCACAGGCGGTAAAGGAGAGAAGACAAATGGAAAAAGTAATAAGACCCGTAAGGGAAGATGAATACGAGGCGACCCTTGATCTTGTCGAGCGCGTGTTTACTGCTCATTCGGACGCGGAGGAGGGCAGGCTCGTCCGCTCTCTCGTTTCCGAAATCCGTGCGAAGGAATACTACCTGTCCGAGCTCGACCTGGTCGCGGTGGATCCCGAGGGCGAGATTATCGGCTACGTTATGTTTTCGCGTTTCCACATCGAGGGGCGCTACCTTGGCAGGCTCCTTCTGCTCAGCCCCGCGGCGGTCCGCACCGACCTCCAGCGGCGGCACGTATCGCGTGATATGATCGAGTACGGGTTTGAGCGTGCGCGCGAGCTCGGCTACACCGTCTGCATGGTCGAGGGCAATCCGCAAAATTACCGCTCGCGCGGCTTTGTGACCTCGGCGGACTACGGCATATACGCCGACGAGAGTGTCGGCCTCCCCTCGCCCGAGTGTCTGATGGTGCGTGAGCTCGCCCTCGGCGGGCTTGACGGTATGCACGGCTACGTCAACTATAAAATGTACGACGCGCTCCGCTGATCTTTTCGCAAAAAGGAAAACCGACAGGCTTAGGCTCCTTCTCATAAGGAGGTTTACCGTAAGGGCGATCATTGGTCGCCCGCGGGCGTTCGATGAACGCCCCTACAAACAAATTTCGGCAGAGAACTTGTTTTCTCTGCCGATTTGTGTTATAATGGAACTAACGGAAAGCCTCTCCCATTGGGAGAGGTGGCGGCGTAGCCGACGGAGAGGGCGAATAATTGCAACGATTACCCTCTCACCCGCTATCGCGGGAGCTCTCCCTGAGGGAGAGCCTTTGGATGCGTGCAACCCAAGGGGTATGGGCTTTGCCCGATGCATTTGTAAAACAAATGCGAAACTGGCGCGATAAAACAGAACGATAAATAAGAATTTGTAAGGAGGATAATACTATGGCATTCTTTCCGCCAATCCTACTCATTAGAAGAAATGTAATTGTAAAAAAGTTGAAGGCGTGCGGTGCGACTTCTGAGGAATCAGCCAAAACATTGGCAGAAGCAGGAGTAATTAATCCTAACGGATTTAAGCGTATTACGGAAAAGTTGGTTGAAACAAATATAATTCATAAAACCTCAGACGGTAAATATTATATTTGATTTGACAAATTCCAATTTATCGAACAGAACAAAATAAAATTACCCCAACAGACTTTGAGAATCTGTTGGGGCTTATTATTTGCTTACAGCATATCAAATTCACGATAAAAGTAAACTTCTTTATGAAAACCAGCCTTTGCCCTGTCGGTTTTTTAACGTCGGCTTGTTGAATTTTGTTTTACCGAATCGAGCGTCACACGTCACTTGGTTGCCTTGATGGCATCCTTGCTCGACGCTCTCCAAACGTATTTGCCCGAGCGGCCGAGAAGATCATACGCCGCCTTGAGGTCCTTTATATCACCCTCGAGCTTCTCGATCTCGCTCTCGTTGTTCTCGTCGAACTTCTTGTTGCAATACTTCGCGATCTTGAGGTCGAGCTTCTTTGCCTCGATCTCTTGCTCAATGGAGAGCTTCGCCTCTTCGAGGGCGAGCTTCGCCGCCTTCAGCGTCTCGAACTTGGTGATAATGATCATATCGCCATCACCCGCAAGGATGTCGAGAATACCCTTCGACGCGGTGAGGATAGCCTCAACGCCTGCATCACTCGGGTCATTGTTAACGCTGACCGAGTAGCCCGCCTCCTCGAGATTCTTCTTTGCCTTCTCGAAATCGGTCTTCGGCTTCGCGCAGGAAACGAGCGTGAGCATAAGGCTGACAAGCAGTAAAACCGCAATAATTCTTGTAATCGTCTTTTTCATAGCAAATCTCCTTATTGTATTTATACTACAATTATATTTCACAGGAGGGAAAATATCAAGTCCTTTCGGATAATTTTGTAAAATAAGCCAAAGGAAAAGGACCCGCCGCGCAGCAGGTCCTGTAAATCCTATTTGAGATTAGTCAGCCTTGGTGTACTTAAAGCCGCCAAGCTTGATGTACTTCTTGCCGTCCTCTTCGCCCTCGGAGTAGCTAACGGTGGTGGAGTTCTTCTCTGCATCATCGTCATCGCCCTCGAACTCGAAGGTGATCTCGAGCTCGCCCTCGTCGTTCTTGTTGATCTCATACTTGCCCTCAAGAACGGTGTCCTCGCCGACAATGTTGTCAATGGTAAGGGTTACCTTATTGCCCTTGAAGGTGTAGGAGGTAACGTTGAGAGCGTCCTTGTAGGTGCCCTTAGCAACCTTCTTGCCGCAGGATGCAAGGCTGAGCATGCAACCAACGAGAAGCACGCAAACGAGAATAGCGGAAATAATCTTCTTCATAGTGTCTTTCTCCTGAATAATGAATTTTTATCGAATCGGAAGCATCCGATCCGTAAAGGTAAGATAATTATAGCATACCGAGAAACGTTTGTCACTATCTTTTTTGCAATTTTGTGGAAAATTAATATTTATTAATTTATTCCCGCGCTGAGGGGTCATCCGCCTTGACAAAGCGCGCGCCGTGTTGTATAATAAACCGAAAAAGTCGAATTTTGGGGGAGAATATGGCAGACAAGAAACCGTACATTTTTATCAGCTATGCACACAAGGACAAAAAACGGGTCCTCCCCGTCATTGCCGAATTGCAGGAGCGCGGCTACGCCGTCTGGTACGACGCGGGTATCGAGGCGGGCAGCGAATGGCCGCGTATAATTGCCGAGAGGCTCTCGGGCTGTGCGATGATGATCGCCTTCGTGTCCGAAAATTACGTGGTGTCGGATTACTGCCAGCGCGAGCTCACCTACGCCCAGTCGAAGAAAAAGCCCATCCTCACCGTCTTCGAGGGCATCGATCGCTCCGAGCTACCCCTCGGTATGGATATGCAGCTCGGCCTCGAGCAGTCGATAACCCGCGACGATTACCTCACCGCCGAGGAGTTCGTGAACGCGATCGTCGTGTCCTCCATCTTCCGTGACTCGGGCCTCGTCGAGGGTAATACACCCGAGGCACCCAAGCCCGCCAACCCTCGCCGCACGCGTCTTCTTGCCTTGGTGCTCGCCGCGCTGGAGTTTTGTGCCCTGCCCGTGACTGTCCGCGGCCTTGAGGGGATGAGCGGTGACTTCGGCTCGGTCTTCCTTCGCGCGTTTGTCTACATTCTCCTGCCGCAGATCGCGTTGATGATCGTCGGAATTATCATCGCCCGCCCGATTGGCAGGGGCCTCGTTGACGAGGAGCGCGCGAACGCCGCGGCGTGCGAGCTTATTGCGATGTTCGTCGTCGGAGTCATTGCCGTCGTCCTCGGGATGGAGCGCATGTCGGGCGAGTATAATGGCTTCGTCCGCTTCGTTATCGCCTTCCTCTCGGTCGTTATCAGCGACTTTATCAAGCTCATTCCGCTCGGCTACTCTTATATGAAATACTAAAAGAAACAGGGGATTTCCGCGGAAATCCCCTGTTTTTTTGCCCAAATGGGCCTTTTGCGGCAATTACTTAACGGCGGGAATACCCATGCCGATGGTTGCCTTCTTTGCCTCGAACTCCTCGTCGGACATGCAAAGGATCTGAATACCCTGGATGATGCCCATGATCTCGTTGATGAGTCCGATTACGCCGAAGGTAACGACTGCAAGAACGATTCTGAGCACGCCGGTCTTAACCTTGCCCTGCATGAAGCAGGGAACGCCGATCGAGTTGAAAATGATCGTCATAATACCAAAAAGAATCTTGTTGTCCATAATATCCTCCTGTGGTTTTTGGTTGCTTTAAGTATATCACCCCTCGCGCGCGTTGTCAATACCCGTTGGGGTGCTCCTGATTTTTGCCGCGCCCCACGGTGGGCGGGGTCTGCCCTTTGCGGATGCTTAAAACTCCACCTCGCACCCGTCGTAGCTCACCTCGAAGCCGAGCTCACGCGCGATAGGAACGATCCGCTCGTGGAGGGGGTTGCCGTTGTGCGAGAAATGATTGACGTAGCATACCGTTTCGCCGTTCACGATGCCGAGCTCGCGAAGGCGGGCAAGCAGGCGCGCATTGTTCTCAAGGCCCATGTGCCCGTCCGTGTCACCGACGATATTGGTGACGTAGGTGCAGTCAAGGCTGATCGCGTGGACGCGGACCTTGTTCTCGACAAGGAAATCGAACACCTCGTCGAAGAAATAGCCCGTATCGTGCGCGTAGAGCAGGGTCTTGTCCCCCTTGATGAGGTAGAATAGCGGCGTGTTGCCCTCTCTCATGTGGCGGGCGGGCAGGGCGGTTATCTCATACTCGCCAACCGTGACCGTTTCGTATGCGGAAATGATTTTGAACTCGACGTTCTTCGGCTGACCCTCAACCATAGCGCGTGTGTCCGCACCGCAAACAACCGTCAGCGTCGGCGCGCGCATCTCGTGCGCGTAGGGGGAGGCGCGGTTAAACAGCTCCGGGGGATAGAAATGGTCCTCGTGCGGATGCGTGACGAGCAGGTACTTGATTGCATCCCCCTCGATTCCCCGGGTGAGCAGGTGCATATAGGTGTCGGGACCGAAATCAATGAGCATATCGCCGTTAATCATCGATTGCGAGCGGGTGCGCACGTTCTTCCCGCCGAGGCGGCGTGCCTCGATGCAGTATTCGCATCTGCAAAATACGGCGGGGAATCCCTCTGCCGCCGCTGTTCCAAGGTAGGTGAGCTTCATATCGTTATTCCTTTCCCTTCGGGCGAAGGCCCGTCTTCTTTCATTTTACCACAGGCTAAAGACCCTTGTCAAGGTCGCGGTAAAAAACCGAGCAAAAAGAAAACACACGCACCCGTGTCGAATTAACGGCGGGTGCGTGTAAATATTTATTTACATTATTTCGGGTCGGAGCCGAAAAATCTGTCCTTGTATTTCTTGATAAAGGAGCGAAGCTGCGTCTTATGCGAGCATAGCTTCTCCTCGCAGCGCGAGCAATCGAGGCATCTGTTCGTCGCGGTGGAGAATCGCTCGGGGTGTCGGCGGTAGGTGATCTCCCACCGAAGAAGGAGGAGCAGGGCACAGCCGAGCAGGCTGTACGTGTAGATATGCGGAATGAACACGAGCGGCGTGAACATCATCGCGTAATCCCAATTGTAAATGCGGCAGGTGGCACAGCACCTGTTCTTCATAAACCAGGTCTGGAACGGACAGAAATAAAGAATGCAGATAATATCGCACACCGAAAAGCCGAGCGCGATCAAGATCAGTATCCCCGCGTCAAAAACGCCGAGGAAATAAAGCAGGCCGAAAACACCGTTGAGAGAAAGCCAAACTCCCGCGACAAGGGCGGTAACCCACCACGGTTGATTGACGGGGGCTGCTCCCTCGTCGATTGGCTCGTAATTGCGGGCAAACTGCTTCTGACAGCCCATGCTCTCAAGCCGCGAGGGGAAGAAGCGTAGCACCATCTCCACAACGAAAATAACCCAAACGGTAATCGGCAATGGCAGGAAATTCTCCAGCGTCGACGTGTGGTCGAGAATGTACGCGACCAGCACCGCGAGGAATAACAGTGACCGCACCACCAGCTTGACGAGGTGCATTGACGATATTACGGATATTTTGACTCTTTTCTTCATTGCTCCTCCTTGGTGATGATTTGACCGCCGTCGCGCCTCTGCGCCGCCCGAGGGTTGAATAAGTCTATTGTAACCGATTTCGCCGTGTTTGTCAATCGGCAAATGTTTATAAACTGTTAAACTTTATGGGAGGGGGTTGCGGTTCTGCGACCAAAGGAAAGAAAAAAGGACACCAACGAGTGGTGGTCGCGGATAGGGCGGAACCTTGGGTATTCGCCTGTGGCGAAGATACCCGCGCCCTTCGTCTGGTGAGCGAGCTCCCCGACCTTCGGGCGGGGTATGCGAACCAAGTCGCTTGCACCTTTCGGTACTGCGCGACCTAGGTTCGCGCAGCCAGGGTCCGATGCCAAAGGAAAGAAAAAACAGACCACCGAATTGGTGGTCTGTTTTTCTTTGGCAGCGGAACCTGGATTCGAACCAAGAATGACGGAGTCAGAGGCCGGCGTGTTACCCTTACACTATTCCGCCGGATTGCACGGGGGCAATCTTTTGCGCTTGTATATTCTAGCACAACTTGTAATGTTTGTCAAGGGGTTTTTGAAAGATTTTTGGCGAAATAAATTTTTGCCACCGCCACCGCAAAAAAATGTGCAAACGGGGCATCCTTATCCTTCCTTTTATCTTGACAAATTATGCGCGCGCGGATAAAATAAAAGGGTAATTGTATTTTCGGGAGGTATTTATGAATCGGATTCTCCGCGCTATTTCAATTCTTCTTGTCCTGTCACTCTCGCTCGGCGTGTGCGTCGGTTGCACCGACGGCGGCGGGGATGACGACGGACTGATCTACCGTGCAAAAACGACCGCGACCGTCTTCCTTGATTCCATCGCGAGCGGCCATGACGAGGTAGCGAAAACCCACCTGCATCCGCACTTTAAATCCACCCCGACCGAGATCGTGAGCAAAACCCTCTCGACCCTTGGTGTTCGGCTGAAATCGGGCATCAAGGATAGGGAGTTCATATCCTTCCATACCGCTCTTTACGATTCGGAGTATGACGGCTCGGTTTGCGAGATGACCGTCTATTGCACCGTTGACGGACGGGAATGTGAGATAGATCTCACCGTCGTCGATAATGACGAGGGCTACGGCATTTACTACGTCAAAATCACTACCGAAAGGGTGGATGGATAACCGTGAAAATCAGAGAAAAGCTGTATATGGACCGCGTCGGCCTGACCGAGCACGGACCGATAACCATCGTCGCCTTCGGTGACAGCGTGACCCACGGCGCCCTCGGCGCGGGCATCATCAACTACGAAACCGTCTATTGGAATCGCTTGAAGCAGATGCTAAACTCGGTCCGTGACTACATTCCCGTTAACGTAATCAACGCGGGCATCGGCGGCATTACCGCCGCGGGCTCGCTCGGCAGAATGGACAAGCACGTCCTCGCCCACGACCCCGACCTCGTTATCGTTGCCTTTGGTCTTAACGACGTCAACGGCACGCTCGAGGAGTATCTTTCCGCCCTTCGTGAGATTTTTGAAAAGTGCACCTCCCGCGGAATCGAGACCGTATTCCTCACCCCCAATATGCTCAACACCTACGTTGCCGACGGCACGGAGGAGAGATATATCGGCTATGCCGCCGTCACCGCCGAATACCAAAACGGTGGCAGAATGGACCGTTATATATACGCCGCGGCAGACCTCGCACGCGAGTGCGGCGTCCTCGTCGCCGATGCGTATTCCATCTGGCGCGAGCTGTCGAAAACCACCGATACCACCCTCCTTCTTGATAACTTCATCAACCATCCCCGTGCCGAAATGCACGAGATATTCGCAACCGAGATATTTAAGCTCATCCTCCCAAATGAGGCACCCCGTGTCGAGAATTACGAGAGCACAATGTTTAAAAAGTAAACCATAATTTACATAAATAAAACATAAAATGATAGGAAATAATTCCGGAAAAGCTGTTTTTTGCTCAAACGGAACAACACCACGGTCAAAACCGAAATCACCGCGGGTATCTGCATCGGTATCATCTCCCACGTCGTTATCAACCTCGCCTGCAAGAAGTGGCGCGACATCTCCCCGTTATGTACGTTCTCGCGGTTCTCTTCGTGCGGAAGTACATATTCCTCTAATACCACGCAAAATAACAAAAGGACGGCTTGGCCGTCCTTTTTCGTTGCCAAAATCTGCACCGTGATCAAAGGTCCAATCGCCAAATGAAGCTCGCTCGCCGCGATTGATCACATTAGCCTGAACCAATTTTTCCGCGTGTCGATGACGCCCTCGCGCTTCAGCGTGCCAATCTCGGCAGAGAGACCGGAGCGGTCCACCTCCAAATAGTCGGCGAGCTCCTGTCGGTCAAAGGGTATCTCGAAGCTATCCCGCCCGGCCTCGCGCGCACAGGCGGCAAGAAAGGCGAGCAGCTTCTCTCTTGTCGAGCGCTTGGAGGTGATCTCGATTCGCCTGTGGAAATCGAGGCTCTTTTTCGCCAGACCCTTCATTAAATTATATATCAGGCGGTGGTGAAAACCGCACGCGTTCGAGCAGGTGTATAGAATGTGCGAGCAGTCGAGAAGCATCACCTCGCATGCCTCGGTGGCAATAACGCTCACGGGAATGCTATCAACCTCGGCGCAGGCAAACTCGTCGCCCACAAGCTCGCCGGGGCCCGCCTCGGCAAGGATGCTTCGGTTGCCGTAATAATCCATCTGCACGACCTGCACCCGCCCCGACAGCACGAGCGCGATATATTTCGCCGCCGACCCCTCGGCAAACAGGGTGTATTTTTCATCAAGCTCGATCACCCGCGCGCCAAGGCAATGAAGCATTCTGTGCAGCGATTCCTCCTCAATGCCGTCAAACAGACTGCATTTTTCCAAAATTTTTTGATATTTTTTCAAAAAAGTTCTCCTTTTGTTGAAAATTCAACATATTTTACATCGAGATTATACTATAATGGTGTCACAAAAGCAAGAGGGAAACCGCATTTTTGCAAAAATTCCTTCAATAAATTAATAAAGGCGACCGTGCGGGTGACCGACCGCGGTCGATTGGTATGAAATGAAAATCGCATTCTTCGACGCGAAGCCCTATGACAAGCCGTCCTTCGACAAATACGGAAATGACGCGGGCATCGAGTTCAAATACTTTGAAACCAAGCTGAATATCGACACGGTTGACCTTGCACAGGGGTACGACGGCGTGTGTGCCTTCGTCAACGATACGGTTGACGCCGCGGTGATCGACCGACTTTACGAAATGGGCGTAAAAATCGTCGCAATGCGCTGTGCCGGCTACAACAACGTCGACGTCGAGCACGCGCAGGGCAGGGTGCATATCCTGCGCGTTCCTGCCTACTCACCCTACGCGGTGGCGGAGCACACGATGGCGCTTCTTCTGACCTCGATCCGCAGGATACACAAGGCGTACATTCGTACCCGTGATTTCAATTTCAGCCTCTCGGGGATGACGGGCTTTGACCTCCACGGCAAGACGGTCGGCGTCATCGGAACGGGTCGAATCGGGCGGGTGTTCATCGACATCTGCCGCGGGTTCGGGATGCGGGTTTTGGCGTATGACCGCTACCCCGTGTCAAATTTCGCGGATGGCGAGTTGGTGAGATACACATCCCTTGACGAGCTCTTTGAGAAGAGCGACGTCATCTCCCTGCATTGCCCCCTGACCGAGGACACCTACCACATTATAAACGAGGAAACCCTCGCGAAATGTAAGCGCGGCGTGGTTATCCTCAACACCTCCCGCGGCGCTCTCGTCGACGCGGAGGCGCTCCTCGCGGCAATCAAGGCACGGCGCGTCGGTGCCGCCTGTCTCGACGTTTACGAGGAGGAGTCGGATTTCTTCTTCGAGGATTACTCGGGTCACATTCTTGACGACGACGTGCTCGCGCGGCTCATCTCGATGCCGAACGTTATCGTCACCTCGCACCAGGCGTTCTTAACCGAGGAGGCGCTCGAGAACATTGCCGCAACGACGGTCGAAAATATCCTCACCCTCGCGGGTACGGGCAGGTGCGATAACGAGGTCTGCCACCGCGGCGGAAAAATCGAGGATTGCCGCACGGGAAAATGTTTCTAAGTCCGACCCCCTGTCACGTTTTCGGGGTTTTGATCGAGAATGGCAACCCGCGGAAAAGAAGCAGCGTGTGTAAATAACAGTTTACATTAACGCACCAAAAGAACACAAAGGAGTCAGCATGAAACGAAGAATAATAAATATAGATAAGGATAAGTGCAACGGCTGTGGCCTGTGCGCCACTGCCTGTCACGAGGGCGCGATTGAGATGCTTGACGGCAAGGCACACCTCGCCCGCGAGGATTTTTGCGACGGCCTTGGCGACTGCCTACCTGCCTGCCCGACGGGGGCAATCTCCTTCGAGGTGAGGGAGGCACCCGCCTATAACGAGGCGGCGGTCAACGCGGCGAAGGGCGGGGTGGATAGCAAGGCCGAGAAAAGGCCCTGTGCCTGCCCCGGTAGCATGAGCCGAAAAATCGAGCGGGAGGAGTGCGATGACGCCTGCCCCATCACGGAGGGCGGAAGGGTGACCCCCACGGTCAGCCGCCTTGCACAATGGCCCTGCCAGATAAAGCTCGTGCCCACCCGCGCACCCTACTTCGATGGGGCGCGACTGCTCATCGCGGCGGACTGCACGGCGTACGCCTACGCCTCCTTCCACAACGATCTTATGCGCGGTCACGTAACGCTCATCGGTTGCCCGAAGCTCGATGCGGTTGACTACACCGAAAAGCTCACCGCCATCATCCGCGACAACGATATCCGCAGCGTGCGCATCGTCCGTATGGAGGTCCCCTGCTGCGGCGGTATTGAAAATGCGGCAAGACGTGCCATCGCGGCGAGCGGAAAATTTCTCCCGTGGCAGGTCATCACCGTGACAACCGACGGAAAAATTAAAGAATAATATTGATTTTTACGGATAATAAGAGTAAAATAGGATTGAAGAAAAACCAAAGGAAAACCAAAGGTAAACCAATGCAAATAACAAAGACAATTAAATATATCGGGGTCAACGATCACTCGCTCGACCTCTTCGAGGGGCAGTATCGCGTGCCAAACGGAATGGCGTACAACTCCTACCTCATCCTCGACGAGCAGGTTGCCGTTATGGACACGGTCGAGCGGGATTTCGTCGACGAGTGGCTCGGAAACCTCGAGCGCGAGCTTGGCGGCCGTACCCCCGACTACCTCATCGTTCAGCATATGGAGCCCGACCACTCGGCGGGTATCAGGACATTCCTTGAGCGGTATCCGTCGGCGAAGGTGATCGCCTCGCAGGCGGCGTTCAAGATGATGCGCGGCTTCTTCGGCACCGATTTCGAGGACCGACGCCGCATCGTCACCGAGGGGGACGTCCTCCCGCTCGGCACGCATAACCTCACCTTCATCACGGCGTCGATGGTCCATTGGCCGGAGGTGATAATGACCTACGATTCGACCGACCGCGTGCTCTTCAGCGCGGATGCATTCGGCAAATTCGGCGCACTCGACGTCGATGAGCCCTGGCTCGACGAGGCACGCAGATACTATATCGGCATCGTCGGCAAGTACGGCAAGCAGGTCGAGGCCGTCCTCAAAAAGGCGGCGGGGCTTGATATCGCGATCATCTGCTCTCTCCACGGACCCGTCCTCTCCGAGAATCTCGGATACTATATCGACAAATACGCGACCTGGGCGGCCTACCGTGCGGAGGAGCAGGGGGTCACCATCGCCTACGCCTCCATCTACGGCAACACCGCGAGGGCGGCGGGCCTTCTCGCCGATCGGCTTCGTGAGGGGGGCGTGACCGTCGCGCTCTACGATCTTTCCCGCGCGGATAAGCACGCGGCGCTCGCCGACGCGTTCCGCTTTGACAGGCTGGTGCTGGCATCGGCAACCTACAACGCGGGTGTATTTCCCCCGATGCGTGAGTTCATCTCGATGCTCACCGAGCGCGGGTATAAGAACAGGCGCGTCGCCCTCATCGAAAACGGGAGCTGGGCTCCCACCGCGGCGAAGGTCATGCGCGACATGCTCGGTGATGCGGTCGAATATACCGAACGGACGGTGAGGATAACCTCCGCGGTAAGCGACCTGACTGCGGCCGAGATCCGCTCCCTCGCCGACGAGCTCGCGGCGGATAGCACCGCGGACTAACAAAAGGCAAAAATTTAAAAAATATAACAAAACAAAGAAAAATTCCATCACGGAGCAATAATTTTTGGTACAAGAAAGGATTAATTACAATGAAAGAGACTAAGTTTTACATCTGTGAGAAGTGCGGCAACATCGTAGAGAAGCATGAGAATTCCGGCGTTCCGCTCGTATGCTGCGGACAGAAGATGTCCGAGCTTGTTCCCGGCACCGTTGAGGCAAGCCGCGAGAAGCATATCCCCGTAATCACCGTTGAGGGCAACCTTGTAAAGGTTACCGTCGGCTCGGTCCTCCACCCCATGGCGGCAGAGCACAATATCGGTTGGGTATATCTCGAAACCGATAAGGGCACCCAGAAGAAGTACCTTGAGGTTGGCGCAGAGCCTACCGTAGTTTTCGCACTCGCCGAGGATGAGAGCGCGATCGCCGCATACGCGTGGTGCAACCTCCACGGTCTGTGGAAGGCAGAGGTCTGATTCTTCACGAATCGAGGCCCACGGCGGGTAAACCCCGACAAATCTAAAACGCTTGAATAAGCCGACCGATTACGGTAATAATTTTCTAATAGACTCAAGAAGAAAGGATAACACTATGAACGCAAAGGTACACGAGCTTTTGAACGATCAGATCAATAAGGAGCTTTACTCCGCATATCTCTACCTCGATTTTTCCAACTACTTTGAGGAGGCGGGCCTTGACGGCTTCGCAAATTGGTATTACATCCAGGCGCAGGAGGAGCGCGACCACGCAATGCTCTTCTACAAGTATCTGCAGAATGAGAATATGAAGGTGACCCTTAAGGCCATCGACAAGCCCGATAAGGCGCTCACCTCGCACATGGCTGTCCTTGAGGCAGGCCTCGAGCACGAGAAGCTCGTCACCTCACTCATCAACAACATCTACGCCGAGGCGTACGAGGCGCGCGATTTCCGCACGATGCAGTTCCTTGACTGGTTCGTTAAGGAGCAGGGCGAGGAGGAGACCAACGCCAACGATATGATCACGAAGATGGAGCTCTTCGGCACGGATGCAAAGGGCCTGTATATGCTCAATCAGGAGCTGCTCGCCCGCGTATATTCCGCTCCCTCGCTCGTTCTTTGATAAACCGGACAGAAAGCCGCCTGAATGTCAACACCCCCCGAACTAATCGTAGGGAAAAACAGTACAAATCGGGTGCAAGTCCGACCCTGTGTCGTAAAAACAACATTTTTAACTAAAAAAGGAGATTATCAATATGGCAAAGTATGTATGTGACGTATGCGGATGGGAATACGATGAGGCTCTCGGTGACGAGGAGCACGGCATTGCCCCCGGCACTAAGTTCGAGGATTTCCCCGAGGATTTTGAGTGCCCCCTCTGCGGCGTTAGCAAGGATATGTTTACCAAGGCGGACTAACCCCGCCAATCAAACGGTATCCCACTCTTACTTGTGTCCCCTCACCCCTAAAAGGGTGCCGTTACCCCATACCCGTGTTAAATTAAACGGGTCATTTTGACAAAAATCAAGATAACGGCGGGAACTCTTTTCCCGCCGTTAAATAATAAATAATGTAAACAACACTTTACAAAGGAGGAGAAAATGGAGATAGTTCTGTTAACCGCGCTCGGCGTCGGCGGCGCAACCGCCATCGGTGCGCTTATCGGCTTTTGCTTTCGGAAGATATCCCATACCTTCTCGGACATCGTCCTCTCCTTCGCCGCGGGAGTCATGCTTGCGGCGGCGGTGATCGGCCTTGTCATCCCCTCGCTTGAATACTCGGGCGGACGGTGGGGCATCCTCGTGACGGTCGCGGGTATCTTTGCGGGCGCCCTGTGCCTTAACCTTATCGACCGACTCGTCCCCCATTTACATAAGCTTGCGGGCCCAGATATCGAGCCGCATCACAACGGCAACCTCGGCCGCGTCCTCCTCTTCGTCAGCGCGATCGCCATCCACAACCTGCCCGAGGGCATCGCCGCGGGCGTTGGCTTCGGCTCGGGCAACACGACGGAGGCACTGATCATCGCGGGCGGCATCGCCCTGCAAAATATCCCCGAGGGCATGGTCATCATCGCGCCGATGCTCTCAGCGGGGGTCAAGCCGTCGAAGACGCTCGGCATCGCGCTCTTGACGGGCCTCGTCGAGGTGGTGGGCACGCTCATCGGCTACTTTGCCGTGTCGGTCGCCTCCTTTATCCTCCCGTTTGCGCTCGCCTTTGCGGGTGGTACGATGCTCTACGTCATCTCGGACGAGATGATTCCCGAAACCCACGCCCACGGGCACGAGCGCGGCGCAACCTACGCCCTGCTCGTCGGCTTCTCGCTGATGCTCGCGACCGACTTCCTGCTCGGTTGATTTTCACGCGGCGTCCTCGGGGGTGCGCAACCTGCCGTCGGTTCGCCCACGATGCCTTGATTGGCGTGCCGAATTACAGTCGGTTCGCCCACGACGCCTTGATTGGCGTGCCGAATCACCGTCGGTTCGCCCACAACGCCTTGATTGGCGTGTCGAATTACCGTCTGCTCTCATCAGGGTGCCCCGACGGGCGTTGATGCTTCGTTTGAAATTTGCCTTACGGTGTGCGACTTGACGCACGCCGTTTTGCTTTCCGGTGCGGTTTCTTACGCCCCCCGCATTTTCTTTGTTGACAAACCGCGCGCGCCGTTATATAATTAAAAGAAAAAGGTCTTTTTATGAAACGAATAATTTCCTTCATTTTAATATTTTCGCTGACCCTCGGCGTTATCCTTTCGCTCGCGTCCTGCGGCGGCGGTGGTGATGGCGATAACCCGAAGGCATCCGACCCCGTCGCGCTCCCCCTCGGCAATTGGACCGACGCGGTGACCGAGCTTGGCTACGTCGATTCGCATACGGCCGTTCGTACGGTTGAAATCTCGCACACCTTTGGCGGTGCGCCCACGATCGAGAGCAGGGTTAGCGTCAAAACGGTTTCAGGCCTCGTCCGCGACAACGTCGGCGAGCGAAACGTAGTAACGGTAACAAAGAACGGCGTGACCGCAACGAGCAGCTACGGCTACCGCGACGGATATTTCTACTACTCGGGCGCCGATGATGCCTATAAAAGTCAGCTAACCTACACGGAATATCTCGCCTTCGTGAGCGCGGAGGAGGACAAGGTTGACCTCGCCGCGATGAATTTCACCGACGCGAGCATGATCTACAAGCGCGACGGCACGCGTGAAATCCGCCTCTCGGGCGCGACGGGCGACCTCAGCCTGTTTGACGGCATCCTTGCCGAGCTTTCCGCCCTCGCGGGGGTAGAGCTTCGCATCACCGACGTCCGCGCGGTGGCAATCGTCGGCAGGGTACCGGGTGACAGCTGCAGATACCCGTATAGCCTTATCCTCACCCCCACCTTCGCGGGCGAGGGCGTCGAGCTTCCCATCGTTTCCATTCGCCTTGACTTCTCGAATATCGGCAGAACCTCGGTCGAGCTCACCGACGATTTCGACGGCTTGGAGATCCGCGAAAATCTCCCCTCGGCTCTTCCTAATTCCTGAATAACCTACCCCGTTTTGCCCGCCTTCTTTGCCTGACGGGCGGGGCAGAGCATTCGCCTGCGGCAACCTTACTTTCAGGTGAAGGGTGAAAGCACGAAAGATAACAAAAAACCGATATGATAGGGGGCGTGTCAAATTTGACACGCCCCCTTGGTGTTTATTTAAGTAATTTTTGCTGGTCTTGTTGGTTGGAAAATGTAAATGATAGGTTACATTTGCCCCTTACTCGATCCCCAGCTCGTCGATATGCACGCGCACGCCGTGGGAGCGAAGGTGCTCCTGAATCCCAGCCACGTCCGCGCTCGCAAAATCGCGCGAGAATGCCGCG
Source organism: Eubacteriales bacterium (assembly GCA_045596865.1). Taxonomy (GTDB): domain Bacteria; phylum Bacillota; class Clostridia; order Oscillospirales; family CAG-272; genus UBA1740. Next base: position 37,052 of record JAZODF010000041.1, read on the forward strand.
GCGACACCCGCCGCCTCGCCCGACACGGCGCAAACGGGGATAACGCGGGTCACGTCCCACATGGCCTCGGTCGCCGCGGTGCATCTGCCCGCGGTGATGAGATTCCTGACCCTCCGCCCGTAGAGCGAGGACAGAGGCAATTCGTATATCGGGCCGCGTTTCTTCCAATTCGAGAAGGTGCCGACCGCGTCGTCAAAGCGCCTGCGGTCGTCCGCGGTGTCGAGCGTCGTTATGCCGTCGACCCTGCGGGTCATTCTGACCTGCGGGATGGTGCTGATCGTCGTCGGAATGAGGTCGGGCGTGTCCTTGCGCCCCTTCAGGATGTTCTGCTCGACCGCGCGGTGGGAAAGATAGGTCATCTCGGACAGCTCCTCGGTGCTTAGCCCGCCGAAACGGCGGTTGACGAGGGTGGGGACCTTCTGCCCCTTCTCGCGGTCCTCCTCGGGGATGTCGCAATACCCGCACATGTTGAGGCGGTACTCGCCCGCCGAATATCCGTAAAACCAGGCGGCAAGCAGATTCCCCTGCTCAAAGAGGACGGTGTCCTCGCCCGCGAGGTGGCATACGTCCGCATCCCCCGTCGCGTCAACAACGCTACCGACCGCGATCGCCTCGCGCCCGCTCTTACCTTCAATTATCACCTCGGTGATGGTCCTTTCCGTCTTGTTCACGGCGGCAATCTGCGCGCCGTAAAGTATCCTCACCCCGAGGGAGAGAAGCACCCGCTCGGCAGAAATGGCGAACAGCTGCGGGTTGAACTGCACCTCGAAGCGTTGATTCTTTCGCTCCTCGGCACTGCCGTCCGCAAGCCACGCGGTGGGGTATCTGTCCTCGGCACCGTGCTCAATAGATAGGTGGAACAGCTCCTCCGCAATGCCGAAGGTGACCTGTCGCCCGCACCCGTCGCAGAGCGGTAAATATATCGTCACGAGGCCCGCAGTGGCAAGCCCGCCGAGCATAAATCCGCGATCAACCAGGATGACACGCGCACCCGCACGCGCCGCCGCCATTGCCGCAGAAATACCCGCGACACCGCCACCCGCGACGAGGACGTCGCACTCGTAATTTATCGGTGTTGAAATACTTTCGTTGATGCTTTTCATTGCCGTGATACCTCCGTTTGAGGGGTGAAATAGTCTTTTCTTTATTATAATTCGCCCGCGCCCGTTTGTCAATACGCGCCCGATTGACAGGCGGTGAAAAATATGCTACAATAAAGAAAAACCGCAGGGTCGGGGAAGGGGGAGAGCGAATGTACGATTGGCAGAAAAACGGGATGCCATACAACAACCTCTCGGGCTATTTGCGCGACAGGTACGGACGGCGACTGACGAAGATCTGCCTTGACGGCGGCTTCACCTGTCCCAACCGCGACGGCAGGTGCGGCACGGGTGGCTGTATCTATTGCGGCGGTCGCGGCGCGGGCGAGCATATCGACCCCGTCGGCAGTATTTCCGAGCAGATGGAACGCGGAATTAGCGGCGCACGCGATGGCTCGGAATTTATCGCATATTTCCAGAATTTCACGGGTACCTACGCCCCCGTGTCAAATTTACGCGCCAAATACGACGCCGCAACCGCCGACCCGCGGGTGAAAATCCTCGCCGTCGGGACCCGTCCCGATTGCATCGACCGTGAGGTGTGCCTGCTCCTTGCCTCCTACCTGTCGCGGTGTGACGTGTGGGTGGAGCTCGGGCTCCAGACCTCCTCGGACGAAACCGCCGCGACCATCAACCGCGGGTATAAAACCGAGGTTTTCCTGCGCGCCGCCGCCCTGTTGCACGAGCACGGCATTCCCTTCGTTACCCACCTGATGATCGGCCTGCCCGGTGAGGGGGAGGAGGACGTCCTCCGCACGGTAGCCTTCGTTAATTCCGTGCGGCCGTTTGGTGTGAAGCTGCACTCGGTTTACGTAATGGCGGACACGGTGCTTGCCGAAATGTATCACCGCGGCGAATATACCCCCCTCGACCGCGCGGATTACGTCCGCATCGCCTCGCACGCGCTCGCCGCCCTCGACCCCGAGATCGTCGTCCACCGCATAACGGGCGATTGCCCGCGCGACCTGCTCGTCGCACCCGATTGGAACACCGACAAGCGCGGCGTCATCGACGACATCGGCCGCTATATGCGCGACCACGGCATCAGGCAGGGAAGCGGGGTATAGGTTTTTGCTACGCAAAAGTGATATTCTCGCGACGCGAGAGTGATATTTTGCCCTTGGCAAAGTGATATTTTTGCTTCGCAAAAGTGATATTCTCGCTTCGCGAGAGTGGTATAGAAAAGACCTCCCGTGGGAGGTCTTTTCTGTTTTGTTTGGGGACATGGTCCGCGCTTATTTCATCCACGGGAAATTGCCCTGCATTTCCTCCTCGATGAGGGATGCCTTCAGGGTTGCGACCGCGCGGGACAGGCCCTCGTAGCGGGACATGAGCACGTCCTCGTGCTCGATGGAGATCGTGCCGTCGTAGCCCGCGACACGGAGCGCGGAGGCAATCGCGCGCCAATACTCCTCGCCGTGACCGTAGCCGACCGAGCGGAAAATCCAGGAGCGCTCGGGCACCTTGTCGTAGCCCTTGGTGTCGAGGACGCCGTTCGTCGCCACGTTGAAGGAGTTGAGCGCGGTGTCCTTCGCATGGAAGTGATAGATCGCACCCGTCAGCGCGCGAATGACCGCCACGATGTCACACCCCTGCCAGATGAGGTGCGAGGGGTCGAGGTTTGCACCGATATTGTCGCCCGCCGCCCGACGAAGGCGAAGGAGCGTGTCGGCGTTATATACACAGAATCCGGGGTGCATCTCGAGTGCGACGCGCACGCCGTGCTCCGCGGCAAATGCCGCCGCCTCCCGCCAATAGGGGATGAGCACGTCGTTCCACTGGTATTCGAGCGCCTCGGAAAATACCGTAGGCCAGGAGCAGGTGACCCAGTTCGGCGTGCTGTCACCGGGTGCGCCCGCAGGACAGCCGGAGAAGGTTACAACCGTCTTGACACCGATCCGCTCGGCGAGGAGGACGGCATTGACGAAATCCCTGTGATCCGCGGCGGCGATCTGCTTGTTCGGGTGGACGGGGTTGCCGTGCACCGACAGGGCGCTGATATTCATACCGTGCCTTTTCACGGTGGCGAGCCACGCCTCGAGGGCGGCGGGATCGTTTAAGAGCACCTCGGGCTTGCAGTGATCGTTGCCGGGGTTACCGCCCGCACCGACCTCAATATCCTTAATACCGAGCGAGGCATAGAGGGCGAGCGCCTCGTCAAATGGCAGATCTCTGTAAAGGTTTGTGAAGATTCCGATATTCATGGCGTACTCCTTTTTGGTTGTATTTACCTCTATTATACACGACGAAATTGATTTATTCAAGTCCTCACTTTACTTTTTATCGCACTATTTTGACATTTAACGAAAAGAGAAAAAAGCGAGCCCTCCCGAAGGAGAGCTCGCAAGGCTTAGTTGATTTATACTTTTTTATGACTTAATATTTAATACTCCTTCAATACTCCGGGAAGTCGAGAACCGAGGCTCCGCCGGTCAACATTTTCGTTATTTTTTCAGGATCTTTTGCGTATATTTCGATGAATTCGCTCCACGCACAGAGGGCCTTTCCGCTTCTTTTTTCGGTGGAAACGGTATCATCAGAGGGAATTATTCTGTCTGAAAAGAAAGTAAATCCATTCCATTCATAAGCGTAGCCGAATCTTTTTGCACGACAAGGATTACCGTCATCGCCTCGCACCAAAATCCAATATTCCTGCTTTTTGGAGTTCGCCATATCGGTGATAACCTCGGGGGAGATTTCTTCGTATGCAATATTGTTTTCCATAGCGTACTGAATCGCATACGAGCCTCCAGGAGCTTTGATAACCAGATTTTCACAGTGTTTAAAAGCAAGGGATGTAATATCAACAACACTCGACGGAATGTATATTTCTTCAAGGCAATATCCGTAAGTGAAGTAGTCATCAATGCATATCAATCCGTCGGGCAGACATATGCGTTTAAGCTCGGTTTCCTCAAATGCTCCTTCGCATATTTTCTCGGTTCCGCGAGGGACAACAAGGTCTCCTTGCTTTTTAGTCGGGCAGGAAATCAACTTTTTGCCATCTCTAGAAAACAATACGTCGTCATAAACACTTGCAGCGGTGCAGTCGGTGGCAACCTCAAAACTTTTAAGATTAGGAAGCCCGCAAAAAGCGCCATCTTCAATGAATTTGATGTTTTCTCTTATCACTACAGTTTCAATTTTGCACGTATGATCCCAATTTGAAAGATCATATAAAATATCCTTTGTGAAATTATCGGGAAGCTCTGGACGAAAACAGTCAGACGCTACTGTATGAACATTCTCGGGAATTTCTATGACACTCTCTGAAGAAATCATATACCTTTGTAAAACTCCGTTTTCAATTACTTTTACATAATAACTCATATTAAGTCCTCTTTTATTTTTATATCATAGTAGGGAATAAACTAACTTGCTACATCGATATCTTTTCGTTATGCGCTATGATATACACACGTCTTGATGTATCCCGATCCACCTATATTTTACCACACGGATATGAACAAATCAAGTGCGATTTTACGGGAGTGGATATTTTTGCTTGCGGTGGATTCGGTGCGGTGTGTTTATTAAAGTATTTAAAATATATTGACATTCGTGGAAAATTGTAGTACAATTAATTTGGATACATATCTGCAAGTGAATATATTTCTACACCAACCGAAAGGAGAACAATATGAACCTTTTATTAGAGGCACAGGCGGTCACCGACGGCGCATCGAATGCCGTTAACGACCTTGCCACCGTTACCACCCCCACCAGCATTGGCGGTTGGATCTCGCTCGGTCTCGTTGCCTTTGCACTACTGACCATCCTTGTCAGCGTCTTCTACGGAATCAAGCGCGGCTTCGGCAAGACCGTCATCCGCATCGTTACGATTGCCGCGGCGGCGGGCATTGCCTACTTCGTGGCTATGGGCATTACCGACTTTATCGACACGTTCGTCGCGGGCAAGACCCTTGAGGAGCTGATCACCCAATACTACGCCGATTACGAAACCGCGGTGAAGCCCGAAATCCGCGAGATCATCGCCTCCTTCGACGTCGAAACGGCACAGCTTATCGTTGACGTCGTTATCGCGATCGTGACCGCTCCCGTCGTATTTATCGCCGCATTCTACGTTATCAAGGCGGTCCTCTTTATCGTATATTGGCTGCTCGGCGCCATCGTCGCGGGCGGACGTCACAAGGGCCTTATCTCCCGTCTTCTCGGCGCGGCGCTCGGCGTTGTGCAGGGCGTGCTTGTCGCGGCGGTAGTTTTGCTCCCCGTTTGCGGCTTCCTCACCCTCGCGGGCGAGGCGCGTGACGAGCTCACGGGCCGTGAGGACCTCTCCCCCGAGACCGTCGAGGCGGTTGACGGATTCTACACCGCTTATCTTGACGACGCAATTTCCAGCCCCGTCGTTACCCTCATCGGTGAATACGGCTACGAAACCGTGTTCAAGGGCCTGACCCACGCGACCGTCGAGGGCGAGGAGTACGATATGCGCGAAAAGGCGGTCCTCCTCGCGGGCGTCGTTGTTGACGCAATGGAGCTGAAGGGAATGGATTGGAAGGCACCCAACCCCGACCAGCAGACCGACATTGAGCGTATCCTGCACTCCATGGCGGGTGACGAATATATGGCAAAGATTCTTGCCGGCGTGCTCCGTGGCTCCTCCACCGCGCTGACCGTGAATATTGACGCCTTCCCCGTTGAGGAGCCCTTCCGCTCCATCTTCGTCGAGGCGTTCGGCATCTTCGCAGACTCGGATCACACCAACGTCGAGGGCGACCTTGCCACCATGCTCCACGTCTATTTCATCATGGCGGATAACGAGATCCTCATCCTCCTTAGCGAGGACGACACCGAGGCCCTGAAGGGTAAGCTCACCGTCACCGATGAAAACGGCACGCTCATCATCGACTCGGTCATTGACGAGCTGCATAAGAACGAGCGCACCGACCGCCTCGTTGCAATCCTCACGAAGCTGTCCATCTCCATCATGGCTGACCAGCTCGGCCTCGGCGAGGACATCAACGTAATGTACGAGAACGTCAAGGGCGGTATCAACGACGCACTCGCGATCGATAAGGAAAACTACGCGACCGACGAGGAATACCGCGAGGCGCTTAACGAGAGCGTGTCGGGCACCCTTGAGGAAAACGGCATCCTTCTCGAGGACGAGATCGTCGAGGGTATCTCCGACTACATCGCCGACAACTACTCCGACCTTGACGAGGTCACCGACCAGGAGATCAACGACGTCATCCTCTCCTACTACTCCTCCTACGTCGAGTATAAGCAGAATAACCCCGACGCGGACATCGATATCCCCGACGTGAACCCCGATGACCTCGGCGGCCTTGTAAATCCCGACGCAACCGAAGGCGCCTAATAATCAATGGAGCATCCGACATCATGATACCATCAATAATCATCTGCGGCGTGGCGTGTCTTTTGATGATACTGTCCGTCCTGTTTCTCCCCACCGTTCGCATAGGTAAGATCAAGCTCGACACCTATTGGCTCGTCGCGCTCCTCGGCGCGGCGGTCCTGCTCATCTCGGGGCAGGCGGACGTATCCCGCGTGGGCGCCGCACTTGTGTCCAATGACGCAATAAACCCGATAAAGATCCTCGTGCTCTTTATCTCGATGACGATCCTCTCGATCTTCCTTGACGAGCTCGGCTTCTTCAGCTACCTTGCCAACGTCACTCTGAAGCGCGCGAAGACAAGCCAGACGAAGCTCTTTCTCTACCTGTACCTGACGGTATCCGTGCTCACCGTCTTCACCTCGAACGACGTCATCATCCTCTCCTTTACCCCCTTCATCTGCTACTTTGCGAAGAACGCGAAGATCAGCCCGATGCCCTATCTCGCCGCCGAATTCGTCGCGGCGAACACCTGGTCAATGATGCTCGTTATCGGCAACCCGACGAACATCTACCTCTCGCAGGCGTACGGCATCAACTTCGTTGAATATACCAAGGTCATGCTCCTGCCTACCCTTGCGGCGGGCACGGTAGCCTTCCTTGCGCTCTTCCTCCTCTATCGCAAAAAGCTCGCCGAGCCCATCTCGGGCGAGCCCACCGAGGCAAGGATCACGGATAAGCCGCAGCTCACCGTCGGCCTCATCCACCTTGCCGTCTGCACCGTCGCGCTCGCCATCGGCTCCTATATCGGGCTCGAAATGTGGCTCGTGTCGCTCGTCGCGGCGATCAGCCTGTTCGTCTTCTCGCTCGGCTTCGCCATCGCGCGTAAGAAAAAGCCTGCGGAGCTCCTTGCCTGCTTAAAGCGCGCCCCATGGCAGCTCATCCCCTTCGTGCTCGGGATGTTCGTGATGGTCATCGGCCTCTCGGACAAGGGTGTCACCGCCGCGATTGCCGACCTCCTTGGCGAGGGGGCAACCGTCTTCAAGTACGGTATCACCTCCTTCCTTGCGGCAAACCTCATTAACAATATCCCGATGAGCGTGCTGTTCTGCTCGATTATCGAGAATATCTCGTCGGGCGTTACCGCACCCGCGGTGTTTGCGGCTGTCATCGGCTCGAATATCGGCGCGTTCCTCACCCCCATCGGCGCGCTTGCGGGCATTATGTGGTCCTCCATCCTTAAGGAGCACGGTCATAAATTTGGCTACCTCGACTTCCTCCGCATCGGCGTGACCGTCGCCGTTCCCACTATCCTCGCGGCACTCGGCGTGCTCGCACTCATTATTTAATTAAGGAGAACAAAATGAGCGATTTCGATAACAAGATGACAAACGTGCACACGGGCTACACCCTCGGTGACCTTATTTCCTACGAGGGTAACGAGCCGTACATATTCGTCAGCTACTCTCACGTCGATACCGACGAGGTGTATTCCTTCTTAAAGCATATCGAGAGGGAGAAGTTCCGTATCTGGTACGACGATACCATGGAGATCGGCGAGGATTTCCGCGAGGAGCTCCGCACCAAGATCGAGGGCTGCTCCGCCTTCCTTCTCTTTATCTCCAAGGCGTCGATGAACTCGAAATACTGCGGTATGGAGATCATCACGGCATTCAAAAACAACAAGAAAATTTATCCCGTCTATCTTGACGAGGCGGTGGAGATTCCCGCCGCGCTGAAGATGATCCTCGAGAACATCCAGCACGTCAAGGGCTACTCCAAGACCTCGGTCGAGAAATACGTGCAGAAGCTCATTTCCGGCCTCCCCGTCGAAACGATGAGAAGCCTGGAGGTTGAGGGAGGCGTCCTCACCCATTGCAAGGACGGTAGCGACGAGATCTCCATCCCCGGCGGCGTTGTCGAGATTGGTGAGAGCGCGTTCAAAAACTGCGAGAAGCTCGTCACCGTCCACCTAGGCGCCGAGGTAAAGCGCGTCCGCCGCGAGGCGTTCCGCGGATGCAAGAGCCTTGAAAGGATGACCCTGCCGAAGAACGTTACCTTCGTCGGTGAGTCCACCTTCCGTGACTGTATCAGCCTCACCTCCGTCGTTGTGGAGAACGAGGATATCGAGATTGGCGAGCGCGCGTTCGAGAACTGTGCCTCGCTCACCGAGGTCAGCCTCCGCGACGAGATGACCGAGATCTACGGCGGCGTTTTCAATAGCTGTAAGGCACTTGCCCACATCGACCTGCCCCGTATGCTCACCATCCTCGGTGAGTCCTCCTTCGCCGACTGTATCTCCCTGACCGAGATCAACGTACCCGAAAAGGTAACCAAGATCGACGATATGGTATTCTCGGGATGTACCGAGCTTCGCAAGATCAACCTGCCCGACGGCCTGCTTAAAATCGGTAAGAACGCCTTTAAGGACTGCTCCTCGCTCGAGAGCATTTATCTGCCCGCCTCGGTGTTCTCGATCGGCTCGGGTCCGCTCCGCGGATGCACCTCGCTCCGTAGCGTTGAGGTCGATCCTCGCAGCCGCTCCTTCAAATCGGTTGGTAGCATCCTGTTCAATAAGAATAAGTCTATCCTCATCGCCTATCCCCCGACGCTCGAGGCAACAGAGTACAGCATCCCCGACTCCGTCGTTACCGTCAGCGATTGGGCATTCTGCGGGTGCAAGAATCTGAAGAGCATCGAGATCCCCGACAGCGTCTATGAGATCGGCGAGGGCGCGTTCTATATGTGCGAGGGGCTCGAGGAGGTCGTAATCCCCGACAGCGTTGTGAAGATTGACGACACCGCATTCCGCGGCTGTACCTCGCTTCGCCGCCTCGTCCTGCCCGGCACGGTGAACGATTTTGGCTGGGGTATCTTCAACGGCTGTCCTCAGCTGACCGTGGTCTGTCCCGCGGGCTCTCCCGCGGCGGAGTATTGCGACAGCAAGGACATCCCCCACGTTGAGGAATGACAGATTTGGTAAAACCGAAAAAGTCCAAGGCTTATTGAATTGTCTTTGATGGTATCCCCGCAAGGTCAAGGTCGAAATCCTACGGATTTCCCCGATTTTTATGGACTTTTTCTACCTCCGTTTTCGAGGCTCGACGTATGCCTATACGCCTCACGCCTCGAAGAACGAAGCTTTTTCCTCAAATCTGTCTATCCCTCAAGAGAGATGACACATTTGGTAAAACCGAAAAAGTCCAAGAACAAATAAAAAAACCGCAGAAGGTGACCCGAGAGGGAAGCCTTCTGCGGTTTTTGTAATGGAAAGAGGTGGCACGAAGGGGAAGGAAAATTGCCCTCTCCGTCGGCGGAGCCGCCACCTCCCCCGAGGGGGGAGGCTTAATAAAAATCCGAGTTAGCAGCCTTGTCGGTGCCCACTCGCAATTGTGAACTTGTTATGTGCAGCTCGGGTGTTGATAGGCAGATGGGGGGAGCGTCGCCCCTCACCTATTTGACAGACCCTTGTCGCAATTGTGAAAAATAAACAAAAAAGGGCGGGTCATCGAGGACCGCCCACAAGACTGATTTTATCATAGATCGGGCGGTCTGTCAAGGGGTTCGGCAAAAAAAGTGCATATTCGACCCAAAATTTAACCGTTTGGTAACAACTCACAAAAAGGGGTGTAGAAAATCCGAAAAACTGTTTACAATCACCACAAAATATGCTACAATAAAGGTGCGAGAGGGGGAATCACCCCTTAACGGTTTGGACGTTCTCGGTGACGATAGCCACCGCGGAATACCGTCGGATATGACCGACCGTCCACACCACGCAGGTGGAACTCCCATTCTTCGCGAATTCCACAGGAAAGGGTCCCGAATCGTCGGGACACGGGTAAACGGTATGAGGATCACAATTCACGGCAAGCAAATGACCGTCAGGGAATCGCTCAAGGACGCGGTGGAGAAGAAGCTCGCCCGCTTTGATAAATTCTTCGGCGAGGATACCGAGGGATTTGTAACCTGTCGGGTCCGTAAAGGAGCCAAGATCATCGAGATTACCGTAAACTACGGTGGCACCACCTTCCGCAGTGAGGAGGAAAGTGACACCTTCCTTACCGCACTTGACAGAGCGGTCGAGAGTCTTGAAAGACAGATTAGAAAGAACAAGACAAGGCTCGAAAAGACGGTTAAGCGCGGCGCATTCGTTCTTGCGGAGGAGGAGAATGACGAGTACGTCGAGGAGGGCGAATTTGAGATTCGCGTAAAGACCTTCCCATTCAAGCCAATGAGCCCGGAGGAGGCAATACTGCAGATGAATCTGCTCGGGCACGCATTCTACGCATTTACCGACGATAAAACCAACGAGGTATGCGTGGTGTATAAGCGCAAGGCGGGAAGCTACGGTCTCATCGTTCCCGAATAATCGACACCACGAATTACGTTACGGGGATGATGCCCCGAGGAAAGAGAGGACAGGTCCAATGGCACACTTTTAATTAAGTGGCAAGCGGCCCGCCCCGCATTACGGGACGGGTGGACCAATAATATTGAATTTCGGTTGCTTGCCACACGGCGTGGGCGCACGTCACCTATCAAAGGATATTCCGGTTTGATATATGAACGCAACTATGGCGACGTGCATTAAGCAATTTTTATAAACGGTATAGACCAATGAACTAACTGATTCGATCGAATTTTCATCGGCATGGGCAGGAGCCCCCACAAAGTCACGGTGACGGACCACCGTGGAAGACCTGAGGAATTTACGCCAATGAACAACTGATACCGCCAAAAAAAGAATACGAAAGCGGTAAGGACCAATGAACGAATAACAATATCGCAAAACGAATAAAGAAAGCGGTATAAACCAATGCACGAATAAACCCCACCTACCATAAATTCTTACAAGGGGTAAAAACCAATGCACACCTAAAAAACGCGACACATCCCCCGGGGTAACGCGGGAATCCGCCCGCAAGTGTTAGAAAGGTTTATTAGGATGAAACTCCCAAAATGATTTATTAACCGCCCCGCGCGGTCAATCGGCGAAGCTCATTTTTACCACGCTATCGGGAGATAAACGGGGTAAAAATCGGGATAGTAGCCACAAGAGGCAAAGAAGCAACAGCCGCCCCGTCGTGAAGAAGGCGGTGGCGACGTGAAAACAAGGTATAAACCAATGAACTAGTCAAAAGAGGGACCCCGTGTTAAATTTTAGAGAATTTTCACACCCCCAAAATGTAAACAATACCTTACAACTGAATATTTGAATTAACTTTTACAGGTCTTTATCAAGATCTTTCCCCACGGTGTCGGGTACAAGACACCAAAACGGTTAACCGACAACGCCCCGCCTTCTTTGGCGGGGCGTTTTTTTGCCCGACCCCAATTAACAGCTCTATTCATTAACAAAGGGCAGGGTAAAGTAAAAAATCCCTATTGCAAAATCCTGCGGGGAGGTGTATAATTAAATCGATCAAATTTCAGGGAGGTCAGAATGTTAGGTGACCTGTTATTCGCCTTTAATTCGGTTGCGCCGATAATCTTCACGGTGGCAATCGGCTATATCCTTAAGCGCATCGGTATGATGAGCGCCGACTTTTCTAAGGCGGCGAATAAGCTCGTCTTCCGCGTCTTTCTGCCCGTAATGCTCTTTATGAACGTCTACGGCATTGAGAGCCTCGGCGGCTATGATTTCGGCTACGTCCTCTACGCGGCTGTCGCGGTGCTTATCCTCTTCCTCATCGGTATCCCGACGGTCATGCTTCTGACCCCGTCGCCCGAGCGCCGCGGCGCCCTTATCCAGGGCGTGTTCCGCTCCAACTACGCGCTCATTGGCATCCCGCTTGCCACCGCGCTCTTCGGCGGTGAGGGCGCGGCGGTCGCCACCCTCCTCTCTGCGGTGATGGTGCCCGTGTTCAACGTCCTCGCGGTCATCGGCCTCTCCATCTTCGGCAAGGACGGCAAGGCCACCTTGAAGCGCGTCCTCCTTGGCATCCTCAAAAACCCGCTCATCCTCGGCATCCTCGCGGGACTTGCCGCCCTCGGCATCCGTGCCATCTTCGTTTCGCTTGGCTGGGAATTCCGCCTCTCGTCGGTCGGTGCCGTCTGGAAAACGATGGAATACCTCAAAAACCTCGCCACACCCCTCGCCCTGCTCGTCCTCGGTGCGCAGTTCGAGTTCTCCGCGATTTCCCACCTCCGCCGCGAGATCATCGCGGGCACGCTCATCCGCTCGGTCATCGTGCCGCTTCTTGGCCTCGGTATCGCGTATATCGCCTTCGGCAATCGCTTCGGCGGTGCTGAGTTTGCCGCACTCGTCGCCGTTTTCTCCACCCCCGTCGCGGTGTCCAGCGTCCCAATGGCGCAGGAAATGGGTGCCGACGTCCCCCTCGCGGGTCAGCTCGTCGTCTTCACAACCCTCTCGAGCGCCGTCACCGTCTTCCTCGCCTCCTTTATCCTCAAATCCCTCGGCGTGTTCTGACGGCCCCCGCTCGTGTGCCACTCGTATCTGTACGGGCTCGCTCGCCCCGCGCGGGGAAAACCGCATCTTCCGTCCCGCCGCACCCCCGCAATCTTAACAAATTTAACCTCTAATTCCGATATTTTCTCAAAACGTCGCGGTGTGACTCCTGTTTTCGCCGTGGCGTTTTGCTTTTTTTATTGATCTTCTTACGCGCGCGTAGGCGCCGACTTTGCTTGATTATTTGGGGCGTTGTGCAGTCTGCACAAAAAGTTGACTGTAAATTTTCCAACGGCAATCGGTTTTGTTGAGGAATGTCAAAAAAATTAAGACAAATCAATTTTGTTGTCAAAATAATCAAGGACAGATTTTCACAATTGTTGTAAAATTAATTATCTATAATAAGGAGGGAAATTTCCCTTATAACAAAAATGGGCAACATCACCTTTAAGCAATACCGCAATATTGACCTTCTTATCCTGTCGATATTGCTCGTAATATCCGAGGGGCTGACAACGCTCGCCACCACCCGCTGGTTCGTCGGCGTGCCGTTCGCCATCTCGACCACGCTCCTTCTCGTCTGTATCACTATGATGCGCTGGGGCGCCTTCGCCGCCATCCCCGCACTCGTCGGCGGATTCGTCTTCACCGTCGCTTCGGGCGGTGAGGCACGGCACTATCTCATCTACTGCGTCGGTAATCTCTTCTGCCTTCTGTCGCTGATTCTCATTCGCGCCCTCGGCAAGGAGAGGATCCGTGAGCGCGTCCCGCTGCTCCTTCTTTTCACCGCCGTGACCTATCTTTCGGTCGCACTCGGTCGGTGGCTCGTGTCGCTTATCTTCGACCCGGGCTTTGGCAGCCTGCTCGTCTACGTCACCACCGACGTCGTCACTCTCATCTTCACCTCGGTTATCGTTATCCTGATGCGTAAGGTGGACGGCATGCTCGAGGATCAGCGTGCCTACCTCATCCGCCGCGCCGAGGAGGAGGCGGCAGAAAATCGCCCCACCGACGGTGACGATCTCTACTCGGTGACCGCCGACCCCGATTACCTCGAGGGCGTGTTTGGGACCGATTACGACGACGACGCACCCCCCGCCGACAAGGCGGACTACACCGACGATTGAGCCACCGCGCGAGTCGCACCCGCGGCTCACACCGCACGAAACTAACGTAAATTACGCTTATGCCGATCGGCAAAGGAGAATTAATATGAAATTCAAACCCGACGACTATCTCGTCTATGACGAGGCGACGAAAACCTACCGCGAGGACCCCGAGCAGGCGGTACGCGACGACGTTGAAAAGCACACCTGGCTGAACGTTGCCCGCACCGTACTGAAGGATTGGCGCCTTTACCTTATGCTGGTGCCGATGCTCCTCGTTTTCCTCTTCTGGCGGTATTTCCCGATGTACGAGCTCCTCGGCGCGTTCAAGGTCAACGATAACAACCTCGACGTCGCGGATCAGCTGTACGCCGGCTTCTCCTACTTCAAGCTGCTCTTCTCGGGCATTGGAGAGGACTCGATACAGTTCTGGCGCGCATTCCGTAACACCTTCCTTCTCTCCTTCTACGGTCTTTGCTTCGGCTTCCCGATGCCGATCATAATCGCGCTCTTCTTCAACGAGATCCGCTCGAACGTCGCCCGCAGCGTATATCAGGTCATCACCTACCTGCCGAAGTTCATTTCCACCGTCGTTATGACCACCCTTATCACGATGCTCGTGCGTCAGCCCGCCACCGTCATCGGTGTCGAGATGGGTGTCATCTCCCGACTTCTCGTCAACATCGGCGCAATCTCCGAGGAGGTCGGACGGACGGGTCTTCTTAACGAGCCCGGCTTCTTCCGCGCGATCTACCAGATCAGCGGCATCTGGGAAACCGCGGGCTACGACTCCATCGTCTTCTTCGCTGCGATAATCGCGATCAGCCCCACGAGCTACGAGGCGGCACAGATCGACGGCGCGGGCAAAATGGCACAGATGCGCTACGTCGTCCTGCCGAGCATCCTGTCCACCGTCGTCATCATGCTCATCACCCGTATCGGCTCGCTGCTTAACGTCGGATACGAGAAGGTTCTCCTTCTTTATAACTATAACACCCACGTCACCGCCGACGTCGTGTCCACCTTTGCACAGCGCCGCGGTATTCAGGACGGCCTGATCGGTATCTCCACCGCCGCCGAAATGATAAACAACGTAATCGGTATGCTCCTCGTTATCGGTGCAAATACGATAGCGCGCAAGGCATCCGACACCTCGCTCTATTAAGGAGGTAGGAAATGAAAAGACGACTTGAATTTTCCGAGCTACTGTTTAAAATCCTCTCCTACATATTCCTGACGGTCTTTGCAATCTGCTGTCTTTACCCCTTCATCTACGCGATCTCCGCGGCGATCTCCTCGCGTGAGGCGGTCGAATACGGACAGATCGTCCTCTGGCCGAAGGGCATCCAGTTTGAGGCGTTTGCCGAGATGTTCGGTGACAATATGTTCTGGAACTCCTATACGAACACCCTGTTCGTCACCTTCTACGGCACCCTCTGGGCGATGGCGTTCTCCATCCTCGGCGGCTACGCCCTCTCTAAAAAGAGGCTCTTATTCCGCAAGGGCTTCAACTTCTTCCTCGTATTCACGATGTGGTTCTCGGCGGGTATCGTGCCGATGTACTTAAACTACCTCGCGACTAAGGACGTGTTTGAGACCATCGGCATCGTCGATGACAAGTGGCTCGTCGTTATCGCAATGGGTATGCAGGCAATGAACATCATCCTTCTGCGTAACGCCTTCGAGGGCGTCCCCTCCGAGATTGAGGAGGCGGCAATCGTCGACGGCGCAACCGAGATGCAGGTCCTTAGCCGCGTGTACCTTCCGATGTGTAAATCCACCATCGCAACCGTCGCACTCTTCTTCGCCATCTCCCGTTGGAACGGCTACTACTGGGCACGCCAGATGATCTCCAACTCCAACGAGCACCCCCTGCAGGTCTTCATCCGTCTGAAGCTCGAGGAGTTCCAGGACCCCGACTTCATGGGCGGCTGGAATAAGCCGTACGCCTCCGACTCGGTCATCTACGCGCTTATCGTCTGCTCCATCATTCCGATCCTCGTTATCTACCCCTTCATTCAGAAATACTTTGCCAAGGGCGTTAACGTCGGCGGCGTTAAGGAGTAAAAGGGGATTAACAACCACAAAAAAAGACTCCTTCCACCAACGACCGCTCACGCAGTCGTCGGTCCCCCTCCCTCGGGGAGGGAGGCAATCGCCAAGGGCGTTAACGTCGGCGGCGTTAAGGAATAAAAGGGTAGGGTACACCCCACCCCGTGTCAAATTAATTAGCAAATTGCCGTTAATTTACTTTAATCGACCCCATCGGAATTTGACAACAATCGTTTACGTTTCGGTTTATTATTGCGCGAAACGCGCTTAATAAAAATTATATTTTATTTTAGGAGGAAAACCCCCATGAAAAAGAGTAGAATTCTTGCTCTTCTTCTTGCGCTTGTCATGCTCGTGAGCGCTCTCGTAGCCTGCAAGCCAAAACCGACCCCTACCAAGTCGGAGGCCAAGCGGTCTTAGGAAGACAATGG
>JAZODF010000042.1:0-18823 GCA_045596865.1 Eubacteriales bacterium
CTTGACTACTCATCCGTCTTTCGCTACGCGAAATCCACCTTCCCTCACAAGGGAAGGCTTATTTTTGCCTCGCCTTGGTGCGGTGGGCGGTCTTTGGCTACTCATCCAAGCCGCTTGCGGTTCTCTCCGCCATTTCCTCGCTAGGGAAAGCTATAAGGCTCCCTCCGGGAGGGAGCTGGCAGACGCACCGCGTCTGACTGAAGGAGATTGCGTAAGGCCTAGAACGCAGAGAGTACCAATTCACAATCACGGCGAGGTAACACAATGCCTTCCCTCACTAGGGAAGGCTTATATTTACCCGCCTTTCTTAAAGCCCCGACACCGCCACACCCGCCCGCAAAATCATCTTCCAGATTTTTACCTCCTCCGCCACGCACCCGCGGAAATCCCGCCTTTCTTAAAGCCCCGACACCGCCGCCCGCAAAATCATCTTCCAGATTTTTACCCCCGCCCCCCGCCCGCGGAAATCCCGCCTTTCTTAAAACTCCGCCACCGCCCTCACCCCCGCCTGCGAAAATCCCGCCATTTTTAAAATCCCGACACTTGTTCCGCCCGCGGAAACCGCACTCCACCGTAGCGAGAATCACTCCACAAAACTGAGAATCACTCCACTGAAATGAGAATCACTCTCGCTATGCGAGAATTGGTAAAAACGCGACAAAATTGGCAATTATGCGGAAAAAGAGAACGGGATTTTGCACGGTACTTGACAAATCGGGCGGGGTGGGGTAGAATAAACGTAACAATATTTTTTGCGGAAATGAACGGTTAACCACCCACGAAACACCTATTAAGGAGAAAAATATGCTTTACTCAACCCAGACGCTACACTTTGCGCGCGTGTTCGGCATTCGACGCGCTGTCGATATGATCATTGAGGCGGGCTTCCCCGCGATCGACATCTCGCTCGACCTCGAGTGCGAGGCCATCCTCGACGGCGATTACGTCACCCTTGCAAAGGAGCTTCGCAAGAGGGCGGACGATGCGGGTGTCAAATTCATTCAGTCGCACGCACCCTTCGGCGGCGGGTATGAGAATTATCTCGGCAGGCTCGTGCCGAAATTCCCCCACGCGTTTGAGCTTTGCTCCATCCTCGGGGTCGAAAATATGGTCATCCACCCGCTCCAGCAGGGCAGGTACTACGGCAACGAGGAGCGCCTCTTCGAGATGAATATGAAATTCTACTCCGCGCTCGCACCCCTCGCGAAGAATAGCGGTGTGCGCATCGCAATCGAAAATATGTGGCAGCATCATCCCGTCACCCGCGCCATCTGTGACGACGTTTGCGCGCCGCCCGAGGAGCTCTGCCGCTATTACGACACCCTCGCCGACCCGTCGGTGTTCACCGTCTGCCTTGACATCGGTCACGTCGCCCTCTGCGGCAGGGAGCCCGAGGACGCCATCCGCACCATCGGTCGCGACCGCCTCGGTTGCCTGCACGTCCACGATAACGACTATATCTCCGACCAGCACACGATGATGTACTGCGGCAAGATCAATTGGGACAACGTCGCGCACGCCCTCGGCGAGATCGACTATCAGGGTAGCTTCAACCTCGAGGCCGACCACTTCTTTCACCCGTTCCCCGCGGAGCTTCTGCCCGACGCGATGACCCTCCTGCATAGGGTGACGAAAAGCCTCGCCGACAAGGTCGACCTCTACCGCGTGCCCGCGGCGGAGTGATATTTGCTGACGCGAGTGGTAAATTGTAGGGACCGTGCATCCGAAAGTTGCGTTGCAACTTGACGGTCCGTATAACCTTCGTCTGTAGGGACCGTGCATCCGAAAGTTGCGTTGCAACTTGACGGTCCGAGCCGAGCAAGGCAACAGAATCGAGGCAAAACAAGGGGCAACCGAGCCTTACACGCACGGGCGATGGCAATCGATTGTACCCCCGCCGTGTTACGGACCGTCCGGGAGGCCGGTCCCTACAAAAGACGCCAGGTCCCTACAAAAGACGCCGGTCCCAACAAACGCGCCCTACACCCCACCCCGTGTTAAATTTCGCGCGGTTTTCGTGCGATAAATGCAAACAACTATTTACAAAAGAACATTCAAGAGCAAAAAGAAAACGGCGGGGAAACCTGCCGTTTTTCGTATTATCCTGCCGCGTGTTGCGGTCGGTGCGTGGGCGGGGGGATCATCCCATAAACCGCTTCGCATAGGAGATGATGGCCTCGACCGCGCCGTCGATACCGAGGGTGGAGGCGTTGATCGCCATATCGTAGTTATCGAGCTTGCCCCACTTGTTGCCCGTGTAGAAATTGTAGTAGGAGGCGCGCCGCTTGTCGGTCTTGTTGATGACGTCGACGACCTGCGTCGACTTGACCTCGGGGTGGCGCTCCATAACGCGCGTCTTTCGCGAATCGAGGTCGGCATAGATAAACACGCGGAACAGATTCTTCTCGTCGCGGAGCACGTAGTCCGCACAACGCCCGACGATAACGCAGCTACCCTCGCGGGCATATTCGCGGATGACGTCGGACTGCAAAATAAACAGCTTGTCATTGAGCGGCATGCGGTAGCCGAAATGCGCCGTGGTGCCGAGCACGTTTGACCCCATCGCCAGCGTGTAGAGCAGGGAATTGGTAGTCCTGTCAACCCGCGCCATCGCCTCCTCGGACGGGGTACCCTCTGCCGCGGCGGCGGTGATGATCTCCTTGTCGTAGAGGGGGATTCCAAGCTCGGCGGCAACCCGCTCGGCGATCTCGCGCCCGCCGCTGCCATACTGTCTTGATACCGTGATAATGAGCTTGTCGTTCATTTTTCTCCTCCTTAAACAATTTATATTCCTATTCTAGCAAATTGTCGCGTCTTTGTAAATACTTTTCCGTTAAATTGTTGTAAAAATATTGCAATTATTGCAATTTTATGGTAAAATATTACAACGATGAACCAAAAAACACGGGAGGGATGAAAAATGTATCTTGCTCTGTCAGCGCAGATTGCAGAAATCGACCGCTTTGCCGCCGATTCGCTCGGCCTGTCGCTCTACACTCTGATGGGGCGTAGCGGTGATGCGGTTGCCGCCACCGTGCGCTCACTTTTGCCCCCGCCCGCACGCATCGTTATCCTCGCGGGCAAGGGTAACAACGGCGGTGACGGATACGCTACCGCCTGCCGCCTTTCTTCCGATTACGACGTCACCGTCTACGATATTTTCGGTACGGGACCGCGAAGCGACGAGGCGAAGAAATTCCGCGCCGAATTTACACAAGGTGGGGGGCGTGTCGAGAATTTCGCCCGGGACGAGGAAATTTATGCCGATATTCGCACCGCCGACTGCATCATTGACGCGGTGTTTGGCGTGGGCTATCACGGCTCCGCGCCCGATATTATCCGCGCCCTCTGCCGCGTTGTCAACGAGAGCGTGCGCCCCCTCAAAATTGCCATTGACGTTCCGATGGGCATCAACGCCGACAACGGTAGCGTCGACCACGAGATTGCCGTCGCCGTCAGTTCGACCGTCGCCCTCTCGATGATAAAGCCCGGCCTCGTTTCCTTCCCCGCGAAGGCGTACGTCGGCCGCCTCGTATACGATGACCTCGGCATCCCCGAGGATAGGGTCCGCGCCCGATTCAATTTTGATTACGCGCTCGTTGACCGCAATCACGCGCGCGCCCTCCTGCCCGAGCGGGGTGAAAATACCTCGAAGGGCTCGTTTGGCAGGCTCCTTCTCATCACCGGCTCGGACAAATACCGCGGTGCGGGCGCACTCTCACTCTCTGCCGCCCTGCGCGGCGGTTGCGGCTACACCACCTACCTCGGCACCTCCGCGCTATGTAACCACCTAAGCGTGACCTACCCCGAGGCGATCTACCGTGAGTCCCCCCCGACCGACGCTCTGACCGACGCCGAGATCGCAGATATCGTCCTGCACTCGCAGGGGTCAAGCGCAACCCTCGTCGGCTCAGGCTCGGGTGCGACGGACGGCCTTTACCGCCTCGTGGCGGCGCTCCTTCGCTCGGACGGCGGACCGCTCATCCTCGATGCCGACGCGATAAACGCCCTCGCCGACAATCCCGAGGAGGGCAGGGCACTCCTGCACGATGCGACCCGCACGGTTATCCTCACACCCCACCCGCTCGAATTTGCCCGCCTGTCGGGCAACCTTGTCAGCGACGTCCAGCTCCACCGTATCGAGGCGGCACTTGGCTTCGCCGCCGAGCACCGCGTCATCCTCGTGCTCAAGGGGGCGGCAACGGTAGTGACCGATGGTCACCGCGTGCTTGTCAACTCCTCCGGCTCCTCCGCCCTCTCGAAGGCGGGTAGCGGTGACGTCCTCGCAGGCTTCCTTGCCTCGATGGTTGCCTCGGGCGCAGATCCGCTCTTTGGCTCTGCACTCTCCGTCTACGTCCACGGCGCGGCGGCGGACTCGTTGTCCTCAGACCTGTCCGCATTCTCGGTCACCCCGTCGGATCTGCCGATGGAGATGGGCCGCCAAATTGCCCTGCTGACCAAAAAACAATGATAAACGATTGCCAAGGAGAACGGCTCGCCGTTCTCCTTTTTTTGCCTCCCTTGTCAAAGGGAGGTGCCATTTTTAAAAAATGGCGGAGGGATTGCTTGTCTAACGCGCGACGCGGAAGTGGTTTTCCCCGCGCCGCGGTCAATATCCCCTAAGGCCCATCAACCGATAAAGGCACTCGGCCACCGTGGCGCGGGTCAGAGCTCGGTCGGCAATGATTACGCTGCCGTCGGCGGCTATCCCGTCCGCAGAAAACAGCCCGTCGTTCAGGTCGAATACGCCTAGGGTTATCATCGCGTACACGCTCGCCGTCGCATAAACGGGAATCGCCCCGTACCCGCCGTCTGTTCCGTTTTTGTCTGCTTTCATCGCGGTGAAAGGTGTGCCCGAATATTCGCCGAATATCTCCTCCTCACGGGGGTTAGTACCGTTCGTGCTCCCGCCGTCCACGCCGATCAGGCGTGCCATTATGAGCGCCGCCTCGCTAAGCGTTATCGGGTCATTCGTGCGGAACACCAGCCCGCCCTCGCCGAAGTCACCGTCAACGATCCCGCACCGCGCGGCATAGGCAACGTAAGGGACCAGCGCCCGCGGGATAAGCCTGTCATCCTCGAAGAAGCTGATGCCCACCCCACTCGGGCGTATACCCCGCGCGGTAAGCGCCATTGCCACGAATTCCGCCCTCGTGACCCCGCCGTCGGGGTCAAAAAGTGACACGCCCCCCTGCTTTCGCCCGTTCATCACCCCGACGGCGCTCATCGCGATCGCCGCGGCATACTCGCTCCTGCCCGTCATATCCGCATATACGACCTCGCTTATTCGCGGGGCTATTTTTATACCCACCGTCACCACCGACGAGTAGCCGCCGTACCCGTCGCGTAGCACGCACCTCATCTCGTCCGTGCCCGTGTAGTCCGCACGCGGCGTGTACTCGATCCTTGCCGCCCTGCCGTCCTCGCCCGCGACCACACGCGCCGCACCGAAGCGCGGCGGCGAAATGATGAAAACGGTCAGCGGATCCCCCTCGGGGTCGCTACCCGAAATGTGGAAAAACGTCGGTACACCCGCCATCGCATTAACGGTCAGCTGCTCCCCCTCGGCGCTCGGCGGGCGGTTAGCCCGCTCACCGAATCTCATCCGACAAACCGTCGCCCCGCCAAGCCCCGCACCGTCGAGGACAAACTCGAACGTCGCCTCGGTCACCTCGGTGCCCGTCGGCACGAAGATAAGCGAGCCTATATGCTTTCTCTTGATATACTCTCCGACCTTGACCCGCCGTCCCGCGTGAATCAGAATCCCGTCCTCCTCGCGGGGAAGGGCGGTTATCCGCACCCCGTCAAAATCCCCGACGGCAAACGCGCGGGTGAAATCCTCCGCCGCGAAGGTCAGCCGCTCGCCGACCCGCCCCGCCTTTATCAACTCGACCCGCGCCGCAATCTGCCCAAGACCCGTGCCGTATTCCGGCACGCCCGCCTTTTCCGTCGCGCCCTCGTCCGCCGTCACGCCCTCCGCTCCTTTGGCACCGCCGCCATTCTCCGCGCCTTCGTTTCCTACCGCGCCATTCCCGTCGCCCTCCGCCGCGCAAAAGAGCACCGCCCCCGCACCGAGCGCGACGCATACCGCGAAAATTAACACCGCAACAATAAACCGTTTCATAAATCCCTCCGTTTTTTCGTATTTTTCCCGCGACGGGCGGGGATATACCTGCCGTCCTTGTCGACATTTACCGAATTTATCCGTTAAAATACTGAAAAAGCAGTCGCACCGTTGACACGCACGCGAAAATATTGTATAATGATTTGGTTAAATTATCGCGTACACACGGATATACGCGTCACCCGCGTATCCTCACGCCAACTGCGAGGGTGCACTTGCACCGCGCAAATTCACACGAAAAGATATTTTTGGAGATAAAATGGGCATTTTCAAAACGAAAAAGGGAATAATCGCGCTGGTTGTCGGGGCGCTCGTCCTCGCCCTCGCGGGCGTGCTGCTTGCCGTCCTTCTGACGCGCGACGAACCCCCGCCGCAAATTGTTTTCAAGAGCGGCGACTTCTACTACACCGTTCTCGACGACGATAGCATCGAGATCACCGAATATATTGGCGACGATGCGAATATCCGCATTCCAACCGCAATCGACGGCCGCTTCGTCACCTCTATCGGCGAGGGTGCGTTTTATTCCTCCTCCGTACTCGAGGTCAGTATGGGTGACTTCGTCAGGAATATCTCCGACGGCGCGTTTTACCACTCGGTGTCCTTGAAAACCGTCAACCTCGGCACGGCGGTCGAGCGCATCGGCGCGTCCGCGTTTTACCGTTGCACCTCGCTGGATACGATAAGCCTGCCCGACACTCTGACCTATATCGGCGAGGGCGCGTTCTTTGCCACTGCCATTCGTGAGATCACCCTGCCCGTCGGTATCACCGAGATTGCCCGCTACACCTTCTCGGGCGCGGAAAAGCTCACCTCCTTCGACACCCACGGAAGGATTACCTCGGTGGGGGAGGGTGCCTTCTTTGGCTGTACCTCACTCGCCACGCTTGACCTCGACGGGGTCGCGTCTATCGGTGCGGACGCCTTCCTTGGCTGCACCTCGCTCGGCGCGGTGAGCATCCCCGCAAGTGTGACCGAGATCGGCACCGACGCCTTTGGCGACTGCGACGCGCTGACCTCCTTCACCGTCGCGCGGGACAACCCCCGCTACACCGACCTCTCGGGCATCCTTATCGACCGCGCCGCGGGCGTGCTCATCTCCTGCCCGCAGAAGACCGCGCTCACCTCGGTCAGCATCCCCGACTACGTTACCACGGTCTATGACCGTGCCTTCGCCGATTGCCTCACCGTCGGCGAGATAATCCTGCCCGTCACCCTCACCGAGATCGGCGCGTACGCCTTCCATAATACCACGGCGCTCACCCGCCTCGTGTGCGCGGATAGCCCCGCCGAGGCAACCTTCGACGTCCCCGCGAGCGTTGGCAGGATTGGCGAGTGCGCCTTCATCGGTGCGCCCTGCTTCGCCGCCCTCACCGACGAGCTGGTCATCGTCGGCGACGGCATCCTCATCGACTTTAACGCCCCCCGCGATATAACGGGTAGCCTCGTCGCGGGCGAGTATTCCACCCCCGTCCGCCGCGAGATGAACGTCGGCGGCACCAACGTCACGCGCGTTATCGGCGTTGCCGTCAGCCTGCCGGATACCGTCCGCGTAATTTCCTCCGCCTTTTACGGCAACCGCGAGGTCTCGGCGGTAACCCTCCCCGCGAGCGTTACCGAGATCGGTAACTCCGCCTTTATGAACGCCGTCGCGCTCGAGGAATGCGACCTCTCGGCGGCAAGCGTGACCCACCTCGGCGCGGATAGCTTCGCCTCCTGTCAGGCGCTCCACACCGTCGCCCTCCCCGCGACCCTTCGCACCGTGGGTGCGAATCTCTTCCTCGACTGCGTCAGCCTCGATAACGTCAGCCTGCCCGTCGGCCTCACCGCCATCGGCGACTACATGTTCGCGGGCTGTACCTCGCTGAAAAATATTACCGTTCCCGCATCGGTCGGCTCGGTCGGCGTCCGCGCCTTTGCCAAGGCGTCCGCGCTCACCTCCTTTGAGGTAGGGCGGGGAATTACCCACCTCGCCGACTACGCCTTTGCCGAGTCGGGCCTCACCTCCTTCACCCTACCCGAGTGGACGGAGGCGGGTGAGTATATCCTCCTCTCCTGCACCTCCTTGACCTCCCTGAATATCGATCGCGGCGGTGCAACACCCCTCGGTATCGCAATGGGCTGTACCGCCCTGACCGACCTTACCCTGAATAAGAAGATCACCGTCATCTCCGACGATTCCTTCTTCGATTGCTCCGCGCTCACGGCGGTTGACCTGCCGCGCGGCGTTACCTCCATCGGCTACGCCGCATTCCAGCAGTGTGCCGCCCTCACCGAGATCGACCTCGGTAAAAGGGTGGAGAGCATCGGCGCATACGCCTTCTACGGCGACGGCGCGCTTACCTCGATCGACCTGCCGCGCTCGGTCAGCGTGATTGGCGACTACGCCTTTTACATGTGCGGCGCGCTTGCGAAAATCGACCTGTCCCGCGTAGCCGAGATCGGTGAGAGCTCCTTTGGCTACTGCAGCTCGCTCGGCGAGGTCGACCTTCGGTCGGTTGCCTATATCATCCCCGATTCCGCCTTCGCGCGGTGCACCGCGCTGACCTCCGTGCGCCTCGCCGATACCGTGCGGGTCATCGAGGATTCGGCATTTCTCGTCTGCTCCTCGCTCGCCGAGATCAGCCTCCCGCGCGACCTCGAATACCTCGGTGTCAGCGCACTCTCGGGCTGTGAGAGCCTGTCTTACGTCCACTTTGGCGAGCGGCTCACCGAGATCGACGACAAGGCGTTCCTCTGGTGCGATTCTCTGACGAAAATAACCCTCCCCGACAGCCTCCTGACCCTCGGCGCATCCGTCTTTGAGGAGTGCCACTACCTCGAGCTTGTCGAGATGGGGGATAATATCACCGAGATGGGCGACGGCGTCTTTATGAACTGCGTGCGCCTGCTCGACGCGCCCCTGTCCGCCTCGCTCTACTCGATACCTAATAACACCTTCTGGGGCTGTGCCTCGCTCGTCAGCTTCACGGTCGACCGCGGCATCACCCGTATCGGAAGGGGTGCCTTCTTGGGCTGCACCTCGCTTGAACGGGTATATATACCCGTCAGTATGAATATCGTCGAGGATAACGCATTCGTCGACTGCTCCGCGATACACACCGTCCTCTACGACGGCACGGCGGAAATGTTCGCCGCAATTCAGTTCGGCGTGAATAACGAAACGCTTATCGCCGCCTATTTTCGTGAGGAGGGCTAAATGATAAAAATACGAATTGCCGACCTCACCGTCGGTATTGACAACCGCTTCGACTACGTTACCGAGCTCGCGCGCGACTACCTCACCGAGGGTGAGGCGGATTTCACCGTCCGCGTAAACGACGCCGAGCTTGACGAGGAGCGCACGCAGACCGAATACGATTTCTCAAACGGCTACCTCGAGTCCATCGTCGCCTACCGCAAGATTGCCGAGGAGCTGCCGAAATACGACGCCTTCGTCTTCCACGGCGCCGTCCTCAACCTCGACGGGGAGGCGTACGCCTTCACCGCACCGAGCGGCACGGGCAAGACCACGCACACCCGCCTCTGGCTGCGCGAATTTGGCGCGCGCGTGCACTACCTCAACGGTGACAAGCCGATCATCCGCTTCAAGGGCGGCGTCCCCTACGCCTACGGCACGCCGTGGAGAGGGAAGGAGGGCTACGGCGTTAACGAGTCCGCACCCCTCCGTGCCATCGCCTTCCTCGGCCGCGGCACGCAAAACACCGCCTGTGAGATCCCCGCGGCACAGATTGCCACCCGCCTGATCTCCCAGATGTACGTGTCCCGCAAAAATCCGATGCACGCCGTCTTGACGATGCGTCTGGCCGACAGGCTGACCCGTACGGTGCGCCTCGTTGACCTTCGGTGCAATATGGAGCCCGAGGCGGCGCACGTTTCCCTCCGCGCTATGCGCGGCACTCTCGGTTAATAATTGAAATGGAGATAAAAATGAAAAAGACGAATGATTTCAGTATAAAATCGCTCTGGAGGGTGCTTCTCTCCTTCTGGCTGATTATCTGCATCGTGACCGTGCTCGCGGGCGCGGCGGGCGCGGTTTATTCGCTCGCGCTTGACCGCACCTCCTATATCGGCTACGCCTCCTTCTGGGTCAATGCGACCTCGACGGGCGGCGTCACCTCCTCCTCCACGATGGGCGCCGCCCAGCTCGCCAGCAACTACGTCGAGCTTGCCGCATCCACCTCGCTCTGCACCCGCGCGGTGAAGGATCACGCTCTCGACGCCAAGTGGAATCTTGACGAGGACACCGCGGTAAAAACGCTTGATTCGATGATCTCCGCGGGCAAGACCGACCCCGACTCGCTCATGTTCACGGTCTACGTCACCGCGTATAACAAGCAGGTCGCATACGAGGCGATCGACGCCGTCCAGCAGTCGATGCTCAACGTTATTCAGGACGTAAACGGTGACTCCGACGTCCTCCGCGTGACCGAGGTGTATTCGATCGACGACATCGTCTCCAGCCGCCCCTCGATCCTCAAAAAGGCTATCGTCGCCGCGGGAGTTGGCTTCCTTGTGTCCTACGCCGCCTGCTTCCTCTACTTCGTCCTTGATAAGAGGGTGAAGCGCACCGAGCAGCTCGAGGAGGCGTTTGACACCGATGTCGTCGGCCTGCCCGCCGCCTTCTATAAGCCCCGCAGGGCGGAGAAGATATCCCCCGTCGCGGTAATGCACTCCTACCTCACCGCGGGCGGAATGGTCCGCAACTCTCTCGGCGACGGTGACGGCGTCATCCTCGTCACCACCGACAGCTACGCCGACCTCGATGCCGCGCTCTCCATCGGTGAATCCTACGCCGCCGCGGGCAAGAGCACCCTCATCGTCGAGTGTGATTCCCGCCTGCCCATGCTCCTCGATATGCTCGAGGGCGACAAGGAGGGCACCGTCGGAATCGACGCGTTCTTCGCCGATGGCGCCGCACCCACCGTTATCAATATCGACGACTCTCTCGACGTCATCACCGTCGGTAAGCAGTCGGAGGACGGCTACCTCTCGGTCCATTCTCTTATCGGTCTTGTCGAGTCGGTGAAGGGCGAGTACGATATCGTCATCCTCTCCCTCCCCGCCGCCGACCTGCTCGTCGACGTCGTCGACCTCTCGGAGGTTTCCGACCGCTCGGTCGTCGTTGTCAATCAGTTCGATAATATCGAGCGCGTGGGCCGCGTGCACGAGCTCCTCGCCGACCTCGGCGCCGCTCCCCGCGCGCTCTACTTCCTGCCGCTCTGATAATATCCCCGCGCCACGCGGCGCGACCGCAGGGGTCGGCGGTACTGCGACCTCCCCCTAATTCAAAAAAAGGAACGTGAATAAATGAAAACCAACTATGACCTTATCATCGTCGGCGCGGGCCCCGCGGGCATCTTCACCGCGCTCGAAATGCTCCGTCAAGGATCCAAGCAGTCCATCCTCATCATCGAGAAGGGAAAGGCTATCGAAAAACGCTCCTGCCCGAAGGGCAAGACGGGCAAATGCGTCAACTGCCGCCCCTGTGCCATCACCACGGGCTTCTCGGGCGCGGGCGCATTCTCGGACGGCAAGCTCTCCCTGTCGGAGGAGGTTGGCGGTGACCTGCCGAGCCTTATCGGCGCGGATCTTGCAAGACAGACCATCGAGTACACCGACGGCATCTACCTCGAATTTGGCGCGGACACCCACGTCGAGGGCCTCGAGTTCGACGAGGAGAAGAAGGACATCCGCCGCAACGCGATCAAGGCGGGCCTGAAGCTCGTTGACTGCCCCATCCGCCACCTCGGCACAGAAAAGGCGCAGGAGATTTACTACGCCATCGAGCAGCACCTGCTTGCGGGCGGCGTCGAGATTCTCTTTAATACCGAGTGCCTGAACCTCCTCATCTCGGAGGACGAGGTGTGCTCGGGCGTTATCGCCCGCATCGGTGGCGAGGAGGTCAATATCACCGCAAAAACCGTTGTCGTCGCAACGGGCAGACGTGGCGCGGATTGGCTTGAAAGGCTCTGTGCCGAGCACAATATCGCCCACCAGCCGGGCACCGTCGATATCGGCGTGCGCGTCGAGGTCAGAAACGAGGTTATGGAGAAGGTCAATAACGTCCTCTACGAGTCGAAGCTCGTCGGACATCCCGCACCCTTCAAGAACAAGGTCCGCACCTTCTGCCAGAATCCCGGCGGCTTCGTCAGCCAGGAAAACTACGATGACGACCTCGCCGTCGTCAACGGCCACTCCTATAAGGAAAACAAGAGCAATAACACCAACCTCGCCATCCTCGTGTCGCACAATTTCTCCACCCCCTTCAATCAGCCGATCGAGTACGCGAAGAAGGTGGGCGAGCTCACCAATATGCTCGGCGCGGGACATATCCTCGTCCAGCGCTTCGGCGATATCCTCGACGGCAAGCGCACCTGGCCGAAGGAGCTTGCCGAGTCCAACGTCCGTCCCACCCTCCCCGATGCGGAGGCGGGTGACATCACCGCCGCAATGCCTTACCGCGCGATGATGAATATCATCAACTTCATCAAGGCGGTCGACGAGGTCGTCCCCGGCTTTGCCGCGTACGAAACCCTCCTTTATTCCCCCGAGCTGAAGTTCTATTCCAACCGCGTCAAAATGGACGAGGAGTTTAATACCAACGTCCGCGGCCTCCATTGCCTCGGCGACTCCTCGGGCTGGACCCGCGGTCTTATGATGGCGTCCGTGATGGGCGTGCTTATGGGCCGCCGCCTCGCCGAGCGGGGTTAAGCGGTGCCGCACCCCGTAGGGGCCACCCCGCGAAATTTGACACGGGTTGGCACTTGCTCCGCCAGAATGTAAATAATACTTGACATCACGGTAATACCGATAAAAAGAAAAGAGGGTCACGGCGTCCTGCCGTGACCCATAAATACAACCCTAATGAAGAAAGGCATAGGTGAGCAATGCTAGACCGCGAGCGCTTCAAGCGCGCCGCCGCCCGCGCGATAGAGGAAACGGAGGGCGGCTTCCTCGGCATCGGCCGCCTCTCGGAGAAGGTGATGCACCGCACCCTGAAGCTGTATTACGAGCCCGACGAGGCCTACCACGAAATCGAGCTTGCAGGCAGCGTCGCCGATATCAAAAACGAGTGGGGCGTCACCGAAATACAACGCTCCAACCTCGCCTATATGCTCCCGAAGCTGGAGCGGTTTTTGCCGCACTGTAACGTCCGCGTCGTACATCCTATCGACGTGCGCCACCGTGTGCGCTGGCTCGACCGCGAGACGGGCGAAATATCCCCCGCGGGCCGTCCCGTCACGGGCAAAAGACCGCAGGACGTCGCCCTCGAGATATATAAGATCCGCGAGTACATCGGTGACCCGCGCTTCGAGCTCGTCCTGCTTTGTATCGAGTGCGACGAATACCGCGCCCTCGACGGCTGGGATAAAACGCGTAAAAAGGGCGCCTCACACCTCGAGTCCATCCCGCGCGAGCTCGTCGATGAGATAATCATCCGCGAGCCGTCCGACCTGCTCACCCTCCTGCCCGATACCCTCGGCGCATCCTTCACCGAAAAGGAGTTCAGACGGGCAATAAAATCCCGCTCCCGCTACTCCTACTACACCCTCCGTCTCCTCGTCGATTTCTCCCTCCTCTCCCGCCACAAGGAGGGGAATAAATACGTTTACACGCGTATCATCAACGAAGCTTGAACAAAAGTGTAAAAAGTGTAGGGACCGGCGTCCTCGCGGCGAGGTAGCGTGCGCACCGTTTGTAGGGACCGTGCCTCCGAAAGTTGCTACGCAACTGAGACGGTCCGTAGAGAGTACGGCGAAAAACGAGGCAAAGGCAAGAGGCAACCGAGCCCGACAACCACACGCGACGGCAATCGATTGTACCCCGCCGTGTTACGGACCGTCGAGGACGCCGGTCCCTACAATTTTACAGAACGCCGGTCCCTACAATTTACCACCCCAAAAATACCACTACCATTTCGTTACCTAACTATAAGGAACATCAAATGAATACACTAGTCAAAAAGGGCAGGCACGACGTCGATATGACCTCGGGCGGCATCGTTCGGCACCTTATCGGCTTTGCCGTTCCCCTGCTGATCGGAAACCTTTTCCAAATGCTATATAACATGGTCGACACCTGGGTCGTTGGCAATTACGTCAGCACCGAGGCGTTTTCCGCCGTTGGCACCCTTGGCTCGGTCACCAATCTGATGATCGGCTTCTTCATCGGCCTGACCAGCGGCGCGGGTGTCATCATCTCGCAATACTTCGGCTCGGGTCAGTACGACCGCGTCCGCGATACCGTCGGCACCGCCGTTTTAATGACGCTCGTCATGTCGGTGCTCTTTACCGCGCTCGGCCTTGGTCTTATCCCCGTGTTTCTCCTCATTCTCGATATGCCGCCCGAGGTGGAGGTCGAGGCGCGCACCTACCTCCTCATCTGGTTCTCGGGTATCTCGGGTCTTATGATATACAACATGGGCGCGAGCATCCTGCGCGCAGTCGGCGATTCCCGCCGCCCCTTCTATTTCCTGCTCGTGTCTGCCTTGACGAATACCGTGCTCGACCTTCTGTTCGTGCTCGTCTTTGGGTGGGGCACCGCGGGTGTTGCCGCCGCTACGATAATTGCACAGGCAATCTCCGCCATCCTCGTCGTCATCACGCTTATCCGCACGCAGTCGACCGTCCGCCTCACGCGCGACATCATCCACCTCGACCGCGAGATCCTCGGCAAAATATTCCGCGTCGGTCTCCCCGCCGCGATACAGATGGCGATCACCTCCTTCTCGAATATCTTCGTCCAAAGCTACATTAATTACTTTGACAAGGGCGCGATGGGCGGCTGGACGGCATACACCAAAATCGACCAGATCATCCTCCTGCCGATGCAGTCGCTGAGCCTTGCCTCCACCACCTTCGTCGGACAGAATCTCGGCCGCGGCCTCGTCAAAAGGGCGGAGAAGGGCGCCAACACCGCATTCCTCATGTCGCTTCTCTCGACGGGCCTGCTTATCATCCCCGTGATGATCTTCGCGGGACCGCTCGTCACCTTCTTCAACTCCGACCCCATCGTCTATCCCTTCGGGGTATTGTTCCTCCGTTGGCTGACACCCTTCTACCTCTTCTGGTGCGTCAACCAGATTTACGCGGGTGCACTTCGCGGCGCGGGCAACTCCGCCGCCCCGATGGTGATCATGCTCGGCTCCTTCGTCCTCTTTCGTCAGGTTTACCTCTTCGTGATGGCGAACTATATCTCCAACACCATCCTGCCTATCGCGATGGCGTTCCCCGCGGGCTGGGTGCTCTCGGCGATAATCACCTACGTCTACTACCGCGCCGTCGGCCTTGGCAAGGGCTCGCTCGTCGGTACGGCAACGAAGACCACCCCCACCGACGAAACCGCCGACTAAACCCCGTTAATTTAACACGCCCCCCTGCATATTCTAAAAAAGCAAAAAAGCGAGGACCCCCTCATCGGGGGTCCTCGCTCTGTTATTATGCTAACAAATATTTACGTTTTGCCGCGTAAAATATCAGATAAACTCCTTTATCCTCTCGCCGATTATCTCGTACTCACCGTCCTTGAAATCGGGGTAGAATATACTACGAATACCTGCCTCGGCAAGCCTCGGCGTCAGGGATAAAAGTGCGCGCGTGCAGTTGACGGTTGCACCGTCATGCCTTTCTTCCGTGTCCGTGACGTAGAAGCCCTCGGGCTCGTCAAAGAGGAAGGTCGCGCCCTCGTCGCCCGCGCGCTTGATGCCGACTGCGACTCCGTCCTCGTATATCACGTCACGCGGGGTAAAGCCCACGACCCTTCGTTGATACTGCGAAAATTTACCGTCGTGATAGACCGTGAAATCGTAATAGTAGATATAGTCCGCGGATGGGTCGCTCGGCTTTCTTTCCTTGATCTCGAAATCGTAGTCAAGATCGTTGTACCCGCCGCCGAGCGCGAGCGAGAGCTTCTTGTCACGAAGCCGCATAACGTAGTAATCGGGGAACAGGCCGCGCGTCTTTACGAGCACGCCGTACGGCTGACCGTCGAGGACGACGAGGTTAGTGTAGTTTATCGAAAACTCATCGTATGACGAGCCGGAGTCACTGTCCGACATATCCGTTTCATACCAGGAAAATAGCTCGGTGACGTACAGATCGCGCACACGCCCCATCAGCCGTGCGTAGTCCTTATCCGTGTACTCGGCAAGGCGCAGTCCGCACTCTGCCTTGTTCGATTTCAACTCGTTTTCACTCTTGTCACAAACCGTGTATAGCTTCATAATTCCTCCGTAGTCACTTGCGCGGCTCACCAGCGCACATTTTAATTTAAGGAAGCCCGCCGTCGGCAGGGAAAATCACTTTATAAAATCCTCTCGCATCGGCGTGAACACGTCGAGCAGGGCACCCGCCGCAAGGCACCTGACCCCGTGGGGCAGGTCAGGCTCGGTCAGGTAGGTGTCACCCTTTTCGATAACACGCACCTCGTCGCCGATGGTTGCCTCAAACCTGCCCTCGAGGACGTAGGAGATCTGAAGGTGCGGATGCGTGTGCATCGCACCGACCGCGCCCTCCTCGAACACGACCTCGACCGTCATTATCTCGCCGTTATAGGCGAGGATTTTTCTTTTTACCCCGCCACCAAGGTCGGTGTAGGGAATATCGCTGTTACTGACAAACATATTTTTCTCCAATCGACGGGATTACTTTTCCTCACGCGTGTCGATAAGCACCTTGATCTTATTCTCGATGATAAGCTGCTTTTTGCCGGGCACGGTGACGAACTGATCGCCGTTTTTGTAGAAGAAATAGTAATACTCCGTCCTGTACTCGTAGGTTTCGATACGGTAGTGTGAGAAGCGCTTGTTGCGCTGCTCGGTACGCACGAGGGTGTCACCCTTGTAGACCTTCACCTCGTCGTAGGTGTAGATTTCGCTCTTTGACTCGAATCGCTCACCGTAGCTCACGTCGCGCTCGTAGGTGAGGATCGGCTTCGGCGAGAAGTAGGGCGGCATCTCGTGTGCGTTTGCACCGCCCGTGAGGTAGTATTTGTCACGCCTGTCGTGCTGCTCCTGGAGCTGCTCGCGGGAGAAGCCCGTCTTGAAGGTAAGCCTTACTCGACCGTTTCCGATAATCCCGTAATCCTCGAAAATAAGGTAACCGTCGTTGAACGCGTCCTGAATGACCTCCATAACCTTGACGGCGTGGAAGCTGTCGTCGCTGCCGTCGGGATACTCGATAATAAGTCTGTCACCGTCGTAGCGGCGGTTGGTGTCGGACTCTGCCGCGTGCTTGCGCGAGCGGATGGCAAAGCTCAAAACGATGAAGGGAACACCGAGCACGAACAACCAGCCGAGCAGGGGATTGACGTAGGAGAACAATAGACCCATGGCGACAAGGATGATACCGATAACGCGAAACGCGATTTTGAGCTTGCGTCGCCCACCAATCTTTACGCGCCTGTCGCGCGCCTCCTCCTTGATATTCTCCCACTCGATGCGCGCCTTGTGCTTCGCATAAACGGCGAAGAAAATAATATCCGCGATAAGGAAGATGACCGCATACGCGGCAATATAGATAAGCGAGGCCATCGCCTCCTCGTCACTCACGGGCGTGGTGTGCAGCTCGGGGTGCTGATAAATATAAATATACACGCCGACAAGGGCGAGCATAAAGAGGGTTATGGGCAAAAATACGATTCGTAAAACCTTGCAAACCTTTGCAAATTTCATATCCTTCTCCTTTGGTGAAATAATGATAAAATATTACAAAACACGGTACCCGTGTTAAATTATTCGGCTATTTCTTTATTTTGTCATATCCTACGGTGTCACAAAATGCAAACAAATGTTTGCAAAAAACTATTCTTCCTTGCCCGCGGGGAGCGCGCGGCGAAGCTCGCTCAGTCGGTCGAGGTAGGCAACCCACTTGACCGTCATGCGCTCGTCGGGCTGGGGATAAACGTAGATGAGGCGTCCCTCGTGGTATATGTCGAAATGCCGCCCGGGGGTGATCGGGAACGCGCCGATACGGTCGGTCCGCACCGTGAACTCGATGGGCTCACCGTACAGCTGACCCTTGAGGCGGAACTCGTGCGCGTCTATGTATGCGTGACCCTCGCCCGCGTTCTCGTCCATGTATCCGTCCTCACCGGGACAGCCGAGCTTGACCGCCGACGCGAGGTGCTCGGCCTCGGGGTTGATCTCGGCCTGCTGCCACTCGAACCACTCGTTCACACGGTCGAACCTCACACCGTGCAGGCGGTATGTGTTGTCAAGCGTCGCCTCCATCCCGCACTCACAGCGGATCTTGTTGCCCTCGGCGCTGATCTTACCCTCGCCAAGGCAGACGGGACATTTGTAAAGAATGCGGTCAACACCGCGTGCCATAGCGTCCGAGCGGTATTCAACACCCGCCATCGCCAGCTCGTCGTCGTGCCTGATCGCCTCCTCGGTGATGCGCTTGATCTCGCATACGTCGGTCGCGGCAACCTCCTCCGCGGAGAGGAGCAGGCGAATGGACGCGTTTATCTTGCCCGGGCGGGAATCGCCCTTGTCACGCCACTTCGGGAAGGTGAGATACGCGCCCTCCGCCTTCCACGCGTAAAGGGGTACACCGAGCTTCTTGACAAGCTCCGCCGTGCCCTCCGTCACGGGCAGGGAATGACCGTAGCAGGATAGCCGCCCCTCGGGGAAGATGACGATGACGGCGTTTTCCTTCTTCGCGCGCATGACGTTCATTATCGTTGAAATATCGG
>JAZODF010000043.1:0-12147 GCA_045596865.1 Eubacteriales bacterium
CCTCACCACCCAAATACCGGTGTCCTTTTTTCTTTCCTTTGGTGCCTCCTAGCCGGAATCTCACCGCGCGAGCGCACCCAAGCTGTAAAACGCCGACCAAGCAAAACGCGCAACCCGCAAAAAAAAAGATAACCTCGCGAGCGCGGTTCGCATACGCCGCGCAGAGCGCGTCGAGCTCGCTCGTAAGCGGCAAGCGTGCGTATATTCGCCCTCGGCGAAATTTCACCCTCCCCTCTACCTTGGCTCGCCCTCGGCGAAATTCTGCCCGCCCCTCTACCTTGCCTCGCTCTTCGCAAATTTCCGCCCTACCCTCTCCCCCTTCGCCCTCGGCGCATCTGCGTTCAACGTTCCCCGCCACTCCTTCCGATACATTTAGCCGCCCTCCGCCAAATTTACATTTCGGTAATCATTTCAAAACACGCGGGAAACAATTGTGTTGTATAGTATCATTCACGCGACGCGCGTTAGGAGGCGAAATGATAGGAAAATTCAAGAAAACGGTAAATTCGACGGGGTTCATCATCCTGCTCGGCCTTGTTATTGTGCCGATGCTTTCCTTCATATTAATAACGATCAGCGAGGAAAGCCCGCTCTACGCCTCGATTTCGCGGATCGCGTGGGCGCTCGACCATTGGTGGGCTACGTTCGTCTGGGCCATCATCGTGATGGCGTCGATACTCTGGCTGACGTATAAGACGATCGGCTGCGGACCACTCAGCCTCGCGCACCGTGTCGGATTGACGATATCGCAATTTGTGAACATTTCAATGGTGTTCGTTGGATGCATCGTGTTCCCCGCGAAAACGGGTCAGGGCGAGCCCCTCCTCATCAATCACCTTCACGACTATATGACGATAATTGCGTGGGTGCTTTACGGAATCGGGCTTATCGTGTATTCCTTCATGCTCGGGCGGCACAGCAGCCTGCTCGGCTATCTTGGCATCGGCCTTATGACCTTTACCGTCTTTTCCTCCTATTTCTTCGTGAAGCAGGTGGTGCATCCCGATTCCTACGTCGGAGCGTCGGCGGTCAGCGAGGTGCACATTATCAATAGCCTGCTCATCTTCCTCGTCGTAATTTACGTTGCACAGGAATACGAGGAGCGAATACGCGCGGCAAGCAAAATCCCCGCCGAGGCCGCCACAAAATAGCCAAAAGTCCCACCCCGTGTCGCATTTTCGGGGTAAAATAGAAGCGCACCGCGTTTTTGCGGTGCGCTTTTTTAGGTTGATATTACGTCGGTTTTGAACCTATGATCGGGAGAATCAATAAATATCCTCGTACTTTCCGCCGGGGATGAACTCCTTGATAAGCGAGTCGTCGGGAACGATGCGCTCGTCGAGGAAGGCGAGCTTATCAACGGCGCGACGAACGATCGCGGCGTAGGGGTCGGCGGCACAGATATCCTCGGTGAGGAGGCGCTCGGCGTGCGGCTTCATTACACCGAGCTCGAACACGTGGAAGGTGTCGAAGGCGAGATCGGCGGTAGCCTTGTACGGGTAGAGATACACGTCCTCGGCCGCGAGGACGTCATGCCACATTGATAGCGTGCGGGAGACGTCGGCACCGCGATAGAGGTTGTCGCGCACCATTCGGCGAAGGAATCGCATCTTGCGCCCCGAGAGAATGGGTGCGCCGTTTTCGTAAACATTTGTTGACACGCTGATGAATATTTTCACCGTGTTTTCGCGGGAGAGCTTCGCCGAGATTGCGGGGTTCAGGGCGTGCAATCCCTCGATAATTACGCAGCCGTCAGGCATGGGGTCAAAGTGCTTTAATTCGACACGCCCCCCTACCTTGAAGTCATATTTGGGTATATCGAACGCCTCGCCGCGGGATATTTTCGCGAGGGTGTCGGCAATCTCGCCAAGGTGGAGCGACTCGGGACATTCGTAATCCCTGTCGCCGTCGGGCTGGAGCGGGTAATCGGGGTCGGATGCGTCGCGGTAGAAGTCATCAAGCGACACGACGATGGTGTGCCTGCCGCGGGCGCAGATGGCGTCCTTGATGAGGTTTGCGCTGGTCGTCTTGCCCGAGCCCGAGGGGCCCGCGATAAGGATAACGCGCACCTTCCCGCTTGCGATAACGTGGTCGGCAATGCGGCCGATGCGGGTGTGATATTCGTCCTCCGCCATCTGGACGGTGCCGATGGGGTCATTTACCATCATTGAATTGAGCTCGTATAAATCGATGTTTGCCATTTTGCACCTCTTTCCTTGATTCGCGCCGACGAAAAATGACCGTCGCGCGTTCGCGCGATTACGCGCGTTTAATAGCTGCTGATTGGGATATCCTCGTTGTCCTCGCCCTTGGTGATCTTCAAAATTTTCACGAAATAGGTCATCGTCGGATTGACAACGATTTCGACCCTATCCCCGACCCTGTGTCCGAGAATCGCGGCTCCGAGGGGGGATTCCTTGCTTATGTAGCCCTCGAGGGCGTTCTGGCGAAGGGTGGTCACGATCTGGATTTCGCGCTCTTGTCCGCTTCGCTCGTTGAGGATGAGCACGCGGTCAAAGAGTGCCACGGCGCCCTCGTCGGTGTCGATCTCGATAACGCGCGCCGTCCTTATCATATTCTCGAGGTAGCGGATGCGTGCGTCGTTGCGGCGCTTTTCCCGCTTTGCCTCCTTGTATTCCGCGTTCTCGGAGAGGTCGCCAAACTCGCGCGTGCGCCTGAGCTCTGCGCCGAGCTTCGGTCCCAAGACCTCGCGGCGGTATTTTATTTCCTCCTCCATTTTGCGGATGTCAACCTCGGTTAATTCGTCGTACATTTTCTTCTCCGTTTAAAGTATTGCGCTTGCCATATATGGCGTGCGGGTGATGAGCATATAAACGATGACCACCGCCCAGCCGAGAATAACGCCGAAGAACGCCTGCAGGGGGGTGTGTCCGACGAGCTCCTTGAGCTTCTCGGTCCTTATTTCATCATCGTCCTCGAGGAGGAACTCGTTCAGGCTGTCAACGATCATCTTGATCGAGGTGGCGTGCTTGCCCGCCTCACGGCGCACACCCGTCGCATCGTGAACGACGATAACGGCGAACATGGTCGCAATGGCGAAATATGGGCTTGCAAATCCGTAGCACCATCCGCACATAGCCATGAGGGCGGAAACGGTCGCGGAGTGCGCGCTGGGCATACCGCCGTCGCCGAAAAGACGCTCGAAGCTCAGCTTACGGACGACGCAAAGGTTGACGATAACCTTCGCAATTCCCGCAACCATCCAGGTCATTATCGGCACCCATATTATATTGTTAGAGAGTAAATCACGCAAAAATTGCATTGTCTGCCTCCGGGATTTATTACTTAGTATATTGTACCATTTATTTAAAAATAATGCAATACCTTTTTTCGATGTAATCACGCGCGCCTTCACGCTCATATATTTAACCGTGCGGGTGTGAAAAATTCGTAGGTTTTCCCGACTTTTTTACCGAAAGGGATTGCAAAGCCCGTCACAGTATGCTAGAATAGTTACGGTAAAAATTTTAAAGGAGATATTGACATGAAAGTAACCGAGCTTACCTCTTGGTATGACAGCCTCCCCCTCTGGGTTAAGATCCTCGTTCAGGTTATCGGCGGCGCGTTCGTCGGCGGTATTTACAGAATTCTCAAGTTCGTTGAGAACAAGAACGTCGTTACCCTCGTTGCAGGCATCCTCAACTTCGTTGGTCTTTGCTTCGTATTCTGGGTTGTTGACATTGTAACTCAGGTCATGCACGGCAAGATCACTATCCTTGCCGACTAATGAAATCTCCCCCCACACAGGGGGATTTTTCTTTTATGCGGGGAAAGGTGAGCCGAAATTTTCACCCTTGACTATTTTTTGAAAATATTGTATAATATATATCCATACCAAAAAAGGAGGACCCAAGATATGTCCAATATATGGCACGATATATCCCCCGAGAGAATCACACCCGAGGATTTCATCTGCGTTATCGAGATCACCAAGGGCTCGAAGAAGAAGTACGAGCTCGACAAGGAGACGGGTCTTCTCATTCTTGACCGCATTCTTTACACCTCGACGCACTATCCCGCGAATTACGGCTTCATCCCGCGGACGTTTGCCGACGACGGCGACCCGCTTGACGTCCTGCTCATCTGTGCGGAGCCTATCGAGCCGATGACGCTCGTGCGCGCGTACCCGATCGGGGTAATCAAGATGATGGACAACGGCCACTACGACGAGAAGATCATCGCCATTCCGATGGGCGACCCGAACTATAATATGTACCGCAGCATCGACGCCCTACCCCGTCATCTGTTTGACGAGATGTGCCACTTCTTCTCGGTTTACAAGAACCTTGAAAACAAGGACACCGTCGTTGACGAGGTGTGCCCGAGGGATGAGGCAATCAGGATCATCGCCGGGGATATCGAGAGCTACAATCAGGGCTTCGGTAAATAATAGTTTACAAAAAATAAGCGTGCGGTTTGCGTGAAATTTGACACGCCCCCCATGAAAGGACGGAAAATGAACATTCAAGAATCAGGCGAGATGTATCTCGAAACAATACTGATACTCACATCCGAGAGCACACGCGTCCGCTCTATCGACGTTGTGGAATACATGGGCTTTTCAAAGCCGAGCGTGTCCCGTGCGATAGGTCTGTTAAAGAGCGGCGGGTACATTTGCGTGGATGCCGACGGGTATATCACCCTGACCGACGCGGGCCGCGAGATCGCCGAGAAGACGTACGACAGGCACCGTATCCTCACCGATTTTCTTATCAGCCTTGGCGTGCCCGAGGATATCGCAACGGCGGATGCCTGCAAGATGGAGCACCACCTCTCGGACGAATCCTTCGAGGCGCTGAAGCGCCACCTCGGCAAGTGACGGGATATTGAAACGGGATATTATTAAAAGAAAGAGATAACCGATCGGTAGCATGGCCGAGGGGTTATCTCTTTTTTATTTGCTTTATGAAAATTGAAGCCTATTCCGCGTCGGTGTCGGCGTCATCCTTCCCACAGCCGCAGGAGCATGAGGAGCACTTACCCGAGCAGCCACCCGCCGAGCAGGAGGCGGAGTCGGGACAGCCGATGCATTTTTTGCCGGATTTCTTTGCCTTCACGATATACGCGACGGCACAGCCGACAACGACGAGGATAATTCCGATTGCGATGAAATCAGCGGGTCCCATTTTTTTACCTCCCGTTTATGCGACGGTGGCGGTTGCCTTCTTCTCTCTCGCCTCGTTCTTAAGCTCGCGCTCGCGCTTAACGATAAGTGCGGCGAGGATTCCCGCGAAGACGAGGACGATCGACCAGCCGAGGATAGGCATCCATGCGGTGCCGAAGTGTGCGCCCGTGAAGAGGGTGCCGAAGAAATAGACGAGGAAGCCGACCGAGTAGCCGACGCCGAGCTGAAGACCGATGCCCGCGAAGAGCCACTTGCCCGATTTCATTTCGGAGTTCATCGCGCCGATTGCCGCGAAGCAGGGGGGCGAGAAGAGATTGAACATCAGATATGCGAGGGCGGCAACCCTGGTAATTGCGAGGATGCCCGCTACCTCTGCGCCCGCGCCCTCCATCATTGCGAGCTCCTCGGTGTCAATGAGATTTTCAAGACCGACGAAGCAGACGGCGAGGGTGCCGACGACGTTCTCCTTCGCGATGAAGCCGGTGATAGCCGCCGCGGCAAGCTGCCATGCGACGACGCCGACGATGGGCGCGAAGAGATATGCAAACGGAGTTGCGATGGTGGCGAGGATGGACTCGCTCGCCTCCTCAACGGGTCGGAAATTCCAACCGAAGGACTGCATAAGCTGGACGGCGAAGTTACATACGAGGATGATGGTACCCGCCTTGACGATGTACGCCCATCCGCGCTGGCACATGGAAAGTGCGGCCTTGCCAACGCTCGGTGCCTTGTACTCGGGGAGCTCGATGATGAAGTAGGATTTCTTCGCGCGATTGCCCGTGAGCTTGTTGACGAGAAGCGCGCAAAGGAGGATGATCAGGATACCCGCGAAGTACATCGTAACGCCGACCCAACGGCTCTTGTTGAAGAATGCGCCCGCGAAGAGAGAAATGACGGGGAGCTTTGCACCGCAGGGCATGAAGGGTGCGAGCATTGCAGTTGCTCTGCGCTCGCGCTCGTTACGGATGGTGCGGCAGGCCATGACGCCGGGGATGGCGCAGCCCGTGCCGATGATGAAGGGGATGACCGATTTGCCCGAGAGACCAACCTTCTTGAAGATGGGGTCAAGCACGACGGTAACGCGAGCCATGTAGCCACAGTCCTCGAGAAGGGCGATGAGGAAGTACATTACCATTACGAGGGGTAAGAATCCGACGACCGCACCGACACCGCCGATAATACCGTCAACGATGATGGAGGTGAGGAGGGGATTTGCATTCTCCATAAGTCCGCCGACCCACTCGCCGAACTTATCAATAAAGGTAACGAGACCGGGGATGACCGTGCCGTTTTCAAACTCGTAGCCCTCGGCGATCCATGCGCCGAGCCAGGACTGCGAGATCTGGAACACGAGGAACATCACGACGGCGAAGATCGGATTACCGAGCCACTTGTTGGTGAGGACGGCGTCGATCTTGTCCTGGACGTTCTTGTCCTTGGTGAGTACCTTACGCTTCTCTACCTTCTTAACTATTTTATTAACGAACTCGAAGCGCCTTCTGTCCGCCGCCTCGACAATCCTTTTGTCGCTAAGGTCGATATTTCCCTGAACGTAGGGTGCCTTCTGCGATGCGCCACAGAGCGAGATCGCGGTCGCGGCGAGGGTGTCAAGCCCCTTTGAATTAGTGGAAACGGTCTCGATAACGGGGCAAGAGAGCGCCGCGGCGAGTGCCGCCTCGTCAATTTCGGTTTCCTTCTTCTCGTTTACGTCCGCCTTGTTGAGGGCGA
Organism: Eubacteriales bacterium; assembly: GCA_045596865.1. Classification (GTDB taxonomy): domain Bacteria; phylum Bacillota; class Clostridia; order Oscillospirales; family CAG-272; genus UBA1740. Next base: position 6,875 of record JAZODF010000043.1, read on the forward strand.
CGACGACGGGGATGCCGAGCTCAAGGAGCTGGGTGGTGAAGAACAGGCTACGAGAGAGGTTGGTGCCGTCGACGATATTGATGATAACGTCGGGGTGCTCCTCGGTAACGTAGGCCGAGGTGATGGACTCCTCCGAGGTGAAGGGGGACATCGAATACGCGCCGGGGAGGTCGACGATAATTACGTCCTCTCTGCCGCCCGCGTACGCACGCTTGATGGGGCTTTCCTTTTTCTCTACGGTAACGCCCGCCCAGTTGCCGACCTTCTCATTACGTCCGGTCAGGGCGTTAAACATCGTGGTCTTGCCGCTATTGGGATTTCCCGCCAGTGCAATTCTCATTTGTGGATTCCTCCGTTTATGTAAACAAAAATTAACATTATTAACCGACCCCACCGCCGTTAAATTAACACGGGGTCGCATTTTGCGGTTAGCCGTGGCTAACCAACCGGCAAAAAAATAATCCGTGGGCGGACTATTTTGCTCTGCTCTTTTGCGTATGTCGCGGGCGGATCACTCGACCTCGATTGCCTCGGCAAGGGCGGGGTCGATGTTATACCTGCCGTCCTTTATAGACACGACGCAACCGCTGCGGCGGTGGGTAACGACGGTGATAGGCTCACCGCTATAGCATCCGAGCGAGAAAAGGAACGCCTCAAGGTCCTCGTCACCCGTGTTGATGCTCTTTACGATATACTCTTTTCCTTCTTCTGCGTTTCGTAAGGTCATGGCTCTATCTCCGCTTTTTCTGGTTAGCCTCTGCTAACCGTGATATATTATACACCGAAAAAGGCATTTTGTCAACATCTATTTCTCCAAAATTTACTGCAATTTACAGTTTTTCTATGCGCTTTTTCAACAAAAACCGCCCCTTACAGTCAGCGTGTTATCCTTAACGGAGAACACGCGGGTGAATTGCAACCCTGTTGCATGAATTGACACTGCGTGTCATGAATTGCAGTAAACTGCGTGAATTGCCCTACGGGCATGCTATCCGTTGCAATTCAATTCATGGAGGAGGCGGCACGCCGACGAGAAATCACGGCGAAGCCAATTCATGATGCGTTAGCATCAATTCATTCACAGAAAACAAACAGAGCAAGAATAGAAGGATTTATTTCCTTTTACTCTTGCTCTTTCTGTTTGTAATAAGGGTTTGGGCGAAGTTGCTATGCAACTTTTTGCCCATATTGCGTTTGACCGGTCAAATGCGATGCTCGCACTTAGCGGTATTGTTAAATTCTACACTAAGGACGTCACCCATCACCTGCGGGGCGGTTTTTACGGTATTTATCCGTTTTATGCGGTTTCAAAGGCCCTCAGCCCTACTCGGCGGTATCCTGCCGCGCCGTAGCAAAATTACGGATTGGTCGGATTCGTGGGTATAAGCACGGACGCACCGTCACCCGTCATAACGGAGGGGAGCTTGCCATCCCACTTGGAAAGGTACTCGACGTACTTCAAATACTCGGTGATGAGGGCGACCTCGTCGGCGCTCTTGCCCGTGAAGTCGATCTCGTACTCTACCGCGGTGACGACGCCGTTTTCATCCTTGACCTCGTTTTCGACGATGGTGAAGCCGAGCGCACGCGCAACCTCGATGGATTTGAGCTTGATCGACCTTGCCTCGGCGTTTGCGACGGCAATCTGAGCCTCTGCGTCGGCCTTAGCGCGCTCAATCTTTGCCTGGGCGTCGAGCTTCGCGACCTCGAGCTCCTTCTCGGCGTTGACGATTGCGGTTTCCTTCTCGTACTCTGCCTTGAGCTTCTCCTGCTCGGCGATCATCTTATCCTCTACCGTCTTTTCAAACGCGGCGGAGAAATCAATGTTGGTGAGCACGACGGCAACGATATCGACACAGTATTCCTCGTCGACCGCGCCCTTGATGATACCCTCAACCTGCGGGGAGATGGTGGAGCGGGTCTCAATGATGTTCATTGCGGAATAGGAGGAGAGGGTCGCCTTGGTCTTTTCGGTGGCGATGGACTCAATTCGGTTTGCAAGGAGGTCGATGGAGCCGTACTGATTGGCGATGGTGATCGCCTTGGACTCGTCGATCTTGTACTGCAGGGTCATGGCAATGTCCATGGTCTGTGCATCCTTGGAATATGCCTGGGTGCGGATTTCGAGATTCTGCACCTTTGCGTCGTAGTATTCATACTGCTCGGTCACCCAGAAATCGAAGTAGGTGCCCGCGGTGCGGATATTCTTCGCCTCACCGAGGTGCTTGACAACGGCGATCTGACCCGCCTCGACGGTGTGGAAGCTCGCGGGAACCATAATAAGTCCGACAAGAGCGATGCCGAGGAGAACGAGGGCGAAGATCTTCTTGCCGCTCGTGCGAGCCTTTCTTTCCTTATATAAAAGGAATGCGCCCACGAGGATGATAGCGATGAAGAGGATGGAAAATAATGCTGCAAATGCCATAAAGTATGTAACCTCCGTTTTATAGCAAAATATAATAATCGTAAAAGGGTGAGCAGGACGGATGCGCCCCATTCGTAACGTATAACCGCGGCTCTGCGAAAATTTCGCACGGGGTGGGCAAAACGCGATAATTTTTCAAAAAATGCCGAACAATTTCGCGGTATATATTGACTATACACCGCGCGGGGGTGTATAATCAAGTGGAATTTGTAAACAAATAAAAAGGTCGGTAAAAATGGACAAAATTATCGAATTTTTCACCCTCGATCCGTCGAACACGCGTGAGTTCGTGGCACAGCTGGTCGGGTTTATTCCGCTCTTGCTCGCGCTCATCACCTTCGCCCTGTCGAAGCGGAGCCATATAATCATATCAAAGACCGCGTCCGACCTGACGAGCGCGGTGCACTTCTTCCTCCTCGGTGAGGTTGTCGGGGGTGCCATCTGCATCGTCAATACCGCGCGGGGCATCTTCTTCTACCACCGCGGGCGTCGCCCGTGGACCTCGCACATCCTCGTGCCGATCATATTCAGCGTCATCACGCTTGCCACCTCGCTCGTGCGGTGGGAGGGCGCGGTGAGCCTGCTACCGACGGTCGGCTCGGTGCTGGCTATCGTCGGATTCTGGTGCAATAACCCGCACCTGCTAAAGGCGTTCAACCTGCCCGCGGTCACCCTCTGGCTCATTTACTCGATCATCACGGGCTCGATCTCCGCGGTGCTGATCAATATCATCTCCATCATCACCATCATCACGTCGCTGTTCAAAATGCTCCTAACCCATATAAAAACGCGCAAAAGCGCGCCCGAAAACCCCGAAAACGCGACACAGGGTCGGACTTAGGAGCAAAACAGCGAAACCCACGCACCAAAAAAACGAACATAAAAAACAGACCAAAGCCAAGCGTATCGACAAACGAAAAGCAATCACGGCAGCAAATAAAAAAGCAAGAATAGAAGGCAAAAAAGAAGGCAACCCACGGTTGCCTTCTTTCCTTTTGGCGGGGTGTTTTGCCACCGAAAAAGAAAACCCTCCCCCGAGTGGGGGAGGGAGAAAATCTATTTATCCGCTAGATTTCTTGTAACAAATTCCGTCAGGAATTATACATTATAAAAGTCTACGAGCTTCTTGAGGCGCTCATACTTCGCCTTCGCAGTATCCTCTGCCTTAGCGAAGAGCTCCTTCGCTCTCTCGGGGAATGCCTGTGCAAGACGGGTGTATCTAGCCTCGCCTGCAAGGAAGTCCTGATAAGAGATGGTGGGCTCCTTAGAGTCGAGGGTGAAGGGATTCTTGCCCTCTGCCTTAAGAGCGGGATTGTAACGGAACATCTGCCAGTAGCCTGCGTCAACTGCCTTCTTCATCTCTGCCTGGCAGTTAGCCATGCCGCCCTTGATGGAGTGCATCTCACAAGGAGCGTAGCCGATGATGATGGAGGGTCCGGGATAAGCCTCAGCCTCTGCCATTGCCTTGAGGGTCTGGGACATATCTGCGCCCATTGCAATCTGTGCAACGTAAACGTAGCCGTAGGACATTGCGATCTCTGCAAGGTTCTTCTTGCCGATTGCCTTACCTGCCGCTGCGAACTGTGCAACCTGGCCGATGTTGGATGCCTTGGAAGCCTGTCCACCGGTGTTGGAGTAAACCTCGGTATCGAATACCATGATATTTACGTCCTCGCCGGATGCGATAACGTGGTCAAGACCGCCGAAGCCGATATCGTATGCCCAGCCGTCACCACCGAGGATCCATACGGACTTCTTGGAGAGGTATGCCTTCTCGCGAAGGATCTCCTTCGATGCCTCGCAGCCCTCTGCGGCCCAGCCCTCAAGGAGCTCAACGAGCTTCTTGGTAGCGACCTCGTTAGCCTTACCGTCGTTTACGGTGTTGAGATACTCATCGATGATTGCCTTGCACTTCTCGCAGGGAGCGTTGAGTGCCTTAACCTTGTTGATGAGCTTCTCACGGATGGTCTTCTGACCGATATAGATACCGAGACCGTGCTCAGCGTTATCCTCGAAGAGGGAGTTAGCCCAAGCGGGACCTCTGCCGGACTCCTTGTTTACGGTGTAGGGAGTTGCGGGAGCGGAGCCACCCCAGATGGAGGAACAGCCGGTAGCGTTGGAGATATACATTCTCTCACCGAAGAGCTGAGTGATAAGACGTGCGTAAGAGGTCTCAGCACAGCCTGCGCAAGAGCCCGAGTACTCAAGGAGGGGCTGCTTGAACTGGCTACCCTTGATGGTGGTAGCGATAAGCTCAGGCTTCTCGGAAACGTTCTCTACCGCGTAGTCGTATGCGGCCTGCTGATCGAGCTGGGTAGCGATGGGCTTCATCTCGATTGCGGTGCCGAGCTTCTCGTTCTTGTTAACGGGACAAGCCTTAACACAAAGTGTACAACCCTTACAGTCAAGGTGAGATACTGCCATAGTGAACTTATAGTTGGTCTTGAGAACGGGCTTAGCCGCGAACTTGGTAACCTCGGGTGCGCCTGCTGCCTCCTCCTCTGTCATAGCAAAGGGACGGATACAAGCGTGAGGACATACGAATGCACAGTTGTTACACTGGATACAGTGCTCGGGATTCCACTGAGGAACGTTAACTGCAACGCCTCTCTTCTCGTAAGCTGCAGAGCCCTGGGGGAAGGTACCGTCTGCATACTTTGCAAACGCGCCAACGGTGAGGCTGTCACCCTTCATTGCTCCAACGGGAACAACGATTTCGTTAACGAAGTCAACGAAAGATGCGCGAGTACCGGTAACCTTAGCCGCGGGAGCGTCAACACCTGCGTTCTTCCAGGACTCGGGAACTGTTACAAGGTGGATAGCATCCTTACCTGCGTCGATAGCAGCG
>JAZODF010000044.1:0-7416 GCA_045596865.1 Eubacteriales bacterium
CGAGCGAACAACAAATCCGTAAACAATAGTTAACAATATACAAAGCAAAAACGAAGGATATAAAGCATATCCAAAAGGAAAAAGGAGCAAAATATGGCATACCTTTCTTTGCAAGGAATCAACAAGATCTATCCCAACGGCTTCCACGCCGTCCATGACTTCAACCTCGAGGTCGAGCAGGGTGAGTTCATCGTCCTCGTCGGTCCGTCCGGCTGTGGCAAATCCACCACCCTCCGTATGATCGCGGGCCTTGAAAATATCAGCAAGGGCGACTTCCTCATCAACGGCGAGCGCGCCAATGAGATGGGCCCCCGTGAGCGCGGTATCGCCATGGTATTCCAGAGCTATGCTCTCTATCCGAATATGTCGGTTTACGACAACCTCGCATTCAGCCTCACCCTCCAGGGCGTCGACGACGACGTCATTGACAAGCGCGTGCAGGATATCGCCCGCATCCTCGGTCTCACCGATTACCTCGAGCGCAAGCCGCGTCAGCTCTCGGGCGGTCAGCGTCAGCGTGTCGCCGTCGGCCGTGCCATCATCCGTAAGGTCGGCGTGTTCCTGATGGATGAGCCGCTCTCCAACCTCGACGCAAAGCAGAGGGTTACCATGCGCTCGGAGATCACCGACATCCATAACAAGGTCGGCGCCACCACCGTCTACGTCACCCACGACCAGACCGAGGCTATGACCATGGCCGACCGTATCGTCGTAATGAAGGACGGCTACGTCCAGCAGGTCGGCACCCCCTACGAGCTGTATTTTAACCCCGTCAACGTGTTCGTTGCGGGCTTCATCGGTGAGCCGCCGATGAACTTCGTCCGCGGCACCGTTACGGGCGGCGCCATCTCTGCGAGCGGCATTAATATCGACCTCTCACCCCTGCTTGCGGCAGACACCCTCGCGGGCTACGAGGGCAAGGAAATCGTCTTCGGCTTCCGTCCCGAGGCAATCTCCCTCGGCGCGGCACAGGACGCGTATCACTTCACCGCCGACGTCCAGCTGACCGAGCTGCTCGGCGACAACACCAACGTCTACGTTGACATCGGTGGCAAGCCCGTCATCCTCAAGGTTGACCCCCACGATACCCCCGCCCTCGATAGCAAGATCACCTTCTCCGTCCCCTACGCCGGCGCCTACGTCTTCGACGGCGAAACCGAGTTCACCCTCGAGAAGAAGTAATTCCCGCGCGGTTTTCAAAACAAACCGCCGATTATCAATAAAGGCAAGAAAAGAGCCGCCCGAGTTGGGCGGCTCTTTGTCGTCAAAAACAAATTTGTAATATTTGTGAAGAGGTATAAATCCCGCCGTGTGGAATAATGATTTGAAGCTTATTTACTCAAATCTATTGACAAAGCGCATAAGATTTTCTACAATATAGGCAGAAATGAACTGGTAAACAAATCAATCGTCGAGAGGTTAATATGGCTGGTAAAAAAACAGCACGAACGAGTGATAAAAATAAAAAGTCGCCACTATCGCATCGTATTTTTGGTTCTATACTTCTTTTCTTTGGTGCGTTTTTTGTTTTTGTTTTCATTGTTTCGGCTAGTATACAATACGAATCGAGCATTTGGGTAATGCTGGTTTGTGGAATTGTTTTCTGCGTGATTGGAATCTTGCTTTTGACAGGCACAATTTACAAAGCAGAGAAGAAAAGACGCACAAAGGGCGTATATTTAACCGAGGATGCTATTGATAAACTCGAAAAGGGAATTGAGTTGCCCATAATTTATACTCCCCTATTTTTGGATTATGGCGAGGTTGCGGTTTACTATTCAGAAGCGACACTTTTAGAAACAAAGAAACGCGTTGTTGGAAGAACGGGCGGCTACAGCGGAGTCAGCGTGCGAATAGCTAAAGGTCTTTCAGTGCGCACGGGTGGAAGTAGCGGTCGCTCCGTTTATGGGGACGTTTCTTTTACATATCCTGGAGAGTTGGTGATAACCAATCAGCGAATTGTTTTTTTAAGCGATAGCAAGGGCTTTGAGCTAAAGCACCATAGCATTATCGCTGCGACGGCTCACAAAGACGGATTCGTTTTTCAAGGCAAGAGCAAAAGCTATGTTCTGTTACTACCGCGCGTGGACTTGGCAACACTCGCCTTTGACGGTGTGCGGACGGGATCAATTCCAATTGGCGGAGTTGTAACATCGACTTAACTATAAAAGAATTTAACATAAAACACCCCATCCTTTCGCAGGACGGGGTGTTTTTGTCATGTCGATCAGAACTTAAAGTAGTTCTTTGCGTTGTGGTAGGCGATGCCGCTGACGATCTCGGTCAGGGTATCGTAGTCTGCGGGGTACTCGCCGTTTTCGACCCACTCGCCGATAAGGTTGCAGAGGATCCTGCGGAAATACTCGTGGCGGGGATAGGAAACGAAGGAGCGGCTGTCGGTCAGCATTCCGACGAAGCGGGAGAGCATGCCGAGGTTAGCAAGCGCGGTCATCTGCGCTACCATACCGTCGCGCTGATCGTTGAACCACCAGCCCGAGCCGAACTGGATCTTGCCCGCGGTGGGTGCCTTCTGGAAATTGCCGAGCATGGTGCCGAGGACGTAGTTGTCCTTCGGATTGAGGGTGTAGAGGATGGTCTTCGGCAGGCAATCGTCGTACTCGAGGTTGTCCATAAACAGGGACAGCTTCTCTGCGATCGCGAGGTCGTTTATCGAATCGAATCCGGTATCGGGACCGAGCTTTTCGTACATTCTTCTGTTATTGTTACGAAGCGCGCCGATATGGAGCTGCATCGTCCAGCCAAGGCGGGTGTACTCGGTTGCGCATACCTTCAGCATGGCGGTCTTGAACGCGTCGATCTCACATTCGGTGAGGGGCTCGCCCGCCATTCTCTTGTTGAACGCCGCCTCGGGGTCACCGATTGCGAAGGGCACGTACTCGAGCGCGTGGTCGGACAGGCGACAGCCGAATCCGTCGAAATACCTGATCCTTGCCTTCATCCACTCGACGAGCTCGCCGTAGGACTTAACACCGATAGCCTCGATATAGGGGAGGAAGGTCTCTTTGCCGATCTCGACGGCCTTGTCGGGACGGAAGGTGGGAAGGATCTTTGTGGAGAAGTCCTTGAGCGCCGCATGGTACTCAAGGGTGTCGGCGGGATCGTCGGTGGTGCAGATGACCTCGACGTTCGACCGCTTGATGAGGTTCTGTGCCGAATACTCGTCCTTTGCGAGGCACTCGTTAACCCTGTTCCAGATGCGCTCACAGCTCTCCTCGTTCAGAACCTCGTCAATGTCGAAGTATCTCTTCAGCTCGAGGTGGGTCCAGTGGTAGAGCGGGTTGCCGATAAGGTAGGGCACCGTGCGTGCAAACGCGCGGAACTTCTCGTACTCGTCGCCGTCGCCCGTGATGTACTTCTCGTCGACGCCGTTGGTGCGCATCTGGCGCCACTTGTAGTGGTCACCGCCGAGGAAGAGGTCGTAGGCGTTCTTGAACTTGTAGTTCTCCGCGATCATCTTCGGGGAGAGGTGGCAATGGTAGTCAATAATGGGGAGGTCTTTAATGGCGTCGTAAAGTCGTCTTGCACTCTCGGTGCGAAGCATAAAGTTATCGTTGATAAAGCTCATAGCGTTACTCCGTCCTTAAATATAGAAATTTCTCTGTATCCGTTTTCTTCGTTCTTGGTCTGTCTGCCCTCGGCGACCTCGATGATGTACTCGAACAGCTCGTCGGTCAGGGGCCTGCCCTCGAGGGTCGGCGACGCGTCGAAATCGATCCACCCGCTCTTATGCTCGGCGAGGCGGTGATTCGTCGCGATCTTCACGGTCGGCACGGGTGCACCGACGGGCGTGCCGCGCCCCGTGGTAAAGAGGATGATATGCACTCCCGCGGCGGTCAGGTTGGTTATCGCCACGATGTCGTTTCCGGGACCGTTCAGGAGCGAAAGACCGTTTTTCGTCAGCCGCTCACCGTAGTCGAGCACGTCCACGACGGGGGAGAGGCCGCCCTTCTGCACGCATCCGAGCGACTTTTCCTCAAGGGTGGTGATGCCGCCCTTCTTGTTTCCGGGCGACGGGTTTTCGTAGATAACCTGTCCGTGACGGGTGTAGTAGTCCTTGAAATTGTTAATGAGCGCGACGGTCTTGTCGAACACCTCGCGGCTCTCGCACCTCTTCATCAGCAGGTGCTCCGCACCGAACATCTCGGGCACCTCCGTCAGCACGCAGCTGCCGCCCATTGCGATGACCTTGTCCGACAGGCGTCCGACCAGCGGGTTTGCAGTAATGCCCGAATAGCCGTCCGAGCCACCGCACTTGAGCCCGATCTTGAGGCGGGATACCGAAATCTCCTCGCGCACGAAGGTTGCCGCGCGCGCCTGAAGCTCCTTTACTATCCTGATGCCCTCTGCGACGTCGTCGCTTGCGTCCTGAGTGTTGAGGAAGCGGACGTGCTCGGGATCGTACTCGCCGATCTCCTTCTTGAACACGTCAATGTTGTTGTTCTCACACCCGAGCCCGAGCACGAGCACGCCACCCGCGTTGGGATGGTGGACGAGGCCCGCGAGCACCTTCTGCGTCACCGACTGATCGTCACCGAGCTGTGAGCAGCCGAAGGGGTGCGGAAAATGAAGTGCACCGGTCGCCGCGGCGATCCGCTCGGCAACCTTGTTTACGCATCCGACGGTGACGATGATCCACACGTCGTTGCGGATTCCGACCTCACCGTTCTTACGGACGTAGCCGCGGAAGGTGCGGCCCTTATCCTCGACGGGCAGCTCGTAGCTCTCGGGCAGGTACTCGTACTCGAGATTGCCCGCGAGGTTGGTTTTCATATTGTGGGTATGGATATGCTCGCCCGCCTTGATGTCGGCGGTCGCGTGACCGATGGGGTTGCCGTACTTGATGATATTCTCACCCGCGGCAATGTCGCATAGGGCGTACTTGTGCCCGTCGGACAGGTTTATATCCACGTTGTCAAGGCGGTTTATCTGCATCCCTTTACCTCCTTTGCGAGGTGGGAGATGTCCTGACCCCAGAGGTCGGAATTTGCGAGGATCTCGTCCACGCTATGCTCGCGGATGTAGGCGATGACCTCGGGCGCATCGTTCGGCGTGCCGACCTTGTAAAACTCGATAAGGCGTGCAAGCGAGAACACCAGCGTTGCGGGGGTCTTTCCAAACCGTCTTTCATACTCGAGGATGGAGGGAAGGACGCGCACCTTGAATTTGCTGACCGAGTTCAGCGCAATGGAGGAGAGGTAATGCTTGATGTAGGGGTTGCCGAATCGCTCAAGCACGCTTGCGGCGTAGCTCTCGAGCTCGTCGCGCGGCAGATCAAGCGTCGGAATGATCTCGTCGAATACGCACCGTCTGATATGCTCGCGCATCTCGGGGTCGTCGATGCAGCTCTTCACCGTGTCAAAGCCCGAGAGGAGCGCGTGCGGCACGAGCGAGGTGTGCGCGCCGTTGAGGATACGCACCTTACGGGTGCGGTACATTTCGAGCTTGTCGCGGGTGACGATGACGTTAAGATTCGCGGAAGAGAAGGGAAGCTCCGCCTCAATATCGCACTCGGTCTCAATGACCCAGAGGTGGAAGAACTCGGAGGTGTTGACCATGTTGTCCTCGTAGCCGAGATTCAGCTCCTCGCCACGGGGATAGCCCGTGTTGATTCTGTCAACGAGGGTGTTGGTGAACACGTTCTCACTCTCGATCCACGCCTTGAACCCGTCGCCGAGCGACCAGAGGTCTGCGTACTGCAATACGCATTTTTTGAGGTTGTCGCCGTTGCGGTCGATAAGCTCGCAGGGCAGGAAGATAAAGCCGCCGAGGCCGAGGTCATACCTGCGCTTGAGAAGCAGGGTCAGCTTCGCGGGGAAGGACGCGGGCGGCGCGTCGGTAATCTTATCATCGGGGGAGAAAACGATGCCCGACTCGGTCGTATTGGACACGATGAATCTGAAATCGGGATTCTCCACAAGGGCGAGATACGCCGCGAAATCATCGTACGGCTTCACACAGCGGGAGATAACGTCGATGCGCTCGGTCTCGTAGCCCTCGCTGCCGCGGACGATGTGCGTGTAAACGCAATCCTGTGCCGTGAGCATATCGCACAGGCCCTCCTTGATGGGCTGAACGACGACGACGCTGCCGTTGAAATCGCTCGTCGCGTTTATTTTATGGAGCATCCAGTCGACGAAGCCGCGGAGAAATCCGCCCTCACCAAACTGGATGACCCGCTCGGGTCTTGCTACTTTCATAAAGCTCATATATCGCTCCTTTCCCCGTAATCGGGTGTCAAAAAATTATAGCTTTTCAGGTCTGTCACCGTCGGGGACGGGCGGGGTGACGCCGCTACCCCCAAAAAGGCAGAAATCCCCTATTATTATTTTAAAATAAACGCGCGAGAAATACCTTAAAATTTTTAGCGCATTTTCGCGGTCTTTTCTTGATTTTTTTGATATAATATGCTAAACTGAATAAAAAGGGGGTAAAAGCAGATGAAAAACGCGATAAAGGAAAATATCGACGGCTATTATTTCGACCGCGCGATGGGCAGACGCGGCAGCGAATCCAACCAGCATTACCACACGAATTACGAGATATATTACATGAAGGAGGGCAAGTGCCATTACTTCATCGGCGAGCGGTCCTACGACGTTGTCGCGGGCGACGTGGTGTTCATTCCCGCGGGGGTCATCCACCGCACCAACTACGGTCCGAATCCGCACTCCCGACTGCTCATCAATTTCAGCGAGGATTTCATACCCGAATCCCTGCGCGAGCATGCGAAGGAGCTTGACTCGCTCTTCCGCAACCGTGAGCTGTCCCGCGCGGTCGAGGAGCTGTATCTCAAAATCGAGAGGGAGTATTCCACCTACGCTGACGAATACTCGCGCGACGCGCTCCGATGCTATACGGGCGAGATTTTCTATCTGCTCCTTCGCAACCACGGAAAGAGGGAGGAGAGAAAGAGCACCGCGGGTGCCCTCGTCGAAACCACGGTAAAATATATCCAGGATAACTATATGCACGAGCTGCGCCTCTCGGCGGTTGCGAAAATGCAAAACGTCAGCGCCGAGCACCTATCCCGTATCTTCAAGAAAACGACGGGCTTCGGCTTCAACGAATACGTCACCCTCGTCCGCCTCCAGCGCGCCGAGTATATGCTCAAAAACGAGCCGGGCGTCTCGGTCAGCGAGGTCGCCTACGCCTGCGGCTTCAACGACGGTAACTACTTCTCCTATCGCTTCAAGGAGATGTACGGCATCTCGCCCACCCACGCCCGCGCCGCCCACAAGGCAGAAGGGGAAGGGGAGTAGTTCGCCAAAGGCGAGGTTATATGCTCACGGTGTGAGCGTGATATACTTGCTGACGCAAGAGTGATATGCCGCCTTGGCGGCGTGATATTCGCTTACGCGAGTGATATTTTTGCTACGCAAAAGTGATATGTTGCCT
>JAZODF010000045.1:0-6486 GCA_045596865.1 Eubacteriales bacterium
ATTCAAGGGCCGTGTTGACGATATGCTCATTATCCGCGGCGTAAACGTATTCCCGAGCCAGGTCGAGGCCGCCCTCGTCGAGGTTGAGGAGGTTACACCGCACTATATGATGATCGTTGACAGAGTCAACAACCTCGACACCCTCGAGATTCAGGTTGAGCTTGATCAGCGGTACTACACCGACGAGGTCAGGGTCATCGAGGCGCTCAAAAAGAAGATTGCCCACGTTATCCAGCAGGCGCTCGGCATCAATGCGAAGGTAAAGATCGTCGAGCCGCAGTCGCTCGTGCGCAGTGAGGGCAAGGCAGTTCACGTAATCGACAACCGCAAGCTATATTAAAGGAGGAAACACCATGTTCGCAAAACAGTTAACGGTATTTATTGAAAACAGGGCCGGCAGACTCTCAGAGGTGCTCGGCGTTCTTAAGGAGCATAATATCAACATCCTCTCCCTGAGCCTTGCAGACACGACGGAGTTCGGTCTGCTCCGCCTTATTGTGGACAACGCGGCGCTCGGCAAGGAAAAGCTGACCGAAAACGGCTTCTCCTCCCTTCTCTCCGACGTTTCCATCATCCGTATTCCTCACAAGGCAGGCAGCCTTCAGGCCCTGCTCAAGGTGATTGACGAGAACGGAATCAATATCGAGTATATGTACGGCCTGTCTATCCAGGCGGACGAGGCGCACATCGTCCTCAAGGCGTCGAACGTTGAGAAGGTTGACAAAATCCTCGACGAGAGCGGTATCAAGACGATTTCCTGCGAGGAGCTTGCAAGCATTTAACGGAGTAGTATCATGATCATTGATTTTCACACGCACGTTTTCCCCGACAAGATAGCCGCGCGCACGATTGCGCATCTTGCCGAAAAGGGTGGGATACCGCCGTTTTCCGACGGATCGGTCGGCGGGCTTCTCTCGGGCATGGAGCGCGCGGGGGTGGATATTTCGGTAACTCTGCCCGTTGTGACGAGCCCGACGCAGTTTGACAGCATCAACCGCTTTGCCGCAGGACTTAATTCCGCGGAATACGGCGAGCGGCGGCTCATTTCCTTTGCGGGAATACACCCCGAGTGCGAGGATATTGAGGGGAAGATGCGGTTTATCAAGGAGCAGGGCTTCCTCGGTGTGAAGATACACCCCGATTATCAGGGAAAATTTATCGACGACGAGGGGTACGTGCGGATAATGGAACGTGCGCGCGAGTATGACCTCATCGTTGTGACGCACGCGGGTGTTGACAGCGCATACCGTGACACGGTGCATTGCCCGCCTGAGCGCGCGCTCAGGCTGATCGAGCGGGTGCCGCACGCGAAGCTGGTGCTCGCGCACCTCGGCGCGAATGAGATGGCGGATGAGGTCATCGAGCGGCTGTGCGGAAAAGAGGTGTATTTCGACACGGCGTACGTCCTCCGTGAAACGCCGCGCGAGACCTTCGTTCGCATGATCGAGCGGCACGGTGCGGAGCGAATTTTGTTCGCGACCGACAATCCGTGGAGCGATGCCAAGGGGGATATTGAGATAATCAAGTCCTATGGACTTGGTGCTGTTATCGAGGATATGATATTCTCTGCGAATGCGCGTCGACTGCTCGGCATCTGACACAATTCCCCGCCCTGACGGAAAGTATAAAAAGAGGCGCATCGCGACGGCGATGCGCCTCTTCCCGTTTGGGTCGAAAAATGTGAACATTTTTTAATTTTTGGCGGGGTGGGTTGACATTGCGGGTGGCGGGTGGTAAAATAGAGACGGAAATAGGAAAGGACGTTTTGATTATGAGGCTTTACAAAAATTACATATTCGATATCGTTATCGCGGCGCTTGCCGTCGTGCTCGGCGTTGTTATGATACCGCCGATCGGAATCGGACAGTATATACTGAACGTATTGCTCGCAATCTCGCTCGCGGCATATCTCGTTATTCACCTGTTCGGCAAGCTGCAGCGCTCGCGCGGCACGACGTTTATCCTCACGCTTATTGAGTTTTCGATCGTTTGTCTTATCATCGTCGGGCTGATCTTACAGCAGTTCCGCGTGTTCAATATCAGCGGCGTATGCCGCACGCTCGGCTTCGTGCTCTGGCTTCGCGGTATGGTGTCCATCATCGTGATGTATATCACCCTCGGCACGGTTAAGAGCGGTCGGTACAACCTGCCGAAGTTCCTGCTCTATCTCGCTCTCATCACGACGGGTACCTACCTGTTTGCAAATCCGCTCATCACCGATTACGTGTTCAACTGGATTCTTTGCATCGTTATGATGGTGGTTGGACTTGTTTTTGCGGGGCTGGCATTCCTTTATTCCCCGTCGAAAAAGAAGAAGGAAAAATAAGCTTTTATGAAATTACGGCGCTCCCACGCGGGGTGCCGTAATTTTTCTATTGCATTTTCGGCGCGGATATGTTATTATATGCGTGAAATTATGCACGAGGTGATTTATGGATAACACGAAGCGCGGGTGCATCCCGCCGAATTACAAAAATCCGAAGAAGTACAAGACCGCAAAATATCCCATCCGTCAGCCGATATACCTAACCTGGCTTATTCAGGTTTTGTCGCTGATCATGCTCGCGAACAAGAGGAAGAAGGTCGAGAAGATCGGGATGGAGGGGCTCGATGCACCGTATCTGTTGCTCTCCAACCATCAGGCGTTCGTTGATTTTGAGCTGGTGTCGCTCGGCACCTACCCGAAGCGGGTCAATAACGTGGTAAATATCGACGGCTTTTACAAGCGGGCGTGGTTGCTTGAGTGGATCGGTGCGATATGCACGAGAAAATTCACAACAGATTTTCACCTCGTAAAGTCGATACGCAAGGTGCTCTCCCGCGGGGATATTCTCTGCATGTACCCCGAGGCGAGGTATTCGCCCTGCGGCACGACGTCATTCCTGCCCGATTCGCTCGGGTCGCTTATAAAGATTTGCCGCGTGCCCGTCGTGGTCGCGATACACAGGGGCAATCACCTGCACGCGCCCTTCTTTAATTTCCGACAGAAAAGAAAGGTACCCCACCACACCACCCTGACAAAGATCCTCACCCCCGACGAGATAAAGGAGATGACCGTGGACGAGATCAACGCACGTCTGCGCGAGGCGTTCGAGTACGATGAGTACAGGTATTGGCAGGAAAGCGGCTTTAAGATCACCGAGGCGTACCGCGCGGAGGGTCTGCACAAGGTGCTTTACAAATGCCCTGCCTGCGGATGTGAGGGTAAAATGGCGTCGAAGGACGCACAGATTTTCTGCCGTGAGTGCGAAAAGAGGTACACCCTCGGCGAGGATGGATTCCTGCGCGCAAGCGAGGGAAAGACCGAGTTTGAGCATATCCCCGACTGGTTTGAGTGGGAGCGCGAGTGCGTGCGCCGCGAGGTCAGAGATGGCACCTACTCCTTCACCGACGAGGTGGACGTTTATTCGATGCCGAGGACGAACTCCTTTATTCCGCTCGGTAACGCGAGGATTACGCACACGATTGACGGCGGATTCGTGATCGAGGGTCACTACCGCGGCGAGGATTATCGCATTCAGCGCACGCCGCTTGAGATAAACTCGCTACACGTTGAGTACGATTTCCCGCATATAAAGCCGCTTGACTGCGTGGATATTTCGACGGAGGATGACTCCTTCTACTGCTACCCGTCGAAGGAGAACGTCATTACGAAGATGGCGTTTGCAACCGAGGAGATATATCAGTTACACTACGAAAAGATACGCAAAAGGTAAACTATTATTGACAAAAAGACGGACCGTGCGGTCCGTCTTTTACATTTATGCGAGGTATTTTGTCTGGAAATCGGCGAGGGCGGTGAGGTATTTTTCCTTGTCCGTCGGGAAGGCGAGGCCGTGTGGCGCGCCGTCGATAAGGCAGATTGCCGTGTCGGTGCAGGTTGCCGCGTGGAGGGCGACGCTCATTTCATGGGGGACGAAGGTGTCGGTCATGCCGTGGATGTAGATGATGGGGATTTTTGCGTTTTTCACCGCCTCGATGGGCGAATATTCATCGAGATTGAAGCCGCCAAAGAGGCGTGCGCCGAGGCGGATGAAGGGGTAGATGAGGCGCGGAGGCAGGTGCATTTCCCCGACGACCTTCATAATGATTTCGCGTGCGGAGGAATACGGGCAATCACAAAGAGCGCAGGCGACGGTGTCGGGCAGCTCGGGGTCGGCGGACATCATCGCGACGGTTGCACCGCCCATTGAGATGCCTGTGATGATGAGTTTTCTGTCTTTGCCAAACTTTTCTGCCGCGAATTTTGTCCAGTCTATGCAATCTTTTCGCTCTTTTATGCCAAAGGTGACGGTGTGGCCGTCGCTGGTACCGCTTGCGCGGTGGTCGATGATGAACGCGCTTCTTCCGAGGGCGAAGCAACGCTCGATACCCGCGGACATATCCCGCTCGCCATTGCCGCGATAGCCGTGGAAGAGCAGCTCGACGGGGGCGTCGGGGGCAAACTCGTAGTAGCGGGCGCGGAGGGTGAGCCCGTCGCGCGAGGTTATGGTGAGGTCCTCGTGGGGCATTTCCCTTGCCCTATCAACCCAATTGATTATAGCATCGCGGTAGGGTGCATACTCGACCCCCGGGGGAATTTCATATTCCCCGTCGCCGAGCGGCTTGCGCCGCGGCGAATAGAACACGCGCATATAGCAGTAGAAGGATAACCCAAAAATTATCAAAAGAACGCCGCCAAGTGCTCCAAGCGTCCACCAGAGCCAATCCATATTTTTCCTCCAAACGGTGATATTATTATTGTAGCACCGCGAAGCAAATATGTCAACCGACCGAAATGTAAATATTTTTCGATAGTGTTAATATTTCGAGGTAAATAATTGTTGGTGTGCACTAAAGTTTTTTACCGAAAGCCCTTGACATCCTTGATTAATTATGATATTATATTATGGCGAAATGAATACGCCCCTGTAGCTCAGCTGGTAGAGCACTTGACTTTTTCAAGGTCCGGATGTTCGTAACATTGCGTCACGCCCTACCAGAAGCAAAATAACATTAAAAGCGGAACGGTTACCACAAAAGTTCCCGCGTAGCAAATTCTCCGCATTTTGCGTAGCAAAACTTAATACGCCCCTGTAGCTCAGCTGGTAGAGCACTTGACTTTTATTCAAGGTCCGGATGTTCGTAACATTGCGTCACGCCTTGACGGAGTGAGGTACAATACAGGGTGGAACAAATCTCGTCGCACTCTCCGCGTAGCAAATTCTCCGCATTTTGCGTAG
Organism: Eubacteriales bacterium; assembly: GCA_045596865.1. Classification (GTDB taxonomy): domain Bacteria; phylum Bacillota; class Clostridia; order Oscillospirales; family CAG-272; genus UBA1740. The sequence continues at coordinate 5,223 of JAZODF010000045.1, forward strand.
CAAAACTTAATACGCCCCTGTAGCTCAGCTGGTAGAGCACTTGACTTTTATCAAGGTTCGGATGTTCGTAACATTGCGTTACGCCTTGACGGAGTGAGGTACAATACAGGGTGGAACAAAATCTCGTCGCACTCTCCGCGTAGCAAATTCTCCGCATTTTGCGTAGCAAAACATAATACGCCCCTGTAGCTCAGCTGGTAGAGCACTTGACTTTTAATCAAGGTGTCCGGAGTTCGATTCTCCGCAGGAGCACCAAGGGACTGAGAAACTCAGTCCTTTATTTTTTCGGGATGTAGCGCAGTTGGTAGCGCGCGTGCTTTGGGAGCACGATGTCGCAGGTTCGAATCCTGTCATTCCGACCAAAAAGGGATGCCCGTCTCACAGAGATCAGGCATCTTTTTCCTTTTTAGTCAGATTCCAGTCTTCGATATTCGCTACGCAAATGGAATCCTGTTTCGCCTTTGGCGAATGTTGCATTCCGACCAAAAAGGGATGCCCGTCTCACAGAGATCGGGCATCTTTTTTCCTTTTTAGTCAGATTCCAGTCTTCGATATTCGCTACGCAAATGGAATCCTGTTTCGCCTTTGGCGAATGTTGCATTCCGACCAAAAAGGGATGCCCGTCTCACAGAGATCAGGCATCTTTTTTCCTTTTTAGTCAGATTCCGGTCTTCGATATTCGCTATGCGAAGGGAATTATTCTACCACTTTCAAGGAGAACACTTATTGATTTCTAATAGATTATGTGATATAATAAACTCACCGAAAATCCGGAATTTGACGGTCACTTTTAATATGATTAACAAATCAGGAGGGGATCTTTATGACTAAAAAGAGGAAGATTATTCTTCTGGCGGTAGCGTTATCTATTTTATTGGCTATAGGGGTAAGTCTTGCATATATTTTTGCTGTGGCATTGCCGCAAAAGCGAGAGAAGGAGCAATTTTTAAAAGCGATGCAGGAGTATTACGACGCAAAGCTTGCTATGTATACTGCGGAAAACGAGAAATATGATGACTATGAGGTGGACGTTGCATTCCTTGGCGACAGCCTTACCGACGGATACGATCTTGAAAAATACTATCCGCAATATCTTGTTCTTAATCGCGGAATTGGTGGTGATACGACCTTTGGTCTTGAAAAACGTCTTAAGGTATCGGTTTATGATTTAAAGCCTAAAGTGGCAGTAATGCTCATAGGGGCAAACAACTTTGATACAATGTTTGATAACTATGAAAATATATTGAAGGGATTTAAGGAAAAT
>JAZODF010000046.1:0-5423 GCA_045596865.1 Eubacteriales bacterium
GTCACGGTCAACGACTATCTCGCGGAGCGTGACAGCGAGGAGATGGGGCGCGTTTACGGCTTCCTCGGTCTATCGACGGGTCTTGTCGTTGCGGGTCAGTCGCCCGAGGACAAGAAGGTCGCATACGCCGCTGACATCACATACGGAACGAATAACGAGTTCGGCTTCGACTACCTGCGTGACAACATGGCGGTATATAAGGAGCAGACGGTCCAGCGCGGACACAATTTCGCCATCATAGACGAGGTTGACTCCATCCTCATTGACGAGGCGCGCACGCCGCTCATCATCTCGGGTCAGTCGACGAAGTCCACCGACCTTTACACACGGGCGGACGAGCTGGCGCGTAAGCTGTCCTGTCACGTCATCAAGGAGATCGACACCAAGCAGGACGTGGACACCTACGGTGCGGATTACGTCGTCGACGAGAAGGCGAAGACCGCCGTCCTCTCCTCCAGCGGTGTTGAGAAGGCGGAGCAGTTCTTCGGTATCGAGAACCTGTCGGATTCGACGCCCGAGGCGCGCGAGATTCACCACCACGTCATCACCGCGATCAAGGCGCACGGCGTTATGAAGCGGGACATCGACTACATCGTCAAGGACGACGAGGTTATTATAGTTGACACCTTCACCGGCCGACTTATGCCCGGCAGGAGATACAACAACGGCCTGCACCAGGCGATCGAGGCAAAGGAGCGCGTCGAGGTACAGAAGGAGAGCCGCACGGTTGCGACGGTTACCTTCCAGAATTATTTCCGCCTTTACTCGAAGCTGTCGGGAATGACGGGTACGGCGCTCACCGAGGAGGACGAGTTCAAGACGATATACGCACTTGACGTCGTTGAGGTGGCAACCAACAAGCCGATGATAAGAATAGACCACAACGATGCGGTCTATTCCACCAAGAACGGAAAATATCGTGCCATTATCGAGCAGATCCGTGCCTGCCACGACAAGGGTCAGCCCGTGCTGGTCGGTACGGTAGATATCAACAAGTCCGAGGAGCTGTCCCACATTCTTCGCAAGGTGGGAATCCCGCACAACGTGCTGAACGCAAAGCAGCACGAAAGAGAGGCGGAGATCGTCGCGCAGGCGGGTGCGTTTGGCGCGGTCACCATCTCAACCAACATGGCGGGGCGAGGCACGGACATCATGCTCGGCGGTAATCCCGAGTTCTTAGCGAAGCGTGATATGAAGCGCGCGGGATACGAGGAGGATATCATCCTCTTTGCAACGGGTAGCGCGGACACCGACAACGAGGAGATCCTCGCGGCGCGGGCAAAGTACAAGGAGCTTTACGAAAAGCACAGGGCGGCAATCGCACCCGAGGCGGAAAAGGTCCGCGCGGCGGGCGGTTTATACATTCTCGGCACGGAGAGGCACGAGAGCCGCCGTATAGACAACCAGCTTCGCGGTCGTGCGGGCCGTCAGGGTGACCCAGGTGAGTCGAAGTTCTTCCTCTCGCTCGAGGACGATCTGATGCGCCTTTTCGGCAATATTGACCGCGTGCGCGGGATAATCGACCGCCTCGGAATGACCGAGGATATGGCGATCGACAAGAAGATACTCTCGGGTGCCATTGAGAGCGCGCAGAAGCGCATCGAGAGCCAGAACTTCGACCGCCGTCGCAACGTCCTTAATTACGACGACGTAATGAACCAGCAAAGAAAGGTCATCTACAAGCAGCGCCAGGACGTGCTGTTCGGCGAGAGCGTGCGCGACACGGTGGTTTCGATGATGCTTCACACCGTAGGTGTGAAATTCGAGGAGTGCTTCTCCTCCCCGAACCCCGAGGAGTGGAAGACCGAGGAGTTCCTCGGCGAGTTCCGCGGGCTTATTCTGCCCCGAATGATTATCGAATGTCCGCCCGAGAGGCGCGGCGAGATCGATATTGACGAGGCGAAGGCAGAGGTACTTCGCTCGGTGGAGGAGTTCTATGCCGAGAAGGAGCGTATTTGCACCGAGGCGGGTGTAAATATGCGAGAGTTCGAGAAATACGTCCTGCTCCGCACGGTTGACACCAAGTGGATGGACCACCTCGAGGCCATGGACGACCTGAAGGAATACGTCGGCCTCAACTCCTACGCGCAGAGGGATCCCGTTGCCGCATACCGCATTGAGAGCGCGGATATGTTCGACCAGATGATCGAGGAGATCAAGGTGGAGACGGGTACGCTCAACCTCATTATCGACCCGAGGCGCACGAATGCGAAGCGCACCGCGGTCGCAAGGGTAACCAATTCCTCGGGCAGCACGCCCGAGGTGCGCAAGCCGATCGTCAAGAAGGGCAAGGTCGGCAGAAACGACCCCTGTCCCTGTGGCAGCGGAAAGAAATACAAAAAGTGCTGTGGCGCGGGTGAGTAATCATGGGATTCGGTACGCTGTTTTTTGGTTACTGCCTGCTGCTTAACGTGACCTACTACGCGGCGTCGGACGTATTTGCGGGACTCATCATGCTGATGGGGCTGTTAAAGCTCGCGGCGTACAGCAAATACTTCGGTCGCGCGCGGTGGCTCGCGGGCGGGTTCGCGGTGCTCGGGTTTGCCGAGTTTGCGCTCTTCTTCGGTGCGCTGTTCTTCCCCGCTCTGTCCGCCTTTTACGACGACATCGGCGCGTATATCGCGGTCGTGCGGTATGCGGTGCTGGCGGTGATGACGCTCCTCATTCTTCTTGGAATGGAGGAGGTTGCAAGGGAGGTCGAGCTTGCGGGGATGCCGCACAGATGTCGCGTGCTTGCCTACCTCTCGGTGGGAGTTTACGCGGTGTGGATCCTGCTCGATCTGCCCCTGCCGCTCATTCCCATTTCGGTGCGGGCGGTGGTATATTTCGTCGCGATACTTGCGATGCTCGCACTGCTTATCACCAATCTTTTCACCATTTACGGGTGCTATATGCGCATCTGCCTGCCCGGTGAGGAAAATGGAAAACGAAGAAAGCCGTCGCGCTTTGCCTTCGTCAACGAGTACCGAGAGAGGCAGCAGGAGCGCGAGCGCGAGGAGGAAGAATACCGTCGCGAGCAAATGAAAAAACGAGCTGAGAGGAAGAAAAAATGAAGCACAGACGCCCAAGGTACGGCGCGCTGATATTCGCCGTAATATGCTTTGTCAACCCGTTTTTCAACGCGTTTGATTTTCTTCCCGATTTTATCGGGGCGTTCATTATTGCCTCGCTTCTATCACGCGGGGCGGAGGTCGTGCCCTACCTTGCCGAGGCGAGGGACGGGTTTTACAAGTACGCGCTGACCTCGCTCATCCGCCTACCTGCGGCGGTTATAATGTTCTCAAATCTACATACCGGTATGGATATCGTGCCACTGTTCACGCTGACCTTTACCGTTATCGAGCTGATATTCCTCTACCCCGCGGTTATCAACGCGGCGAGGGGGCTTTACTACCTCGCCGAGCGCTCGGAGGCGGTCGGTATCACGCGGCCGATTCGGCCGTTTGGCATCGGGATGCCCGCCGAGGCGGTCAGGGGGCTGACCCTCGCGTTTCTCTCCGTGCGGGCAGTGTGCAATTTCCTGCCGCAGGTATGTCACCTGACCTTCTCGACCGATAGGGCGAATTACATTGCAAATCGCCTGTATGCACCGATGGAGCTTGCGGGACTTGGCATCACCCTGCTATGCGGCATTTTCTTCGCCGTGGTTGCGATCACATATATCCGCGCGGTGAGGAGGCATGGCGGCATTGCCGACGGAATCGAGGCTATCGCGGGCGAGGAAAGGCTTGCCAAGATGAACCGTGATTTCCGTATCAAGGGGCACCTAAAAACCCTCGTTTGGCTGCCCGTAGCGGCGCTTTTATCGGCGGACGTGAGTCTCTTTGAGACGAGTGGATTTAATATTCTGCCGCATTTTATATTTGTAATTATTCTTTTATTTGCCGTTTATAGTCTGTCCGAGGACAAGAGGACAAGGCGGGCACTTGTTGCGGTAGGCGTCTCCACCGCGGTCATTTCGACGGTGGCGTTTTTGCTGCTTCGCGGCTTTGCCGAGGAGTATTCAATACGCGAGATCGCCGAATACACGTTGGCGCGTGAGGCGTATCTTCGGGTGGAGATCGCGTCGGTAATTGAGGCGGTGGCGACCCTGCTCTTCTACCTCACGGTGGCGGTGGCGATGCGCGGATTTATCCGCGAGCATACGGGTGTGCACCCGAGTGCGGAGGGCTATCGCACGTCCGAGGCAACCTATCACAAGGAGGGGTGTCGACGGATGTATTTCACCATCGGTATCGGCGCGGTATCCGCCCTCTTGAAATGCGTGAACATCCTGCTTATCGGCAACCCGATCGAGAATATGACCGAGAGCGGGATCATCTATTCCTCCCGCCTGCCCTGGCTGTCGACCGTGATTCTGGCGGTTGATCTGTTCTATTTCCTTCGTGCGATTTGGTTCGTCAAGGACCTGCGCGACGAGGTGAAATTTAAGTACGAGATATAACGGTGGCGCGTGGCCACCATGCGCCGCACACTTTCGCGTCCAATCGCGTTAATACAGTTAATTCGTACGGATTTCCTAGTCGAAACTATTGTTTGTCTTCGCAAACAATAGTTTCGACAACTAAGTTTGCCCCCAGGGGCAAGTGAAGTTGCTACGCAGTGAAGTTTCGGCTACCGCCGAAGTGAAGTTTGCACCGCTCGCGGTGCAAGTGATTATTAGTTTAGGGCGAACTTAACTTCACTTTGCGACGCAGGAGCAAAACTTCACTGTGAGCGTAGCGAACAACTTCACTACGAGCGAGAGCGAGTAACTTCACCAATAGGAAATATTAAAAAAATAAAGAACTATCCACAAAATATCTCTTTATGAGTGAAATTGGGCGAGATTAGGAAAAATAGTTATGAATAACATAAAACAAACAATTATTTATGAACAAAAAGGTGAATATAGAAAAGCATATGGAAGTGCAATGATTCCAATTGAAATGGATGGTAACACATTAGAAGATATGCGAAGAAATGTTGAATTAAAAGTCATTTGTTTTCTAGAATTAGGTAGACCTTCTAATGCTCCTCACACATATAACTCTTCTATAGATCATACAATGCATCATTTAGCAGTATACTATGATATGATAAATGAAGTTTCTAAAGAAGAACAAAAAGAGTATTATGTTGTTAAAACCGAATCTGATCCATATGATGGTGGAACTAATGATTATCATATTATTTATGATGAATTAATTATTGAAACATTACAAAAAGAAGCATTAAAAAATGATGTAATTGCTTTAGGATCTTTAGCTGTTCAATATACAATCGATCCTCAACACTCTTCTTATAAATTAGAAAACACCGAAGATATTATCCAAAGATTATTATATGTTGCAGAACATGGTAATCAAAATGATAGTGGAATGGCTTATTATTTTTTAGGTAGATATTATGAAAATAGTGTTGAACTTAATGAATTACTTCTT
>JAZODF010000047.1:0-30707 GCA_045596865.1 Eubacteriales bacterium
ACTTATTCAGTTCATTTCTTCACCAATTAAGTGTGCAAAAATTTTCAATGTTGTTCAATTTTCAATGATCAAGTGCGCTCCACTCAGCGGATGCTTTATCCCTTCGTTTTACGCGCTTTGATATTATACCGCAAAGTTTCAAAAAAGTCAAGCATTATTTTAACTTTTTTTCGATTTTTTTCAAAAATGGCATGTTGCACAATTGGTTCACCTTTTTCCGACAAAGTTGTTTCACTTTGTTCATAAATACGCCTTGACAAGGGGTTTACAATGGTGTATAATTAGTTAGCACTCGGATGGTATGAGTGCTAAAACGCGATTTTGAAAGGACAATTATAATAATGAAGAAAAGACAGTTCAAGACGGAGTCGAGGCGTATTCTCGACCTGATGATAAACTCAATATACACCAACCGCGAGATATTCCTGCGAGAGCTTATTTCCAACGCGTCGGACGCGATTGACAAGCTCTATTTCCGCTCGCTGACCGATCCGTCGGTGGGGCTGTCGCGGTCGGATTACTCGATCTTCCTTGCCATCGACAAGGAGGCGCGAACGCTCACGATCTCTGACAACGGATGCGGAATGACGGGCGAGGAAATGGAGAGCAATCTTGGCACCATTGCGCGCAGCGGCTCCTTTGATTTCAAGGCGGAGGGCAACCTCGGCGACGACGTGGACATTATCGGACAGTTTGGCGTCGGCTTCTACTCGGCGTTTATGGTAGCCGACAAGATCACGGTCACCTCCCGCCCGTTTGGCGCGGAGACCGGCTACAAGTGGGAGTCCGAGGGTGCGGACGGATACACCGTCGAGGAGTGCGCGAAGACCGGCTTCGGCACGGAGATCACCCTGCATATCAAGGCGGACACCGAGGAGGACAAATACTCCGAATTCCTTGACGAATACCGTATTCGCGCGCTGGTGAAGAAGTATTCCGACTACATTCGCTACCCCATCAAGATGGAGGTCAGCCGTCAGCGCAAGGTCGAGGGCGGCGAGGAATACGAGTCCTACACCGAGGTGGAGGTGCTCAACAGCATGGTGCCCATCTGGAAGAGATCGGCATCCGAGGTTACCGAGGAGGAGTATCAGCGGTTTTACAGCGAGAAATTCTACGATTACGAGAAGCCCGCGCGGGTCATCACGCAGCGCTCGGAGGGTATGACGACCTTCTCGGCGCTGATGTTCGTTCCCTCGCACGCGCCGTACAACTATTACACGAAGGATTACGAGAGGGGCCTCGAGCTCTATTCCTCCGGCGTGATGATCATGGAGAGGTGTGCCGATCTGTTGCCCGATTATTTCGGATTCGTGCGCGGTATCGTGGACTCGTCCGACCTGTCGCTGAACATTTCGCGCGAGATGCTGCAGCAGGACAGGCAGCTCAAGGTAATTGCCCGCGCGATCGAGAAGAAGATTGGGGCGGAGCTGAAAAAGATGCTCGCAGAGGACCGCGAGGGGTACGAAAAGTTCTTCGACGCGTTTGGGCTGCAGCTCAAGTACGGTATGTACGCCGACTACGGAGTGCATAGCGATGCGCTCGTCGACCTCGTCCTGTTCAAGAGCACGAAGGACGGCGGGTACGTTACCCTGCGCGAGTACGTTGAGCGGATGGTCGAGGGACAGGAGAAGATCCTTTACGCGCCCGGTGACAGTATTTCGCGCATCGACATGCTCCCGCAGGTGAAGGCGGCGAAGAGCCGCGGGTACGAGGTGCTCTACCTCACCGACGATATTGACGAGTTTGCGCTCCGCGTGCTCGGTGATTATGCCGAGAAGCAGTTCAGCAACCTGACCGCCGAGGCGGTCGATATTGCGACCGAGGAGGAAAAGGAGCGGGAGAAAAACGCGAACGAGGATTCGAGCGGCCTGCTTGATTTCATGAAGGAGGTCATCGGCGGGGTGAGCGCGGTGCGCTTCTCTGCCGCGCTTGGTGACACGGCGGCCTGCTTGTCGAGCGAGGGCGAGCTGTCAATCGAGATGGCGAAGACGCTTCGCAACATGCCCGGCGCCGAGGAGGCGGGAGCCCCCGAGGCGAGCGTCGTGCTGGAGATCAGCCTGTCGCACCCGATTACCGAGCGGCTTCACGCGCTGTTCGCGTCGGACAGAGATAAGCTCGCGAAGTATGCGAAGCTCCTTTACGGGCAGGCCTGCCTGATCTCGGGTGTGGAGCTTGCCGACGCGGCGGAGTTCGCAACCCTGCTCAGCGAGATTATGGCCGAGTAATATATTATTATATTAATAAGGAAGAAAAGATTGCACGGCGCGCCCATCGTCGATGGGCGGCGCAGGAGCGCAAGGGGGAGTACGGAAAAGTGCCATGCTCCCCTTTTTTTATTTGCTGTAAAATTTTTAGAAAAATTCTAAAAAGAGTATTGACAAGTGATACTATGTATGGTATAGTATTGTGTGTAAAGAGGTATAAAAAAACAAACGAGGAGGTAGAATGGACGCACAGATAAAGCGCGGCTTACTTGACGTATGTGTGCTTGCGGCGATACGCAGCGAGGATTCGTACGGGTATAAGATAATCAAGGATATGAGCGAATACGTGGAGATATCCGAGTCGACGCTGTACCCCATTTTGCGACGGCTGGAGGCGGCAAGGCTTTTGTCGGTTTATTCGGCGGAGTACAACGGACGACTCAGGAAATATTACCGCATTACCCCCGCGGGGGTGGAGCGGCTTCGCGCGTTTCGCGACGAGTGGCGAGAGATAGTTTCGATTTACAGGTTTATTTGCAGGGAGGACGATCGATGAATAAGTACGAATTTTTAGCGGAGGTGCGGCGCGGTCTTGGCGGCATGGATAAGGCAGATATTGACCGCTCGCTCGAATACTACCGCGAGATGATAGAGGACCGCGTTGAGGACGGTCTAAGCGAGGAGGAGGCGGTTGCGGCGCTCGGCCCCGTGAAAAAGGTGATCGCGGACATCCGCGCGGGTGCGGATTGCCCCGAAAGGGAGGATATCCCCACCCCCGTGTCGAGTTTTTCGGAAAAAGAGGAGGAAAATACGAGCAATCGACCGCTCGGAGTATTGCTCACCGTGCTTCGCGTTTTGTACGCGATATTCGACGTTTGTCTATGGATCACCGCCGTTTCGGTGATGGTCGCGGGTATCAGCGTTTGTGCCACCGCGGCGGGAGTTTTATTCACGGGAATCGTACAGATGTTGGTCGACGGATTGGCAATCGGGCTTGTGTATATCGGCGGCGCGGCGGCCGGTGCGGGTATCGGTATTTTTACGGTAATCGGCGCGGTTTGGGCGTTTCGCGGGATACGCGTGCTCTCGAGGTTCGTTTACAGGCTTCTCGGTAGCAAGGAGGAGGAAAAGAAATGAAAAAGGCAATTTGCATTGCAGGGATATTAGTAGTAGTTGGCATACTCGTTGGCATCGTCGGTCTTGCAGGTGTGGGGTTTGACCTCACGAAGCTCGGCGGAGAGCCTGTGGTGACCGAGGAATACAGCTTTAAGACGGGCGAGGTACAGAGAATTGAAGTCGACGTTGACACGATGGACGTCACGGTTGCGGAGTCGTTGAGCCCCGGAGATGAGATCCGCGTATTTATCAAGACCTATGAGTCGCGTAACAACGAAGTGGCGGTCGTAGATGGCAAGCTGACGGTAGAGGACGGCGAGCGTCCGTGGTACAGGTATATCGGCATTATCTCGGCAAGCGAGTCAATCGAGATCGTCCTGCCCTACGGATATTCACCCGACAGTATCGGAATTGACACAGACACGGGTGACACAGAGCTGAGAGGTGTCGACGCACAGAATATGAAGCTGACGACAGACACGGGCAGAATCTCAGTAAAAGATGCGGTGATAGACAATCTACGCATCGAGGGTGACACGGGTGACGTATCCGTGCTTGGAATCACGGCGGCAATCATCGAGGCGGAAACCGACACGGGTGACATCCGCATCGAGAACGTGATCGCAACCGATAGAATAAAGACCGCGTGTGACACGGGTGACGCCAAGCTACGCAAATGCGAAGCACCGACCGTCGAGATAACAACCACGACGGGCGACGTTGATATGAACGAGGTCACGGCGAGCGTGAGAATGTCCGTCAAATGTACGACGGGCGACGTCGAGCTTGTGCGCTGTGACGGTGCGGCGATCGACGTGACAACCTCGACGGGCGAGGTTGAGATGCTTCTGCTCTCGCCGAAGGTGTTTGACGTGGATTCGTCGACGGGTAAAAAGAGAGTACCCCTCTCGGGCGAGGGCGGCATTTGCAAGGTGCGCACCTCGACGGGTGACATTGAGATAAAGATAGCAGAATAAGTGATGGGGCGCGGTGTATTGCACCGCGCCCTTTGTAATGTTTTGTTTGCATTTTGGCGCAGCCATGATTAACAGACGAAAAAGCGGTTAAACTAGCATAAACCACATTTTTGGAGTTGATTATGACAAAAACTCGACACGGGGTGGCACCTTTTGGCATGCGGGACAAGGTTGGCTACCTTTTCGGGGATTTCGGTAACGATTTCACCTTCCTTCTCTCGTCCTCCTTTTTACTCAAATTTTACACCGACGTTATGGGGGTCGCGCCCTGGGTCGTCGGGCTTATTATGACTGTGGCGCGCTTTGTTGACGCGTTTACCGACGTGACGATGGGGCGGATTTGCGACCGCTCGCGCCCGACGCCCGCGGGGCGGTTTAAGCCGTGGATTTTGCGTATGTGCGGGCCCGTGGCAATTGCCTCCTTTCTCATTTACCAAAGCTCGCTTTCCTCGATGTCGATGGCGTTCAAGATAACCTGGCTTGCGGTGACCTACATCCTCTGGGGCTCGGTATTCTACACCTCGATCAACATCCCGTACGGGTCGATGGCGTCGACCATCACAAACAGCGCCGAGGGGCGGCAATCGCTCTCCACCTTTCGCAGTATGGGCTCGGCGCTGGCGGGGCTTATCGTCGGGGCGGGGGTGCCTCTCTTTGCCTACGATACCGCGGGAGGCGAGACTATCCTTAACGGCCCGCGCTTTACCCTCATCGCGGGGATATTCTCCGCGTTATCGGTGGTGTGCTACCTTCTCTGCTACTTCCTCACGACCGAGCGGATCGTCCGCGAGGTTAGGCACACCGAGCACACGAGCACAGCCTCGCTTATCTCGCGGACGGTGAAAAACCGCGCGCTCCTGTCCATCGTGGCGGCGTCGGTGACGATGCTCCTGTCCCAGCTGACCCTGCAATCGATGGCAAACTATATCTACCCAAACTACTACAAAAACGTGACGGCGCAATCGGTGTCGACGGTGGTCATGGTGCTCTCGCTCTTTGCCGCGGCGGCGGTGGCGCGCCCACTTGCAATGCGGTTTGGCAAGGCGGAAATCAGCGCGTGTGCGAGCCTTGTCGCGGCGGGCGTTTCCCTGCTCTTGTTCCTTCTCCGCCCCGCGAGCGTGTGGGTGTACGTCGGGGTGACGGCGGTGTCATTCGTCGGGCTCGGCATCTTTACGATGGTGTCCTGGGCGCTCATCACCGACGTCATCGACGATGCGGAAATTCGACACGGGGTGCGCGAGGATGGGTCGATATACGCCATTTACTCCTTCGCACGCAAGCTCGGCCAGGCGGCCGCGGCGGGGCTCTCGGGCGGTCTGCTCTCGCTCATCGGGTATAGCGAGGACACGGCGTTTTCGCCCGACGTGCTCGACGGAATATACACCGTTTCGACCCTCTTGCCCGCGGTGGGCTACGGTGCGCTTGGGCTGATTTTGCTGCTTTGGTACCCATTGAAACGGCGCGCGGTCGAGGAAAACAGCCGCGTACTGCGCGAGCGGCACGGAGGATGAGGAGAGGGTAATTCGCATAAAAACGGACGGCATCCCCGTCCGTTTTCTTTTGTAAATAATGAATAAAAAGCGTTCTTTTCGTTTGACAAATCGGATAGTATATGGTATAATGCTTATAGTGCCGCCGTGTGGGCGAGCGCGCGGGCAAATATGCCGCGCCGCAAATTCAACGAAAGGGGTGGAATATGAAGAACGTATTGCTACATAAGCTACGAGAATCCTTTGTTTCGGTGTTTCCAATCGTCGTTATCGTCTTTATTTTGAACCTCACCCCGCTTGTTAATTTTGACACGGGCGAGATCGTTGCCTTTCTCATCTGCTCGGTCATGCTGATAATCGGCATTACCCTGTTCAACCTTGGTGCCGACCTTGCTATGACGCCAATGGGCGAGCATATCGGCTCGGGTCTTACCAAGCTGAAGAGCCTTGCTCTGCTTCTTTCGGTCTGCTTCGGCATGGGCATCCTTATCACGGTTGCCGAGCCCGACCTCACCGTCCTTGCAGGACAGGTCGCCGACATTATGAACGGCACCGCCCTCATCGTCACGGTTGGCGTGGGCGTTGGCCTGTTCCTCGTGCTTGCTATAATCAAGATCATCTTCCGCACCTCGCTCTCGCAGATGCTGATGTTCTTCTATATGATTCTGTTCGCAATCGCGGCGCTGCTGCTCGTTCAGGGGGGCAGTCAGCTTATCCCGCTCGCCTTCGATTCCGGCGGCGTTACGACGGGGCCCATCACCGTACCGTTTATCATGGCGCTCGGTGTCGGAATTGCCTCCACCCTCGGTGGTAAGAACGCGGGCGAGAACTCCTTCGGTCTTATTGCGATGTGCTCGGTCGGACCGATGCTCGCGGTGCTTATCCTCGGGTGCACGGTATCCGGCGAGATGAAGCCGTTTGAGCCGAATTACGGCGTTGAGATCACCCTCGGCAACATCATTCACGAGATCCTCGTGACGGCGAAGGAGGTCGGCCTTGCGCTCGGTCTTATCGTCATATTCTTCGTTATTCTTCAGCTGCTCGTGCTGAAATTGCCGAAAAAGCGTCTTATGCAGATCGCGATCGGTATCGCATACACGTTCGCAGGACTCGTTATCTTCCTTTCGTCGGTTAAGGTCGGATTTATGCCCGTTGGCTACAAGCTCGGTCTTCAGCTCGCCGAGCGGCCTGTCCTCATCGCCCTGTTCGCCTTCGTTATCGGCATGCTCGTCGTGCTTGCGGAGCCTGCGGTCCACGTCCTCAACAAGCAGGTCGAAGAGATTACCGAGGGCACGGTCAGCAAGACGTCGATGATGGTTGCGCTGTCGATCGGTGTCGGCCTGTCGATCTGCCTTTCCATCATTCGTATTATTTTTGATTTCCATATTCTTTACTACCTCATTCCCGGCTACCTTATCTCGCTCGGCCTGTCCTTCTTCGTGCCGAGGATGTATACGGCGATCGCGTTCGACTCGGGTGGAGTTGCGTCGGGTCCACTGACCTCGACCTTCATTCTTCCCTTCGCGGTTGGTGCCTGTGCGGCGATTCAGGGAGTTGACGGTATTCTGGCAAATGCATTCGGCACCGTAGCGATGGTTGCGATGGCGCCGCTTATCACGATACAGCTTCTCGGCTTCCGCGCGGTTATGGCAAAGCATATTCAGCGCAAGGCGGCAATGAGGAAGATCCTCGCCGCGGATGACGAGCAGATCATCGAGTTCGGTTAAGGGGGTAAAAATGGCAATAATAATCAAAAAGGCCGCCCCCGTGTCAAAAAAACGGGAGTCAATGGCGGCACCCGACAAGATGCTCATCCTCTTTACCATCGTGAACAGGAAGAAGGGTGACTTCTACGCCGACCTGATTCAGAGCCACGAGGTCAATATGCAATTGATTCTCTCCGCGCAAGGAACGGCAGACCGCGAGGCGCTCGCCCTGCTCGGTCTTTCCGACTCGGAGAAGGCGGTTATCATCAGCGTTATCCGCCGCGATGCGGCGAAGGCGGCGCTCGAGATGCTTGAGGAAAAGTTCAGGACGGTCAAAAACGGTAAGGGCATTGCCTACACCGTTCCGATGAGCAGCACGATCGGCGTTTTGCTCTATCAATTCTTATCAAACAAGACGGGAGGTAGCCTCGGATGAGTGGAAACGTAAAGTTTGAGGTCATAATCTGTATAGTTAACTCCGGCTTCTCCGACGAGGTTATGGACGCGGCGCGCAAGTATGGCGCGAAGGGCGGCACCGTCCTTCGCGGACGCGGTACGGCAAACGCCGAGGCGGAAAGAATGTTCGGCATAGCCATCCAGCCCGAGAAGGAGATCGTAATGATCCTCGTCAAGAAGTCCATCCGTAACAGCATCCTTCACGCGCTGTATAACGCGGTCGGCCTTGACACCCCCGGTCAGGGTATTGCCTTCACGATGCCTGTTGAGAGCGTTGTCGGCCTCACCGTCGGTAGCGAGCCGAAGGCGGAGGAAAAGCCCGCGGATAGCACCGAGGAATAAAGCACCCTCGTTATTTCGTTATACGAGATCGCACCTTGCGCGGCCAAGGGTTGACGCAACGCACAAGGGTAGCGTGATTTCACCGCGCCGCGGTAGCGCCAAAATGTAAATAATAAGTAGCACACGCCCCCGTAAGCACGGGGGCGTGTTAAATTTTTTGGAGATAGGTGTATGAACAGCAGGTCTTGTCGTGCGGCAGGTACGGCTTGCTTATTTGCGACTTTGCAGCTCCGCGCAAATGAAAAAGGCACTCTTGCGAGTGCCTTTTCTTTATCTTTATTACTCTTCGGTGGGAGCTACGGGAGCCTTAACCTCGACGAGCTTAACGATTGCCATCTCGGCACCGTCGCCACGACGGGGACCCATCTTAAGAACGGTAGTGTAACCGCCGTTTACATCCGCATAAGCGGGTGCGATGGTGGAAAATACCTTCTTAGCAACATCTTCCTTGGTGATGTACTCAAGAGCAGCACGATATGCAGCAAGGTCGCCCTTCTTTCCAAGGGTGATCATCTCGTCAGCCTTCGCGGAAACCTCCTGAGCCCTGGTGTATGTGGTCTCAATCTTTCCACATTCAAGAAGAAGAGTTACCATACCTCTGAGCATAGCCTTACGCTGTGCAGTAGTTCTGCCAAGCTTTCTCATATTATGTTTCCTCCTAGATTATTCGTCTTCTTTCTTCAGGCTGAGGCCCAAAGATGCAAGCTTTTGAATTACTTCCTCGAGGGACTTACGTCCAAGGTTACGAACCTTGATCATATCCTCCTCGGTGCGATTAATAAGATCCTCTACCGTGTCGATGCCCGCACGCTTCAAGCAGTTGAAGGAACGAACAGACAGGTCAAGCTCCTCAATGGTCATCTCCAGGACTTTTTCCTTTTTCACTTCAGGTCTTTCGACGAGGATTTCGGCATTCTTTGCCTCATCCGACATATCGATGAAGAGCTTGAGGTGCTCGTTGAGAACCTTGGCGGCGAGGGAAACCGCTTCCTTTGCAGTGATGGTTCCGTTGGTCAGAACCTTCATAGTGAGCTTGTCGTAATCGGTGATATTGCCGACACGGGTATTCTCAACGTTATATTCAACCTTGTAAACAGGGGTGAAGATAGAGTCGATGAAAATAAGACCGATGGGCGCACCCGTCATACCGGTTGCAAGGTAAGCCTGCTTGTTTGCCTCGGAGAGGTGATAACCGCGACCCTTGTCGAAGGTGATCTCCATATAGAAGCGCGCATTCTCGCTTACGGTGCAGATATGATGCTCGGGGTTGAGGATCTCAACCTCTGCGTCGGGGGAAATATCAGCGGCGGTTACGTTACAAGGACCGGTTACGTCGATGACGACGGTCTTTGCCTCATCAGAGAAGAGCTTAGCAACGATACCCTTAACGTTGAGCACGATCTCGGGAACGTCTTCCTTTACGCCGTTGCAGGCGGAGATCTCGTGCAGAACACCATCAATTCTGATGCTGGTTGCCGCATAACCGGGAATAGTAGACAGAAGAACACGGCGAAGAGAGTTACCAATGGTAATGCCGTAGCCGGAAACCAGAGGCTCAGCTACGAACACAGCCTCTCTGCCATCCTCGGTCAGGTCGGTTGCGGTAATATTGAACTTCTCCATTTCTTTCATCATAAATACCTCCGAAATTTTTAATTTTTAAAATATGAACATCCTAAAAACGAAAAGTCAATCGCGAAAGTCGAATACAAGACCCGAGGGGCCTTATATTCACTTCGCAAAAAACGGAGGGGATTACTTGGAGTAAAGCTCGACGATGAGCTGCTCCTCGAACTCGAAGTCGATATCCTCTCTTGCGGGGAGGGTAACAACCTTGGTTGCGAGATTTGCAACATCGTTCTCAAGCCACTTGGGAGTAGTGGTGGTAGCCATGTTCTCTGCAAGTGCCTTGATCTTAACGCTCTCCTTGCTGCTTTCCTTAACAGCAATTACGTCACCGGCCTTAACGAGGATAGAGGGGATGGTTACCTTCTTACCGTTGAGGGTGAAATGAGCGTGAAGAACAAGCTGACGTGCTTCCTTTCTGGAGGCAGCCATACCCATTCTGTAAACTACGTTATCAAGACGTCTCTCAAGAAGGATGAGGAGGTTCTCACCGGTGATGCCATCCATCTTCTCAGCCATCTCATAGTAGTGTCTGAACTGGCCCTCAAGAACGCCGTAGTAGCGTCTTGCCTTCTGCTTCTCACGAAGCTGCTTGCCATATTCTCCGACCTTTTTGCGAGCTGCACCGTGCTGACCGGGTGCGGTGCTTCTGTGGTCGAATGCGCACTTACCGTTGGTGCATCTCTCACCCTTGAGGTAGAGCTTGCAGCCCTCACGGCGACACATCTTACAGTTAGGACCTGTATATCTAGCCATCTGTATTTACCTCCTTCAATTAAACGCGTCTGCGCTTAGGAGGACGACAACCGTTGTGAGGAATCGGTGTTACGTCCTTGATCATAGTGATTTCAAGACCTGCGGTAGCGAGTGCGCGGATTGCGGACTCTCTGCCCTGTCCGGGACCTCTAACGAGGACCTCTACGGTCTTCATGCCATTATCAACAGCAATTCTTGCAGCGTGCTCTGCTGCGGTCTGTGCTGCGTAGGGGGTCGACTTCTTCGAGCCCTTGAAGCCCATCTCACCGGAGGTACCCCAGGCGATTGCATTACCGTGTACGTCGGTAATGGTTACGATGGTATTGTTGAAGGTGGAACGGATGTGTGCAACGCCCTTTTCCACATTCTTGCGCTCGCGGCGCTTTTTGACAACCTTCTTATTAACTGCCATTGCGGTTCTCTCCTTTACTTTTTCTTGTTAGCGATGGTCTTTGCGGGACCCTTGCGAGTTCTTGCATTGGTTTTGGTGCGCTGTCCGCGAACGGGCAGGCCCTTTCTGTGTCTGATACCGCGGTAGCAGTTGATCTCGACGAGGCTCTTAATGTTAAGAGCTACCTCACGGCGAAGGTCACCCTCGACGTGGTAGTTAGTCTCGATCTCGTCACGAAGGGATGCTACCTCAGACTCGGTAAGGTCCTTAGCACGAGTGTCGGGGTTTACGCCGGTCTTGGCGCAGATGTCCTTGGCACTCTTGAGGCCGATACCGTAAATATAAGTGAGCGCGATTTCTACACGCTTGTTATTGGGAATATCAACACCAGCTATACGAGCCATTTCGATATATACTCCTTTTTAGATTTAATGTCGTAAGATTGCGAATCCCTGACAATCAGCCCTGACGCTGCTTGTGCTTGGGGTTCTCGCAGATTACCATGATCTTACCGTGTCTCTTGATAATCTTGCACTTTTCGCAAATCTTCTTGACGGAAGGCTTAACTTTCATTTCAATACCTTTCCTTTCGATTTTTGAAATTATTACTTCTTTCTCCAGGTGATGCGGCCCTTTGTGATATCATAGGGAGATACCTCAACGGTAACCGTGTCGCCGACGAGAATTTTGATATAATTCATACGCAGCTTGCCCGAGATTGTGGCGGTGATGATGACACCGTTGGGCAGCTTTACCTTGAAGACGGTGTTCGGGAGAGCCTCCACGACCACGCAATCCTCAAATTCAATCAAATCGCTCTTCGACAAGAACTGATCCTCCTAAATGTTAATACAGTAGTTAATTTTCTGCATCTGTGAGTAAAATCGGATCTCCGTCGGTGATGGCAATACTGTTCTCGTAGTGAGCCGAGAGGCTACCGTCGGCAGTAACCACCGTCCAACCGTCCTTCAGTACGTTGACCTCGGGTCTGCCCGCATTCACCATGGGTTCGATGGCGAGGGTCATGCCCGAATAAAGACGAGGTCCGCGGCCCGGTGTACCGTAGTTGGGCACCTGGGGGTCCTCGTGAAGCTCTGCACCCACGCCGTGTCCGACGTATTCATGAACAATCGAGAAGCCATTTGAAATGACGAAACTTTCAATCGCGTGTCCGATGTCCCCGACGCGATTACCGGCCTTTGCGACCTTCATCGCCTCATAGAAGCTCTGTTCTGTGACCGAAATTAGCCTCAGGGCCTCATCGCTTACCTTGCCGACAGCGAACGTTCTTGCGCTGTCGCCATTATAGCCGCGGTAGCGAGCCCCGACGTCGACCTTCACGATGTCGCCCTCCCTGATAATCACCTTATCAGAGGGGATCCCGTGTATGACCTGATTGTTTAGAGAGATGCACGCGCTTCCCGGAAAGCCGTTGTATCCGAGGAAGGACGGAATGGCGCCGCACTTCTGTATGAAGCGACGGATCTTACCATCCAGTTCAGCCGTCGTGATACCCGGCCTGATAGCATCACGGGCAACGAGGAGAGCCTCCGCCGTGATCTTACCGGCCTTACGCATCAGCATAAGCTGTTCTGATTTTTTGATAATAACCATACTGAATCAATGTACTGCGGAAATCCGTACAGGATAAATCTGTGTCCGCGTCCGATTTTTTATTAACACCCGTTTTTCCGCCCGTGGCGGAAAAACGGATAATTAATTAACCCTAGTTGCTATGGGCTTAATTAAGGAAGCCCTTGTAGCTACGCATTGTGAGCTGTGCCTCGAGATCTCTGAAGGTCTCAAGTGCTACGCCGACAACGATGATAAGCGAGGTACCGCCGAAGGTGAAGGTGCTTGCAAGCGCCTGTGCCTGGCTAGCGAAGCTGGAGGCATAGGAGTTGAGCGTTGCCGCATCGCCACCTGCCATGCCCTTAAGGATCCACTCGATGAGAGGACGGACGAGGTGAGGTCCTGCAACCGCGGGAACGACCGCGACGATGGAGAGGAAGAGTGCGCCCGCGAGGGTGATCTTGTTAAGGATCTTCTTGATATACTCTGCGGTGGGTCTACCCTCTCTGATACCACGGATGGTACCGCCCTGCTTCTTGAGGTTGTTAGCAACCTCGACGGGATCGAAGGTGATCTGCGTGTAGAAGTAAGCGAATCCGATGATCAGGACGAAGAGTGCGATGGGATAAATTACACCGTTCGAGCCGAATATTCTTGCACAGCCCTCCCAGAACTTGTACTTAGTCGAGCCATCGCCGTCGATTCCGAAGAAGGCGAGGATGGTGGGTACAAGAGAAACGAGAGAGGATGCGAAGATTACGGGCATAACGCCGGTCATATTAAGCTTAATAGGAAGGTGCGTGTTCTGGCCGCCGTACATCTTGCGTCCGACGACTCTCTTGGAGTACTGAACGGGAATCCTTCTCTCAGAACCGGTTACCCAAATTACGAACACGGTCATTGCGAGAACGACAGCAAGAAGCGAAAGAGCGAACAGGATCGCCACGATTGCATACCAAACAGGCTTCGGATAATTGAAGGTGGGAAGAACCACGTAGTTGATCATCTCGTAAACCTGAGAGGGGAGCGTTGCTACGATATTAGCGAAAAGTATCATGGAGATACCGTTACCGATGCCACGCTCGTTGATACGGTCGCCAAGCCACATGATGAGGCAGGCACCCGCAACGTAGCAGGCGATGATCACGATAGCATAGAATACGTACGCCTTACCAACGCCCTTGGTGGCCTCGGGAGCGAGGGCACCGCCGGACTGTGCAAGGAGCAGATAGTATCCGATACCCGTGACGATCGCAAGAACAACGGTAGTGATTCTCGTGATAAAGCCCATCTTTTTCTTATCGTTCTTTGCAAGCTCGCCGAGCTTGGGGAAGACGACAGAAAGGAGCTGAATGATAATTGAGCTGTTGATATAAGGTGATACGCCAAGCGCAAACAGAGTAGTAGCGCCAAGGGAGCCACCGGACAGGACGTCCATGTACTGAAGAATAGTACCGTTGAACTGACCGGCGAAGTTGTTTGCGTCGACAAAAGGAACGGGAACGACCGTACCGATGCGGTACAGAAGGAGGATGAACAGGGTGAAGAGGATCTTGCCCCTGATTTCCTTGGTTCTCCAAGCGTTCTTAAGTGTCTGAAGCATTATACCACCTCAGTCTTTCCACCTACTGCCTCGATCTTCTCCTTAGCAGATGCGGAGAATACAGCAGCCTTAACGGTAAGCTTTTTAGTGAGATTGCCCTCGCCGAGCACCTTAACGCCGTTCTTTTCAACGGTGCTGAGGATACCCTTCTCAAGAAGAGCGGCACTGTCAACTACGTCGCCGTCGTTAAACTTCTGGAGAGACTCTACGTTAATTACAGAATAAACCTTGGTGAAGAGAGCGTTCTTGAAACCTCTCTTGGGAAGCTTTCTGTAAAGAGGAAGCTGACCTCCCTCAAATCCGGGTCTTACGCCACCGCCGGAACGTGCGTTCTGTCCCTTGTGGCCCTTACCTGCGGTTTTTCCGTTACCGGAACCAGGTCCTCTGCCCTTACGGAATCCCTTAGTTACGGATCCCTCTGCGGGTGAAAGTTCATGGAGCTTCATTTTGTTTCCTCCTTTCAATTCCGTTAAACGGTCTCTACCTTAACAAGGTGAGAGATAACTTTGATTTTGCCCTGAAGTACCTTGTCGTTCGGGAGAACGATGGACTTGCCGGGTCTGGTGAGACCAAGAGACTTGGCGGTAGCAATCTGGTTAGCCTTGCAGCCAACGATGCTCTTTACGAGGGTAACCTTAACGTTTTCCATTCCGATTACCTCCCTTACGCCTTCAGATCTTCGACGGAGAGTCCGCGAAGCTCAGCGATTTCCTCAGCGGTCTTAAGTGCACGAAGACCCTCGAAGGTAGCCTTAACTACGTTAGTGGGGTTCGTGGAACGAAGGCACTTAGCACGGATGTTCTTGATACCTGCGAGTGCGAGGATGGTACGAACAGTACCGCCTGCGATAATACCGGTACCGGGAGCGGCGGGCTTAAGAAGAACCTTGCCTGCGCCGTACTCGCCAATAACCTCGTGAGGAATGGTCGAGCCCGTGATAGATACCTTGATCATATTTTTCTTTGCATCCTCGATTCCCTTGCGGATTGCGTCGGGAACCTCAGCTGCCTTTCCGAGGCCGAAGCCTACGTGTCCGTTACCGTCACCTACTACCATGATGGCTGCAAAACGGGCGATTCTACCGCCCTTTACGGTCTTGGAAACACGGTTTAATACTACCAGCTGCTCCTGAAGGTCAAGCTCAGCTGCATTGATCTTGTTTGCCATGTTATTCTCCTTATAGAATGTTTCGTAACGAAACAGTGTATAAACCGGCGATTAGAACTTCAGGCCGCCTTCTCTGGCGCCCTCTGCTAATTCCGATACACGTCCGTGATAAATGTAGCCACCGCGGTCGAATACGACAACGGTAATGCCCTTTGCAAGTGCTCTCTCGGCGAGAGTGTTGCCAACCTTGCGCGCTGCCTCCTTGTTCGAGCCGATGCCCTCGAAGCCAGCCTCGTAGGTGTTTGCACTTACGAGAGTAACGCCGTTGACGTCGTCGATGATCTGAGCGGAGATGTGTGCGTTGGAGCGGTAAACCGCAAGACGAGGTCTCTCGGGAGTGCCGGAGATCTTGCCGCGGACTCTGGTATGTCTCTTAACGCGCTGCGCGTTTCTATCAATTCTTTTAACCATCTGACTGTTCTCCTTTCATTACTTACCGGTCTTTCCGGCCTTGCGGCGGATTCTCTCACCGGTGTACTTAATACCCTTACCAAGGTAGGGCTCAGGAGGTCTCTTGGATCTGATTACGGCGGCAACCTGACCTACAGCCTGCTTGTTGATGCCCTTAACAAGGATAGTGGTGCTAT
This sequence comes from Eubacteriales bacterium, assembly GCA_045596865.1. GTDB lineage: Bacteria > Bacillota > Clostridia > Oscillospirales > CAG-272 > UBA1740. Next base: position 15,997 of record JAZODF010000047.1, read on the forward strand.
CGGGGCACTCAAACTTGATGCCGTCCTTCTCCTCGAAGATTACGGGGTGGGAGTAGCCGAGACCGAGAACGATCTTGCCGCTCTGCTTCTCAACTCTGTAACCTACGCCGACGATCTCGAGCTTCTTCTCATAACCCTTGGTTACGCCGACAACCATGTTGTTGATGAGGGTACGGGTGAGGCCGTGAAGCGATCTCATCTCCTTCAGGTCATTGGGGCGGGTTACGGTGAGGGTTGCGCCCTCAACGGTGATGGTGAGGTCCGCGGAGAACTTCTCAGTAAGCTCGCCAAGGGGACCCTTAACGGTAACGAGGTTGCCCTCGCCAATAGTAACAGTAACGCCTGCGGGAATCGCAATAGGCTCTCTACCAATTCTTGACATAGTTCAGTTACCTCCTTACCATACGAATGCAAGGACTTCGCCGCCGACGTTGGCCTGTCTTGCCTTCTTGTCGGTCATAACACCCTTAGAGGTAGATACGATAGCGATGCCGAGGCCGTTCATAACCTTGGGCATATCCTCACAGTTCGAGTAAATACGAAGACCGGGCTTGGAAACGCGGCGAAGGCCGTGAATAACCTTTACCTTACCGGGAGCATACTTGAGAGTTACTCTGATGATGCCCTGCTTGCCGTCCTCCACGATCTGATAGCTCTTAATGTAGCCCTCCTCGAGAAGAATCTGAGCGATGGACTTCTTAAGATTGGATGCAGGAATGTCAACAGTCTCATGCTTCGCGTCGTTTGCGTTTCTGATTCTGGTGAGCATATCTGCGATTACGTCTGAAATCTGCATTGTTTTATCCTCCTATATGCAAGTATTCATTGTTTCTTGCTGCCACACGGGGTGGCGCCATGTCGGCGGTTAATGCGCAAGGTGTCACCTGAAGCATCGGCGACCCTTTTGCACATTCCTACCAAAAGTTTTAGAGAATTTAATCGTTAAATTAAATTACCAGGATGCCTTTCTTACACCGGGAATCTCGCCTCTGTATGCGAGCTCACGGAAGCAGATACGGCAGATTCCGTACTTACGGAGGTAGGCGTGAGGTCTACCACAGATCTTGCATCTGTTATAAGCACGAGTAGAAAACTTGGGAGTCTTCTGCTGCTTAAGAATCATTGACTTCTTAGCCATTTTCGTTCCTCCTTAATTGTTTGCAAAGGGAGCGCCCATGAGAGTGAGCATTTCCTTTGCCTCTTCGTCGGTGTTAGCGGTGGTTACGAACACGATGTCCATACCGCGAATCTTATCAACCTTGTCGTACTCGATCTCGGGGAAGATGAGCTGCTCCTTAAGGCCGAGAGCGTAGTTACCTCTGCCATCGAAGCCGTTGGGGTTGATACCCTTGAAGTCACGTACACGGGGGAGTGCGAAGCTGAAGAGCTTATCCATAAACTCAAACATCTTCTCACCGCGAAGGGTTACCTTAACGCCGATCTTCATGCCCTCACGAAGCTTGAAGTTCGCGATGGACTTGTGAGCGTAGGTGGGAACCGCGCACTGGCCGGAGATGAGGGTGATCTCCTCAATAACCTTGTCAATAACCTTGGAGTTCTCCTTTGCATCGCCGCAGCCAACGTTGATAACGATCTTGTTGAACTTCGGAATCTGCATTACGGAGGAGTAGCCGAACTTCGACATAAGGGCGGGAGCTACTTCATTCTTATACTTTTCAGCGAATCTAGACATTTTTCACTACCTCCTTAGTCAAACTTGTGCCCACAGGGAGCACCGTTGCGCTTGCCGGAGCAAACGCGAACCTTTTTGCCGTTCACGATCTCTACGTGATGACGGACTGCCTTGTCGCACTCGGGGCAATAGAGTGCAACCTTGGATGCGTAGATAGCACCCTCGGTCTTTACGATCTGGGACGTCTCACCCTGTCTGCGAGCCTTGGTGTGCTTCGAAACGGTGTGAACGCCGGAGACGATAACCTTTCCCTCCTCGGGAGATACCGCGATAACGGTACCCTTTACACCCTTGTCATCACCGGAGAGAACAACAACGGTATCATTGCTTTTGATATGAAGATTAGCCATTATTCATTTCCTCCTTGTGAATTAGAGTACCTCGGGAGCAAGGGACATGATCTTGGTGAAGTCATGCTCACGGAGCTCACGGGCTACAGGGCCAAAGATACGAGTACCTCTGGGGGTCTTGTCTTCCTTAATAATTACTGCAGCGTTCTCATCGAACTTGATGTAAGAACCGTCTGCACGGCGAATTTCCTTAGCAGTTCTAACTACGACTGCCTTAACTACGTCGCCCTTCTTTACAACGCCGCCGGGTGCTGCCTTCTTAACGGCACACACCACGATATCACCGACGGATGCGTACCGACGGCCCGTGCCGCCAAGTACGCGGATGCACATAAGCTCCTTCGCACCGGTGTTATCAGCGACCTTCATTAACGATTGCTGCTGAATCACTGTTTTTTCCTCCTTATTCGGCAAGCTGTTGACCTGCGTACTGGTTTAGTGATGTTGTTTCTTGTTATTTACTTTGCCTTTTCGATGATCTCAACAAGACGCCATCTCTTGGTCTTAGAGAGGGGTCTGGTCTCCATTACCGAAACCTTATCGCCGATACCGCATACGTTGTTCTCATCGTGAGCGTGGATCTTCACGGTTCTCTTGATGATCTTGCCGTACTTAGGGTGACGAACGTTGTCAACGATAGCAACGACGATGGTCTTGTCCATCTTATTGCTGACTACCTTGCCAACTCTTACTTTTCTCAAATTACGAGCTTCAGTCATTTTCATTTCCTCCCATTATGCATTCTTCTCGCGAAGAACAGTCATTACGCGAGCAATGTCATGCTTAACATCGGGAATCTTATGAGGATTGTCGAGCTGCTTAATTTCAAGCTGGAAACGAAGATTGAAGAGCTCTTCCTTGAGCTCGCCGAGCTTAGCGGTGAGCTGTTCAGTTGTCAGTTCTCTAAGTTCTGATGCCTTCATTTTAAGCCTCCTCATTTACTTCAAGGTCTGCCTTGCGAGCAAACTTACACTTGATGGGAAGTTTCATCGCAGCAAGACGCATTGCTTCTTTTGCAAGCTCCTCGGAAACGCCGTCCATCTCGAACATAACGCGACCGGGCTTAACGACAGCTACCCAGTACTCAGGCGAGCCCTTACCGGAACCCATTCGGGTCTCAGCAGGCTTCTCAGTGATGGGCTTGTCGGGGAAAATTTTGATAAAGACCTGACCGCCACGCTTGATGTATCTGGTCATTGCGATACGAGCGGCCTCGATCTGGTTGGACGTGATCCATGCGGGCTCAAGAGCAACAAGGCCGAAGGAGCCGTTGGTAATGGTGTTACCACGGAGTGCCTTACCCTTAAGTCTGCCGCGCTGAACGCGTCTGAACTTAACTCTCTTAGGCATTAACATTATCTATTGCCCTCCTCGTTGTTCTTTCTCGGGCCGCGATGGCCACCGTTTCTGCCGTCGCGGTTACCGCCGCGGCGATCGTTGTTTCTTCTCTGACGGCGGTCGGGTCTGTCGGATCTGCCCTGTGCTGCGTTCTCGTTGAACACCTCACCCTTGTAGACCCAGACCTTAACACCGATCTTACCGTAGGTAGTATTTGCTTCCCAGAAGCCGTAGTCGATGTCGGCTCTCAGGGTCTGAAGCGGAATAGTACCCTCGTGATAGTGCTCGGTACGAGCGATCTCCGCACCGCCAAGACGACCGGAGCAGGAAACCTTGATACCCTTAACGCCGAGGCGCATTGCTCTGCCGATGGCAAGCTTCATTGCGCGGCGGAAGGAAACTCTCTTCTCAAGCTGTGCAGCGATGGACTCTGCAACGAGCTGTGCGTTGACGTCGGGATTCTTGATCTCGATTACGTTAACGACTACGGGGCGGCCAACCATTGCCTCGAGCTCCGCGCGGAGCTTCTCGATCTCAGCGCCGTGGAAGCCGATTACAACACCGGGCTTCGCGCACTGGATGAAGACTCTGACTCTTGCGTTGTCGCGCTCGATCTCAATTCTGGGAACGCCGGCACCCTGGAGCTTCGCCTTAACGAACTCTCTGATGTTATAGTCAGACACGATAGTGTCGCCAAAGGTCTTGTCGGAAACGAACCATCTGGAATCCCAGTTCTTGATTACGCCGACTCTGAGACCGTGGGGATTAACCTTCTGTCCCATCTTAGCCTACCTCCTTCTCTTTTACTGCGAGTGTAACATGGCTAGTCCTCTTAAGGATCTGGAATGCTCTACCCTGCGCTCTGGGCTGAACTCTCTTGAGAGTGGGGCCGGGGCAGACGAAGCACTCGGAAACGTAAAGGTTGGACGCGTCCATGCCAAAGTTGTGCTCTGCGTTTGCAATTGCGCTCTTAAGAAGCTTTACAAGGTGCTCAGCGGCGATCTTGTTGGTGTTCTTAAGGATTGCCATTGCGGTCTCGGTGTCCTTACCTCTGATGAGGTCGAGGACGATGCTGACCTTGCGCGGAGAAATTCTGATGTATTTAAGATGTGCTTTTGCTTCCATTATCTGATTCCTCCTATCGCTTATTTACCGTTATTGGATGTCTTCGAACCCGCGTGACCCTTGAAGGTACGGGTAAGAGCGAATTCACCAAGCTTGTGTCCTACCATATCCTCGGTAACGTATACCGGAACATGCTTTCTGCCATCGTGTACTGCGATGGTGTGGCCAACGAACTCGGGGAATATCGTAGAAGAACGGGACCAGGTCTTGATAACCTTCTTCTCATTCTTTTCATTCATAGCCTCGATACGTGCGAAGAGCTTCTCTTCAACGTAAGGTGCCTTCTTTAAGCTTCTACTCATTGTTATTCTCCTTGTTCAGATTACTTTGCATTTCTGCGCTTGATGATGAACTTGTTGGTTCTAGCCTTCTTGTTTCTCGTCTTATAGCCGAGAGCGGGCTTGCCCCAAGGAGTTACAGGACCGGGACGGCCGACGGGCGACTTACCCTCACCACCACCGTGGGGGTGGTCACAGGGGTTCATTACAGAACCGCGTACGGTGGGACGGATGCCCTTGTGGCGGGTCTTACCGGCCTTACCGAGCTTGATGGTCTCGTGCTCGAGGTTACCAACCTGACCGATGGTTGCCTTGCACTCAAGACGAACGATTCTAACCTCGCCGGAGGGAAGTCTTACCTGAGCGGTGCCGTTCTCCTTAGCCATGAGCTGTGCAAATGCGCCTGCGGAACGAACGAGCTGAGCGCCCTTGCCGGGATAGAGCTCGATATTGTGAATGATGGTACCAACGGGAATTGCGGAAATGGGAAGTACGTTACCGGGCTTGATGTCGGCGCCGGCACCGGTGGAAACTACGTCGCCGTCGGTGAGGCCAACGGGAGCGATGATGTAGCTCTTCTTGCCCTCGTCGTTCTCGAGAAGTGCGATGTATGCGGTTCTGTTAGGATCGTACTCAACGCCGATAACCTTTGCATTACCCTCTTCGTTTCTCTTGAAGTCGATAAGTCTGTACTTCTGCTTGTTGCCGCCGCCGTGATGACGGACGGTGATCTTGCCGTAGCTGTTTCTACCGGCATGCTTCTTTTTCTTAACGATCAGGCTCTTCTCGGGGGAGAACTTGGTAACCTCGTCGAAGGAGGGGCTGATCATATTTCTACGCGACGGAGTAGTCGGCTTATATCTCATTGTTGCCATTTTAACTTTTCCTCCTGTCTTAGTTCATGCTATCGAAGAAAGCGATGGGAGCGGAATCCTCGGAAAGAGTGACAACAGCCTTCTTCCACTCGGAGGTGTAACCGAAGTGCACACCGTATCTCTTGGGCTTCTTCTTCATGTTGATGATGTTGACCTTAACGACCTTGGTCTTCTTGAACATGGTCTCAACCGCGTTCGCAACCTCTGCCTTAGTGGCCGACTTCTGTACCTCGAAGGTGTAGACCTTGTTGCCAACGCCATCCATGCTCTTCTCGGTGATAAGAGGTCTTACAATGATATCTGCAACCGATTTCATCTTGCATATACCTCCTCAATCTTTGCTACTGCACCCTGTGCTACGATGAGAGTATCGCAGTTAAGGATGTCATATACGTTGATGGTGTTCCACTGAGTGGTCTTAACACCCTCGATGTTTGCGCAGCTCTTGATTACGCAAGCGTCAACCTCGGGAAGGACGATGAGAGTCTTTCTTGCTGCGCCGACTGCCTCGAGCATAGCGACCATGTTCTTGGTCTTGTACTCGGTAGCGGTGATGCTGTCGATAACGACGAGCTCGTTTGCCTCAACCTTAGCGGAGAGAGCGCTGAAGAGAGCGGTTCTCTTAACCGACTTGGAGAGGTTCACACGGTAGCTGCGGGGCTTCGGGCCGAGAGCGATACCGCCGTGGGTCCACTGAGGAGCGCGGGTGCTACCCTGTCTTGCGTGACCGGTGCCCTTCTGCTTCCAGGGCTTTCTGCCGCCGCCCGAAACCTCGGTGCGGGTGAGAGTGGACTGGGTGCCCTGTCTCTGGTTCATAAGATAAGCTCTTACTGCGGTGTGGAGGACTGCTTCGTTAACGGATGCACCAAACACCTTGTCAGAGAGAGTAAGCTGGCCAACCTCTTTGCCGGCCATGTCAACTACTTTAATATTCGGCATTTTCTAATCCTCCTTCCTTAAGCTTTAACCGAGTCGCGGATGAAGACGATGCCGCCCTTTGCACCGGGAACAGCGCCCTTCACTGCGATAATGTTCTTGTCTGCATCAACCTTAACTGCAACGAGGTTAAGGATGGTAACCTGCTCGTTACCGTACTGTCCTGCCATCTTCTTGTTCTTGAAGACGCGAGAGGGAGTGGAGTTAGCACCCATAGAACCGCACTGACGGTGTACGGGGCCGGTACCGTGAGTCATTCTGAGAATGTGGTGACCCCATCTCTTTACACAGCCCGAGTAGCCGCGGCCCTTAGTGATACCGGTGATGTCGACCTTCTCGCCTGCGGCGAAGGTATCGACGGTTACCACGGAGCCCGCCTCAAGTGCGGTGCAATCTGCAAGGCGGAATTCCTTGAGATGTCTTTTGGGGGTTACGCCCGCCTTCTCGAAGTGACCGAGCTGCGCCTTGTTGACGTGCTTCTTGGATACGTCCTCATAAGCAAGCTGGACAGCTTCGTAGCCATCGTTTTCGATGGTCTTCTTCTGTACTACCACGCAGGGTCCTGCTTCAATCAGGGTTACGGGTACTACGTTGCCCTTTTCGTCGAAGATCTGGGTCATGCCCAGCTTCTTGCCGATAATGCCTTTTTTCATTTTTCCTCCTACTTAGGTTATTGGTTGACGGCTGTGAATTTTCCCGTGGGAAGTCCGCCAACGTGACCACGAGGTCGTGGTGTTCCCGAGGTCGCAAGTCCTCGGACGGGATTTGAAGCTCCCGTGCTTGGGTTAATTAAGCCTTGATCTCGATCTCAACGCCTGCGGGAAGCTCGATGCTCATAAGAGCCTCAACGGTCTTCGACGAGGGGTCAAGAATGTCGATCAGTCTCTTGTGCGTGCGCATCTCGAACTGCTCACGGCTGTCCTTGTACTTGTGAACCGCACGGAGAATCGTTACGATCTCTCTGTCGGTCGGAAGCGGAATAGGACCGCTGACCTTGCTTCCGTTTCTCTTTGCTACCTCTACAACCTTCTGCGCTGCGGCGTCGATGATCGTGGAATCGTAGCTCTTGAGTCTTACTCTGATCTTGGTCTGTGCCATTTTGGTTTTGTCCTCCTTGTTTGGTATTGTGCTTATACCGATTTAAGAAGGGCGATGAGGTTTCACACCGCGCCGAGCGTATCAAATACGCCCTTATAAAATCAGTTCGAGGGGCCCTTCCGCAGTGGGCTCTACGAACCGATTAAAACGCGGAGATGCCGTAAGGCATACTCTTGCTTCGCCCGGTTAAATATCGGACATACTCCACGGAAATTCCCTACCTCTCAGGGTAGCCACCTCCCGCTTCATCGCATATCAAGCCTATATATTATATATTAAAAGGTTTCAAAAGTCAAGTATTTTTATTATTTTTTTATTTAAAATAATGCATAAACTTTCACAAGGGTGTCGCGGAAATTTTTGTTATATTTGCACAACAAAATTCTACGTTTTTTCGGGTCAAATTCCCCCCGCCGAGCACCCAAAATGCCGAAAAAGCATCCGCGGGAGGGCGTTTTTGCCCGTTTTTCGGGCGTTTTGCCTCGGATTTGCGAAAAACCCATCAGTCGGCGGGGGAGCAGGAATACGGGCAAAAAGCTGCTTTATCCACCCCGTTTTACCCCGCGGCAAAAATGATTCTCGCCAAAATTTCGTCAAAATGCGCAGGCGGGCGCAAAATATTTTTCGCAAAAGGGGGATTTGTTTACAAAATGTTCACAAATATATAGTACAATGGTAGGCGTGGAAGGGCGGCGTTTTGCCCCCTATACGCGCGCGAAATGAATTAATAGGAAGAAAACCGCAAAATTCACCGCGGGGTTATTCGCGGCGCTCAACCGCCAAGGCGGGTGTTTTAGGCAAAAAAAGCAGGCCGCGGACAAGCCGCAAGACGGGGCGATTCGCCCCAAAAAAAGCGAGCCAACCGAGCCGCCGACGGACACCGCACAAGAGGCGGGGCACAACGAAAAAACGGCGGGCAGGACGACAGGTCACCCTACGCGCGCGATACAATATATATGAAGGAAATTACGATGAACAAGAATTCACGGCGACTGGGAATATATCTTCTTTTTGCGCTGGCAATCACGCTGGCGGCGGTCGGACTCCGAAGCGCGGCGCTGATACGCGAGCTGACGCCCTACGGTTATTTTGACGACTGGACGCTTATCAATATTGCGGGTGCGCTCTTCTGGGGCGGGGTCGTGCTTTACGCGACCTACGGCGCGGTCGGACACAGGGTCAACCTCCGTCCGTCCTTCTCCTCCCCTGCTACCTACGTGCCGACGGGGCTCGTATCCGTGGCGCTCGTTTTCTTCGCGATGCGGATGATTAGCGAGGCAAGCGCCCTTCGTCAGGCCGCCGAGGTTGCGGGCGGGCTTTCTCGCACCGTGACGGTCACGACGGCGATCCTTTGCGCGATTTTCGCCCTGCTTTCGGTGGTCCATTTCTTCCTGAACGCGTTTCTGACCGAGAGCAAGACCGAGCTGCGCTCCTATTTCGCGGTCGCGACGGTGATGGTACTTGCCTCCTATGCGGCGTTTCTCTATTTCTCGCGTAAGCAGGCAATGAATTCGCCCAACCGCATCACCGACCAGGTGGCGTTTCTCCTTGCGGCGCTGTTCTTCCTTTACGAGGCGCGCATCTCACTCGGGCGTGAAAAATGGCGCGCGTACTGCGTATTCGGTATGATGGCGGCATCCGCCTGCCTTTATTCGGCGGTGCCAACGGTTATTATGTATTTCACCTACGGAACGGTGGTTTCGGCAAGCCTCGAGGAGTCCATCCTCACCCTCGCGGTCGGCGTCTTCATTTCGATGCGACTCGTAATCACGGTCGGCCTGCCCGATGCGGCGGAAAACAAGCGAATCGCCGCAGTTTCCAATGCGGCAGAAGATCGGGCGAAGAAGGTAAGCGACGTCGAGCTCCGCTACGACGAGATGTACGCGGTACAGCTCACGATAGACGAGCTTATCCCGACTGACACCGAGGCGGCAAGCGAGGCCGAGGCTGACGAGGGCGAGATGCCCGACGTATTCGCCGACGAGTTCGTGTTCCCGACCGTGGAGCCCGAGACGGTATTCGTAACCGACGACGAGCCCGAGGACGACGGCCAGATCGAGCTGGTGTCCGAGCTGTTCAACGTTGATGCTACCGAGGGCACCGACGGAGAATCGGAGGTCGACACAGAAGCGGGCATAGTCACCGAGGACGGCGAGGCAGACGCCGAGTAACCGACGGGTAAGACTCGGAAAAATGCGCCGTCAGAGCAAAAGGCGCGACAAAACAGCAAATAACAGCCACAAAAGCCCAACAAGTCGGGGGATGTGTGCGAAAAACGCACTTTTTACACAAAACAAGCACGCAGGCAGGGGCGATTAACCGCCCGCGAAAATAACAGCCGAGCTAAGCAGAAAAGCAGGCCCACGGGGACACAGGAAAAGCCCCACGGGACAGAAGAAAATCCGGCAAAGGCAGGAGAGAAAATGAAGAAGATACTCGTCATCGACGGAAACAGTATAATCAACCGCGCGTTCTACGGCGTGGCACCGCTGACCACCAAGAGCGGCAAATTCACCAACGCGATATACGGTATGGTGAACATCATCTCAAAGCAGATGGACGCACTCAAGCCCGATTACGCCGCGGTGGCGTTCGACCTCAAGCACCCGACGTTCCGCCACGAGATGTACCCCGAGTACAAGGCGGGCAGACACGCCACCCCCGAGGAGCTAAAATCGCAGTTCCCCGACGCGAAGGAATGCCTCGCGCTTATGGGAATACGCGTGATGGAGCTACCCGGCTGGGAGGCGGACGATATTCAGGGAACGATCGCGAAGATGGCGCATAGCGCCGAGGACACCGAGGCCTACGTCCTCTCGGGTGACCGCGACCTGTTACAGCTCATTGACGGGCGTGTGACCGTCCTGCTGGCGACGAACAAGGAAACCCTCACGATGCGCGAGGGCGAATTCGTTGAGAAGTACGGCGTGCTGCCCACGCAGTTCGTTGATATGAAGGCGCTGATGGGCGACTCGTCGGACAATATCCCCGGTGTCAAGGGCATCGGTGAGAAGACCGCACAGAGCCTCATCTCGGGTTTCGGCAGTCTTGAGGGCATTTACGAGAATATCGAGGACAAGCGTATATCGAAGGGTGTGCGCGAGAAGCTCCTTCGCGACCGCGAGAACGCATTTATGTCGCGCACCCTCGCGCGCATTGACACGGCGGCGCCTGTGGGCATCACCCTTTCGGACATTGAGTATCACGGACCCGATCGCGGCGGGCTTTACAGAAAGTTTACCGAGCTCGAGCTCAATTCGCTTATCAACCGTTTCCGCCTCACCGTGGCGGACGAGGGCGCGCCGACAAGGACCGAAAAGCCCACCGAAGGCAAAAGGAGCGAGAATAGCGCGAACGGTAGTGATAGCGGCGCAAAACCGAGCGAGGTCGGCGAGGACACAGCCAATAACAACGCAAAATGTAAACAGTTAATTACATCGGATGGCGCGTCAGAATACACGCCGATAACCGCCGAGGAGGCAGGAAAACTTGACACGGGTCGGCTCTCACTCGAATTTATGGGCGAAAATCGCCTGAATATTTCCTGCGAGGCTGGCAATTTCCTCTACGAGGGTGATATTGCGGATATTCCTTCCCTTTTCACCGGCAAAACGATAGTCACCACGGGTGCAAAGGCACTCTGGCACAGGCTCGACCGCGCGGGAATCGACCCCGACGGATGCGAGTACGAGGACCTCGAAATCTACGAGTACGTTATCAATCCCGGTGGGGCCAGCGCGGGTATTCCCTCGCTTTGCTCGGCCTTTATCGGCGTCCTGCCCGAGATGGGAAAGCCTGCGGCACACCTGTACTGCGACCTGCTTTCCGCGATGAAAATGCGGGTAGAGGAGGACGGCCTGTCCGACGTTCTCTACCGCTTGGAGCTACCCCTCGTTAAGGTGCTGGCGCACACCGAGAAAAATGGATTCAAGATCAATCGCACGGGCATCAACGAGTTTGGCGAGGCACTCGAGGCACTTGCTGACGAGCTTGCAAAGAGCATTTACGCACAGGCGGGCGCGCAGTTCAACATCAATTCGCCGAAGCAGCTCGGGCAGATTCTGTTCGACCGACTCGGCCTTGTAAATCCGTCGAAGAAAAAGACGAAGAACGGCTATTCGACCGACGCCGAGACCCTTGAGGCAATGCGGGATCAGTCGCCGATCATCGACGACATCCTCGAATACCGACAGGTGACGAAGCTACGCGGCACCTACACCACCGCGCTCACCGACGTAGCGGACGAGTGCGACAGGATCCACACCGATTTCAAGCAGACGCTCACCGCGACCGGCAGACTGTCGAGTGCCGAGCCAAACCTGCAAAATATCCCGATAAAGACGAAGATGGGGCGTGAGCTGCGCCGCTTCTTCATTGCGGAGGAGGGCAACGTTCTTGTTGACGCGGACTACTCGCAGATCGAGCTTCGCCTGCTTGCGCACATTTCGGGCGATTATAATATGTGCGAAGCCTTCCGCGAGGGCGAGGATATTCACAGACGCACCGCCGCGGCGGTGTTCGGCATCCCCGAGGAATACGTCACCGAGGATATGAGAAAGCGCGCGAAGGCGGTTAATTTCGGTATCGTTTACGGCATTTCGGGCTTCTCACTCTCGAAGGAGATCGGCTCAACGGTCAGCGAGGCGACCAAATATATAAAGAACTATCTGATGAATTATCCCGACGTCGACAACTACCTTGAGCGGGTGGTCGCCGAGGCGGAGGAGAAGGGCTACACCGTGACACCGATGGGCAGGCGCAGATATATCCCCGAGCTACGCGCGACGAAGATCCCCCTCAAGCAATTTGGCAAGCGGGTTGCAATGAACGCACCCATTCAGGGCGCGGCGGCGGATATAATGAAGCTCGCCATGATCAACGTCCACACCGCGCTCGCGCGAGAGTGCCCCGAGGCAATGCTTGTAATGCAGGTGCACGACGAGCTGGTCGTCGAGGTGCCGAGGGACAAGGCGGATAAGTGCCGCGAGATCCTTCGCCGTGAGATGGAGGGGGCGGTGAGCCTGTCCGTCCCGCTCACCGTTGACGTAACCGTCGGCGAGAATTGGCTTGAGCAAAATTAAGGTATTTTGTAAACAGTTATATACAAAAAACGCAGGTCGAATCGACCTGCGTTTTCTTTTTTCGTTAATATGTTTTTATTGGGTAGTGCCCAAAATCGCGACACAGGGTCGGACTTAGAGGGTATTTTTAGATGAAAGTATAGCCCCGTTTCGCAAAAAGGGGTAAAAAACAAAGGTAAACAGGGTTAGCAAAGGGACAAAAAGGGCGAAATTGCGACACAGGGTCGGGCTTAGCGGTAACTTTGCGGACTGTTGGTGCCGCTCTTGCGCCCGTGGCGCAACCCGCATTTGGTGGCACCGACGAAAGGGTCAGCGGATAATCAGCCGCTTGACGCCGAGCGTAGCGAGGGATTCATCCGACGAAGCAAATACCTCCTCGGTCAGGGAGTTATCCGCGGCAATGCTCATAACAGGGGTGTGATACCGTCTTCCTACGTCATACAGGCTCTCACCCGCGGCGGGATAATAAACCGACACGGTGACGCCGTCATGGGTGATCTCCTCGCCGTCGGGGATAGAGGTGACAAGGCGGGTCATCCGACAGGTTCGGCTCACGTCGAGCGCGATGGTGAGACCGATTTTTACGCAGACCTCGGTATCGTTTACCGAAGGCGTGACCGAGCGGACCGTCGGGGTGCATACGATGCGTGCACCGTCGGGCAAATGACAACCACACTTTACATTTACCTCGAAAGGACGGTCGCCCTTGACGGCGGTGAACCCGAGCTCGTCAGCCTCGTTAATTTCACACGCCACCCCACTTAGGCGCATTATACCGCGCACCGTGACGCTCTCGCCCTCGTTTTTCAGCTCGTCGGGCTTGCACAGTGCGGACATCAGGATAATATCGCGTACGTCCGCAGCCCCAATCTCGTCGCGGGGGATATTTAACTCAATTTCGCACTCCGTGTGCGGGGCGCAAATATGACTTATATAGGACATCTCGCCGTAGGAGTTTGTGACCTCGCGATCTGTGAGGTAGCAGTCGAGCACAACCGACAGCATCTCGTTGCAAACGACCGCCGCCGCACACTCAACCGCCAGCGCGGCCATAAGGACGACGCCGTCCTCCGTCGGGTCGACCGTCACCCGCACCTCGGGGATGCAGACTAGCGGGTTGACCGCCGCGCCCTCGCCCACCCCGTCGATTTCAAGCAGCTCGGAATATGGGTAGCTCTCTTCGATGAGCTCGGGGATCTCCCCTTCCCTTTTAATTAAGGTGCGCAGGTGAAGCTCGCCCGAGAGCTCTACGCCCTTTTCACTCGCGCTCGCCTCCACCCGTGGCAGGCAGTCGGTATATAGGACGGTGACGTCATCCGCGATGACGCCGTCAAGGCGTGCAACCTCCTCGGTTCTTGTGGTTTGCTTGGGCTCGGCGTATTTTCGTGCCGCGACCGCCGCGGTGCCCATTTTAAGCTGCGCCCCCTCGAGTGACACGGCGCCGCCATCAACAGTCATGCCCGACCGCTCGGTAATATGGGCGTCGGTGACGAGTTGTGCCTTCACGCTGAATTTACGCGGCCCTGTCAGACGGACGGTATATGCCGCGACACGCGTATTTGCAAGCGCACCGACGAAGGAATCCGCATCACAACGCATCCTGACCTCAAAATCGGTCGAGAATGAGCAGGACGTGATCTCATTCTCCGAATCGAGGTAGACGACCTCGTAGTTAACCACGCCCGAGGCGTCAAGGCCGTCGGCGCTCGGGTAGGCGGCAGAGTTGACCGCACACGCACGGGTGAGTAGCAGGCGCTTTACGTCCGTGTTATAGTCGGGCAAGGTATAATCCCCCGCCGATTCGGACACGACGGAATAACAGCCGTGCTCGCTCAAAAATTCATTAATGGTTTCCATATTCACCTCCAAAAAATCTTTCTCTCAATACTATGACGCCGACGGCGGATATATTCGTTTCGCCGTCGAATTGATGAGCG
>JAZODF010000048.1:0-3537 GCA_045596865.1 Eubacteriales bacterium
GCTCGGTTACCTCTTGCCTTTGCCTCGTTTTTCGCCGTACTCTCTACGGACCGTCCGGGAGGCCGGTCCCTACAAAACGCTGCGATTTCGCGCCTTGATTGTATATTGATTCTCTCTGCGTTCAACGCCTTACGCAATCCCTCTTCCTCCCTTTGATAGGGGCGGCTTTTCGTTATCCTGCTTTTTGCGGGGTGACTTGACAATCCCGCGCGGTTGATTTATACTTATACTAGAAAAAAGGCGGAGCTCGTCGGTACGGGCAAATCGCGCATCCTGTCGATACGGACAAATCGCAGACCGAGTCGGCGTAAAACACGCAAATCACGCGTCAACGAAAAAATGAAAGAGGTAGAAATGATACCCGAAAATATAAGAGTTATCCTCGCGTCGAAGTCACCCCGCCGACGCGAGCTGTTGGGCGAAATTACGCCCTCCTTTGAGATTATCGTGCGGGAGGTGGATGAGAGTCTACCGAATGGCGTTCATCCCCGTGAGGGGGTGAAAATCCTCGCCGTACGCAAGGGTGCGGCGGTGGCAGAGGGCCTTGGTGCCGATTGCCTCGTGATTTCCTCGGACACGCTGGTCGAGCTGGGCGGCGTCGCCCTTGGAAAGCCGCGTGACGCGGCGGACGCGCACCGTATGCTTCGTACCCTGTCGGGCGAGGTACATAACGTCCACACGGGCGTCGCCGTACATTATCGCGGGCGCGTGTATGCGGGGGTTGACAGCACCGCGGTCGAATTTCGCCCGCTCACCGACGCCGAGATCGACGGGTATATCGCCACGGGCGAGCCGATGGACAAGGCGGGTGCCTACGGTATTCAGGGGCTCGGCGGCGCGCTGGTCGCGGGCTATCGCGGCGATTTTGACACCGTGGTCGGCCTGTCGGTCAGACTGACGGGAGAGCTTATCGAGCGCGCCCTCGCGGAGGAAAATACCGATGACTAAAAAAGAAAAGAGAGAACGGCTCGCTAAGATCGTCGCCCGCCTTGCCGAGGTTTACCCGAGTGCGGAGTGCGCGCTCGAATACGGGGGTGACCCGTGGCGACTGCTCGTTATGGGGCGGTTGTCTGCGCAATGCACCGACGCGCGGGTGAATATCGTCTGTCGTGACCTGTTTGCCCGCTTCCCGAGCGCCGCCGACATGGCGGAGGGCGACCTTTCCGAGATCGAGGAGCTGGTCAAGCCCTGCGGCCTCTATAAAATGAAGGCGAAGAATATCAAGGACGCCTCGCGCATGCTCGTTGACGAATTTGGCGGCGTGCTCCCCGCGGATATGGATTCGCTGCTGCGCTTCCCCGGGGTGGGGCGAAAGATAGCCAACCTGCTCCTCGGCGATATTTACCACCTGCCCGCGGTCGTCTGCGACACGCATTGCATCCGCATTTGCGGCAGGCTCGGCATGTACCCCGAATCGCTGAAGGACCCCGTGAAGATTGAAAAGATCCTCGTTGACCTGCTCCCCGGGGGCGACGGCGCGGATTTCTGTCACCGCATCGTATGGTTTGGACGCGATACCTGCACCGCGCGCTCACCCGAGTGCGACGTCTGCCCGCTTGCCGACCTGTGCGCGCATCACGCAAAAGGAGAGAAAAAATGATCGATAACAATATAGAAAACGCAAACGGCGCAATTCCGTCAGAGAGCACCGCACCCGATGGCGTCGCATCCGCGACCGATAAGACTGCACCCGATGGCGATATAAACGCGGTGAGCGTGATCAGCACCCCCTCATACGAGGAATTTGCCGCCGAGAACGGGATCACGGACGGCTCGCTGGACGAATACGTCGGCACGGCGGTTGAGCTCGTGATACCCGAGGGGGTCACCGACATTGGTATGAAGGCCTTTGAGGGCAACACCACCCTCCGCCGCGTCGTGATTCCCGCGAGCGTCACCGATATCTCGCCGTTTGCCTTCCGCCGCTGTACCGCCCTCGAGGAGGTGGAGCTCCTCGGTGAGACCGTCGACCTCGGAATCGGCGTGTTCCTCGGCTGTGCCGCGCTTCGGCGGGTGGTACTGCCTCCCGCGCTTGACGAGATTCCATCGGGCACCTTCACGGGATGCACCTCGCTCTGTGAGCTGACCCTGCCCGCGGGGCTACGCGTGATTGCAAGCAACAGCTTCGGCTCCTGCTCCTCGCTCACCTCGCTGGATATTCCCGCGGGGGTTGTGAAAATCGGCGAGGGCGCGTTCAAGGGCTGCTCCTCGCTTAAGGCGGTGAATTTGCCCGATGGGCTCGACCGCATCGAGGCCACGGTGTTCTCGAGCTGCTCCTCCCTTCGCGAGCTGAAAATTCCACACGGGGTGGGGTATATCGGTGATTGTGCCTTCGTTTTCTGCTCCTCACTCGAGAATATTGACCTGCCCGACACCCTGCGCTCGATTGGGCACACCGCCTTCCGCGGTTGCTCCTCCCTGACCGAATTTACCCTGCCGACGGGGGTCGGCGTAATACCGCTCAACCTCTTTGATATGTGCCCGTCGCTCGCCCGCGTCACCCTGCACGACGGGGTGCGCGAGATACATACCTTCGCCTTCCGCGGCTGTGCGTCGCTCAGTGAATTGACCCTGCCCGTGGGCATCGAGGTCATCGGCTCGGGCGCATTCAGCGGCTGTCAGTCGCTCGTCCTGCGTGCACCCGCGAAAGGCGCCGCGACCGAGGCGGAGGGCGCACTCGACGGAATCAAGGAAATCATCTATTACTGATTATACGGATATGAAAAAGTACAGAATAGACCTCCCCATCGTGGTGGAGGGCAAATACGACAAAAACACCCTGGCACAGATTTTTGACGCGACGGTGGTGTATATCGGCGGGTTCGGGATATTCAACTCGAAGGAAAAGCAGGCGCTACTGCGCCGCCTCGCGGTAAACGGAATCATCATCCTCGTTGACCCCGACGGGGGAGGGAAGCAGATTCGCTCCTTCTTAAACGGCATTATCCCGAAGGAGAAGATATTTAACGCCTATATCCCCCGTGTCGAGGGTAAGGAAAGGCGTAAGGACAAGCCCTCGAAATCCGGCCTGCTCGGCGTTGAGGGAATGGACCGCGAGGTCCTCGTCCGCGCTCTTGCCCCCTTCATCGTCGATGACGGCGCGGATAGCGCCGAGGGTGGGGAAGTGCCACCCCGTGTTAAATTAAACGGGGAAAACGAGCGCAAAATGTTAACAAAGGTTGACTTTTTCAAGGACGGCCTGACAGGCTGTCCGAACGCGAGCGCGCGCCGCGGCGCCCTTGCCGCATACTTCGGCCTGCCGACGGATATGACGGCGAACGCCCTTCTTGAGGCGCTGAACATCATCACCGACCGCGACGGGTACGACCGCGCCGTAGCGAGCATAAACGCCGCCGAGGACAAATAAAGCGTAGTAAACAGCCACACGCAAGCTATAAGGGCTGCTTCATTTAGGCATAACCGAAAAAGAGCGAAGATGTCGAAAAACGCGGCAACTTCGCTCAAAATTTTATATTTTTAGTTTTCTAAGGTTGAAATTCTACGAATTTCTTCTTTTTATGCTCTTTTTCTATCGTC
>JAZODF010000049.1:0-15996 GCA_045596865.1 Eubacteriales bacterium
CAAATCCGCACACAGCCCCGCCCCTCGCCCCTTCCCTCACCCAAATCCACGGTGGAATTTATGAAAAATTGTGAAATGGCGGTGTTTTTTATGAATCCCGCGGGTGTTACGCCGTTGGGGGGAGCCGACGGAGAGGGCAAGCCTCCCCTGCGCAAGGGCGAGGTAACACAATGCCTTCCCTTGTGACGGAAGTGTGGCAGAGAGTTGCAGAGCAACTCGACGGATGAGTAGTCAAGCCTCCCCTGCGTAAGGGGAGGTGTCGCGCGCTTTACTTCTAAATCGCGTGACGGAAGGGTCGGCGATGTTGGGAAAACAGAGATAACTAATGTAGTCGCTCGTAGTCTACAAACGACCCTACCGTCTTTCAATTTGCTCGCAAATTGAAATCCACCTCCCCTTGCGCAGGGGAGGCTTTGCCCTCTCACCCGCAGAGGCGGGAGCTCCCCCACGGGGGGAGCCTTAACAACTCATCCACCGCTCAGTTGCTTCGCAACTTTTCGGTCCCCCTTCCCTCGCTAGGGAAGGCTAAAAATCAAAACGGCACGCCGTAATGGTGTGCCGTTTTTTGCGATAATATGTTATCTTTTGTTTACGTTTTGTGGTGTTTTGTCGACCCCGTGTTAAATTTCGCCGTGTTACGGACCGTCAAGTTGCGACGCAACTTTCGGATGCGCGGTCCCTACAATTTTACTGGTCCCTACGATTATTCCGTTAAAACCTCACGCAATCGAGGTAGCCTGCGGTAAATTCGGCCCAGGAGTAGGCGGACATATACTGTCCCGTGTAGGAGTTGATGGCGGCGATGTCGCCCGCGAGGAAGCGGTACAGGTCACAATCGACCATTTCGGTGCGGAGCATGAGGGTTTTGCGGGTGCGCTCGACGACGTCCTCAATCCCTGCGGAGCGGAGGGTTTCGACCATCGAGGCGACGTAGACGTGGAAGCTCTTTTGTCTTGAGCGGCCGTATTCCTCGTCATCGTCCCAGAGGATGGATGCGAGCTCGGCGTGGGTGACGCTGGTGCCGCGCTTGTCGACGAGGATGGCGAATATCTCCTTTGCCTGGCGGCGCTCAAAGTTCAACGCCTTGCCATCGACGAATACGTCGAAGTTACCGAAGGTCTGGATGCGGATGCGCTTTTGCTCGGCGGGGGGCTCTTCCCTCTTTATCGGGTTGCGGAGGTTTTCGAGCTCGGTGCGGATCGCCTCGGGGCTGACGGGCTTCAGGACGTAGCCGCTCGCCCGAAGGGCGAAGCCGTCGCGCATATACTGTGCGTGGCCCGTGACGAAGATGATATTGACCGCGGGGTTGACCTCCTTCAGCTGCTTTGCGAGGGCGATGCCGCTGACGCGCGCCATTTCGATATCGAGGAAGGCGACGTCGACCTTATTCTCCGCGGCGAAGCGCACCGCGCCGTCCGCGACGCTGAAGGTATGAAGATCGGCATCGGGTGCGACCTCCTTTATCGAGCTTGAGAGGAGGGCGAGGGCGAGTCTTTCGTCGTCGACTGCTATAATTATCATAGGAGCTTACCCCTTTCGGAATTTGGTATTTTGATGGTGACGGTAGTGCCCGCGCCCTCCGCGCTATGGACGTCGAGGGTGGCGGCGAGCATGCTCTCAAGGCGTTCACGCACGTTAGAGAGGCCGACGTGTGCCCCGCTACCGTCGGCGGAGCCGTAGAGCTCATTAAACTTGTATCCGACGCCGTCGTCCGCGACGATGAGATAGATATAACCACCGTCGAGATAGGTCGAAATTCGCACACATCCCCCCTCCTCACGCTTTGTGATGCCGTGTCGGACGGCGTTCTCCACGAGGGGCTGGAGCGTCAGGGGAGGCAGGAAGAACGCGGTGTAATTGATATCGTATTCAACGCGGATACGGTCGCCGAAGCGCGCCGCCTCGATATTCAGGTAGCAACGGGTGTGCTCGAGCTCCTGGTCGAAGCTGATAAGCCCGCGGTTGGTGAGCGAGCCCAGGTTTCCGCGCAGGTAGGTCGAGAAGTCGAGGGTGACCTTGCGCGCCATTTTTGGGTCGAGCTCGCAAAGGCCCGCGATAGAGGTCAGGGTGTTGAAGAGGAAATGCGGCTGAATCTGCGAGAGCATGACCGAGGCACGCGCGTCGGCGAGCTGCTTTTCGTTTTCCTTCAGCCGTCTTTCACGCTCGTTATACTCGGCGACGAGGTAGATGCCCGCGACGAAGATGTAGAAGATGAAGCAGACGAGGGTAACGTTGAGGTTGGTGGAGCTCGACTGCGTGTAATAGAGGGTCATATCGAGGAGCGCACCGCCGCAGCAGATGAACTCGAAGCCGAAATAGAGGAAGGATTTGTTCGAGGTGTGGGTGATGAATCGCTCAAAGAGGCCGACGCCGAAGATGACTATTGCGCCGCCAAAGAGGCAAATATAGGGCAGGAAGAACATCTCGCGGAGGTCGAATATACCCCATGCCTGCAGCATTACGGCAGAGATGATGATGCAGGAGGAAAGAACGAGGTAGCCGTCGTAGATGAGCGCGCTGCGCCATTTCTGGCGGTCGTAGAAGAAGCGGATGATGGGCAGGAAGGATAGCATCATCGTCGCGAATATGAGCATATAGACGAGCTCGTTGCGCCCGCCCGCGGCGAAGAGCGAGACGGAGCGGTTGTCCATCAATCGCCAGACGCCAAGCACGAGCGAGAAATAGCCGAGGTAGGAGAGCTTGTTTGCGTCCCTGCCGCGCGGGAAGGAGATAAAGGAAAAGAGCAGGAAGAACAGGCCGAGGATGATGGCGAGGGCGGAGAGGACGAGCTGTGGCAGGTCGAGGACGATCTGGTAACGGGAGATGGAGATACGCTCGCCAAGGAGGAGCTCGACCTTCTGGTCGCGAACGTTTTCATAGAGGGGGGAGAGCTCGATACGGACGGTCTCACCCTCGTTTTTGTGGCTGACGGGCAGCATGACCCAGTCGCCGCCGACGGTACCCTCGATGACGTTGTTTTCGCCGATGCCGACCTTGTAGACGACCTCGTCGCCGATCAAAACGCGCACGAGGTGGTGCGAGGAGTAGAAGCCGAGATAGCAGTCGTATTCAAGATGCCGGGCGACGGTGAAAGTATAGACGCGCGTGACGCCGATGGGGGCGTCGGGGTCGGCAACCTCCTCGTAGGAGGTCACGGGCCGCTCGAGGTCGTGGTGCAGACCGTAGAGCGAGAAGACGTCCACTCGGTTGAACAGCCCCGCGATCAAGAGGAACGCCAAAAGGAGCACCGACGCGATTATTGAGAGCGATTTTGACCATCGCTCGAGGCTGGGTTTTTTCTTTTCCATTTCGGACTCCTTTTGGTGTGGGATGTAAATAATTGTTTACGGCTTTTGATACTCGGCGCGGCATAAGTGCCACCCCGTGTTAAATTTATTATTTCATCGTAATCTCAAACGTCTTTCTGCCCTCGGGGAGGGTGAAGTCGATGAGGTAAACGTTTTTGTTAGCGCCCGAGGTGCCCGCGGTTTTCGTGACGACGGGGTTTGCGACGGTGGGGTCAAATTCGACTGTCGCGCTGCCGACCGTGATAACGCCGTCGCCCACGGTGGGCTCGGTCACGGTGACGATACGCTCGGTTACGGCGACGTCGCCCGCGATCTCGTCGCGGAGGGTGACACCCGACGCGGTGGCGGTGAAGGAGCGCACGAGGCTCTCGAGCGCGGGGACGGCGTACGCACCCGCGAGGTTCATCGTGAAGGAGCCGTCCTCGAATTTCACGTCGCTCGCACGGTAGGTGTTGCCGAATTTCTGGCCCTCGCCGTTGACGATGGGCAGGCTATGTCCGAGGGAGGAGCACTCGAGGATTTCGTAGCGGGTATCGGCGGCGAAATACTGACGGGTATAGAGGCCAGAGCCGAGGTCGCACAGGAGCTGTGCCCCGTCCTTCGCAAAGATGAAGGAGCCGACGTCGTTATGGTTATGAAATTCGTTATTGTTGCCCGCCTTCGCCGCGAAGCCGTAGCTCTCGGTGCGCTTGACGTACCATTCGGAGTTCGGGAAGTAGTGCTCGAACTCTGCCGCCTCGGCGGGGTTATTGTAATACTCGGGCACGAGCCACGCCGCCGCGAACATACGGACGGGGAGTCTGCCGCATCCCTCGGAATCGCGGGAATATTTCGGAGAATAGACGAGCACGTCGTCCGGGTACTCGGTCTTCAGGCGATGGGCAAACGCGGTAGAGTAGCCGAGCGTCCGCCCGCCGTCGGCGAAGGACACGCCCGCCGAGCCCGAGAGGAACATTTTCTGCGGGAAGGTGGCGATGCGGATGAGCTTCTCGTCCCCGTGGAACAGGTCGACCCTGCCATCCGTGAAGCGGCGGATCATATCCGCGTACATGGTAAAGTAGCCGAAGCCGTAGGACCAATAGCCGCACCCCTCGAGGCAGACGCCGTCATCCTCGAAGCCCGTGAGATAGGTCGCCATCGAACGGTTATAGCGGTCAATGACCGCGTCGGTAACAAGCTCGGGCCGAAGGAGCATCGTCGCGCAGGCAACCGCGCCCATGCAAACGGGGGTCCAATTCATCCTGCCACCCTCCCACCAGCCGTAGTGCTCGGTAGCGAGGAAGGGCTCGATAACGCGGCGGGAGCACTCGTGCTCGATGCGCGCGCGGATAAGCGGGTCAAGACGGTCGCCAAGGAGGGTGTAGATCACCGCGAGGTTGAAGGCGCACTCGGAGGCGAAGAGGTCAATGCGGGTTTCGTTCAGGGGGTCGAGCTTGTCCTGATGGGCAGGCAGGCACCAGGTGTACTCGTCGCAGACGATATAGACCCAGTCCATCAGCCGCTCGATGTATTTCGGCTCCTCGGGGTAGATGAGCGAGAGAGGCAGGCCGACCTCCATTGCGGTGCGGCGGGAGAAGTACTGCCTTTCGTAAATGGCGCGGTCTCCCGTCGTCCAGAACAGCTTGAACTCGGAGTAGGTCATCGCCTCGAAGCGGTGGGTGTCGAGGTTGTTCTTCTCCCAATAGGTAAGGAGCCCGTTGCGGTAGCTCGCGTATTCGGGCTTGTTTCGTACGTCCTCCGACCAGAAGGAGGGGTTTTGGGCTTTTCCAAGTAGCATAGTCTTTCTCCCTTTCGGTAGTGTTGATCGTTAGTGAAGCGTATTCGCACCAGAGGTGCGAGGGGTGTTAAATTGTAGGGACCGGCGTCCTCGACGGTCCGTAGAGAGTCCGGCGAAAAACGAGGCAAAGGCAAGAGGTAACCGAGCCCGACAACCACGCGCGACGGCATTGTTTTTTTATCCCCGCTTGGCTCGGACCGTCGAGGACGCCGGTCCCTACAATTCATCCACGTTGCCGCGGGAGTAATACCAATCGCGGACAACTCATCCGAGCCGCTTGCGGCTCTCTCCGCCATTCCCTCACAAGGGAAGGCTAACGTTGCCTCCCCTTGCGCAGGGGAGGCTTTGACCCCTCCGTCGAGTTGCGTAGCAACTCTCTGCCACTCTCCCGAAGGTTGCGTTGCAGCTTGGACAAGGGAGGCTTACGGGGAATCGCGCATATACGCACACATTATATCATAGCACACGCGCGCGGGGATTTCAACCCCCTATCATTTTTCCCATAAGGGTCACCTTTTTTCTCATACCCGATTGACACGCGACATATATATGTAATATAATCTCAACATAAACCGAGATTGTATACAAGTACACATTCTAGGATCATCTGCATTTGCAGGCGGGACGGTCAACCGACCTTTGGTCAACCCACACCGCCGAGGCGCAGAAAAGGAGGCACACTTGATCAAGAAAAATTCGCACTCAAACCTGCTTGAGCAGCACCAGTACAAATACTCCCTGCAGGACGTGGCGGACCCGAACCTGTACCGCGAGATCTACCCCTACGTCGAGATACCGAAGGTCGCGTTCAACCACCGCCGCGTGCCGCTGATGATGCCCGACGAGATATGGATAACCGACACGACCTTCCGCGACGGTCAGCAGTCGCGCGCACCCTACACCGCGGGGCAGATCGTCGACCTTTACAAGATGCTTCACCGTCTCGGCGGCCCCGAGGGACGGATAAGACAGAGCGAGTTCTTCGTATATACGAAGAAGGACAGGGAAGCGGCGCTCCGCTGCATGGAGCTCGGCTACGAGTTCCCCGAGGTTACGACTTGGATCAGGGCGAAGCGCGAGGACTTCGACCTCGTGCACGATATCGGCATTAAAGAGACGGGCATCCTCGTTTCCTGCTCGGACTACCACATCTTCAAAAAGCTCGGTATGACGAGGCGTCAGGCAATGGACCACTACCTCGGCGTAGTGAAGGAGGCGTTCGCCGCGGGGATACGCCCGCGCTGTCATCTCGAGGATATTACCCGCGCGGATTTCTACGGCTTCGTAGTACCTTTCGTCAACGCTCTGACCGAGCTGTCGCGCGAGGCGGACATCCCCGTGCGCATCCGTATGTGCGACACGATGGGCTACGGCGTTTCCTACCCCGGTGTTGCCCTGCCGCGCAGCGTGCCCGGCATAGTTTACGGCCTGCGCCACTATGCCGACGTGCCGAGCGAGCTTCTTGAATGGCACGGTCACAACGACTTCTACAAGGGAGTCGACAACGCGGTCAACGCCTGGCTCTACGGGGCATCGGCGGTCAACTGCTCCCTGCTCGGCATCGGCGAGCGGACGGGAAATATCCCCCTTGAGGCAATGGTGATCGAGTACGCGTCGCTACGCGGCGACTTCGGCGGAATGGACCCGACCGTCATCACCGAGATTGCCGAGTATTTCGAGCATGAAATCGGATATAAGATACCGCCGATGACGCCCTTCGTCGGGGAGAATTTCAACGTGACCCGCGCGGGCGTGCACGCCGACGGGCTGATGAAGGATGCCGAGATATACAACATCTTCGACACCGAGACAATACTTAACCGACCTCCCGAGGTGGCGATATCGAACACGTCGGGGCTGGCGGGGATCGCATATTGGATAAACAAGCACTACAAGCTGCCCGAGTTCCGCGCGGTCACGAAGAACGACGAGATCGTGGTGCGGGTCAAGGCAGAGATCGACCGCCTCTACGCCGACGGGCGCACGACGCTGATGGGCGAGGAGGAGCTGGTCGCAATTATTGAGAGCGTATCACCGTCGGCGGCGGGGTACGGTGAGGAGGACGAATGATAGTCAACGAACGTTCAAAATCGCTCGAGGAGGAGGTATTCCTTCGCCTTGAGGAGGACATAATCTCGGGGGTCTACGCGCCGGGTGAGAGCCTGACCGAGACGGTGATATCCGCCCGTCTTGAGGTGAGCCGCACACCCGTGCGCTCGGCGCTGCACCGCCTTGCGGAGGACGGACTCGTCAGCATCGTGCCAAACAAGGGCGCGGTGGTAGTCGGAGTGACGCGCGAGGCGCTCGTCGACACCTATAAGATACGAATCCGCCTCGAGGGGCTGGCGTCGCGAATGGCGACCGAGAGGCTCACCGACAAGGACAAGCGGATGCTCACCGACCTTGTGGAGGTGTCCGAGTTTTACGTCAGCAGGGGCAACACAGAGCAGCTGCGCGAGCTGGACAGCGCGTTTCACGAGATCATTTACCGCGCGTCGGGCAACCGAATGCTCGAGGGTATTCTCGCGAAGCTGCACCGCAATATCCGCGCCTACCGCAAGGCGTCGCTCGAGATCCCCGGCAGGCTCGAAAAGTCGGTGAAGGAGCACCGCGAGATCCTCGAGGCAATGCTCGCGGGGGACGGGGCGAGGGCAGACGAGCTGACCTCCCGCCATATCGAAAGGGCGATGAAAAACCTCATCGCGGGCTGGGACAAATAAAGGCGAACCCGCGCAGACAAGCGGCGACAGAAGCCGCAAAAAACAGATCATTTTACCAAAGGAAATGTAAACAATGGCTTACACGATATCCGAGAAAATCTTGACACGCCATGCCACTTATGGCAATTTCGTGCGTGGAGAGGAGATAGGAATAAAGATAGACCAGACCCTCACGCAGGACGCCACGGGAACGGCGGTTTACCTCCAGCTTGAGGCGATGGAGATCGACCGCGTGCGCACCGAGCTGTCGGTGGCGTACATAGACCACAACACCCTGCAGGCGGGGTTTGAAAACGCGGACGATCACCGCTACATCGCCACCGTGGCGAAAAAGCACGGAATACGCTTTTCCCGTCCGGGTAACGGCATCTGCCACCAGGTCCACCTCGAGCGCTTCGCCGTGCCGGGAAAGACGCTGATTGGCTCGGACAGCCATACCCCCACCGCGGGCGGTATCGGCATGCTCGGCATCGGGGCGGGCGGCCTTGACGTGGCAGTCGCAATGGGTGGCGGGGCGTATTACCTGACCCTGCCGAGGATGATAAGGATCAACCTCGTGGGCGCCCTGCGCCCCTACGTCGCGGCGAAGGACGTCATCCTCGAGGTGCTTCGACTCCTCGGGGTCAAGGGTGGCGTCGGCGCGATCATCGAATACTCGGGCGAGGGGGTTAAGACCCTGTCGGTCCCCGAGCGCGCCACCATCACCAACATGGGCGCCGAGCTTGGCGCAACGACCTCCATCTTCCCCTCCGACGAGGTGACGCGCGACTTCCTTCGCGCAGAAGGCAGAGAGGACGATTGGATCCCGCTCGACGCCGACGAGGGCGCGCTCTACGATGCGGAATATACCGTCGATCTGTCGGCGCTCGCACCGCTTGCCGCCTGCCCGCATAGCCCCGATAACGTGAAGCCCGTCGCGAGCCTCGCGGGGATGAAGATAAACCAGGTCTGCATCGGCTCCTGCACAAACTCGTCGCTACGCGACCTTCTCACCGTGGCGGCAATGCTCCGCGGACGGACGGTGCACCCCGACGTGTCGCTGTCCATCTCGCCGGGGTCGAAGCAGGTCTACACGATGCTTGCCGAATGCGGCGCGCTCGCCGACCTTATTGATGCGGGTGCACGCGTGCTCGAATGTGCCTGCGGCCCGTGTATAGGAATGGGCTTCTCCCCCTCGTCGGGCGGAGTGAGCCTAAGGACATTTAACCGTAATTTCGAGGCAAGAAGCGGCACGAAGGACGCGAGGGTATATCTCGTTTCACCCGAAACCGCGGCGGCATCCGCCCTATGCGGCGTGTTTTGCGACCCGACGACCCTTGGCGACGCGCCGAAGGTCACCCTTCCCTACGAATTTCGCGTGAACGACAATATGATCGACCTGCCCGCGAGTGCGGAGGAGGCAAAGGCCGTCGAGATCATCCGCGGACCGAATATCAAGCCAATCCCGCGCGGGGTTGCACCCGCCGCGCGCCTCGAATGCGAGGTGACGCTGAAGGTCGGCGACAACATCACCACAGACCACATCATGCCCGCGGGGGCGAAGATATTGCCGTATCGGTCGAACGTGCCGCGCCTCAGCGATTTTTGCTTCACGGTATGCGACCCCGATTTCCCCGCAAGGGCGAGAGAAAAGGGCGAGGGCATCATCGTCGGCGGGCAGAATTACGGACAGGGCTCCTCGCGTGAGCACGCGGCGCTCGTGCCCCTTTATCTCGGCGTGCGTGCGGTGGTGGCAAAGAGCTTCGCTCGCATACACCGCGCAAATCTCATCAACTTTGGAATAGTGCCCCTGACCTTCAAAAACGCGGAGGATTACGACCTCCTCGCCCTCGGCGACGGCATCGTTATCGACGGCCTCGCAGACGCGATAAAGGACGGACGCGACCCCCTGCTGACGGTCAAGGGAAGAAATATCGAGATTCCCCTCTCGCTCGAGCTTAGCGAGAGGCAAAGAAGAATACTCTGTGCGGGTGGCCTGCTCGAATACACCCGTCGCGGCGAGGGATAAGGAGTAGTTATGCAAACAAATGTTTACAACACAGAGCTTGATGCGGCGTGTGCCAAATTCCGCAAAATTTTGGAGGAACAGCTGACCCGTGTCGAGAAAATGAAGGCTCAGGGCGACTTTGTCGACTACGATTCGCTCGACAAAATCATCATCGGCGTATGCGGTGGCGACGGCATCGGTCCGACCATCACGCGCGAGGCGCGCCGCGTGCTCGAATATATGTTAAAGGATGAGATTTCCGCCGGCAAGATCGAGTTTCGCACCATCGACGGGCTGACCATCGAGAACCGAATCAAGGCGAACAAGGCGATCCCCGACGAGGTGATGGACGAGCTTCTCGCCTGTCATATCATTCTCAAGGGGCCGACCACCACACCGCAGAAGGGTGACGGTATGCCTAATATAGAATCAGCCAACGTCGCGATGCGAAAGGCGCTCGACCTCTTTGCCAATATCCGCCCCGTCAAGGTGCCCGAGGAGGGCATCGGCTGGACGATTTTCCGCGAGAATACGGAGGGCGGCTATGCGGTTGGCTCCAGCGGGTTTAACGTCACGGAGGACCTCGCAGTCGATTTCACCATCACTACCAAGCAGGGCTCGGAGCGCATAGCCCGCCTTGCCTACGAATACGCGCGCAAGAACGGGCTTGACCGCGTTTCGCTCGTTACCAAGGCGAACGTTATCAAGACGACCGACGGCAATTTCCTCGAGGACTGTCACCGCGTTGCCGCCGACTACCCCGAGATCACCACCGACGAGTGGTACGCCGACATCATGACCGCGAAGCTCATCGACAAGAAGCGCCGCCGTGATTTCAAGGTGCTCCTGCTCCCGAACCTTTACGGCGATATAATCTCCGACGAGGCGGCGGAGTTCCAGGGCGGCGTCGGCACGGCGGGCTGTGCCAATATCGGCAAGCGCTACGCAATGTTCGAGGCGATCCACGGCTCCGCCCCGCGAATGGTGAGAGAGGGCCGCGCCGAGTACGCCGACCCGTGCTCAATGCTCCGCGCCTGCGTAATGCTGCTCTCGCACATCGGTATGCAGGACAAGGCCGACCGCCTCGAGCGCGCGCTCGACGTCTGCTCCTTCGAGGAGCGCCGCCTCGTCATCACCGGCCGCCCCACCGGCGCCACCTGTGCCGCCTTCGGCGACTACGTGATGGAAACGCTGGGGAAAATATAGCACTCGCATAATTCTATGCATTAACAACCATTAAAGCACAAAAGCACGCCGAGGCAATAATACCTAAGCGTGCTTTTTTTGTTACCACTTTTTGTCTTCGTACGGAGTGCTTGCGACACCCTTTGCTTGAAGGTTGTCTACCATGCGGTCAAGCTTCCCCTTCCAAAGCCTCTTGAACCAATTTGTGTTACCAAACCACTTTACGATAGTTGGGCTGATTGCATAATAAGTACGAATGAACAATCTGCCGCACCAAGTAGAACCGAGAGTATCATCACGATAGCGACGGAGAGTCCACACCTCGGGACAATCGTAAGAGCCGTAAACGCAGGTTGCAACGTAGCACCCGCCGCCGGAAGAAGATACGTTTGTTTTTGGAGGCGAATTGGGATTAAGGTTTATTTCGCATTTGTTGTTTCCAAGAAAACGAGCATATGCCCCTATAGCCTTAAACAATTTCAAAGCCTCAGAATACTCATGGGCAGCAAAGTGCAATACCATTCTTGGGTTATGCGGCGCTACGTAGGCAGGACGAATTATTGCAACCATATTTGTTTGTACGGCCATTATAATGTCTATATCTAAATACTCAATATAACCATGTTGCAATTCGCTTTTTACAGACATACCTTTGTGCCAAACACTAAAGAGTATTAATTTTTGAGTTCCGTTCCCCGTCATTTGCTCATCAGTATATGCGGTTCTGAAATCATTATATTTGTCAACAAATGTCCTATCACGAAAAATCAATCCCGCGAATGGATATTTTTCCAAAAAATCATCCAACAATTCGATCCCCTTTGAATAAGATGCGTTGGCGAGATCTCGAAGTCTAACGAATACCTCGTGTACGTCATAAACACTCCTGATTTCCTTAGTAACACAATACTCGCACTCCCTTGCCCCATATTCGCTGTTGTTTAGTAGCCAAACGCGTGCCTTTCGCGCTAATCCATAACAATCAGGATCCAATTGATATTGCTGTCGACTCTCCCTTCGGTAAAGATTTAATCTATTAATTTCGTTAAAGTGCTTCATAACAAGCAAATTAAAAAACTCAACTTCAGAGGGAGAGCGTTCAACAATATTGCACAAGCTCTTCATCCAAGTACAATGAATATTTATGAATGCAAAGTAAATATCCACCAATTTGCTCTCATCAATTCCTTTATACACAAAGCTTGATTGAGTAAGCGATAACAGCCTGTCACTAATTACCCCAATCATCCCAATATCATCCAATCCAAAATTGGCATCTATCATTGAAAGGCAATTGCACAAAACATTCAATCCGTGTTCTCTCTTAAAATGATCGGATTCAATCATCAACGAGCGGGCTTTTGAGTATGAGGAGTAGAAAATCGCCTCGATATTTGAGGGGTCATTCCGCTCAACAAGGTTATAATACCTCTCCGCTTCTTCCCAATCTTCCTTCTGTATTGCGCGTCGCGCATTAAGGATATTGTTTTGTGTATCTGCGGTAGTATCAACCTTAATGGTACTTCCGCTAACGTCAACGGTGCCCTCGATCATCATCTTTTTTGCTTCCTCAACCGAGTATTTGGTGCCACAGGTCTGGCAAACAAAATAACCGTCCTGTTTAACAAGCTCGGTGCTTCCGCACATTTCACAGGTTAATTGCTTCATTTTATTCCCCTTTGTAATAAATAATTCACAGGTGCATTATTGGTTGAAAAACAAAGATAAGGCTTTTGCAATCGTATTATTTCCACTGGCAATTGATGTCAGGTCTGACAGAATGCCCGTGACATTAACTCCTATATCCAATAGCGATTTTCCAATGTTGCTTTCATCAAAGTCGCTTTCGTGCTTCTCTGATTGTCGGATTTCTTTTTTAATCCTCTTTATAATTTTCTTTTTCGCTTGGTCGCTATCATCCACCAAGACGGCAAGCTCCAAAAAATATTCAATTCGCAATTGCAAAAGCTTTCCATTCGATTGAATTGTGAAATATCCCCCCTGTTCTTCTATGAAATTTTGTATTTCAATCAACAAATTAGGATCGGGTATGGGGATAATTATCTTCGACGATTCCTTATCATATCGCGCGTTTTCAATCAAACTCGCTAACGAACTTTTCCAATCGAATTTGATAGGATAAATCAGTTGCTTTCTTATCTTTAGATTTTTGATTTTTTGTTGTGTGATGCCAAGAATTTTACTCAATTTGTAGTCTGAAACTGCGTAATAGTTTAACACCGCACCATTAGTATTGGTCTTAATTTCCTTTTCCAACAAAAAATGAAACATCAATAGCTCTATGTCACTTTTGGAAAAAGACCCGAAGTTTTGACAGTAGAAATGCTCTGCCAATATGTCAAACATTTCTGCCTTTTCTTCTATAGTCCAAGACGCCATATAAACCTCATTTCAGCAATTTGCACTTTTTGTTACGCTCGATAAGAAGCAGCTCCACCTCACGAATCGCCTTCTCCTTGTCCGTTGCGGCCTCGATTTTTGCAATAGCGGCGGTAATCTTCGCCTCCAACGGAGCAAGCAGATCATCACTCATAGGATCGCTGTAACGTATGCTGTCTGCGAGCTTATTCAAAGCGGCCTTTACCGCGGGATCATCCTCCCTCTCGGCAAGCATTTCGACCTCAACAACGGATGATTGAACGAAGAAACGCTTTTCCTTTGCCTTTTTTTCAATTCTATTGATCTCGCTAACCGCGGAGCCCGCGGAAACAGAACAAATAATCGCCGCGGCGATGATGATTGCATTCAGAATTATCGTAATCCACGCGGGAATCCCGGGGAATGCCATAAAAACGGCCAAGGCAATCACCTGAACCGCAAGATAAACAACACCAACGTGAAGAACCGATATGCCAAGGAAAAGACTCTTGACCGATTCATC
Organism: Eubacteriales bacterium; assembly: GCA_045596865.1. Taxonomy (GTDB): domain Bacteria; phylum Bacillota; class Clostridia; order Oscillospirales; family CAG-272; genus UBA1740. Next base: position 13,880 of record JAZODF010000049.1, read on the forward strand.
CTTTCTCAATACTGCCTCGCGCAAAGCTATCTGAAATGCGAAGGCAATCACCGTAAAGGCATACGCAATCCAAAACGTTGCGGTTTTGTTGGTAGGAATAACGAACGCCAGCAGATTGAACAGCGCGAACACCACACCAAATATCAAATAATAAATGACTCTTTTGCTTTTCATAATTACCCCTCCCGTTTGTTGCCGCATTTAGGACAGAATTTCCCGGGGCGCTCAAACCTATATCCGCATCCGCGGCACACGTCGAAGGAAACAACGACCCGCGCACCGCATTCGTCACAAAACGCGGCTCCCTCGCTAAGTCGCGAACCGCAATTCTCGCAAAATGCGACAGGCGGTGGCGTCGGTGCTCCCGTCGCCCCTGCAGGCTTGGACGCGTCACCAACGGCAGAGCTGACCGCCCCGCCAACCATACCCGCAATGCCTCCGCCAACGCCGGCCATCATTCCAATGCCAATGCCCACGTTCGCAAGCTCGCCGGTCGCCTCATTTCTTGCTACCTCCTCTGCAACGTCGAACGCACGCTCCTCGCGGTATGTGTAGCCCTCCTGCGCGCGCTTGGTTGCCTGTGCCTTTGAATCTATCACGACCTTCTTCGCCTCAGTCTCCGCTTCAATAAGCTCGGTTTCCTGCTTTATGCGCGCCTCTGCCACGTCGGCGTACTGACGGAAGTGGATATCCTTGAACCGTTCGTACTGACGCTCTCCATCCGGCTTTACTATCGTCGTAACGTAAAAACGCGTCAGATTCACTCCATATTCCAAAAAGTCGTTAACTAACCGCGCCTTAAGGTCGTTTGAAAATTCTTCAAGGTGTTCGTCAATTTCAAAAATGTTAATAGCGCTTGATTTCATTTCCTGCGCGATGTAGGTTTTAACCTTTGTCATCAAGAAAGCGCGAAAATAACTAACGAGCCTAGTTCTATCAATGCCGCTCTCCGTACCCACAAGATTAACAAGAAGCCTACGGGAATCGTTCACGGAAATTGCCATTTCCCCGCTCGCCCCAATAGAGATCGGGAATTTATAGGTTGGCTCTATGTACTGCACCTTGCTGTCGGTCCCCCACCTGATCGCCATCTGCTCGGTCTTATTAATGAAATAAACCTCGCAGTGAAAGGGCGTTTTACCTCCGGTTGGAATATTAACTACCTTGCGCACAAGCGGGATGTTCTCGGTTTCCAGCGTATGGCGGCCGGGGCCGAAGAGGTCGAGCGCCTGACCGTTCAGGAAGAAGATGGCCTCCTGTGATTCGTGGACGATTAGCTGGGTCATCGTGTTGAAATCCTCGCACGGATGCTTCCACACGAAGGTGCTGTTGTCGCCCTCGTACTTGATAATGCTTGCAATTGCCATAATGTGCCTCCCATTTGCATAAGATGCATAAATTCTTATCTTTAACACAATTATATCTAAAATATATGTTAAAGTCAAGATAAATTCCTAACTTTAACATTTTTAGAGGTGTTATGAAGATATACGATTATAACGGGAAGAAGAATATTTGCGGGGACAGAGTGCACGAGGCAAGGTGCAAGCACCGCCTGACGCAGAGTGACCTCGCCGCGCGGTTGCAGGTCGCGGGCATCAACATCGAGCGCGACAGCGTGTCGCGCATTGAGATCGGCACCCGCTTCGTCGCCGATTATGAGCTCCGCGAGCTTTCCAAAATTCTCGGCGTCTCGGTCGCATGGCTTCTCGGGATGGAGTGAATAACGTCCCTCAATATTAATTGTCAATAAGGGGGAATAAAAAATGATTGTTTTTGACAAGCTGTGGAAGGTTATGGAAGAAAAGGGTGTATCGACCTACAAGCTGCGTGAGGATTGCGGAATTGATAGCAAGACCGTGCGCCGCCTGAAGGCGAACGAAAATATCGAAACCAAAACGATAAACCGCCTTTGCTCGGTGCTTAACTGCCGCGTGGAGGACATTATGGAATACGTCCCCGACGAGGATTGACCCAGTGAATTGTCAATAGAAGTGCAACACTTTTAAGAAAGATTTTGCAATTCTAGGTTCCACGAATCCTGAGCAGAAATATAGTTTAAGCATTTGCGGGGTCTGTTGTTAATTAACGACAGATTCCGCAAAAGTGTTTTGGGG
>JAZODF010000050.1:0-2291 GCA_045596865.1 Eubacteriales bacterium
ACAACCGACGATACCGCCGACATAGTGATTCTTGAACTCTGCCTTGGGATAATCTTCGGCAGATACCTGACCGATATAGAGGGCATCGACGGAACAACCTGTGATATGAAGCTGACCCTTGGTCGCTCCCGTTGTAGCGGAACGTCCAACGATACCGCCGGGCTGGGTTCCGTATACCTCGGAGTTGATCACGTGACAATTGATGATAGAGGCAGAGCCTGTTCCTGCAGTGCAGGCAAGCAGACCTGCGACTGTACCGGCATACTTGAGAGAGATGACCTTTGCACCGTCGATCGTCAGATTTTTAATAACGCCATCATTTACTCTTCCGAACAAGCCGCCAAACTGAGAGCTGGAATCAGCGGGGTCTGTTTTGACGTTAAGATTTGAGATGGTATGTCCGTCACCGTCAAAATTACCGAAGAAGTAATTCTTGTACGCGCCGATAGGAAGCCAAAGCTTATTGCCAAGGTCAAGGTCTACGGTGAGCTTGAAATATTCGCCCGCATATGTAGTAACAGCGTCGTTGACCTGCTTTGCTACGTAAGCAAGATCGTTTTCACTTGAAATGAGATAGGGGTCGAACTCGGTGCCCGAGCCGATGAGGCCGGCGGAAACGGACGAGCCGTCCCACGCGGCGGATGCAGTGGGGATCATAATTACCGTCATTGCTGCAAGCATGGCAAGAGCAAGAAGGATGGAGGTGAATTTCTTCATTTGCAATATCCTTTCGTTCAGCAAGTGTACTTTCTGTTTCCGAAAACAACTGCAGTTCCCAAAAGTGCTATGATCACAGCGCCGACTGAGATCATTCCTCCGCAGCCGCCCTCAGCCTTGGGAGCTTCGGTCTCGGGTGCTTTGGTCTCGGGTGCTTTGGTTTCGGGAGCCTGTGTCTCGGGTGCCTGAGTTTCAGGCGCCTGTGTCTCGGGTGCCTGAGTTTCGGGAGCCTGTGTCTCGGGTGCTGCAGTGGTCTCCTCTGCGGTAGTCTCTTCTGCGTGCTCTACGAAATAGTCAACGTAAGTGGGAGCGTTTGCAAGAAGTGCATCAACGTCAATTACGGGATGTCCCGCGACAACATCATCGACCCAGACCTTGGTGGAGTTGCCCTTGTTGAGCTTTTCCGCCGTAAGTTCGGAAACCGCGTTGATCTCCATAAAAGGCCACTCTGCAAAGTATGCATCGGTACCGAATGAAGCAAGGCCGGATGTGGGAACGTAATATACGTCATTGAAGTAGATCGTATCATTTACAAGACCGATAAGAACGCCGTTGTTGAGCGAAGCGGTATTGCTGATGGAAACACCGGTAACAAAGTTATTGAAAATGTTATATTCGGTGTTGGGATCACCGAAGGCAACCGCAACGTGTGCGCCCTTACCGATAAGTCCGCCGAGAGAGGTCTTTTCGGGATGGCAACCTTCGCGGGTAGTAAAGTTTACACCGTCAACATAGCAGTTTGTTACATCAGAACTCTGGCTGTCAGCGCCGAGAACGCCTACAATACCGCCTGCGGGAGCAAAGCCGGTGCCGTATATATCAGCGGTTATATCCTTTGCGAAGCATCCGGAAATGGTGGTCGCACCTGCGCCGCCGACGATTCCGCCGACGAAATGGTTGCCGTTATCGGGCGAAGCAAAATCATCCGCAGTGATAACTCCGAGGGTGATATTGGTTGCCGAGCATCCGAGGATGGAAAGCTGATCCTTGGAGCACTTCTTCTGGCTGGTACGTCCGATCACGCCGCCGATCTGAACACCTCTGATATTTGCGTTGGTTACGTGACAGTTCACAACGGTAGATTTTCCGCCGTCCGCGGTGCAATTAAGAACGCCCGCGATCGCACCGCCGTACTTGGCGCTGACTATAACGGCTCCGTCAACGTTAAGGTTCTTGACGCTACCGTCAAAAATTCTGCCGAATACGCCGCCGTAAAGAGCGTTCGCATCATCGATGGTCTTTACGTTGAGGTTCGAGATGGTGTGTCCGTCGCCGTCAAAATGCCCCGAGAAGTAGTTTGCCTTGAGTTGACCGATGGGAGCCCAGGGCTTATTGCCGAGGTCGAGATCTACGGTGAGCTTGAAATACTCGCCCGCATAGGTAGTAACAGCATCGTTGACCTGCTTTGCTACGAAAGCGAGATCATTTTCGCTCGAAATGAGATAGGGGTCGAATTCCGAGCCTGAGCCTACGAGGCCGGCAGATACGGAGGATCCGTCCCATGCGGCTGAGGCCGTGGGGATCATAATGACTGTCATTGCTGCAAGCATAGCCAGAGCAAGAAGGATGGAGGT
>JAZODF010000051.1:0-13792 GCA_045596865.1 Eubacteriales bacterium
AAACGCGCTAGGCAGGCGGAAGCCGTAGTCGACAAGGTTCTTTTTGCGGGCGTAATCACCGCCCGACATACCCCGCACCTGCGGCAGGGTGACGTGCGACTCGTCGATAAACATAATGAAGTCGTCGGGGAAATAGTCAAGCAGGGTGTAGGGCGTTGAGCCCGCGGGGCGACCCGAGAGGACACGGGAGTAGTTCTCCACCCCCGAGCAGAAGCCGACCTCACGGAGCATTTCGATATCGTATCTGGTGCGCTCCTCGATTATTTTCCCGACGACTACATCATGTTCATCGACGAAAGCCATGTCACGATCCCGCAGGTCGGCGGCATGAGCGGCGGCGACAAGGCACGCAAGCAGAACCTTGTCGACTACGGCTTCCGCCTGCCTAGCGCGTTTGACAACCGTCCGCTCTTCTTTGACGAGTTTGAACAGCGCATACGCCAGGTCGTCTTCGTTAGTGCGACCCCCGGCGACTACGAGGCAGAGGAGAGCAGCAGTCGCGTAGAGCAGCTTATACGCCCCACAGGGCTCATTGACCCCCTCGTTGAGGTAAGACCCGTCGACGGGCAGGTTGACGACCTCCTGGGCGAAATTCGCGCCACCGTAGCAAGGGGTGAGAAGGTGCTCGTCACCACCCTGACCACCAAGATGGCAGAGGACCTGACCGACTACCTTTCCACCCACGGGGTGAAGGTAAAATATATCCACCACCGCGTCGAAACCATCGAGCGAATGGAGATCATCCGCGACCTCCGTCTTGGTGAATTTGACGTGCTCGTGGGCATCAACCTCCTTCGTGAGGGTCTGGATATTCCCGAGGTATCGCTCGTCGCGATACTCGACGCGGACAAGGAGGGCTTCCTCCGCAGCGAGACCTCGCTGATACAGACGGTCGGCCGCGCGGCGCGTAATATAAACGGACACGTAATTATGTACGCCGACACCGTCACCCGCTCGATGAAGGGGGCAATCGACGAGACCAACCGCCGCCGCGAAATACAGATGGCGTATAACGAGGAGCACGGCATCACCCCCGAGAGCGTCAAGAAAAAGGTCGCCGAGGTCATCGAGATCGGCAGAAAGGCAAAGCCCGAAAACGACAAGAAGCTCACCCGCCTCCAGCGCGAGAAGCTCATAGAGGAGCTGACCGCAGAAATGCGCGAGGCCGCCCGCGCCCTCGAGTTCGAGAAGGCGGCGTACATCCGCGACAGGATAAAGGAGCTGCGAAGCGGAGGGTAGGGGGTCTCGCTATGCGAGAGTGATATTTGTGCGCGGAGCGCACAAGTGATATTCCCACAGAGTGGGAGTGATATTCGCTTACGCGAGTGATATTTGTGCGCAGAGCGCACAAGTGATATGCTCACGATGTGAGCGTGATATACTTGCTGACGCAAGTGTGATATATTGCCTGCGGAAATGAGATTTTTAGTGGACGGCAAGGCGACGCTATCCTAGCCTCCCCTGCGCAAGGGGAGGTGGATTTCAATTTGCGAGCAAATTGAAAGACGGTAGGGTCGTTATTAACTACAAGCGACTACACTTGTTCTGTGTGTTTTTCAAACTTTGCCGACCCTTCCGTCATACTCGCCGACGCAGTCGCTCGTATGACACCTCCCCTTGCGCAGGGGAGGCTTGACCTACCTCACGATATTTTAGGCTTAACAACAACAGAAACGGAAAAATATATGGCAAGAAAAATCATCGTAAAGGGTGCAAGAGTAAACAACCTCAAAAATATTGACGTCACCATCCCGAGGGATGAGCTCGTCGTTTTGACGGGCCTGTCGGGCAGCGGCAAATCCTCGCTCGCCTTCGACACCCTCTACGCCGAGGGGCACCGTCGCTTCGTCGAGAGCCTGTCCTCCTACGCGCGTATGTTCATCGGCCAGATGGACAAGCCCGACGTCGATCTCATCGAGGGTCTCTCTCCCTCCATTTCAATAGATCAGAAAACCACCTCGAAGAACCCCCGCTCCACCGTCGGCACGGTCACCGAGATATACGATTACCTCCGTCTTTTGTACGCGCGTATCGGTATCCCGCACTGTCCCGTCTGCGGCAAGGTCATCGAGCAGCAGTCGCAGGACCAGATCGTCGATAGGATCCTCCGCCTCGAGGAGGGCACGCGCTTCATGGTCCTTGCCCCCATCGTCCGCGCACAGAAGGGCACGCAGGAAAAGGTCCTCGCCGACGCGCAGAAAAGCGGCTATGCCCGCGTGCGTATCGACGGCATAATGTACGACCTGTCCGAGAGGATCGAGCTCGACAAGAATATCAAGCACACCGTCGACATCGTCGTCGACCGCCTCGTGATCAAGGAGGACGTGCGCTCGCGTCTTTCGGACTCTGTGGAGTCGGCGCTTCGCGCCGCGGAGGGCAGGGTATCCATCGTCACCGTTCCGCGCGACGGCTCCGAGCCCGTCGAGATCGAGTTCTCGCAAAAGTACGCCTGCGAGGAGCACGGCATCTCCTTCCCCGAGCTCGAGCCGCGTATGTTCTCCTTCAACAACCCGATCGGTGCCTGCCCCGAGTGCGCGGGCATCGGTAATATGCAGCGCGTGTCGGTCAATAAAATGATCCCCCACCGCGAGCTGTCGCTCCGCGACGGCGGCATCGCCGTCAACGGCTTCAAAACGATGACTGAGGACTCCTGGACGGGGCCTCTCGTCGCCGCCGTAGGCGAGGTGATGGGCTTCACCCTCGACACCCCCCTCTGTGATTTCACGGAGGAGCAGATGGACGCCCTCATGTACGGCACGGGCGACCGCAAATACACCGTCGAGCGCTTCTTCGGCAAGGAGGGCAGGGTGCAAACGACCACCTTCGACGGCCTCGTGCACATCATCGAAAAGCGAATGAAGATGATGGGCGGCGATTATTATCAGGAATTCGTCGAGGAGGTCGCCTGCCCGCGCTGTAAGGGCCGCCGCCTCTCCGACATGGTCCTCGGCGTCACGGTCGGCGGGCTGAATATCGACGAGATATGCCGCCTCTCAATCGACAGGATGCTCGATTTCGTCAACTCGCTCACCCTCACCGAAACCGAGGAGCAGATCGCGCGTGAGATCCTCAAGGAGATCCGCGCCCGCCTTGGCTTCCTTGTGCGCGTGGGCCTCGATTACCTCAACCTCGCACGCACCGCGGGCACTCTCTCGGGCGGTGAGGCACAGCGAATCCGCCTCGCAACCCAGATCGGCTCGGCTCTGACGGGCGTGCTCTACATCCTCGACGAGCCGTCGATAGGCCTGCACCAGCGGGATAACGGCAAGCTCATCGGCACGCTTAAAAACCTGCGCGACCTCGGTAACTCGGTCATCGTCGTCGAGCACGACGAGGACACCATGCGTGAGGCTGACTTCATCGTCGATATCGGCCCGGGTGCGGGTATCCACGGCGGTCGGGTAATTGCCGCGGGCACACCCGACGAGGTCGCCGCGTGTGAGGAGTCGATCACGGGTGCATACCTATCGGGCAGGCGGGTCATCCCCGTGCCCACCACCCGCCGCGCGGGCAACGGCAATTTCCTTCGTATCGAGGGCGCGCGCGAAAACAACTTAAAGGATATTAACGTGGATATACCCCTCGGCTGCTTCGTCGCGGTGACGGGCGTGTCGGGTAGCGGCAAGTCCTCGCTCATAAATTCGGTGCTCTACCGCACGCTTGCCCGCGACCTTAACCGCGCGGTCGCCTACCCCGGCAAGGTCAGGCGCGTCACAGGCCTCGAGCAGCTTGACAAGGTCATCGCCATCGACCAGAGCCCCATCGGGCGCACCCCGCGCTCCAACCCCGCAACCTACACGGGCCTGTTTACCGATATCCGCAACCTCTTTGCCAAGACGCGCGACGCGAAGGCAAAGGGCTACGACGCGGGCAGGTTTTCCTTCAACGTCCGCGGCGGACGTTGCGAGGCGTGCGAGGGTGACGGCGTGAAGTGTATCGAGATGAATTTCCTCCCCGACGTCTACGTCAAGTGCGACGTCTGCAAGGGCAAGCGATACAACCGCGACACCCTCGAGGTCAAGTATAAGGGCAAGAGCATCTACGACGTGCTCGAAATGTCGGTGGAGGAGGGAATCACCTTCTTCGAGGGCCTCCCCCAGCTGCAAAGAAAGCTGCAGACCCTCTTTGACGTCGGCCTCGGCTACATCAAGATCGGTCAGTCCTCCACCACTCTCTCGGGCGGTGAGGCACAGAGGGTGAAGCTAGCCACCGAGCTTGCAAAGCGCTCGACGGGCAAGACGATATACATCCTCGACGAGCCGACCACCGGCCTGCATACCGAGGACGTTGCAAAGCTCATCGGCATCCTCCAGCGCATTGCCGACGCGGGTAACACCGTCGTCGTTATAGAGCATAACCTCGACCTTATCAAGACCGCGGACTATATAATCGACCTCGGACCCGAGGGCGGCGACGGCGGCGGTACGGTCGTCGTTTGCGGCACGCCCGAGGAGGTCGCAAAATGCGAGAAATCTTACACGGGTGCCTTCTTACGCGATAAGCTTGGCATAAAATGACAATAATTGTTGTCATGACAAAATCACCGAAAGGTAAATAAACATTTACAAAATGTACTATTGTGCACTGAAAAAATACGATATCGCAAATGGCGAGGGGGTGCGCACCACCCTCTTTGTCAGCGGCTGCCGCAACAGGTGCCGCGGTTGCTTCCAGCCCGAGACGTGGGCGTTTGACTACGGCGCGCCCTTTACCGACGCGGTGCGTGCGGAAATCTACGAAACGATGGGCAACGGCTCGGTGCGTGGCATCACCATCCTCGGCGGCGAGCCGATGGAGCCGGAAAATCAGGCGGGGCTATATCCCTTCCTCTCCGAATTTCGCGAAAAATTCCCCGACAAGACTGTCTGGCTCTATACGGGCAACCTCTACGAGGAGCTGACGGGCGAGGTCGGCTCGCACCCGAAGGCGATTGACGTCACGCGCCCCCTTCTTTCGCTCGTTGACATCCTCGTCGACGGCAGGTTCGTCGAGGAGGAAAAGCAGCTCGGGCTCCGCTTCCGCGGATCGCGCAACCAGCGAATTATCGATATGAACAAGACACGCGAGTGCGGTGAGGTCGTCATCTGGGACGGCTGTCGCCTCGATAAATCCTACGGAGGAAACCGAAATGAAGGTTAATTTCAAGAAGCTCTGCGAGGGGGCCATAACCCCCACCTACGGCACCGAATATTCTGCGGGCGCGGATCTTTACAACCTGCCGGACGCGGCGGTCACCATCCCCCCGCACGCCACCGTGCTCATACATACGGGCATCGCTATGGAGATACCCGAGGGGTATTGCGGACTCGTTTTCGCGCGCTCGGGTCTTGCCACCAAGCGCGGGCTCGCCCCCGCTAATAAGGTCGGCGTCATCGACGCGGACTACCGCGGCGAGATCATGGTCGCGCTCCATAACCACACGGATAGCCCCGCCACCGTCGACGGCGGCGAAAGGGTGGCACAGCTCGCCATCCTCCCCTTCTTGAAGGCCGACCTTGTCGAGGTTGACGAGCTCTCCGACACCGCCCGCGGCGAGGGTGGCTTCGGCTCAACGGGCAGAAAATAAGTCTGCGAGGGCGGCTTTTGTCCAATTAAGGAGAGTGTATATGTGCAACGAATCGGATTTTAAAATCAATCTTGGCGCGGTGCTTCGCTATTACGGTACGGATACGGATATCGTCATACCGCCGACGGTCCAAAGAGTGGGCGGCGATATTTTCAAGGGTAACGATGCGATCACCTCGGTGACAATTCCCCCGTCGGTTAGGCAAATTAGCAGAGAAGCGTTTTATCAATGCAAAAATCTTAAAAGGATCGTCTTTTCGGAGGGTCTGGAGTGCATTGATGACCACGCCTTTTACGATTGTGACTCCTTGACCGAAATCGTCTTTCCCGACAGTCTTGTAGAAATCGGCACGCAGGCATTTTGCGGCTGCAATAATCTGGCAAGCATAAAGCTCGGAAACGGATTGAAACGGGTGAAAAACGGAGCATTTTCCTTCTGCTTTTCTCTTACCTCGCTCGATTTGGGCAAATCCGTCGAGGAGATCGGCTCGCTTTGCTTTCAATATTGCAACCGTCTGAAATCGGTGAAGATCCCCGCCTCGCTAAACTACCTCACCTACGGCGCGTTTAACGATTGTGACTCCTTGTGTGCGGTGGAATTTGAGGTCACCGACGGTTGGTATATCAAAAACCCGAGCGAAGACGTATGGCAACCGATAAACGCCGCCGACCCGCGGGAAAATGCCACCGTCCTTCTCGGCGAGTGGCGCTCGTGGAAAAGGGAAGTGTAGGCAGCTAGGCGTCGCTAACGGAAGCCTTCCCTTGTGAGGGAAGGTGGCACGGCAAAGCCGTGACGGATGAGTAGTCAAGCCGTCCTGCGCAACGAAGTAAGGCGACGCAACGTTGAGCCTCCCCTGCGCAAGGGGAGGTGGATTTCAATTTGCGAGCAAATTGAAAGACGGTAGGGTCGTTTGTAGACTACGAGCGACCACATTAGTTATCTCTGTCTTCCTAACATCGCCGACCCTTCCGTCACGCGATTTATAAGTAAACCGCGTGACACCTCCCCTTACGCAGGGGAGGCTTAACAACTCATCCACCACTTCGTGGTCCCCCTTCCCTCACTAGGGAAGGCTTAATGTAGCGCATCCTCGCTTTGTCGTGCGCTAATAAAACAAGAAGGTAGATATAATGAAAAAACACGAATTTCCCGCCATTTTCCACGTTGATGAGGAGGATGGCGGCTATTGGGTCGAATTTCCCGACCTCGGCATCTTCACGCAGGGTGACGACCTCGAGGACGCGATAAATATGGCGGGCGACTGTCTGTTATGCTACCTCGATGAAATCAAAGAGGATATAAACCCCACCCCCATCGAAGATATAACCGTCAAGGAAGGCGACCTCGTGCGCCTTATCACCCCGAAATACTACAAGAGTGGCAAAAAATAGTTGCCTCACCCCATAAGAGCGAAAAAACGCGGTCGTTTGACCGCGTTTTTCTTTGCTATTTCTTACTTTTTTCGGGATAATCTGATTGTTTTTTGCGAGAAATACGTAATTTACCGAGGGGGTGATTTACCCCTTTTTTGCCCTTTTCGCGGCGCGCTTTGCCTCCTTTTCGGCCTGCTTTGCGGCCTGCTTTTCGGCTTTTTTGCGCTCCTTTTCCGCTCTTTCCTCGGCACGCCTTTCCTCCTCGGCACGGGTGCGCTCCTCGCGCTTCTTGCCGACGATCCTGTCAAGCATTCTGCGCGTTTTCGTCGGTTCTTCGGCAGGGGTGTCCTTGCCCTTGATCTTGTCGACGATGCGGCTCGGTGCCTCTATCACGCGCTTGATCGGCTCGGCATCGGCGGCTAGCGCCTCCATCAGCTGATTCTTGCGTATCGTGATATAGTAGGTGAGTAGCTCCATCAGTACGCCGAGCATCCATCCCACCGTCATCAAAACGGCGAGCAGTAGCGAGAAGTAGCTCTCCGACGTCGTGGCAAGGCATGCACTGTAAACCGTGAGCGCAAGGGGCAGTGCAGTGATACAAATCTTAATGCCCTTGTAAATACGGGTCGCGGTGTTTAACTCCTTCTTTTTCTTCTCGTAAATGAGGAAGAATACGAAATACGCGACGGATATCGTGAGCAGTATTGCGTTCACCACGCGAAGCCCGCTACCGATAATCAGCGAGAACGCGAGGTGCAGTATGTAGGTTGCATTGACCCCGACCGAGAGGACGTAGCGTGCCCGCTTCACGTCGTTGAGAATGATGTCGAGGACGGCCTTCGTGTAATCAAACATAGTCTTTTTCTTTGTATTCTTTTGCGGATTGTTTGGTTTTTTCTTACGATTCGTATTGGCAAAAAATTATTCCTTGTTCCTTCTAAACAGGCGTTTGAGCCCGAACTCCGCCGTTCCCTCGATGAGGTCGACGCGGCGGGAAATAGAGCCAAACACCATCTCGGTGATGAGCGAGGTCACCCAACCGATGAGCATACCGACGGCGAGCAGTATGGACCACAGCGTCGGTGCGCGGGTCGCGTGAATGATACCGTCGATAATGAGATAGAGGGTCGCACCGTTGATGAGAATTTTTCCCGAGCGATAGAGCCGCCCCATGCGCCGCCGTGCTCTTCGCGCACCACCGCCCCTGCGGAAGTGCAGGGCAATGAGGATAAGCGCGTAAATCCCCGTCAGAATAAGCAGGGCAATCTTGAATTTAATATGGTTGCCCTCGGTGTTGATATTATAGATGATGTAAATTGCGTAAATAAGAAGGGCAAAAAGGCGGAAGAACAGCATCGCCGCCCGCGCCCGACGAACGGTGTTATCGATTATGGACATCGTTTCTCCTTGATGGGTGAAAATTACGGTAAGTGTGGGGTCGTGTCAAATTATCGACGGGTTGGTGTAAACAATTGTTGGCATAAAATGTAGGGACCGTGCATCCGAAAGTTGCGTTGCAACTTGACGGTCCGTACAAACCGATGCGATTTTTACCTCGACGCGAGGACGTCAAGGCTCCCTCCGGGAGGGAGCTGGCAGACGCTTATGCGTCTGACTGAAGGAGCAAGCGTGAAGCATTGGACGCGTAGAGCTGTTATTTTGCGCTTTTTCTGCTACCGCACTCTCCTTCCACCAACGCCCGATTGGCGTCGGTCCCCCTCCCTCCCGGAGGGAGGCTTCAGAATAGCGGTCCGTGACCAATTATTGTAACAAACGGTTGCCGTCACGGGTGCGTGTATGGTTAATTCTTCTTTGCCGCCTTTTTTGCCTCTTTTGCAGCTTTTCGTGCGGCTTTTTTCTCCCGTTTGTTTTCGTCCTTTATGTAACGTAGCACCCCGTCGGATGGAGAATTATTGAAGCTCCGCAGCTTCATATACATCATATAAACCGAACGGTTTCTTTCTCCGTATTTACCGTAGCAGAAGACGTCGTATTCGTAACTCTTGTATGGCGAGTAGGTTACTATCTCGAAATCGGGGCACTTTTTCATCAGCTCGTAAGCTGCGAGAAATTCGTTGCGGTACTTGCAGATGATAAGCTCGTGGACGAACACACTTTTCGAGCTTTTAATGTATTTACCGTCAATGCTCGCGCAAGAATACTTATCCTCAAGATAAGACCATCGTGCGTTGAAATATTGGACGTGAGCGAGTGCCTTGGCGGGGTATTTTTTTACCATTTCGCCTGCGTAAACGAATGCGTCCGAGAAAAGAGAGGAGTTCAGCAACTCATCCATCTTTTTGATCTCGTCATCTGCGAGGATGTTTTTCTCGATCTCTTCCTCAATGATCTTGTAGGTGGCCCTCGTTGCTCCGTCGCAAAGCTTCATCAGCTTTTTGTAATCCTCGTTCTCATTGATACGCCGTGACTGTAACGAAAGCTCGTATTCGTTCACAACGTTAAATCTGTGCAAAAGCCTCAATCTCAACACCACGGGGGAATCCGGCAGACCGTTGAGCAAACTGACGTTAAATTTTCTCTCTGTGAGTGCGGTTTCCGCTGTGGCAATCTTCTGGTTGATGACCTTTGCCTCGACGTCAAATTCTTCGAGCCTGTCGTCCACGTTGACTATAAAGGATCTACGGTTCTCCGAGATATATTTGTCCATATCCTCGGGGGTAACTATTTCAAAGTCGGTCTTTACGCTTGCGTCTGTGACACTCAAGACAAGCGCGTGACAGTAGGAGCAACGGTATTCTCCGCGCGCATCCTTGCCTTCGATTAATGCGCCGCAGTTAGCGCATTTGATTTGTACGAGTGACATTGTGTTATCTCCTGTTGTGCGAAAAAGCATTATATACGGGGGCGTGTCAAATTATCGACGGGTCGGTGTAAACAATTGTTGGCAATAATAGCCTCCCCTGCGCAAGGGGAGGTGGATTTCAATTTGCGAGCAAATTGAAAGACGGTAGGGTCGGCAAAGTCACGAATAACAATTAGGGCATTGACAACTGCTCGTGGTTTATAACGACCCTTCCGTCACGCGATTTACAAGTAAACCGCGCGACACCTCCCCTTGCGCAGGGGAGGCTTGACAACTCATCCGAGCCGCAAGCGGCTCGGATGAGTTGTCTTTATCTCAAAACTCAAAAAAATCCTTGGTGAAATATATATCCCCCTTGGGGATGGAGAACTCGCGGTCGGTGAGGTATTCGAGCGCGCCCGCGTCGGTTTTGAACGCAAACCGCAGGCGGTAGGAGCAGAGCGCCTGATGCTTATACCCCTTCGCGCGGTCGGACTTGTTCACCCCGTACTTGCCGTCGCCGACGAGGGGGTGCCCGATGAAGGCGAGGTGTGCGCGTATCTGGTGGGTGCGCCCTGTGAGAAGCTCGACCTCGAGGAGGGAATTTCCGCTCCGCTCGGCGATTACGCGATACTTGGTGACGATCTCCTTCGCGCCGCGCGGCGGGTTGGTCGCATAGACGCGCACCTTGTTCTCCCGCTCGTCCTTGATGAGGTAGCCGCGGAGGGTGTCCTCCCTTTTCTTCGGCACGCCGTGCACCGCCGCGAGGTAGAACTTGTCGATCTCGCGCGCCTTGATCTTCTCGTTCATCACGCGGAGCGCCTCGGCATTCTTTGCCGCGATGACGATTCCCGCCGTGTTGCGGTCGATCCTGTTACACAGCGCGGGGGCAAAGCTCTGCTCGCCCTCGGGGTCATACTCCCCCTTTCGGTACAGGTACGCCTGAACGTGCGAGATGAGCGTGTTCTGTGCGCCGTCCTCGTCCTCGTGAACGCTGACGCCCGCGGGCTTGTTGAGCAAGAGGATATTTTTATCCTCGTAGAGGATGGACAGGTGCGGCGTTATCCGTGCGAGCGGAATATCTCCCCCACGATCGAGCGCGGCGAAGCAGTCCTCGGGCAGGAAGCATTGGAGCACGTCCCCCTCGGCGAGGATGACGTTTGCCTCGCACCTCTTGCGGTTGAGCTTGATCTTCTTCGTGCGGACCGACTTGTAGATAAGGCTCGCGGGGAGGTCCAGCGCCTTGGTGAGAAACTTGTCAAGCCGCTGTCCCGCGTCGTTTTTGCCGATTTTTATCTCTCTCATTACTTCGTGCCGAAGATACGGTCACCCGCGTCGCCGAGACCGGGGATAATATACGCGTGGTCGTTCAACCGCTCGTCAAGCGCGGCACAGTAGATATCCACGTCGGGGTGGGTGTCCTGCACCTTCTTCACGCCCTCGGGCGCGGCAACGAGGCACATGAGCAGCACGTTGTTCGCACCCCTTGCCTTCACCATCGTGATGGCGTCCGCGGCGGAGCCACCCGTGGCAAGCATCGGGTCAACGACGATAACGAGGCGCTCGCCGATGTCGGGCGGCATCTTGCAGTAATACTCGACGGGGAGGTGGGTCTCGGGGTCGCGGTAAAGACCGATATGACCGACCCTCGCCACGGGAACGAGACGGAGCAGGCCGTCAACCATGCCGAGCCCCGCACGGAGGATGGGCACGATGGCGAGCTTCTTGCCCGCGATCCTCTTGAAGGTTGCCTTTTGGATGGGGGTCTCGATCTCTACGTCCTCGAGGGGGAGGTTGCGGGTGATCTCATAGCCCATCAGCATCGAAATTTCGTCGAGCAGCTCGCGAAAATCCTTCGACGAGGTATTCTTATCTCTCATGATGGTAAGCTTGTGCTGAATCAGGGGATGATCTACAAGGTGGAATGTGCTCATAATAATTCTCCTTTTTGTTTTTCGACAATATTATACTATATGTCGCGCGCAATTTCAACCCCCCGCGCGGGGAAATGTCGCCCTCATTTTGCCGTGAACGGCTTTTTTTCGGACAATTTGTCGGTTTTTGTAAAATGCGCCACGCTCAATCAAAATTACAAATAAAAAATTCGTTTTTTACTTGAAAATTCCCGCGCGCTTCGCTATAATGTAGGTATAAATAATTTTCCGAAGGAGATAAAAATGAAAAATCCCGAGCTTGTTATCCTTGCCGCAGGTATGGGCAGCCGCTACGGCGGACTTAAGCAGATCGACACCGTTGACGACAAGGGTCATATCATCATCGATTTCTCTATCTACGACGCGATCCGTGCGGGCTTCCGCGACGTTACCTTCATCATCAAGAAGGAGATTGAAAAGGACTTCCGCGAGGTTATGGATAAGCACCTCGAGGGCAAGGGAATCAACGTAAAGTACGTTTTCCAGGAGCTCTATAAGCTCCCCGAGGGCTACGAGATCCCCGAGGGTAGAGTAAAGCCCTGGGGCACCGCGCACGCTCTCCTTTGCTGTCTTGGCACCGTGACCGCGCCCTTCGCGGTTATCAACGCGGACGATTACTACGGCGTTGACGCGTTTGCGAAGATCTACGATTACCTCAAGGACCTTGACGAAAATTCGACGAATTACGCAATGGTCGGCTACCGTATCAAGAACACCGTAACCGAGCAGGGCACCGTATCCCGCGGCGTCTGCACCTACGAGGACGGCATGCTCACCGAGATCGTCGAGCGCACCAAGATCGGCGTCCGCCCGAATGGCGAGATCTACTTCGTCGAGGGTGATGAGGAATTTCCCCTTGACCCCGATACTCTCGTGTCGATGAATCTGTGGGGCCTGACCCCCGCATACCTCGCGGAGTGCCGCGACCGTTTCCCCGCCTTCCTTGACAAGAATATCCCCGTCAACCCCATGAAGTGCGAGTTCCTTCTCCCCACCGTCGTTTCCGACCTTCTCGGCGAGGGCAAGGCAACCGTCCGCGTCCTCGATAGCAAGGATAAGTGGCACGGCGTCACCTACAAGGAGGATAAGCCCGGCGTCGTCGAGGCCTTCAAGCAGCTCAAGGCAAACGGCGTCTATCCCGACGAGTTCTGATTTAAATTTGAAATAGGTATAAAAATAGCAGGCGTTTTGCCTGCTATTTTTGTTTGGTGGGAATAAAGCCGCCCTTGTAGGGACCGTGCATCCTGTATAATTGTAGGGACCGGCGTCCTCGACGGTCCGAGGAGAGCGCGGCAAAAAAACGAGGCATAATTATCGGCAACCGAGCCATACACGCGACAGCGATAGCATCTGTTTGTAACGTCAATTCGTCACGGCCCGTCGAGGACGACGGTCCCTACAAACCGATGTGATTTTCACCTCGGCGCGAGGACTCCGGTTCCTACAAACGGTGTGTCCATTGCCGCAACGCCTGTTTCCGATTACTTCTTCTCGTCGATGATCTCCTCGGTTAGGGCGAGGATCTCGGCGCCGTACTTTTCCTTTGCGCCTCTCTGTGCGCGCTTGTGGATAAGATAGCAGGGAAGCATCATAAGAGTGCCGATGCCGCCGAAAAGAACGGTGAGCCAATCGGGACCGCCGAAGACGTCAAGGCCGAAGCACATGCCGATACCGAAAACAAGCGAGCCGAGAATACCGAGCGACAGGCTCTCGATAACCCCCGCCATTCTGACGCGCTTGTCAAGTGCGCGCACTCTGTCAAGCTTGGTTTCCTCGCGGGGGAGGTAACGCTCGCGGATGGAGGACAGCTCCTCGTTTTTCTTTGCCGAATACTCGTAGGTGAAGGTGTTCATTTTTCTAATCTCCTTTGTGATCGTTTTTTGTTTTTTTGTTTGAGTGGCGTTTTCCGCGCCCCTCGTCTTTTGTGAGCCCATTATATACCCGATTGTTTTTCGATTTGTTTTCGGAATGTTTAAGTTTTGTTAAACCCAAAAAAAGTTTGAAATTTTTTGGGAAATCGATTGTGGCTGATGACCTCATGTAAATTGTAGGGACCGGCGTCCTCGACGGTCCGAGGAGGGCGCGGCAAAAAACGAGGCAAAACAAGGGGCAACCG
>JAZODF010000052.1:0-1554 GCA_045596865.1 Eubacteriales bacterium
AACTTCGCCGCCTTGCCGGGGACGATATCGCAGCCCGCAACGATCTCAACGTCGGGGCGACCAAGGTATGCTTTCATATGAGAATTTGCAATTCCGCCCGTTCCGATAAAGCCGATGCGGACCTTTTTCGAGGCGTCAACAACCTTTTCCTCACGCGCGGTAAAGGAGTTGAGTCCTTTCATTGACTTGTCTGCCATTGTTTTGTTCCTTTCTTAAACAGAAAGATGATGATACGAGAAGTGAATATGATTTTTATCAATTAATATGACGAGTTTGTAGGGGAGGGCGTCCTCGACCTCCCAATCCCAATTACATTATTAATGCGCATTTTATCAAGAAAATATTGCTTCAGTTTCTATATTTAATTCAGCAAATAATTCTGCGTATCTTGGGAGGTCGAGGACGCCCTCCCCTACAAACTCGTTCTAATCTTTTGATAAATAATTCAGCTAATCTATCGTTCAATAATAAATGTGTTTGGTGCTAATTTACCGATTTGGTATTTTCCTCAAAGAAAAACTCTATCGCCGGAACTATCCACTTACCCCAAAAATCCCAAGTATGCGCTCCGGGACCTTCTTGGTAGAGAGACTCGAAGCCCTTGCCCTTGAGATGCTCGCGGAAAGTGATATTCTGGCTGTAAAGGAAATCCTCCGTGCCGCAGGCGATGTAAAGTCGCGGCTTTTCCTTATCTGCCGGGAAGGAGTCGACAAGGTGGAGAAGATCCTCCTCGGAGCCCGGCATATCGGTCATATAATTCTCGCCCCAGTTGCAGATGCAGATGTTATCCCAACCCTCGTCCGTTGCTTTGACGTCAACGTTCATATCGAGGCAGCCCGAAAGTGATGCCGCCGCGGAAAAGCGGTCGGGATTGCGCAGAGCGACCTTGATCGCGCCGTAGCCGCCCATCGAGAGGCCCGCGACAAAGGTCTTTTCGCGTTTTTTTGTGATAAAGGGAAGGAGCTTGCCGATGTATTCGGGAAGCTCGTGCGCGACGTAATCGAAATAGCGGCATCCGTGCTTCTGATTGGCATAAAAGCTGTTGCCGACTGCGGGCATAATTACCGCAAGTCCGCGCGCACGGGCGTATCTGCCGATCGCGGAGCCATTGACCCACGAGTTATGATCGCCGTGCATACCGTGAAGCAGGTAGAGCACGGGCATATCGTCGACGATGGCGTCGGGAAGATAGATATTCACGGGAGTTCCCGCCCCGAGGGTATCGGGGCGGAAATTCAGTGTAAGGCTTGGCATCAGATCTCGGGGATAACGATCTCAACCTCGCGGCCGCACTCAGCGGACTTCGCGATACCGTCGATGATCGCCTGGTTGTAGAGGATCTGGGAAGAGGGAACGGGAGCGGGAGTGCCGTTCTTAACAGCGTCAAGGAAGGTACGGATCTTGAGATCGAAGAGGCCTTCCTTCATCTTGATGATCGGGATCTCGGTCTCAACCTGCTGGCCGCAAACCTCGTGATAGATCTTCATGGGGCCGCCGACCGAGCCGTTCCAGCACTCGGTGGAGGGGATGCGGAGACCGCCCTTGGTGCCGAGG
>JAZODF010000053.1:0-35183 GCA_045596865.1 Eubacteriales bacterium
TCGCAAAAGTGAAGTTGTGTTATACACAGTGAAGTTGCTCGCAAAAGCTCGCAGTGAAGTTAAGTTTGCCCATCACTTCGCCGTTAGGCGAAACTTCACTCACGAAGTGAACTTCACTATCGAAGATAACTTCACTTGCCCAAAGGGCAAACTTAGTTAGCGTGATTTGTCCGTTAAGGACATCACGCTATTCGGGTGGCGGTTTTTCGCGCGTTGCGCTCGAGAACTCGCTCGTTGCGCTTTACAATTCTCTATTGTGCTTGATGAGGCGCCTGATCCTTGGCTTCGTTTTGCTTTTGGCTATCAATAACCGACCATAAGGTCCTTGAAATTCGCCCAATTGTAATGGCTCTTGAAGGTGGAGAGCGACTCCTTCGGGATGTAGAAGGTGACGTTGTCCGCGCCGTCGAGCAGATTCTTTGCTACCGTGATCTTGTTCGGGTCGCAATCGGGTGCAATAATGACCGCGAGGCCGTCCTCACCCGCCGTGTTTTTGAGGCATCCGTTGTCGAGGATCACCTCGTCGCCCGAGGTGATAAGGAGCGCGCGGGTCGAGCCGTCAAGAAGGTATCCGTCGCGCAGGGAGGTGAGCACAGGGGGAACGAGGTGTACGACAGCCTCGGATATGCTGTTGTTGAGGTTGGTGGGGAACTCGACCTTATCGAGCTTGGTAAGGTCGGCGAGGGCATGGGTATCACCACCGATGGTAATGTTATCACCGTCGACCGAATATTTTGCCATAGAGGGGGTGTTGAAATTGCCGCCCTCGTATTCATCACCGTGGAAGAGGAGCGCCCATCCGCCCTCCGCGTCATAGAGGACGTAGGTGTAATCGCCGTCGGAATAAATACCGGTTACGGGGTCGCCCTTCTTGCCGCCGCAGGACGCGAGGGTAAGGCACAGAGCGAGAAGAAGTGTAATGGAGATCAATCTTTTCATTGCGGTTGTCCTTTCTGTTATTTCTGTTAATCGTATTACTTTCTCTTCCAGGAATAGGGGGAGAAGAGGATGAGCATCGGGAACAGCTCAAGCCTGCCCGCCAGCATATCGAACACGAGCACCAGCTTCGATAGGGGGGAGAAGAAGCCGTATCCGCCGTAGGGACCCGCCATATCAAGACCCGGGCCGATATTATTGATGCAGGCGGTGACCGCCGTGAAATTGGTGAGAAGCTTGCCGCCCTCGCTCGCCCCGCTCGGCAGGGTGTAGTCGTACCCGTCGAAGGAGAGGAGCAGGACCGATGCGACGAACAAAAGCACGAAGGTAACGAGGTAAGCGTTGACCGAGCGAACGACCTCGGAGCTCACGGGCTTCTTGTCGATCGTGATTTTCTTGACGCGGCGCGGGTTGATAAGGTCGCCGAGCTCGCGTATCATACCCTTGACGAGGATGATTATTCTCGACACCTTCATACCGCCGCCCGTGGAGCCCGCACACGCACCGACGAACATTATCATAACGAGTATCAGCTGTGAAAAGTCGGGCCAGAGGTTGAAATCAAGCGTGGCAAATCCCGACGTGGAAATCAGCGACGCGACCGTGAACGCCGCGTGGCGCACAGCATCGCCGACCGTGCCCGCACCCTCGATGCCCGTCATATAGATATTGACCGCAATTGCGGTTATCGCGGTTGCAACGATGATGAGAAATACCCGCACCTCCGAGTTGAAGGCATCCTTGAATTTCGCCTTCAGTACGAGGTAGTAGGAGTTGAAGTTGATGGAGAACATCAGCATACCGACGGTACAAACGACGTGTACGAACGGGCTGTAGGATGCCATCGAATCCGACCAAATGCCGAATCCGCCCGTGCCCGCGGTGCCGAACGCCGTGCAAAGCGCGTCGAACACGCCCATCTCTCTTGCGCCATCGGTGCCGAAATACCTGTCAAGTAAGAGCACGCCGAACAGGGTCACGGTCATAAACGCGTAGATTATATAGAGGATAATTGCCGTTCTTTTGACACGGGGTACCAGCTTCGATACCTCGGGGCCGGGTGATTCGGCGCGCATGATGTGCATATTCTGCGCACCCGAGAGGGGCATAATAGCCATTACGAATACCAGCACGCCCATACCGCCGACCCAGTGGGTAAAGCTACGCCAGATGAGGACGGCGTGGTCAAGCGTTTCGAGCACGTCACCGGGGATCACGCTCGAGCCCGTGGTGGTAAAGCCCGACACCGTCTCAAAGAGGGCGTCAATATAATTCGGTATCGCGCCCGACAGAAGGAAGGGCAGGGCACCGAAGAGCGAGAGCAAAATC
Organism: Eubacteriales bacterium; assembly: GCA_045596865.1. GTDB lineage: Bacteria > Bacillota > Clostridia > Oscillospirales > CAG-272 > UBA1740. The sequence continues at coordinate 2,266 of JAZODF010000053.1, forward strand.
CAGCTCAGCGCCACAATGATGAATCCGTCACGGGCATAGAGCTTCATATCCGAGGGCTTCTTGAAGGATGCGAAGAAGCCGAGGCAGAGGCAGATACCCGCCACCGCGAGGAAGGAATAGAAGCTCGTCCACTCGCGGTACACCAGCGCGGTGATGAGAGGGACGCACATAAACACCGCCTCGAACCTAATGACGAGTCCGAGCGTGTAGCCTATCATTTTATAATTCATTTGAAGGATGCCTTTCGGAAAACGCTTCTTTATCTCCCTGTGGGTCGCGTTGTCTTGACCCGCGGGGGTTACTTCTTGATGATCTGTGAAATATCGGTGAGGGCGAGGACCTCGGACACGACGATGACCGAATCGCCCGCCTGAATAACGTCATTGCCGCGCGGTGTGATGACCGACCGACCGCGAAGGATGGCGGCAATAAGAACGTTGTCCTTGATGTGAAGGTTTGAAATCGGCTTGTCGAGGATAGGTGAGCCCTCCTTGACCGCGAACTCGTACGCCTCGACGCGCCCCGGGATAATGGGGTAAAGCGCCTCGATGCTGCTGCCGTCCTTGCCCTTCATCGAGCGGACGTGGCGCAGAATGATTGCCGAGGTGACGTTCTTTGGGTAGACGACGGTATCGAGCTCGAGATGCTGAATAACGTCGGAGTAATCAAGGCGGTTGAGCTTGGTGACGATCTTGCCACCGCACATCTCGCGCGCGTAGAGCGAGCGGATGATATTCTCCTCGTCGGTGTCGGACAGGGTGATGAAGGCGTCGGTCCGCTCGATCCCCTCCTCGATGAGGGTGTCCTGATCCGACGGGTCGCCGCATACCACGGTGATCCCCGGGAAATCGACCGCAAAGCGGTCGCAAACCGACCTGTCCTTGTCGATGAGCTTGATGTTGATGCCCTTGTCCTCGCAAATGTCGCAAAGGTAATGCGCGATCTCACCGCTGCCGATGATGATGGCGTCCTTCGCCGCGTCGACGTCAATACCGATCTTCTTGAAGAATGCGGCAACACGCCTCGGCGGTGCGATCATGGTGATGACGTCCTTCGCCTCGAACAGGAAATCGCCCTTGGTGACGAAGATCTCGTCGCCGCGCTCGGCGGTGCAGAACAGGACGTCGTATTTGTATTTTGCAATGGCGTCACGGACGGTGAGGCCGACGAGCTCGGACTCCTCGGGTAGCTTGAATTTGACAAGCTCGACCCGACCCTTGGCAAACGTCTCGATGGAGAGCGCGGAGGGGAAGCGCAAAACGCGCGCGATCTCCTCTGCCGTTGCCAGCTCGGGGTTGATAACCATAGCGAGGCCGAGCTCATCCTTGAGGTATGCCGCCTCGTTGTTATATGCGTGATCCCTGACGCGGGCGATGGTGTGACAGTCGCCCTCCTTCTTCGCAATAACGCAGCAAAGCAGGTTGAGCTCGTCCGAGTCGGTCACCGCGATAAGCAGGTCGGCGTTCTTCACGTTTGCCTCCTGCTGGGTCAGGTGCGACGCACCGTTTCCGACGACGCCCATAACGTCGATATTGTTCGTGATTGATTTGATCTTCTCGGCGGAGGTATCGATGACGGTGACGTCGTTTCCCTCGCGGATAAGCTCGTTTGCAAGCGTGCGGCCAACCTCGCCGCACCCTACGATAATTACGTTCATACTTTCTCCAATCGGATCTCTGTCCGCGCTTTACGCGCGCACTTATTATTATACATAATTGCGCGATTTTGTCAAGGGGGTGAACACCCCGCCCAGCACCGATGAGGGGGTCGGACGTGTCCCGATTTTACCCCTTTTTGTTGCACTCGGTCGGCCTGCCCGCGCGCCGCATTGCAAGCGGCGTGACCCCGAATCTTGCGCGAAATTCGCGGTGGAAATAGGACTCGTTTTCATACCCCACCGCGCGGATTATCTCACCAATGGGCATATCCGTGTCAAATATCAGCTCGCGTGCGCGCTCCATCCGCGCCTCTACCACCAGCTCCTTGAAGCTCCTTCCCGTGTGCTCCCTTATGAACCGCGAGAGGTAGGGAACCGACAGGTAAAGCAGCCCCCCAAGCTCGCTAAGGCTCGCCGTGCGAAAATTATTTTTAACGTAGGAAAGAATTTTTAAAACACGCCTCTCCTCGGGTGTTCTCGGCTGACTTCCCCCGAGGCATAGCTCCGGCCGCGCCGCCAGCGCAAACAGTAGCAGCGACACCGTCCGCTCCATAATATTCCTGTCGGGTGCCTCGCCCGTCAGCTCGAAGAGCAGGTTCTCGGTCAGGTTCGCATACCGCTTGTCCTCCCCCGTCGAGAAGTGAAGGTACATCGGCGCGCCGCCCTCCCTCGCATTCTCGCGGAAAAGGGGGGCGAACACCGTCGCCGACAGCTCGGGCGCCACGGCGGCGAGGAACTCGTCGGATATGATGATATTGACCCCGATGTCCCCCCGCTCGGCGCGGCGGATGGAGTGTGAAATATGCTTGTTGAGGAAGAGCATATCCCCCCGACCGAGGGTCAGCTCCTCGCCCTCGATATAATGCGTTATCCGCCCCTCGAGCAGGATCATCATCTCGAGGTAGTTGTGCCTGTGCCGCGGGAAATCGGCGTAGCGGGTGTGCGTGCGCACGCTGATGCTGCCGCGCCTATCGCGTATCCTGTCGTCCGAAATGACGAACTCACCCTCCGCGGTGTATATCCGTCTGTCAAGCTCGCCCCCCGATAAAAGGCGTAATTCCTCCTCACTCTCGCGGGAGAGCAGGAAAATGAGCCGCTCCTCCATAATTCCTCCATTTTGTGATATATGCCATAATTTTAACATATTTTGTTGTGAAATTCAATAGTCTGGGATAAATTAGGACAGTTTTTAAAATAATTTTCAACCTTGCGGGCGTTATTTATATATGTTAATATTAAATTAGATAAATATGTAAATACGAAAGGACCGCGAAAAATGAAGCATTATCTTGCCATCGATATCGGTGCCTCCTCGGGGCGACACATCGTCGGCTGGGTCGAGGACGGCGAGCTGAAAACGAAGGAGGTCTACCGCTTCCCGAACGGGATGGACGAGGTGGACGGACACCTCGTCTGGGACACCGACCGCCTCGCACGCGAGGTAAAGGCGGGAATTAAGGAGGCGTTTGCCGCCTTCCCGAAAATCGAGAGCCTCTCCATCGACACCTGGGGCGTTGACTACGTCCTTATGAAGGGGGACCGCGAGGTGAAGCCTACCTATGCCTACCGCGACGGACGAATGGACGAATCCATTCCCGAGGTGCATAAGCTCATCCCCTTCGAGACCCTCTACGAGCGCACGGGAATCATGTTCAACAAGTTCAATTCCATCTACCAGCTCTACCGCGACAAGATGGACGGACGGCTCGACGGCGTGACCGACTTCCTCATGATACCCGAGTATCTTATGTATAAGCTCACGGGCAACAAGGTAAAGGAGTTTACCAACGCCACCACGGGCGGCATCATCAACGCGGACACCCTTGAAATCGACGAATATATCTGGGAAACGCTCGGCCTGCCCGATTCCCTGAAGGGCGAGATCCACCAGCCCGGCACCCTCGTCGGCCGCCTGAGCCCCGAGGTGGAGGCCGAGGTCGGCGGCAACCTTGACGTCGTGCTTTGCGCCACCCACGATACGGGTAGCGCGGTCGAGGCAATTGAGATGCGGACGGATGCCCCCTACGTTTCCTCGGGCACCTGGTCACTCCTCGGCGTAAAGACACCCCGCGCCCTCACCGACGAGAAATCCCGCCTCTCGGGCTATTCCAACGAGGGCGGCGTCGGCTACAACCGCTATCAGAAAAATATCACGGGTATGTGGATCATACAGAGCCTCCGTCGCGAGCTTTGCCCCGATGCGTCCTGGGACGATATCGTCGTTATGGCGCGTGAGAGCGGCTACTCCGAGATATTCGACGTGAATGCCGAGGACTTTCTCGCGCCGAAGAGCATGGCGGACGCCATCAAGAATTACCTCGTGGCACAGGGCTCGCCCGCGCCCGTCACCCCCGGTGACTACTTCAATGCCGCGTACGTCAGCCTGGCGGACGGATACCGCGTCGCTATCGCCGACCTCGAGGCAAATACGGGCAAATCCTACACCGAGATATACATCGTCGGCGGCGGTGCGAAGAACGGCTACCTCAACTCCCTGACCGAAAAGTACACGGGCAAGCGGGTCGTTGCCCTCCCCATCGAGGCAACCGCAATCGGCAATATGATGATCCAGATCAAGCGCGACAGCCACTGAAAAAGAGTAAATAATTAAAAGGAGATAAACAAATGTCTAACTACAATTACGCAAAGAACGAGTATGCAAAGTACGGCATCGACACCGACAAGGCGATTGAGATCCTTGCAAAGGTTCCCGTTTCCGTCCACTGCTGGCAGGGCGACGACGTCGTCGGATTCGACTGCAAGGCGGAGCTTTCGGGCGGCATCCAGACCACGGGTAACTACCCCGGCAAGGCTACCACCCCCGAGCAGCTTATGGCAGATATGGACAAGGCGTTCTCCCTCGTCCCCGGTGCAAAGAAGGTCAACCTCCACGCCTGCTACGCCATCATCCCCGACGGCGAGACGGTTGGCAGGGACGCCATCGAGCCCCGTCACTTCGCCCCCTGGGTAAAGTTCGCGAAGGATCGCGGAATGGGCCTTGATTTCAACCCCACCTTCTTCTCCCACCCGATGGTAAAGGACGGCCTCACCCTCTCCTCACCCGACGAGGAGACCCGCGCGTATTGGGTCAGACACGGTCAGGCCTGCCTCCGCATTGCCGAGTATTTCGCGAACGAAACCGGCATCCCCTGCGTTATGAATATCTGGATTCCCGACGGCTACAAGGATATCCCCGCTGACCGTCTCTCTCCGAGAGCGAGATTCAAGCAGTCGCTCGACGAGATCCTCGCCATCCCCTACGATAAGACCAAGGTATACGTCACCCTCGAGTCGAAGGTGTTCGGCATCGGTCTTGAATCCTACACCGTCGGCTCTGCCGAGTTCTGCCTCTCCTACTCCGATTACAAGGGCATCACCCCCCTTATGGACAACGGTCACTACCACCCGACCGAGGTCGTATCCGACAAGATCTCCTCTCTCCTCCTCTTTAACGAGAAGATTGCCCTCCACGTCACCCGTGCCGTCCGTTGGGACTCCGACCACGTTGTCATCTTCGACGACGAGACCAAGGAGATTGCAAAGGAGATCGTGAGAAACAACGCCCTCGACCGCGTGTTCATCGCGCTCGACTACTTCGACGCGTCAATCAACCGTGTTGCCGCATGGGTAATCGGTATGCGCAATATGCAGAAGGCGCTTCTCAACGCCCTCCTCCTCCCCTCCGAGGAGCTCGCCGCACACCAGAACGCCTCCAACTTCACCAAGGTCCTCGCCCTCACCGAGGAATTTAAGACCCTCCCCTTCGGCCTCGTATGGGATGAGTACTGTGCTCGCACCGGCGCTCCCGTAGGTATGGAGTGGATAGGTGAGGTTGACAAGTATGAGGAGGAAGTCCTCTCGGCCAGATAATTTTTTCGGCTTAGATAATTTGCGTATTCCGCCCGTTTTCGACCAACTCGACGTAGGTAACTACGCCTTCGGGTCGAAGAACGAACAGACTACATCAAATTCTCGTCGCCGAAACGGCTTAGGTGATTTGTGATAATCGCCGAAACGGCCGGATGGATTACTTATTAATTTAAAAAGGCTTGCCCGCGGGCAAGCCTTTTCTTTATTTTCCGTGATAATCCTCGAACAGGTCGTTGGGCGTGCATTCAAGAATATCGCAAAGGGCACGCAGGGTTTCAAACCGTATCCCCTTCGTTTTATTCGTGACGATGTTGTTGAAATTTTGATAGCTCAACCCAAGCTGATTGTATAACCAATATTTCGTTTTCCCCTTTTCCTCGAGGATTTCAAGTATTCTGAGCTTCATACACTTATCTCCACCAAAATTCATTCTTTGTCGGTTATTGCTCGTGCAATTTCAATTATCAACGTCTTATTTATTCAATCACAAATTCGCCCGTGAAGGCGTTGGATTTTGTAAAGAGGTGTATGCGCCAGAGGTTTTCGGTGCCCCATGCTCCCTTCGCGTCGAGCCCCTCGGAGTAGAACTCCTCGATATGACATTCGAGCGTGTCGGGGTAGGTGAGGGTGCGCCCCTCGGCGAGGGCGATTTCGCCGCGTTTATTTAACACGGGTGCCCTGTGACACATAAAGTGGAAGCAGATTTTCTTCTCCTCGGCGAGGGTGATATCCTCGCTTATGACGACCCTGCCGTCTAGGATTTTTCCGCCGCGGCGATAGGATTTGACCCCCGCCCCCTCGGGATATGCGCCCGAAATCTCGGCGGAGAATGCACCGCTCTCGGGGTCGTACCTCTCGTCCTTCGATTCGTATGCGCCGCCCTGCATCTCACCCACCGAGTCAAAGGTCGGCAGGTTATGGTAATTCGACTGCATAAACCACAGCTCGTACCTCTGCGGAGAGAAGGTCTGGCGCGTATATGCGCCGACGCCGACGTCGATAATGACGGGCTCACCGCCCGAATAAACGATGAAATTACCCACGTCGTTGTGATTATGGCTCTCGCCGTTGTTGCCGCCCTTCATCGCAAGGAACAGCCCCTTCGAGGTATCCTCGCTCTCGCGGCTTATCATGATCTTCAATCCGTCAAGGTAGGTGTATTTTGCCGCCCGCGACGGCGGAATCTCGGCAAGCGGCGGGGTGAGAAGCCCCTTGATCGAGCGATAGGGTGCCGACGCATTCGGCCATTGCCGTGAAAGGCCGCGCATACGCGCGCCGAAGGATACGAGCATCTCCGAGCCGCATCGCTCTCCAATCCTCATAAGCATGCATCCGCCGGGGATGACCCTGCCGCTACAATCGGCGAAATTGACGAAACGGTCACCGTGTATATTCACCTTCGCCTCGTATTCCGCGATGGCGCGTACCAGCGGGTGCGCGAACAGATCGACCGCGCCGCCCGTCATATCGTAAAGGATCTCAAGGCACTCGAGCATCGATCCGCCCGCGTGTCCCCAATAGCCGGGACCCTCGTCACAGCCGCCGTCATCCGCATACCCGGATGTAAAGTTATCTATACATTCTGCGGCGCGTCTTGCGACGAAAGTGCGGACCCGTGTATCATTTTCAAGCAATGCGGTGACGTAAAGCACGTTTGAATTTATCCAGGGGTTCCAGTTGTTCGTCTTGTTTCCAAACATACCCGACCAGCCGAAAACCGTGTTGATATACGGGCGGATGGTGCGGTTCTTTACCTCGTAAACCAGCCGTTCGTCAATAAGCGGCGAAACCCCGTCGAGGAACTCCCCCGCATAATGGTGCACCGCGGTAAGCGTTGCCGCCGTCGTCGCGGAAAACAGGTCAATGCCGTGAAGCCGCTCCTCGTTATACACCTCGGGCACCGACGTGCCGGGATAGGAGGGCGAGTGCACCGTATGCGCGGGCAAAATCCAGCTCGATTCCTCGAGGATTGCCCAAACCACGTCGCACAGCTTGTCGGTAAACCTGCCGCGCCGCTCGTACCATTCCGCGAGGGCGAGGTATATCGCCATATCCCGCCGTCTGAAATACCGCCGCTCGAAATTCGCGCGGTTGCCGATCGTGAAAAACTCGCGGTAAAGCGACAGTGGCAGGAAGGGTATCTCCTCCTCGAGCATCCCCTCCGCCTTGCGGACGATCGCCTCCATGCGCTCTGGGTCGGGCGTCGGGTCCTTCATATCTATATACAGGCGAAATTCATCGAGGGGCAGGACCTTGCCCTCGACGCTCGTGCCCGTTTCTCTGAAAATTCTGTGTCCCATTTTTCCTCCTATTTTACCGTTACGGTGACCGCCGCGCCCCGCGCCTTGGCGGTGACGTGGATGCGCCACATCTTCTCCGTACCCCACATTTTTACGGTGTCCATGTCCGTGGGTTCAAACTCCTCAACGCTTGGGGTAAACCCATCACCCTCTATCTCGAGGGTGTGTCCGCGGTCAAGCAGGACGCGCCCGCCATCCACTCGCGGCTCACGGTGGGTGAGGAAGACGAGGTCTATCTCCCGCTCATTATCGAGCGAAAACTCGTCACGTATCACGACCGCCCCGTCGGTGAGCGTCGCCCGACGGATGTACGAGCGGATACCAAGCTCGGCAGGATACGCACCCGCAAGCTCGACGGTCATGCTCCGTGCCTCGGGGTCGTATTTTTGATCCCGCGCGGCATAGCTCGCGCCCGCACGCTGACCCACGCCGTCGAACGCTGCGACGTTATGGTAATTCGACTGCATAAACCACAGCTCGTATCTTTTGGGTGAGAAGGTCTGCTTCGTATACGCGCCGACCCCCGCGTCGATGAGCAACGGCTCGCCGTCCGAATAAACGATAAGGCTGCCGACGTCGTTGTGATTGTGGCTCTCGCCGTTGTGCCCGCCCTTCATCGCGAGCAAAAGGCCGCATCTAGGGTCCTCGCTCTCCCGCTCGATCATAACGCCGAGGTCGGGGAAGTACACCGACCTCGCCGCCCGTTCAACCGACGGCTCGGTTATCGGGGTGATAAGCCCGCGCAGCGAGCGATACGGGTGCCTGAAATGCAGTCCCGCGTTCTTATTTAGCGGCCGCGCCGACGCGAAATCAACGAGCAGCCGTGAGCCGCACTTCTCGCCGTACCTCCGTATATGTGCCCCGTCGGGCGAGCAGGTGGAGTGCGAGTCGGCGAAATTGACGTACCTGTTACCCGTGATATTAAATTTGGCGATGTACTCGCCCATCGCCCGCACTAGCGGCTCGTCGTAAACGTCGATTTTACCGCCCGACATATCGTACAGCGTTTCGAGGCAGTCGAACAGCGACCCCGCCGCCGCACCCCAATATGTCGGACCCTCGTCACATCCGCCGTCGGGCTTATAAAAGCTGATGAAGTTATCAAGGTGGTGAAGCGCCTTGAATACCACGCGCTCGCGCACCTGCATCGGCTCCTCGACGATTGCCGTGATAAGCAGGATGTTGGATATATTCCACGGGCACCAATTGTTGACCTTGTTTCCGCGGTCCCCCTCCCATGTGAAGTCGCAGTTGATATACGGCATCACGATCCTGTGATGCAATTCGTAGGCAAGCCGCTCGCAAATAATCGGCGAAATGCCGTCGAGCGCCCCCTTGGCGTAGTGGTAAACGACCGCCAGCACCGCACCGAGGTAAATTGATCCGAGCTCCAGCGCGTGAACGTATTTGTTACCGACGACCGCGGGCACCTTCGTCACGCCGTAGGGCGCGTGCCCGGTATGCTCGGGCAGGACCCAGCTCGCCTCCTCAAGTATCGCGAAAACATAGTCGGCAAGCTTCTCGGTAAACCGTCCTCGGCCCTCGTACCCCTCCGCGACCGAGAGGTAAAACGCCCCGTCAAGCCGCTCACACCACGGCGTCGAATAGGGGCCTATTACCCCCTTTTCCTGATATGAGCGAAAGGCGGACAGCGGTATCGTCTTTATTTCCTTATCAAGAAACTCCTCCGCGCGCTTTATAACGCGCTCCATCCGCTCGGGGACGAATAGGGCCGACCCTGTGTCGCAAAACAGGCGAAATTCTTCGCGGGAAAGCAGGCGGCCTCTCGGGTTAATTGCTCTTTCACTAAATAATCTCATTTTTGTTTTTCCTATTTTAATGGGGCGTGAAATTTGACACGCCCCCTGTGATTTTGTAAAAATGTAAACTACTCTTTGCTTTATTCCACACTCAGCGTGTAGGAGAGCTCCCGTGCCACCGCCCTTAGGTGGATTCGGTACAGAACGGGCGTGCCCCACGCGCTCTTCGTCTCCATTCCGACGGGGTCAAATTCCTCGACGTGCGCCTCGAGAACGTCCGCGGGGTATTTGAGCACGCGACCCTCGGCAAGGGTGATGACACCCGCCTCGATAATCTCGGGCTTGTGTGCGCTCATCAGGTGCATGTCTATCTCCCGCTCGGCGTCAAGACGTACCGTGTCGGTGACGGTCACGGTTGCGCCGTTAAGCGCGCTCTTACGCAGGAAGGAGATGACTCCCGCCTCCTTGGGATACGCCTCGCACAGCTCAACGCTGAGGCTCTTTTCCTCCTCGGAATATACCTCGGAGGTCGACTTGAACTGCGGGCCGTTTTTCTGGTCCACCCCACCAAAGGAGGGGAGATTGTGATATCCCGACTGCATAAACCACAGCTCGTATCTCTGCGGCGAGAAGGTTTGCTTCGTATAGGTTCCGACACCCGTGTCGATGATGACGGGCTTGCCGTTATGGTAAACCACGAAATTGCCGACGTCGTTGTGGTTGTGCTGCTCGTTGTTGTTGCCGCCCTTCATTGCAAGCATCATGCCCGTCTTTGAATCCGAGCACTCTCTGACCGTCATTACCTTCAGGTCGGGCAGGTAGCAGGCGGTCGGCATCGGGCAATCCTCTGCCTCCACGTCGGGCGTGAAGAGCGAGCGAAGCGCGCGATAGGGCTGTCCCGTCGATGCGGTGTGGTCACCGTGCTTCATCAGCTTTTTGCCGAAGGAAACGAGGAAGGGTGAGCTGCACTTCTCGCCGTATCTGATAACGAGGCTCGCGCAGGGAAGCGCACGCGGCGGGCAGTCGGCGAAATTAACCACCGTTGCCTCGTCAACGTTGACCTTGAATATATACTCGCCGATATTGCGCACCAGCTCGTTGTCATAAACCGTAATAGCCCCGCCCGTCATATCGTCGATAAGCTCGAGACAGTCGAACAGCGACGCTCCCGCCACGCCCCAGTAGCTCGGTCCCTCGTCGCATCCGCCGTCGGGATAATAGCAGGCGAAGAAGTTGTCAAGACGGCGCACCGACAGCTCGACCACCCGATTTCTGATCGCCTGATCCTCTTCGAGGATCGCGGTGCAAAGAAGGACGTTGGAAATTATCCAGGGGTTCCAGTTGTTGACCCGTCCGCCGTTATCACCCATCCACCAGAAAACGTTCTCGAGGAAGGGCTTCTGCACTCTGTCGAGGATCGTGTATTTCATCTTCATCGAGATGATCGGGGTTATCGCATCGAGCGCATCCTTTGCAAGGATGTAAACGAAGGCAAGCGTCGCACCCGTCGACGCGGAAAACAGCGCGAGACCGTGGTTGTAATTACCCCCGTAAACGGGGCCGAGGGTGTACTGTCCGCCGTAGGCGGAGTTGTATAAATGCGCGGGCAGGATCCAGGTCGACTCCTCCATAATAGCCCAGACGACGTCCATCAGCTTTTCGGCGAATCTGCCCTTTTTCTCATAATACTCCGCCACCGCGAGGTAGAGCGCCATGTCCCGCCGACGGAAGAAGATGTCCTGGTAGTGCGAGCGGTTGCCGTTTACGAAAAATTCGCGGTAGACCGACGCGGGCAGAAGGGGGATGTCCATCTCAAGGTATTTCTCCGCCTGCTTGATGAATTTCTCCGCCTTGCGGGGATTGACCTCTAGGCCGTCGAGCTCGCGCATGAGCTTGAAATCAGCGTGCGAGAGCACCTTTCCCGCCACGTTATATAGCTTGTTCTCTGCAAAAACCTTCATTTGTCTTTACCTCACTGACAATATTGGTATTAAATCTACGATATTTTCACCCGCGCCAGTCGCGGGCGGCGCGCATACGCACACTCAATCACATTTTAAAATTTCGCGCGCATAATGTCAACCGAATTTGCCTCAAAACGGCAGGTTGCACAAGCAATTTTGGCGGGGACGACAACGCGGTGCGCGACCGAAAAACCGCCTCAATCAAAAAAATAAAAAAATATTCCGAAAAGTATTGCATTTTTATTTTCATTGTGGTAAAATACCGTTATGATTGTAAGTGCGCCCGTTCGTATGGGCGATGTCAATAACCGATTTTGAAAGGAAACCGAAAATGTTAGAGTACGTTCTTTTGGCAGTCCTTCTGCTCGCTGCTTTGTTCATCGTTATCGCGGTCATTTTCCAGAAGTCTGCTGACGAGGGACTTTCCAGCACTATCGCAGGTGGTAGCGAAACCTTCCTTGGAAGAGAGAAGAAGGGCGGCGCCGACAAGGCCTGGTTCAAGTGGACCGTTATCGCGGCTATCGTATTTGGTGTTGCGGTTGTTGCCGCATACGTTATTCAGCCCGATTACACCTACTCCAATGCTGTTGATTATTGGAAGAACCTCGGTGAGTGGGGCAGCCTGTTCAACTAAGAGTAAAACGGAAGGAAACTTCCGTTTTTCTTTTTATTGGGGCGTTTTCGGTAAATCCCTCGCGGCGCGGCGGCTCTCTCACATTTTGGCAGGCACGCACCTGCATGCGCGCGGTTTATCGGTTGACTGCTTGTAAAAAATAAAGGTATGAAGAAAACGAAGAAGAATTTTGAGCGCTTCTCGAAGCGTAACGTCCATAAAAGAAAGGGCAAGGCTCGCGCCCTCGCGGACATAAAAAGCGAGCTTGATAAAAGCGGCGTGGATTACAGCGGCGCACGCATCGCCCTCTCGGAGGACGGTGGCAGGGCATCCCGTGTGAGCACGCACGCCGGGCGTGACGAGGTACGCGCACGCGGCCTGTTTTCGGGGTCGAAGAGCGGGTTTGGCTTCGTCAGCGTCGAAGGGGAGGAGCGGGATATCTTCATCCCCGAGGATAAGACGGGCGGTGCCATCCACGGCGACCTCGTCGATATAATCTATCACACCTACCGCGCTCGCACGGGCGAGGAAAAGACGGAGGGCAGGGTGACGAGGATCGTCGAATACGGCGTCACCACCCTTGTCGGCACGCTGATATGCGAGCCGTCGCACCTGCGCGGCAGGCGGCGCATCCCCACCCGTTACTATATCCTGCCCGACGATGCGCGGCTCGGCATCCGTCCGAGCGTCAGCGACCCCGCGGGGGCTGTCGACGGGGACAAGGTCGCGGCGACCCTCGTGCGCGGATACCTGCCCGAGGCACGGATAACCGCCGTGCTTGGCGACACCTTCTCGCGCGAGGCGAATTACGAGGCGATCCTTATCGAGAGCGGTATCCCGCGCGATTTCTCGGCGGAGGAGCTCGCCGAGGCTGAGAGGTTGGCGGCAATGCCCATCACCGACGAGGGCAGGCGGCGCTTCCCCGGTCTGACCGTCCTGACCATCGACGGCGCGGGGGCAAAGGACCTTGACGACGCGGTGTCCGTCCGTCGGCTTGCCGACGGGTGGCGGCTCTACGTTCATATCGCCGACGTCAGCCACTACGTCAGGGAGAAGACCGCGCTCGACCGCGCGGTGATGTCCCGCGGCACCAGCGTCTACTTTACCGACAAGGTCGTGCCCATGCTTCCCGCGGCGCTCTCAAACGGCGCCTGCTCCCTAAACGCGGGAGAGGAAAAGTACGCCCTCACCGCGATCGTCACCCTCGACTCCGAGGGCGAAATCAAGAAAACCGAGGTCGTCCCGTCGATAATTACCTCCCGTGTGCGCGGCGTCTACTCGGAGGTCAACGAAATCCTCGAAAACAGGGCAAATACCCCTACCCGTGTCAAATATAAGGCGGTTATACCCACCCTCCGCCGTATGCAAGAATTGTATACTATACTTTACAAAAAGGCGGAAAAACGCGGCTATCTCGAGCTTGACGTAGCCGAGGGGGAGATCCTCCTTGACGAGGCGGGCAACCCCGTCGGTATCGAGCGGCGCGAGAGGGGAGATGCCGAGCGGATGATCGAGCAGTTTATGCTCACCGCCAACGAGGGCGTGGCACGCCTGCTTAACGAGCGGGGCATCCCCTGCGTCTATCGCGTGCACGCAGACCCGCCGCCCGAGAGGCTGGCGGATTTCCTCACCTTCGCGCACAATCTCGGCTTTGATACGAGCTGCGTCTGTCGTGAGAAGGTCGAGCCCGCCGACCTTGCCCGCCTGCTCACCGCCGCCGAGGAAAAGGGGCTGCTCCCATCGATTTCCTACACGCTCCTTCGCTCGATGTCGCGGGCGGAGTATTCGGAGATTGCCTCCCGTCACTTCGGTCTTGGTATCGGCATCTACTGTCACTTTACCTCGCCTATCCGTCGCCTGTCCGATCTTGCGACCCACCGTATAATTCACCGCGTGCTCATCGAGGGTAAACGCCCCGAGGCGTACGCATCCTATGCCAAGCGTGCCGCCCGTGCCGCCACGGATACCGAGCAGCGCGCCACCGCCGCCGAGCGGCGTATCGAGGACCTGTATAAGGTCATCTACATGTCCGAAAAAATCGGCGAGGAGTTCGACGCCACCGTGTCCTCGGTGACCTCCTTCGGCATGTTTGCCTCGCTCGATAACACCTGCGAGGGGCTTATCCCCCTATCCGAAATGCCCGGCCTGTTCATCTTTGACGAGGGTAATATCACCCTCCGCTGTGGCAGGACGGTCTACCACCTTGGTGATAAAATCCGCGTCCGCCTCGTCGAGGCCGACGTCATCCGCGGCAAGCTCCGCTTTGATCTGTTGCTGTAAAAAATTTGTCTGCGCCTTCTCGTTTCTTGGTGACGTCCTACGTCATCCGCGGCAAGCTCCGTTTTGACCTCGTGCTTTAACTTCCCCGCGTATTTCGCGCACGTTTCGGCTGGACTAGCGCATCGAGCCGTATCCGTTCGTTCGATTGAATTAAGCGCGGTTTGCTATCTCTTCCATTGCCCGCCGCGTCCTGATGATCGGTGTGCTTCTTGCCACGCTTATTTTCCGATAAATTTTCACGAAAACCCGAAAAAACAAAGATTTTTCCATCACGGTACCCCTATTTTCTGGTACTTTTTGAATTTTTGATTACCGATTTTGCCCTGTTTCACGGGCATATATTAATAACTAAAAGGAGGTAAATAATGAAACGTGCGGTAAAATATCTGACCCTCGTTGACCTGATTTTCGTCTTCGTCCTCGCCCTCTCGGGCAGTGTCGGCGGCGCGCTTGGACAGGTCGTTTACTTCCTCGCATTCGGCATTCCGCTCTTTGTCGGAGTGTATCTCTCCCGCGAACTAAAACGGGAAAGGGAACAGGTCGCAGGCGTTGCTGAGCCCGACTTTCTCCGCTTTGGAATCGGTCGGCGGGAGCTCGGACTTTTCATTCCGATTATTGCCCCCACCGTCGCTCTGATAATGCTCGCTGCGTGGCTGACCGCACTCGTTTTGAACTCGCTCGGACTAACGGGCGGCACTATTGCCGAGGCACCGTTCCTCCTGCAATTGCTACTTCACGCGCTTATCCCCGCCGTGCTCGAGGAAATGCTCTTCCGCTACCTGCCGATAAAGCTGCTCCTCCCGTACTCTCCGCGCGGCACCGTGATCATATCTGCACTATTCTTCGCGCTCATTCACCTCGACCTTTATAAAATGCCATACGCATTTCTCGCGGGCGTCGTCTTCGCGGTCCTTGACATCGCGTGTGATAGCATTCTACCCTCGCTCATCATCCACCTTTTGAACAATGCCGCGTCGCTCGCCACGATGAAATACGGCGTGATTGACGGATTCCTTACCGCGTTTTACGTTTCACTTGCCGCCTTGACCGTCGTTTCGTTGGCTGTAATAATTCTTCGCCGCCGCGAATACGTCACCGCTGCAAAACGGGCGATAGAGCGGGGCAGGGTCGAATACGACCGCACTATGCTCCTTATGCTCGTTACCTGTCTTGGCGTCGCGCTGATTAACGCACTTCTTTGATAACCGATCGATACCTACTAACCTGTTTTGAGGAAAATTATGGACGAAAATAAAGATTTTATCCCCACCACGGATGAGGATTTTATGCGAATCGCAATCTCTCTCGCAAGGGAGGCGGAGGCATTTGACGAGGTTCCCGTCGGCGCATTAGCTGTCAGAAACGGCGAGATCATCGCCACCGCGTATAACACCCGCGAGGGATCGAAATGCGCAACCCACCACGCCGAAATTCTCGCAATCGAGCGCGCCTGTGCCGCTCTTGGCGGATGGCGTCTGCCGGGTGTCACCCTCTACGTCACGATGGAGCCCTGCGCAATGTGCGCGGGCGCAATAATCAACGCCCGTATTCCCCGCGTGGTTTACGGCTGTCCCGACCTGCGCTTTGGCGCGTTTGGCTCGCTTATCGACCTTGCCTCTGTACCCCTTAACCATAAGCCCGAGGTTGTTGGCGGCGTCCTCGGTGACGAATGCCGCGAAATGCTAACCGCTTATTTTCGTAAAAAGCGCTGATATATAATCTCACCGCTAACCGCACCCCTCGCTCGTCGTTATTCGACCCTCTCGCCACACCACGAAATCGAGATAAGCCCGACCCTGTGTCGCAATTTGACGCATTTTGATGGTGCCTCGAGCCCCGATTTGGACGTGGTTGCGCCAATTTGCGTTAATTTACGTTGATTTATATTAATTTTGCCTCGTAAAAGCATCGACAAGTCCGACCCTGTGTCGCAAAAACAACATTTTCCTGCTTTCTGCCTTTTTTGAACGATGTAAACAACTATTTGCATTTGCCCCGTCCTACGCCTCCTTTTGCGTGGGTTCGGGGCTTTCTTTTTCAACAATGTGCAGGGGGGTCTATTTCTCACCTCCGCGCGGGGTTTTTCCCTTGCTCTGCGGGTACTCTGCGGGCGGGTGTGCATGCCTTCTTACCCCAACGCATGGGTGTTTGCGCGTGCCTTCTTGGTCCGCTCGCGCGAGGGTGCGCGGATATACGCATAAATCTATTGACTTTATTTAAAATATATGATAAAATAGGGCGTATGAAAAAAACGTATCTTGAATGCGGAAAGGTGTGCTCTGCACACGGAGTACGCGGTTTATTAAAGGTTGAGCCCTGGTGCGACAGTCCGAGGGTCCTCGCCGATCAGAAGCGCATCTTCCTGCCCGACGGAGAGGGCAAATTCAAGGAGGCACGCGTCCTCACCGCTTCTGTATCCTCGGGGCTTGTTCTCCTGTCTATCGAGGGTGTTGATAGCCGCGATGCGGCAATCGCGATGAAGGGCACCGTCCTCTATCTTCACCGCGACGATATCCCCGTTGAGGATGGCGAAATGCTCCTTGCCGATATGATCGGCATCGACGTAATCGACGCTAACACGGGTGTTACATACGGCGTTATCTCGGACATTACCGAGGTGCCGCGCGGCCTGCTCTATACCGTCAAAACCGAGCGCGGCGACGTCCTCTACCCCTCGGCGGAGGAGCTGTGCGTCGGCGTTGACCCCGAGCGCGGCCTGCTCGTCACGCCCATCCCGGGGTTCTTTGACTGAGGCTGAATACGGCCTGCTTGTCACGCCGCTTGGCGGGTTTTCGACCGATCCCGACCTATCACGCGACCGCGTGTCGCACAAAATAACCGTTTCCCGTGCTCGCCCGCGCTGTCCTTCTACCAACGGGCGTAAAGCACCTCGGAGCTCATAATGAAATTTGATATAATGACGCTATTTCCCGATATGGTTTCCACCGTCCTTGGTGAGAGCATTATCGGCAGAGCGCAGGAGGCGGGGGTCATCTCGGTTTCCTGCCATAATATACGCGATTTCTCGACCGACAGGCATCGCAAAACCGACGACACCCCGTACGGTGGCGGCCGCGGAATGGTCATGACCTGTCAGCCGATCTACGATTGCTATTCTCATATCAGCGCATCCATCCCCGAGGGGAACAAAACGCGGGTCATATATATGTCGCCGAAGGGCAGGATCTTCGACCACGGCGTCGCAACCGAGCTTGCGGCCTACGATAATCTCGTCATCCTCTGCGGACATTACGAGGGCGTCGACCAGCGCGTCCTCGACGAGATCGTCGATGAGGAGGTCTCCATCGGTGACTACGTCCTCACGGGGGGCGAGCTACCCGCCTGCATCCTCGTTGACGCGGTCTCCCGCCTTATCGAGGGCACTCTGCCCGAGGCGGTCTGCCACGAGGACGAGTCGGTCGCATCAGGCATCCTCGAATATCCCCAATATACCAAGCCCCGCACCTTTATGGGCAGGGAAGTGCCTGAGGTCCTTCTGTCGGGCGACCACGCCCGCGTCGACCGCTGGCGCCTTGAGGAGTCGGTCCGCATCACCCGCGAGCGCCGACCCGACCTCCTTCTTCTTCACCCCGAATACGAGGAGGCGCTCGCCCCGAAGAAGAAAAAGCGCCCACGAAGAAAGGCGCACGCCACCACCCCCGCTGAGCAAAGCATCCAAGATACCTGTGCAAGCGGTAGCGTCCCCGCGGAGCAAAGCGGCACCGACAACCCCACCGACAATACCGCACACGCGGTTGCCCTCACCACCGATAACACCGTGCTCGCGGATGCTACTGCGCCCACTGAAATTTAACACGCCCCCGCACATATCTCGGTCGGCGTAAACATTGCTTTACATTTTGACCCCGGGTCAAGGAAAGGAGAAGCCATGGCAAAGCATAGACCCGTCGAATTTCTTCTCGGCTACCGTCGGGATGCGGAATACGGCCCCCGTTTTAATACGCTGACCCTCACGGGCAACGTTACCAGATCGCGTTCCAGACTCGTACGCGTGCTCGTCGACGCAGGCGAGGCGCTCGCACGCACTATGTCCTATACCTCCACGCGCAGCTACGGACTCTTTCTCCTCGGCTTCGGCTTCCTTACCTTCCTCCTTCACTTCCTGCGTAGCTATATCGACGGCACCGCACTCCCGATCTTCGCACTCGTCGCGGGAGGGGTAATGACCCTCCTTGGCGTGCCGCTCACCTGCTTTGATTTGCCGCTGTCGATGGCGCTTCAGGACTTCTCGCTCACCGACTACGTCTTCTTCGAGTTCTTCTGTATCAAGCGCATGCACCGCGTCGACCTCCACGCCGACGCCGACCGCCCGGGTGACCGCATCCTCGTTATACGCCCGTTCGTCGCGCTCTGCCTTGGTCTGTTGCTCGCCGCGCTCAGCGTCATTTTACCGCTGTGGACGCTCCTCCTCGCCGTCGCGCTGCTCGGCTACCTCTTCCTCACCTTCACCTCGCCCGAGTTCTCCTTCTTCCTCATATTCCTCGCGATGCCCTACCTGCCGCTTATCGAGCGTTCCGACCTTATCCTCGGCTGTGCGGTCGTCGTCACCTTCCTCTCCTTCATTGTGAAGGTCGCCCTCGGCAAGCGCGTCTATTACCTCGAGCGGTATGACCTCCTCCTTGGCGTGTTCCTTCTGTTCTTCCTTATCAGCGGCGTGTTCGTCAAGGGTGTTGAATCCTTCGGTGCATCCCTCGTCGTCATCCTCTTTGCCCTCGGGTACGTCCTTACCTCCTCGCTTGTGTCCAACCGCCGTCTTGCCCATTGTGCAATTAACGCGGTGGTTATCTCCGCAATCCCCGTTTCCGTCATCGCGATCGTCGAGGCGGCAGGGATCATATCCAAAAACGGCTACGCGGGCTTCGGCGGCGTGAGCGCAACCTTTGCCTCCCCCTCCTCGCTCGCCGTCTATCTTATCGTCGTTGCGGTCTTCTCTCTCTACCTTGCGAAGGTGCGCCGTCGCACCGCGGCGAAGCTGCTTTACGCAACCGTCTTCATCCTCGTATTCTTCGCCCTGCTCACCACGGCGGAGACATGGGCGTTTATCGCGGGCTTCTTCGGCGTTATCGCCTACGGTGCGGCGTCGATACGTCGGGTCGGCTCGATTATTGCGGGCGTCGTATCCCTGCTCCCGTATGCTCTCCTCGCCTTTGGCGAGAGGACGCTCTCCCTCCTTGATAAAATCCCCGTCTTCGACGCGGTCGGCTTTACCGAGCTCGCCGCGCGTTGGTCGGCCTCCTTCCGTATGCTCGCCGATAACCTTTTCGTCGGCGTCGGCGTCGGCGGTGACAGCTTCCTTGAGGAGCTCGGCAAATATTCCGACCTCACCTACACCGACTCGGGCAACTTCTTGCTTGAGATAGGGTGCGAGGCGGGCATCCTCGCCCTCGCGGTCTTTATCCTTATGATCCTCCTTCGCCTCGTCCATCGCACGGTCTACCGCAGATATACCGTCGGCTCGGAGGTGCATCACCTGACCGACTTCTCGGCGGTGACCCTGACCGTCCTTCTCGTCTACGGCGCGGTCAATTACCTGTGGAGCGATTTTACCCTCAATTACCTTTTCTGGTGTGTTTTCGGAATCGGAAGTGCCGCCCTGCGCGTCGCTAAACGCGAGTTTGATGACCGCGCCGCCTACTTCTCCGACGGCCGCTCGAGCGACGCATCGAGTGTCGACGTGCTGATTTTCTAACCTCGCGCCGTCCCCTTGGCAATTGCCGAAAACCGCCGTAAAATGCGATTATTTCGTCATATTGCTTAAAAATAAATAATATAAGGATAAAAAATCTCCAAAAATATTTGGATATACCTATTGATTTTTCACAAAGTATTTGATATACTTGTATTACTAAACTCTCGAAGGAGATACGTGAGATGATTTCTCGTAATGTCACAATAAAGAATAGTGTTGGTCTTCATGCAAGACCTGCAACCTTCTTTGTGCAGAAGGCAAATTCCTTTAAGTGCTCCATCTGGGTCGAGAAGGAGGATTGCCGCGTGAATGCAAAGAGCCTGCTCGGCGTTCTCTCGCTCGGTATCGTCCAGGGTGTCACCATCAACATCATCGCCGACGGCGCTGACGAGGCTGATGCGGTTGACGGTCTTATCGCACTTATCGACGGTGGATTTGCGGACATCTAATACATGCCCAACCTCGACAAGGAGGTTGGGCAGTTTTATTCGCCTACGGCGAGAGGTATTGCGGAGCAGTGGTATTCGGCTAGCGCCGAGTGATATTGCTTCGCAGTTTTTTTAAGGCGAATAAAATACCACTAAAGCCGTAGGCTTTAATACCACTATCGCGTGAGCGATAATACCACTCCGACGCAGTCGGAATACAACTTGACAATCAAAGATTGCTTTGTTATAATGAAAAAAAGAAAGGTGGTATGGGTGTGGCGAATAGTATTTTGAGGGACAGATCCAAAGAATTTGCTAAGCAAATAGTTTTTCTGTGTCGTAAAATCAAGAATAGATATAAAGAAGCTGTGCTGGTGAATCAGCTGTTGCGTTGCGGAACCTCTATTGGGGCAAACATCTATGAGGCACAATACGCACAAAGCACAAACGATTTTATTTCGAAGCTCGAAATTGCTCAAAAGGAGTGTCACGAAACCCAGTATTGGCTGATAATTCTTTTTGAAACGGGTTGCCTCGAGGAAGAAGATTATAACCACTTTTTCAGTGAATGCTGTACCATTCTCAGGATGCTTAGCTCATCTGTAAAAACTGTAAAAGAAAAAAGAGGCGGCAACGTCTGATAAAAATATATCCCCGTACGTAGATTCAGACAGTCGGGGATGTTTCAATGTAATGATCTCTACATCATATAGAGTCAACAAACTACCAAGAGGGGAGGGAAGGGCGTGACCGTTATCGAAAGACTGCGCGAGAAGGCGAACAGCCTGCCGCGCTCACCCGGTGTTTATATTATGAAGGACGCGGAGGGTCGCGTCATCTACGTCGGTAAGTCGAAGAAGCTCAAAAACCGCGTCACAAGCTACTTCGTGTCGGGGAACCACAGCTACAAGACCGAGCGGATGGTCTCCCTCGTGCGCGATTTCGACTACATCGTCACGGACACCGAAATCGAGGCGCTCGCCCTCGAGAATACCCTTATCAAAAAGCACTCCCCGCGATATAATATCAAATTAAAGGACGCGAAGTCCTACCCATACGTTAAGATCACCGCCGAGGAGTATCCCGCCCTGCTCGTCACCCGCGAGCGAAGGAGCGACCGCGGTAGGTATTTCGGACCCTATCGCGGCGTGTCGGACGCCTATACCGCGCTCGAAACCGTTCGGCGCATCTTCGCCCTCCCGTCCTGCAAGCGTTCCTTCCCCGCCGACATCGGCAAGGGCAGACCCTGCATCTACAAGGATATGGGACGCTGTATCGCGCCCTGCGCGGGCGGCGTCAGCGCCGAGGATTACCGTGAGCGGGTCAACGCCGCGGCGAACGTCCTTGACGGCAATATCCGCGAGGTCGTCAGCGAGCTGACCGAGAAAATGAACGAGGCGGCGGAGAATATGGAGTTTGAGCGCGCGGCATCCCTGCGCGATTCCATCCGCGCCCTCGAGCACCTCGGCGAGGGGCAGAAGGTCGTCGCCGACCCGAAAACCTCGCGCGACGTTTTCGCACTCTACACCTCGGATACCGAGGGCGTGCTCGCCATGCTCTCCGTCCGCGGCGGCGCGCTTATCAATAAAAACGAGTTCATCCTCTCACTCTCCGAGCTGACGGGGCCCGAGGACGCGCTCACCCTCATCGTCGACTACTACGACACGGCGGGAAATATCCCGCGCGAGATAATGCTCGACTTCCCGCTCTCGGAGGATGACCTCTCCCTCCTTTCCGAATACCTCTCGCTCGAGTGCAGGTACAAGGTAAACGTCCGCGTGCCCGAGAGGGGGGACGGCAGGCGCCTTTGCGACATGGCGCTCGAAAATGCGAAGGAGGCGGCAAGGCAGTTCCGCCTGTCCGCGGACAGAGAGGACAAGAGCGTCAAACGCCTCGCGGAGCTTCTCGGCCTCTCCGACCCGCCGACGAGGATAGAGGCGTACGATATTTCCAACTTCGGTAACGAGAGCATCTTTGCCTCGATGGTCGTAT
This sequence comes from Eubacteriales bacterium, assembly GCA_045596865.1. Classification (GTDB taxonomy): domain Bacteria; phylum Bacillota; class Clostridia; order Oscillospirales; family CAG-272; genus UBA1740. The sequence continues at coordinate 24,840 of JAZODF010000053.1, forward strand.
ATAAGGGCGGCAAGCTTGCCCGCTCGGACTACCGCGCCTTTGCCATCCGCACGACGGCGGGGGCGGACGATTACGGCTCGATGAGAGAGGCGCTGACACGCAGGCTCGGCCACGTCGGTGACGGCACGGCGTCGCTTGGCGAGATGCCCGACCTTATCCTCCTTGACGGCGGCGTCGGACAGGTGTCTGCGGTCCGCGCGGTCATGCGCGAGATGGGGCTTGAAATACCCCTTTTCGGCATGGTGAAGGACGACTATCACAAGACCCGTGCCATCGTCGACGAGGAGAGGGAGATCTCCATCGCCCGCGAGATGAACGTGTACGCTTTTGTTTACAATTTGCAGGAGGAGGCACACCGCTTCGCCCTGAAGCATTCCTCGGAAAATCAGTCCAAAAAGTTGACACGGTCCACCCTTACCCGCATAAACGGCATCGGTGAGGCAAAGGCAAGGGCACTCCTTGCGGCGATGCCGCTTGCAAAAATAAGAACCGCCACCGTAGAGGAGCTTTCCGCGGTGAAGGGCATCTCGAAAAGGGATGCCGAGGCGGTATATACCTACTTCGATGAGGAAAGGAAGAAAAAGAAGAAATGATCAGAATTATAACAGGCAGCGCGAAGGGCAAGAAGCTCCTCTCTCCCGAGGGTGAGTCCACCCGCCCCACCTCCGACAGAATAAAGGGGGCAATGTTCTCCTCCATACAGTTTGACGTTGAGGACCGCCGCGTCCTCGACCTCTTCGCGGGCACGGGACAGCTCGGCCTCGAGGCACTCTCCCGCGGTGCGGCGTCCTGCACGTTCGTTGAGATGGACCGCGACGTGATGGAGATCGTCAAGAAAAATGCGAAATCCACCGGCTTCTTCGAGGTCTGCCGCTACGCCGTCAGCGATTGGCGCAACTATATAAGAAAGGCGGCGGGCAGGGACGTGTACGACCTCGTGTTTATCGACCCGCCCTACGCAATGGAGTGCTGTGCCGACGCGGCACGCCGCCTCGCGGATGCGAAGCTGATTATCCCCGGTGCCATCCTCGTGCTCGAGAGCGGTGAGGAAGAGATCGACCCCTCCGCTCTGCCCGACTTCGAGTTCGTCAAAACCACCGCATACGGCAAGAAAACCACCCTGAACGTCCTGATTTATCGCGGGTAAGAATTAATATATTTTATATATTTATTGACAAACCGAAAAGATTGGTGTATAATCAATTTTTGTTAGAAGAATTTGGGAGGGCGAAATGACCGTTATCCTACCCGGTAGCTACGACCCCGTTACCGTCGGCCACCTCGAGGTTATCAGATGGGCGGCAGAGCGGTATGACGAGGTGTACGTCGTTGCCTTTATCAACCCCGACAAGGAATATACCTTCTCGCTCGACGACCGCGTCGCAATGCTCCAGCTCGCCACCGACGAATTTGATAACGTCCTCGTGTCCTATTCGCTCGGGCGTGTGGTCGACTATATGCGTGAGCACGGCATCGACAAGATCGTCAAGGGCTATCGCACCGACGCCGACCTCGCGTGGGAAAACCACCAGGCCGAGTACAATATGCACCACGGCGGATACGAGACCGTCCTCGTCAAATGCGACCCCGAAATGGAGGGGGTCAGCTCCACCCTCGTGCGGGAGAGACTCTCGCGCGGCGAGCCCGTCGACGGGCTTATCCCCCCACCCGTGTCAAATTATATCAAGGAAATAATGAACCGAAAGGACTAAAAATATGAAGGCAAAAATCCAAGAGCTTCGCGAAAGCTTCCATCTCGCCCTCTCCAATTGCAAGAGCGGTGAGGAGCTTGAGCAGCTTCGTATCGCCTACCTCGGAAAGAAGGGCTACATCGCCGACCTGATGAAGGGTCTGCGCGACGTCGCCGATAAGAAGGAGGCGGGCCAGCTCATCAACGGCCTCAAAACCGAGATCGAGGCGGCAATCGCCGAGGCTGACGAGCAGTTCAAGCGCGCCGCTATCGAGGCGCAGGTAAGAAGCGCGAAGAAGTACAACCCCACCCTCATCCCCGAGCGTGAGCTCGGCTCCTACCACCCCATCACCCTCGCTACCCGTGAGGTGGTTGAGGTATTCGTGGCAATGGGCTTCACCGTGGAGAACTTTGACGAGATCGTCGACGATTACCAGTGCTTTGAGGCGCTCAACATTCCGAAGCATCACCCCGCCCGCGATATGCAGGACACCTACTATCTCGATAACGGCCAGCTTCTGAAGACCCACACCTCCGCGGCACAGAACTCCATTATGAAAAAGTACGGCGCGCCCCTTCGCGCCATCTTCCCCGGCCGTTGCTTCCGTAACGAGTCTACCGACGCCTGCCACGAGAACACCTTCTTCCAGATGGAGGGTATGATGATCGACGAGAATATCTCGATCTCCAACCTCATCTACTTTATGAAGACGATGCTCTCCGAGGTGTTCAAGAGGGACGTTAAGGTCCGCCTTCGCCCCGGCTTCTTCCCCTTCGTCGAGCCCGGATTCGAGCTTGACATCAACTGCGCGATCTGCGGCGGTGAGGGCTGTCCCTCCTGCAAAAACTCGGGCTGGCTTGAGCTCTGCCCCTGCGGTATGATCCATCCCCGCGTTCTCGAGGAGGGCGGTATCGATACCGAGAAGTACACCGGCTTTGCATTCGGCCTCGGTCTTACCCGCCTTGCAATGATGAAGTACGGCGTCAAGGACATTCGTGATTTCAACAGCGGTAGCTTAAAGTCGCTCTCGCAGTTCAAGTCGATTTAAGGAAGGGGGACGAATAAATGCTATTATCTATGAATTGGATCGGCGATTTCGTTGACCTCTCGGGACTTGATAAGAAGTCGCTTATCCACAACTTCACCCTCTCGACCGCCGAGGTTGAGGATATTATCGTAAAGGGCGAGGACACCTACGGTGTCGTCGTTGCAAAGATTCTCTCGGTTGAGAATCACCCGAACTCGAAGAAGCTCCACCTTCTTAAGGTTGACACGGGCTCTACCGTGCTCGACATCGTCTGCGGTGCACCCAACGTCCGCGAGGGCATGAAGGTCGCGCTTGCCACCGACGGCGGCGCGGTACAGGGTCACAAGATCTCGGTTGCTACCGTTGGCGGCTACACCTCCTACGGTATGTGCTGCTCGGAGGCCGAGCTCGGCATCTCCGACGATAATTCGGGCATCTGGGAGATCACCGACGATATCCCGCTCGGCACCGATATCAAGAGCGTCTACGCCATCGACGACATCATCTTCGAGGTGGATAACAAGTCGCTCACCAACCGCCCCGACCTCTGGAGCCATTACGGCATCGCGCGCGAATTTGCTACCATCACGGGTAGAGAGCTTCGCGCACCCGCCCTCCTCTCGGTCGACGCGTATTCTCACCTTCCCGCCGTCGCCGTTGACGTAAAGGCAACCGACCTCGTCTGGCGCTACTCGGCAATCAAGGTCGAGAACATCACCCGCAAGATTTCCCCCGTCAATATGCGCATCCGCCTCTACTACTGCGGCTCCCGCGCGATCAACTTCCTTGCCGACCTCACCAACTACGTTATGATGGAGCTCGGTCAGCCCATGCACGCCTTCGATATGCGCAAGGTCGATTGCATTGAGGTGCAGACCTTCCCCGAGGGGTGCGATTTCGCGACCCTCGACGGCGTTTCGCGTAAGATCGACGGAAATATGCTTATGATCACCTCGAAGGATCAGCCCGTCGCCGTAGCAGGCATTATGGGCGGCGACGCCTCGAAGATCGAGGATGACACCGACTCCCTCCTTCTTGAGAGCGCGACCTTCGACGGCGTGTCCGTGCGCAAGACCTCGACCCGTCTCGGCCTTCGTACCGACGCATCGATGAGATACGAGAAGATGCTCGACCCCGAGCTTTGCCGCACCGCGACCGAGAGGGTGCTTGCCCTCCTTGCCGAGCTGGACGGTGGCGCGCGCGTCATCTCCTCCTTCACCGACGCATACGTTAACAAATATCCGACCATCACCCTCACCTTCGACCGCAGATACGTTGACCGCTACACCGGCATCAACATCCCGAACGAGAAGATCGTTACCACCCTCCGCGGTCTTGGCTTCACCGTGGTGCAAAACGGCGACGAGTTCACCGTCACCGTCCCCTCCTGGCGTGCTACCAAGGACGTCACCATCAAGGCGGACATCATCGAGGAGATCACCCGTATCTACGGCTACGATAACTTCGATATCTGCACCTCCACCTCGGCTCTCGCGCCCGTAAGGGCAGAGGTCGTTGCCTCCGACGAGGACAGAATGAAGGATATGCTCGTCAAGACCTACCGCATGCACGAGGTACATTCCTACATCTGGAGCGACAGCGCAAAGAACGCCGACCTCGGTATCAAGACGGTAGAGGGCGTGCGCATCATCAACGCCCAGACCCCCGACCACCAGTACATCCGCACCACGATGATCCCGACCCTCCTCGCCTTTGCGAAGGAGAACAAGGGCTACCGTGACGAGTTCGGAATCTTCGAGATCGGACACACCGTCGACGGCCTGAAGGAAAACGGCTACGCTAACGAGCGTCATAAGCTCGGCGTTGTCCTCTACTCCAAGACCGCCTCGGAGGAGGAGCTCTTCCTCCGCCTGCGCGACACCGTGCTTGAAATGTGCCAGGATATCCTCCACCGCACCCCCGCATTCGTCTCGGCGGCACCCGACTATGATTTCGAGCACCCCGTAAACACCTTCGACGTCGTTATCGACGGCGTGAAGGTCGGCTACCTCTCGGTGCCCCATCCCGTTGTGCTCGCCAACGTTGACAAGAAGTGCGCCGTCGCCTTCTTCGAGCTCTTTACCGAGGACTTCGCGAAGGTTACCCTCGGCGCGAATAAGTATTCCGAGCCGTCGAGATTCCCTGCAATCGACATTGACCTGACCTTCACCTGCGACGTTTCCGCCGTTGATTTCGACGCGGTCGTCACCGCGGCTAAGGGCGCGGTAGGCGAGCTCCTCAGCGACGTCAAGATGAAGTACGTCTATACCGACGACGCGGGCGTCAGCGCGCTGACCCTTCGCTTCTCCTTCGTGTCGCGTGAGCGCACCCTCACGAAGGGCGAGCTTGAGCCCCACACCGCATCCATCGTCACCGCCCTCGCCGAAATGGGCATCGCCCTCAAGGCGTAAGGGAAGTGGTATTCTCGCTGACGCGAGAGTGGTATTTCCGCTAGTGCGGAAGTGTTATTTGTGCGCACCGCGCACAAGTGATACGTCATCTCGGATGACGTGGTATTCTCGCTGACGCGAGAGTGATATATGTATAAAAAACGCCCCTGCAATTTGCAGGGGCGATTTCTTTGTTTTATTGCGTTACCCGCCACCCGTGTTAAATTATCGGGTGATTCTTTGGGTGGCGGGGGCGATTCGATATGTAAACAATTGTTTGCCGAATGTGGGGTTATTCCTCTACCATCGCTATCATCCGCTCGAGCAGGTCCTTGACCGCGAGGGTGTCGGGGTGACTCGCGCCGAGGACGGCGACGTAGCCCTCGTACGCCTCCCTTTGCATCGGGATCGCGGTGGTGTAATCACCGATAACGGTGTAGTAGTAGGACAGGTTCGATAGCGACATCAGCGTCTCGGGGTGACGCGGTCCCAGGACCTGCACCTGCCTTTCGTACGCGTTCGTCTGCATGGCTATCGCCTCGTCGGGGCGGTCAGCCTCGGAATACGCGTAGGCAAGGTTTATCATCGTAAGCAGGGTGTCGGGGTGATCGGGACCGAGCAGTGCCAGCCGCTCATTGTATATCCTCTCGTTTACCGTGAGGTGCCGCTCGTTGTCACCGAGCAGGACGTAAACGTGAGCCAGGTTGCTAAGCACCGTGAGCGTCGTCGTGTGCCCCTCGCCAAGCAGGGAAACGTAGCCCTTGTAGGCAAGCTCGAGCAGCTCCGCCGCCCGCTCGTTGTCCCCCGTGCCGACGTATGAGTAGGCAAGGTTATTGAGCACGAGGAGCGTGTCGGGGTGCCCCTCGCCGAGGACCTCTACGCGCAGTCTGTACGCCCGCTCACCGAGCTCTTGCTGGCGCTTATAATCGCCGTCCTCGCCGCATGAGGTGGCAAGGCTTGAGAGGCTGTTGATCGTGTCGGGGTGCTTCTCTCCAAGGGTGCGGAGGCGTGCCTCGTACACCAGCCCGTGCATCTCGAGCGCGCGCTTTTTCTGCCCGTCGTCACCGTACGCGGTGGCAAGGTTCGACATGGAAAGAAGGGTGTCGGGGTGCTCCTTGCCGAGGGCGGCGGCTCTCGCCGCATATACCTCCTCGTGCAGGGCGATCGACCTCTTCGGCTGACCGAGGTCGCCGTATGTGACCGCAATATTCGACAGCGTGTTCAAGGTGTCGGGGTGATTTTTACCGAGTGCCTCGCACCTCGCCGCATATACCCGCTCGAGGATCATCAGCTCGCCGCGGCGGTCATCCATCTTGCCGTAGCAGATTGCGAGATTGTTCAGCGCAATCAGGACGGACGGGTGCTCGTCGGGCAGGATTCTTGCATAGCCGTCAAGCTGCTTTTCAAGGAGCTTTATCGCGGTGGCGTAATCTCCCGCCTCTGCGTAGGAGTTCGCAAGATTACCGAGGGAGAGCAGGGTGTCGGGGTGATTTTCACCGAGGGCGCGTACCCGCGCCTCGTATGCCTCGGCGTTCAGCTCGCGCTCCATGTCTGGGTGGCCCGCCTTGCCGTGTGCGACGGCGAGATTGGATAGGGTGACCAGCGTGTCAGGGTGCTCCTTGCCAAGGAGGATAACGCGTTTGCCGTAGGCTGTCTCCGTGAGGGTGAGCATCCTTGAATAATCGCCGACGTCGCCGTACGCGGCCGCAAGGTTGGCAAGTGCCGTGAGGGTGTCCTTGTGGTCCTCACCGAGCAGGCGCACGCGTATATCGTAGACCTGCTTCGCGAGGGCGAGCTGTTTTTCGTATTCGCCCGCCTCGCCGTAGGAAACCGAAAGGTTGCTGAGCGTCTGTACCGTCAGCGGGTCCTCCTCACCGAGCATCCGTACGCGGATCTCATAGACCCTCTCGTTCAGCTCGAGGTGCATTTTTACGTCGCCCGCCTCGCCGTACGCGACGGCAAGGTTGTTGAGGGCGATCAGGGTGTCGGGGTGCTCCTCGCCGAGGAGCTTGGCCCGCTTCTCGTAGGACAGGCGGCAAAGCTCCAGCTGCTTTGCCACGTTGCCGACCCGACCGTGCGTGGTGGCAAGGATGGTGAGGGCGGACATCGTTGCCTCCGCATCCTCACCGAACTCACGAAGGCAGTAATCGTATATCCTCTCAATCCAATAGAGGGCTTTTTCGTAATCCCCCGCGGCGTTGTATATTTTGAATATCTTTATCATCGCGTCGGGGTACTCCGCCTCGGCGGCCGAGGTGATGAGGGCTATTCCGCGCTCGCGGTTGACCTCGACGTCGATACCCTCAAGGTAGGCGATACCGATGAGGAAATTGTGCTCGGGATCGCTGTCGTTTTCCTCGCGCGCCACGCCGTCGAGAACGGTGGCGAGCCTCTTGTAAAAGCCGCCCTTGTCCTCCGCGGAGACCGTCTTCGGTATGCGCGAATAGCGGGAAATCAGGCGTAGCTTGCTCGTCTTTACCGCCTCTACGGGCAGGATGGTGATGCCGCTCTTTTTCGCGGCGGGGTACTCAACGTCCTTGACGTAGTTCGGGTGCTCAAGCAGGCTCGGCGTGACGAGCAGGGCAAAAATACGGCTGTCCGACAGGGCGCGGGTGATATTCTCGGCGAAGCTCTCGCCGGGGGTCAGAAATTCGTCAAACCACACCGCAATATCCCTGTATTTCGGGTTATCGTGAATGAGCTTTATCAGCTCGTTTGCGTGTATACGGTCTTTTTTGCGGTAGCTTAGGAAGATGTAGGCATCAAACGCCGCACGAATACGCGCGGCGGCATCGTCACCGATGAGGACGACGTTTAAATAGTCCGCGAGCTTCTTCTCGTACGGTATCTCGCTCGGGTCGGTTACGACGGGGCGGATGTACTGCCTCTCGCCGAAGCGGTCGGCGCGCGAATATATTTCGTCAATGCCCGTATCCATCATCAGGGGCAGGACGTGCACCCCTGCGCGAAACGCGGTAGGAAGGTCGACGCTCATCGCGCGGCAATCCTCGCTAAGAAGGCGAAGTGTAACCGGCACGACGAAGAGGTTCATTCGCTCAAGGTCGAGCGAAATCTGCTCCTCTGTGAGCGGCTCGGACATATCGGGGGTGTAGTAGATGGCAACGTCGTGCGTGCGGAAAATGTCCTCGCAAACCTTGTCAAAATACTTGTCGAAATCCTCGGGGTGGCAGGTGAAGTACACCCTCGGCTTCTTGCCGACGGCGTCCTCGTTCTTCGTTCTGATCGTAAGCTGTGCCATAGCGGCACCTCCTCAAAATGTTATTTGTACTGCTGGTAAAAGTGCTTTGCTATACGGTTAACTTCATTATATTACATTTTTCGCGCAAAGTCAACATATCCCGGGCGGCGGGGCGCTCACCCGGTGAAAAGCGCGGTAGTGCCTCGGGAGGGAAAACGGATAACCTGCAAACGAAAAGCGTTGAGGAGCCCGAGTGAAGAGCGTCCAAGCACTGCGGGAAGAAAAAAAGTGGTGTGCACCGTTTTGTGCACACCACTGAATGACGATGGGTTATTTCTTTTTCGCCTTCCTTGCGGGCTTTTTCTCCTCCTTCGCGGGGGAGAGGGAGGCGAGCAGCTTGCTCGCGGCGTTTTCCTTTGCCTCGGGGCGGGTCGCACCCGTGCCGACGGCGCGCTTGCCCATAAATATGCACTCAACCCGACAGCTCACGCGCATCCCCTCGCGCACCTCGCCAAGGTCCTTGAAGGTCGGTGAGGCAACTCCGCTTCGCATCGCGTGGGTTTTTAACTTTGCAGACGCGCTCGACTCGTAGATGTTCGATTTCGCGGCGTTAGTGGTGGGGCGTGTCAAATTAATTGGCTTTTTGACTACCGCGTGCGGCTCACTGCCCGCGGTTTCCTTTCCCTTCTTTTTGTCAACCTTTGTTTGCTTTTTCGTTGTCTTTGTCTCGGGTGCCTGCGCGGTGGCCGCCTTCTTCTCTTTGCCCTTTTTCTCGGGCTTTTTCTCGGTGGGCTTTTCGACCTTCGGCGCGGATTTTTCCTCATTTACGTCGGGCTTTTCTGCCGTCGGTGCGGGCTTTTTTGTCTTTTTGCTACTCTTTTTCTCCGCCGTCGGTCCCTTTTCCTTCGGTGCCTCCTTGACGGGGGTTGTCTTGTCGGCGGGCTTCTTTTTTGCCGTCTTTTTCTCGGTCGGCTTAGCTTCGGTTGCCTTCTTCTCGGGGGCCTTTGCCTTTGCTTTTTCCTCGTCTTCGAGGATGGCGAGTGCCGCCTCGGCGGCGGCAGCGTCGGCGTGCTTCTGGTTTTTGCCCTTCGCCCTCGCGACTAGGCGCTCACCGATATACACGCCCCTCTCGTACACCTTCTTGTGGTCGGGTCCCTCCTCGCCAAGCGTCTTATAGACGGGCGGGGGCAGTCTGCGCTTCTTGTCCGCGCAAAACTCCTGCAGGGCGTTTTTACTGCTCTGTATCGGGGGTGTCTTGACGGCGTAGGCAGAAAGGTCGAGCATCCTCGACACGACTCCCATCACCACCGCGACGTTCATATCCGAGTCAAAATATACCGCGCCGATAATACTCTCAAACAGGTCCTCCATTACCGAGGGCTCCCGCTCGATACCGAGCTTTTTGTCACCCTCACCGAGGCGCAGATATTTCTCGAGGCCGAGCGCCATAATACACTTCGACAGGTTGGTCTTGTCCGACAGCTTCGACTTGACGTTTGAGAAATCCCCTTCGTCAAGGCGGGTGCGTATTCCGTGCTCGTACCTCTCGGCGTTCTCCCGCATGAGGAAGGTGATTATCGAAACCGACAATACGCTGTCTCCCACGAACTCGAGCACCTCGTTCGACTGAATACTCTTGCCCCTTTGATTCTGCTCGTTGCAGTAGCTCGTCCGCGTGAACGCCTGTGTGAGCAGGCTCTTATCAAAAAAATCGTACCCGATGATCTTCTCGATCTCGGGAATACACGCGGGAAAATGATCCTTCGATCCCTTCATTTTTACTCCTTTTGTCGGACCCTATATCTTCGACAGGAAACTCCTATGGAAGGTGTAACGCCCAACGTGTTTTATTATTTCTTGCCGTTTTTCGGCTATCGATAGTATAACTCTTTTTTCCTCTTTTGTCAATACACCCGCCGCCCCGCGCGAAAAATTTGCGTCAATCTCAGTCAGCCTTTCTCCCCGTCACCTCGCCCCATTGCGGGCACGCCTCTCGGGCGAAAACCCTCCGACAAGTCCGACCCCCTGTCGCGTTTT
>JAZODF010000054.1:0-12527 GCA_045596865.1 Eubacteriales bacterium
GCTGCCTGCTTCTTAGTACCAACGAAGAGGATAGTGCCGCCTTCCTGAGCGAGCTCAGCTACGAAGTTGTACGCCTCCTCAAACTTCTTAACGGTCTTCTGAAGGTCTACGATGTGAATACCGTTTCTCTGGGTGAAGATGTACTCAGCCATCTTCGGGTTCCACTTCTTGGTCGGGTGACCGAAGTGAACGCCTGCTTCAAGCAACTGCTTGATGGTGATTTCGAACATTTAAATGTTCCTCCTTAAATTGGTTTTTTCCGCCATAGCGACACAGCACTGCGACTCATAGAGCACCGGCAGGGCTCCACCTCGCTATGTGAGAATTTATATCGCGTTTTCACGCGTGTATTATATTAACATACGGCGTGCGCGATGTCAAGAAAAATTTGTGGTGACGGAAAATATTTACAATTTGTTCACAATTGGCAGGCGTTTTGGCAAAAAGGCAGTGCTTTGGGGTCAGATAAGGGTAGGCAGACGGTAGAGCGCGGGTGCGACGCGATCAAATATAAACGGTAGGCTATGCTCGGGGAGCGGGTTCGTGCCACGGCCAAGCTCGAGGGTGAAGGATGGGATGCCGAGGACGCCGCCCGTGTAGTCGCAAAGGCCGCCGTATGCGGCGGTGCCCGTCGGGTGGGAGAGGGTGTAGCCCGTGATGGCGGCAAGGCGGGAGGCGGGACGGTGGGCGGACCCCGGGGAGTAGAAGACCTCCTCGCCCTGTGTGTGGAGGCTGACGACGGCGCGGGGTGCGAGGACGCGGACGAGGTTGGCGGCGGCGCGGGATTCGGGCTCGCTTTCCGGATACTCGCCGCTATACAGGGTGGGACCCGCGGTTATTCCCCGCTCCGCCTCGATGCGCTTGTAATCGGCAAAGCCGTAGTCGTAATTGTGGTTAAGGTCGACGCCGCGCTCGTTAGCCTGCCACATAGGAAAATCTGGCGAAAGGTGGGCGAAGCGGGGTGCAAGCGGCGAGGTGGAGAAGCCGCGGTAGCGTAGCTCGACCCCGTCGGGATTGACGCAGGGGAGGACGTAAAAGGTATAGAGCGACAAGAGCAGGTCGCGGTCGATAGAGGTGAAAAATCGGCGGCAATTCGATGCCGACAAAATGTAAACAAAAGCGTACAATAGGTTTGCCGTGATGCTTTCAAGCGCGTGGTGAGCGCCGAAAAACGTGACACGCCCCCCACCGTGTCCGATTTTGTAGCAGACGAGCTCCCTGCCCGCGATGGAGCGGCCGACGGTGAAAAATTCGGTCGCGGGAGCGGCACCGAGGATGTATTCGTGCATTGTCGCCCTGCCCGAATCGGTGGCGGGTAGGAGGAAGGGGGTGTTATCGAAGGATAGTGTCATCGGTCAAAAATCTCTTTTCAAAAAACGTATTGATTTATCCCATTAGTTATGATAAAATGAAGATACATTAGTCATTTTATGCAAAGGGGCGATATTATGAAAAGAATTGAATTGTGGCAGGACAGGATGCCGTATGACTGCGGCGACGGATTCCGCCCGTATCTCAAATATTATGAGCCGAGGGTGATGCGGGATTCCTACACCGCGGCGGTGATTTGCCCCGGCGGCGCATACTCGCACCGCTCCCTTTACGAGGGGGAGGGGTATGCCGAATTCTTATCCATGCTCGGTATTGCCTCCTTCGTGCTCGAATATCGCGTGGCGCCGTCGCGCTTCCCTGCCCCGCTTATTGACGCGCGGCGGGCGGTTAGGATGGTGCGCTCGATGGCGGAAGAGCTGTCGATTTCGCGCGTCATCATCATGGGCTCGTCGGCGGGCGGGCATCTGGCGGCGATCACCTGCACCTACCTTTCCCCGATTGAGGGCGAGCGGGTGGATGATATTGATGATTTTGATTTTTTGCCCGATGCGCAGATTTTATGCTATCCCGTTACCGATATTCGTACCCACCGCGGCTCGTACGACAACCTCCTCGGCGAGGGGGTGACGGATATGAGCGAGGCGGTAAATCCCACGGCGCTTGTCACCGAGGGAACGCCAGAGGCGTTCATCTGGCACACGGCGAACGATGGGGCGGTCGATATTCTCGGCACCTATCGCTTCGTTTCTCGCCTTAAAGAGGCGGGGGTGCCCCACGAGCTGCACGTTTTTCCCGACGGGGCGCACGGTCTCGGCCTCGCGAACGACGAGGCACACTATAATTTGCACGTTGCGAGCTGGGCGGGGATGCTCACGGGCTGGCTCAAATTCAATCATTTCATCTGATTTCAAGGAGAATTTATGTTCTTTTCAAAAAAGAGGCTGACATTGATGCTGTTTTGCTTTTCCACGGCGCTTGCGATGCTTGAGTACCTGCCGCAGCATATTTTCAGCCTGACGGGTAGCCTTGCGGCGTCCTACGTTTATCTCGGTTTATCGACGGTTGTCGATGCCCTACTGCCGCCGCTTCTTGCGACGGTTGTGCTCGTTCGTTTTTGTGACGTCGGGATGGGGCGTGCTACGCTCGGGTGTCTTGCCGTTTCGTCATCTCGCGTTTTCTTCTATCTACCCTATTTCTACATGTATTTTTACGGGATGGGTGCAGACAGCATCGATGCGCTCCTGCTCGGTGCGGGCGTGGCGCTGATCGCGGTGCTTGCCTTCTTCGGCTACGTTATGCTTTTATACCTGTTTGCACGGCTGATGCACAGGGCACAGCGGGCAAGGGTTGGTAGCAAAAACGTGACGCGTGAGAGCCTCTATGCGGCGCTTAAGTCGGGGGACGTGTTCGATTTTGCGGGTTTTGCGGCACCAATTGTATTCGTTATCGCACTCGCCTCATTCATCGTAAATCTGCCGATCGTCGACACGGTGAGCCTCATCGTGAATTACGGCGATTCCATCCGTTTCGGTGAGGTTTTGTCGGTGATTTTAGACGTGGCGATTCAACTGCTGCTGTTCGTTTTCACACACTTTATTTGCTTCAAATTCAAGGACGCGCTGATGAGCGCGGAGGAATAAAAAACGCCCCGATCTCGGGGCGCTTTTTATTTGGTTTTTCTATGCTATTGAGTGGTTAAACCGTTCTTTTGTACTCAATGACCGTGGCGTTATAGGCGTCAACGGAGTCGGCGGCACCCGAGATCACGCGAGAGATGCGGTAATCGTCCGAATCGATGCGGATCGACCGTGCGGTGGGGGTACAGTTGATCGACACGGTATAGATCACCTCACCCGAGCCGTGGACGGTGGTATACACGCCGTCGCCCGTGACGGTGACGGGATGGGATGCGATAAGCTCGCGGAAGATCGCCGAGTAGAGGGTGTGCTCGTTTCCGTCGAGACGGTTATGGCCGTTTATGAGATTTGCCTCCAAGGGGCAGGAGAGGAGGATCACCCTTCCCTCCCCGTACTTATACTCGGAGAGGATGGGATAGCCGTCGGACGCGGTGGCGAGGACGGTGGCACCAACGCTCTGCATAAGGAAGCGGCGTGCGGTCGCGTAGGTGTATTCGGTGCCGTTAAGCGCAAAGGAGCCGACGCTTGGTGACTCGTAGGAGTCGAGCGGGCGCATGCCCGTCAGCCCCTCAAATTCCGAGAGGGCAACGTTATCGAGCGAGAGGTAGAGTGTCGCACCGCGGCGCACCCGTTCGCGGAGGGTGTCGTAGTGGCGGGAGTGCATTACACGAATGCCGTTCACCGAGGGGAGCATATATACTGGGGAGTCGGGGATGCCGTCATCGGCGTAGGCGAAGCGGATATTCATACCCGCGCGGCGAGCGAGGAGGTATGTGGTGTAGGCAACGCCCCAGCCGTCCTGTCCGCGAGAGAGGAGGCAGACCGCGTCGGTACTCGCGGCGGGCAGATCGAGCGAGGTGGATGCAAGCAGGTCGGAAAAATCGCGGAGGACGGTCGCAACCGCCTTTGGCGAGCGGTCGGGGAGAAGGAGGCCAAGCTCCTTTTCCACCATATTATGCGAATAGGGGAAGGCGGTGAGCATCGACTGCTCGTGTGCGCACCACCACATAACGCCCGCCTGTCCGTTTGCGAGCAGAGAAAACAGATTGACGCGAAGGAAATTTGCCGCCGCGTCATCAGAGGCGAGCATAGGACCCATGGTGCCGATCTCCTCACAGAGGCAGGGGCGTCCCCCGCACTCGGCGTACAGCTTGCCCTGTGCGGTCGGGAAAAGAAGGGTACGGGCAGAGAGGGTCAGGTCATTGCGGGTGTGCATATTCCAATAAGGGTACGGGTGGGTCGTGAGGATATCCGTCCACGCCGCCTGATCGCGTATCTGCCAGGGGGAGTCGGGGTCGAGCGCGAGGCCGTGCATTCCCGACACGACGGGGCGTGTGGGGTCGGCAGAGCGGATGGCGTTTGCGACGGTTGCGGTCCAATTGACCGCCTCGGCGTGATTGGCGTCCGCCATGCAGTTACACTCGTTACCGAGGTCCCATGCGTAGATAGCGTCGCGGTCCTTGAAGCGGGTGACGAAGCCGCGGATAAAGAGCTGCTCAAACCAAAGCGCGGTGGGGTCGGTCAGGACGTTTTTGCCGTATAGTGCGGTTGGGACGTAGAGCCTGCCGCTCATCCAACCCGTGACAAGACCGACGATAAGGCGGATGCCGTATTCGTCACAGAGATCGAGGAAGGTGGAAAAGCGCGCCATCACACCTTCGTCAAGGTAGTATTCGTTTTCGGGTGTGCGCTCGCCCTCGAGGCAATACTCGGCAAGCGCACCGCGGCCGCCGTAGAGGGGCATGATCGGTTGAAAATCGCGCCAATTCGGGAAGACGCGCATATATCTCACGCCGTAGTGAGAAAGCGCGTCGAGGTCGGCACGAATCGCGTCCACGTCGAAATCGCGCCACATATCGGCACCTGCGTTAGAGGCCCAATAGTTGCAGCCGAGAATAAATTCCATTGCTTTCTCCTTTTGATTCGTCAAATCTCGCCGAATTTCGCTCGCGGGCTCTTTTCAACGAGAAAGAAGTAGGGGGATGTGGGCGAGTTCAGTATTCTGAACTCGGAGGGGCAGAAGCGGTATTTCGATAGGGTGGCGAAGTATTCGCGGAGCATTTCGCCCTCGAGCGCGCCCTCCTCGTGTCCCGGGTAGATGGCGACGATAAGCACGCCGTCGGGGGCAAGCAGCTCGAGCGCCGCCTGCACCGCGGGGAGGGTGGTCTCACGCATAGTGGTGACCGCCTTTTTGCCGCTACGCGGCAGGTAGCCGAGATTGAACATCCCTGCCTTGATGGGGGTGTCGACGAACTCCCTCACACGGTGGTGGGAGGCGCAGATGAGTGTGTAGTTTTCGGGTGCGCCGTTTGCCGTCAGGTGGGCGCGGGTAGAGATGAGCGCCTCCTCCTGGATATCGAAGGCGTAGACCCTTCCCTGCTCGCCGACGGTGCGCGAGAGAAAGAGCGTATCGTTGCCGTTACCCATGGTAAAATCGACGGCGACGTCACCCTCGCCGAGGTGGCGAAGGATAAACTGCTTATGAAGCTCGGTTAATTCAACTGCGGGCATTGTCTGATAGCTCCTCTCCGCTCATGCGGCGCACGAACGCCGTGTAGTTGGTTTTATAGGTGACGAAGCCGGGCTTCGAGCCCTGGGGCTTCTTGATATTTTTGACACGGGTATAGTCAACCGCGACGAGATCGCCCGTCGCCTTCGAGTAATATGCGGCGATGGATGCCGCCTCGGTATAATCGCGGTCGGTCGGCTCCTCACCCTCCGTGACGAGGATGACGTGTGAGCCGGGAACGCCCTTGACGTGAAACCAGAGATCCTCCTTTGCCGCCACCTTGAAGGTGAGGTGATCGTTTTGCAGGTTGTTCCTGCCGACGAGAAGCAGCTTGCCGTCTGTGGTGGTGAATCGCATCGGGCGCGCCTTCAGCTGCTTTGGCGGCTTATAGCCCTTCATACGAGAGGCATAGCCGGAGCGGTATAGCTCGTCGCGGATCTCGAGCAGGTCCTCCTCGGTTTCGGCACGGCCGAGGAAGGTGCGCACGCTGTCGAGGTAGACGAGCTCGGCCTCCCAGATAGCAATCTGCTCGGTGAGGACCTCCTTTGCCTTTTTTGCCTTGTTATAGAGCTTATACATCCTCTGGGCGTTGGCGGCGGGGGTGAGGCGCTCGTCAAGCTCGACGGTGACCTCGGGGCAGGCCTCGTCATAATAATCGACGGTGGTAAATGAGGTCATACCCTTTTTGAGGCGGTAGAGATTGGCGGTGATAAGGTCGCCCTTGCGCTTATATTCCTCGCCGCGCTCGCTGTCGCGGAGTGCCTCGCGCTGGATGGCGAGCTTGCGCTCGGTGCGGGCGATGGCGTTATTGACGAGGGTGAAGAGATCGTGGGCGCGCTGATGGACCTTTTCCATACGGTCGCGCTCGGCGAAATACATATCGAAAAGGTCGGAGATGCGGTCAAATTTGCGGTATTTTACCCCGTCGCCGAGGTAGGTAATGTCCATATAGGAGTAGTCGGTGGGCTTGCCGTCCCTATCGATTGCGACGGTGGGGGTGTAGTCCTCGTTGATAAGGAGGGTCTGCCATTTTTCAAAGACGTCGCAGAGCCTGTCCGCGTCGATATGGGCGAGGGGGACGTCGATGTCACCCGCGGTGCGGTAGCAGAGCTCGTGTGCGATCTGCGTTGCGATACCACCATAGGTGGTAGTGATGAATTTTTCGACGGTGCGCTCACGGTCAAAGGTGGCAAATTTCGAGTAGAAGAAATCGCGGTCGATGACGAGGGGCGAGCGCTTGTCGGGCATGGCGGGCTGTTGATACTTGAGGCCGGGCAGGACCTGACGAACGGTGGAGGCGGCAAAGTCGATGATCTTCACCGCGGTGATGATCTTATCCTCCGCGTCGGTGAGGATGAGGTTAGCGTATTTGCCCATTATCTCACAGATGATATAGCGGGTGGTCGGGAAGCCCATCTCGTCGAGGCAGGAGAGGGTGAGGCGGGCAATACGGTCGAAGTCGACCTGCTCGACCGCGGTGATGCGGGCGCCGCCGATGAGCTTGCGAAGGAGCATACAGAGCATGGGCGCCTTGAGGGGATTTTCCTTCGCGACATCGGAGAGCTGGAGCCTTGGGGCGTTGGGTCCGACGTTGAAGACGAGCCTGCGGGTCAGGCGGGCGTGGTGGATGACGAGGTCGATCTCGTCGTTTTGCGGCTGGAGGACCTTGTCCACCCTTGCCTCGGGAAAATCGGCGCGCAGCTCGGAGAGGGCGGCACGCATCATACAGGCGTCAAATGCCATTTTGGTATCCTCCTTTCGTGGGATAGTGAAATCTTATATATTTTAGCACAACGCGGGCGAATAGTCAAGCGACCACCCGCCCGTTTATATTATTTTCTTTGATAAGAGCCTTGCCGAGGCGGTTAGGAGCAGCGAGTCGGACTCCTCACTGACCGTCATCTCGCACGAGCCGTGGCTAAGGGTTACGGGAAGGTCACCCACGACGGTCGCGGCAGCAACCAGCGCCGAGGCAGTCAGAGGAGCGGACGGCGAAAGGAGAAGATTGCCCGACGAGAGCGCGATCACCTCGCGAGCGTCGGGGAGGCCGTCGAGGAGGAGAAAGGCGGTGAGTGATTCGGGGCGGATACGCTCGCCATAGTCGCAGGTAATGACACGGACGGGATAGTCGCAAAGGGCGGTATATACCGTGTGGTTGGTCCCGTCGGGCAAGGTAACGCGATTTGTAAGCAATCGTTTACATTTCGGCAGGCGGATTGCCGCTATCCCCGGGGGCGTGTCAAATATTTCGAGCTCGAAGGCGGACAAGCCGGCGACGTCGAGCGTGCATTTCGGGTAGCCAAGAACCGAGGTATAAAAATAGTCAAGCAGAAGGCGCAAAAGCCACGAATCGTGACACAGGGTCCGCCCGACACGCACCGTTACGTCATAATTAGGGTCGGGGAGGATATAGATCGAATAGGGGTCGGGATCGCCCTCGGGGAGCTCGTCGGCAGAGATGAGAAATATCCGCCAACGCTCGCCGAGGAGGGATATTTCGTATTGGGTCATTTTGATTATCTTTATAGGAATTGAGCGGGCGTTTTCTTATTAGGCGAGGAAAGCGTCGGCTCGGTATATTTTATGCGTCGCGTCGATTTTTGGTGAAGGATGCGAGGTGTGGAAACAAGAAAATGGGGCGGACAGACGTCCGCCCCATTTTGAAATATTCAATCGGATGCGCCGATGGTATTTTCGACGTAGGAGATGAGGGTGTCGCGATCGTTTGCGAGTCTGCCCGCGATGACCATACGGATTATCAAATCGAGAATGTCACCGACCGCCCGTCCGCGGATGCCGCGCGAGGTAAGATCGGCACCGCTGATTGCGAGGTCGGAGAGCGAGGTTATCCTTGCACCACGCTTCACCGCGTCAAGCGAGGTGCGTGCGGTATCGCCGAAGCTGTCGAGGAAGATGCCAAGACTGACCGCGAGGCTGACGGGGGTCATACCGTATTCATACACCGCGAGGGCGACCGATTCGGGGGTTGATGGGTCGAGCGACGGGTATATTTTCAGGGCGGTGGTCCCGTTAATTCGGGTAAAGTTATCGGTGCGAAGGGCGCGCATTGCACCCGCAAAATCAGACACAGGGTCGGCCGTAGTGAGGAAAAACATGGCGAGCGCGCGGACGATCGTATCTGCGGCGAGGAAGGATTCCCTCTTAGGCAATTTCAGCCCCGCAAGCTCGGGGATGGCGACGGCGATAACGTCGGGGTATTCCGAGAGGATTTCGTATGCGCCATCACCGCCGAGGAGCTTTTCCCACTCGGTAAAGATGCGCTCACGGGAGACGTTACGGAGCAGGTCGCGGGTGCGATGGATGGCGTCGGCGGTATCGGGGTCGATGTCGAAGCCGAGCACCGAGGAGAAGCGCAGGGCGCGAAGGATGCGCAGGGCGTCCTCGCGGAAGCGGGTTTCGGGGTTACCGATGGCGCGGATGACACGCCGACGGAGGTCACCGACACCGTCAAAGAGGTCGGTATAGCCTGCACGCGGATTATAGCAGATGGCGTTGACGGTGAAGTCGCGACGGGACAAATCATCATACAGCGAGGTCGAAAATTCAACCGTCGATGGGTGTCGGTTATCGAGGTATTCGCCGTCAGAGCGGTAGGTCGTAATTTCACACGGGGTGCCATTAACAAGGACGGTGACGGTGCCGTGCTTGATGCCCGTTTCGATAACGCGACAGTCGGAAAACGCCGCCTTGGTTTCGCTTGGCGTTGCGGAGGTGTTGATATCGACGTCGGTGACGGGGAGGCCGAGCAGATGATTTCTGACCGAACCGCCGACGAGATTTGCCTCGTAGCCGAGTGTATTCAATCTATCAATCACGAATGCGGTTGCGCTGTCAAGCGGCATTGGATTCATTTTCATAGATAATCCTCCCTTCCCTTTTTATTTATTTTACCACGGCGGGACAATTTTGTCAAAGGGTATTGACTTTTTGTATATAAAAATATAAAATTTAGGTGTAAAATATTATTATTTTGGAGGGAATATGGGCATCAAGGAGCTTATAGGCGAGAGGAAAATACCCGCGCTGCTCGTTATGAATTCGGGCGAGGCAGTCACTACCCCAGAGCAGTTTGAGAAGAGGAAGGCAGAGATACGCCACATCCTCAGCGAGCGGGAATACGGCGTTATTCCGCCGCGACCCGATCACATGTCGGTCGAGATACTCAAGGAGGATAAGTCCTGCTGCCGTTCGACCGCGGTTATGCGCACGTTGAAGATCACGTGCGAGATCGGGGATGACGCCTTCTCCTTCCCTGCACATTCGATCATCCCGAAAAGGGAGGGCAAGCACCCCGCGTTCGTCAGCCTCAATTTCTATCCCGAGATGCCGAACAAGTATCAGCCCATCGAGGAGATTATCGACCGTGGATATGCCCTGTTCACCGTCTGTTACACGGGTGTGACGACCGACGATAACGATTTCACGAACAATGCGGCGCCCATCCTCTGCCCGTCGCGCAGACGAAACAATTCATCGAGCAAGGTTGCGATGTGGGCGTGGGCGGCGATGCGGATGATGGATTACGTCGAGACCCTGCCCGAGATCGACAAGGACAACGTGGCGGTTATCGGTCACTCGCGCCTTGGAAAGACGGCGCTTGTTGCGGGCGGATTTGACGAGAGGTTCAAGTACGTTATCTCGAACGAGAGCGGTTGCGCCGGTGCGGCGATATCGCGCGGCAAGGTTGGCGAGGATATTCCGACCATTTCCCGCGTTTTCCCGTTCTGGTTCTGTCCGTGGTACAATTCGCACGCGGGTGAGTCGGAGAAGTTCGATTTTGATCAGCATTTCCTTCTTGCGCTGACGGTGCCGCGTCACTTGCTTGTCGGTAGTGCGATTCTTGACCAATGGGCAGACCCGACGAGCGAGTTCCTCGGTCTCGTGGCAGTGAACGAGGCGTATAACCTTTACGGCATGCGCGGTCTTGTTCACGAGGACAAGGTGCCCGCACCGACTACCTGGCTCGGTGAGGGGGACAGCTGTTACTTCATCCGCGAGGACGCGCATTACCTGTCGCGCCACGATTGGAACGCGTATATGGATTTCATTGACAAATACGTCAAGTGAGATAGGGGGCACTACGCCCCCTTTTCGCTTTTTTGGGGCGGAAAAGGGGTGGATTTTCCTGCCCGGAAATTTTCAAAAAATATTTTGCGAAAGGTATTGACAAACAAATATCTTTCTGCTATAATATCAAATGTTCGGAGTGCTTGCTGGTGTGGCTCAATGGCAGAGCAGCTGATTTGTAATCAGCAGGTTGATGGTTCGACTCCGTTCACCAGCTCCAATTATATGGGGGAATTCCCGAGCGGCCAAAGGGGGCAGACTGTAAATCTGTTGTCACTGACTTCGCTGGTCCGAATCCAGCTTCCCCCACCATATAATTAACCGACCTACACGGTCGGTTTTTTTATTTCCCCCAGACGGTTAATTATATGGTGGGGGAAGCTTTCTCCTTCGGAGAAGGCAAAATTGCCAAAATGCAATTTTGCGCTGGTTCGCATTTCCCGCGCAGGCGCGTCAAGCTCGCTTGTAAGCGACAAGCGTGGAAATATTCACGCAATGCGTGAATACCCAGCTTCCCTGTATCCTTCCCTTGTGGTCGTTTTTTCGTTATATTCGGGGAAGCTCCAACTTCGGAATAGGCGCATTCGCGCGTAGCGCGTTTTGCGCGCTGGTTCGCATACGCCGCGCGCCGCGGCGTATCTTCGGCGTAGCCGAATACCCGGCTTCCCCTCGCTCTAGCACACCTACACGGTCGGTTTTTTTATTTCCCTCAGCCGGTTAATTATATGGTGGGGGAAGCTCCAACTTCGGAGTAGGCAAAATTGCAGAAATGCAATTTTGCGCTGGTTCGCATTTCCCGCGCAGGCGCGTCAAGCTCGCTTGTAAGCGACAAGCGTGGAAATATTCACGCAACGCGTGAATACCCGGCTTCCCCCACCACCGATAATCGCCAACTCGTTACTCTACTTTCCGATTCATTATCCCCCTGAAAGGAGCCGAAGATGAAATTCTCGCGCGTTTATATCGAGATTACGAATATTTGCAATATGTCCTGTTCGTTTTGCCACGGCACGGCTCGCGCGCCGAGGATGATGAGCGAGGCGGAGTTTTCACGCGTGCTTGACGAGCTACGGGGCGTGACGGAGTATATATATTTACACGTTATGGGCGAGCCGCTCTCGCACCCGAGGATAGGCGATTTTATCAAAATTGCAAAATCGCGCGGATTTAAGGTCGCGATAACCACAAATGGCACCTTATTACCCACCCGTGCTAAATTATTGATGGATGCAATGCCGTATAAAGTAAACATTTCTTTACATTCCTTTGAGAACGGCTCAACCGAGGAAATGAGGCGTTATTTAGACACATCCCTCGACTTCGCGGACTTAGCGTCGCGGGGAGGGATATTGACGATACTGCGCCTTTGGAATATTGGATACGACCTCGGGCGGAATACCGACGTGCTCGACGTACTGCGCGAGAGATTCGCTGACGGAGAGTGGGTCGAGGGCGCAAGGGGATACAGGATTCGCGACAAGCTGCACCTTGAGTGGGGGGACAGATTCATCTGGCCCGATGCGAGCTCAGAGGACCTCGGGGACGGGGTTTACTGTCACGGGATGGGCGACCATTTCGGCATACTTTCGGACGGGACGGTTATTCCCTGCTGTCTTGATGCGGATGGGGTAATCGCGCTCGGAAATATTTATACCGAGTCGCTTGCGGGCATTTTATCGAGCGAGCGGGCGCAGGCGATCCACCACGGATTTGAGTGCAAGAGAGCGGTCGAGGACCTGTGTCGCAGGTGTCCGTATGCACGGCGTTTTAAGATTTGATACAAAAAGACGGGCGTTTTGCAATCAAGGGGCATCCGATTGAGTGAATTGTCAATAGAAGTGCAACACTTTTAAGAAAGATTTTGCAATTCTAGGTTCCACGAATCCTGAGCAGAAATATAGTTTAAGCATTTGCGGGGTCTGTTGTTAATTAACGACAGATTCCGCAAAAGTGTTTTGGGG
>JAZODF010000055.1:0-7217 GCA_045596865.1 Eubacteriales bacterium
TAAATCCCCTCACGCCCCGCAGGGCATATCGCTTGCCGCAGGCAAATATCGCTCCCGAAGAGAATATCGCAAATCCCAAAAGGGATTTATATCGTTGCGTGTTCTCCGTTAAGGATAACACGCCATCGGGGTGGCGTGCTTGCTTTTATTTGCTTATTTGGTGCGTCCTTTTCGGGACGGTCTTATTGAGGGCGTCCATTATGAGGACTGTCCTACGAAGGGAGGTCCTCGCTTGTCATTGCCGCGAGCTCGTCCGTGCCCACGGACAGCGTCTCACCCTCGCCCCTCGGCCTTCTTTTGATATCGTGGCGGAGGATTCCCACGATGATGGACGTGACCGCGATAACCTCGTTTATCGCGCCCGTATAGGAGCCCGCCAGAATATTGTAAATAAACCAACACGGTCCAACCGCGAGCGAGATGAGGCGTATATGCCTGCCCTCCCGCATCCAGAGCGCGACCGTCGAGAGCACCGACCCCGCAATTGCCAAAAAGCTATACCAGCTGTTGTAGGTCAGAATACCCGTCCCGATCATGATCCCAACGAAGGTGATCGGCAACATGGGGGATGAGGCCCATTTGTGCCTATCGCGCAGGGAAAACACAAGCGTCCTCGCAAAGGAAATGAGGTCGAGGCATGCCCCCGTAACCGCGCCGAGCAGAAGCAGCTGCAAGGAAAAGAGCAGGCTCGCCGCCATTTGCAGCTTCATTATCGCACCCCGCCTCTTCATCTGGAAGGATGCGAGCGAGCAGACGAGCGACACAAGGCCGATTCCCTGAACCACTATGCCGTAAATAACCCTTGCGGTGGCGATATCCTCCTCGCCGAGCCCGCTAAAAAGCCCGATAATAATCTCGAATACGTCAACCGTTATCACCGCGCGCCGCCCCTCTCAAGAAAGACAATATCCGCGGGTGCAAGGCACAACTCTCTTACGGGCAGTCCGCTTTTTCTGTCCCTCCACCATTCGGTGAGGACGAGCCGCTCCACCCTGTCCCCGAGATTGGCAAGCGTCATATACACCTTGTCGGAGGCATAGAGCGACGCGTGAACCCCGCTTGGCAGGTCGCCGACCGTCACACCGCGAAGTCCGACGTCAACAAACGCCTCCGTCCCGTCCTTAACCATAGGACGGAAAAGGTCGAGGTAGGTAAACCATTCCTCTCTCATCCTCGGGTCGTCGGGGATCGCCGACCACTCGCTGTAAACGTGGGGGCCGCACGGGTGGGCGTCGTGCCATTTTTTGACCCTGTCGAAATGCAGCTTTTCATCGTTTTGCGGGTTATAAACGTAATCTATGCCCGGCACCTCAGCCCTCTCGCCCGTGATGGGGCGCCCATCGACGCGCAGGACGAATTGCATCAGCGTCATCGATGAGGCGTAGAACATCCTCTCCTCCTCGCGGCTGATAAACCTGAAATCGGGGCAGGAAATGAGATACGGGTCAAAGACCCGCGTTGCGAGCATGCTCTCTGCATCCCGCACGCCCTCCCCCACCCAAAGGTAGTCGTACACCCGCTCGCGTGTCTGCGGGGCGAGGCATTTGCCCTCGTGTATCTTTACTATGCCCCCGCCCGATTTCACCCTGCGGTAAACCTCGGAGAGCAGGCTGTCCAGCGCCTCGTCGTAGGGCAAAAAGCCCGTCGGATGTCCCTCGTAGTCCGCGGGGTATCCCATATCGTTGAATATTCCGTCGAAATCATGCCGCTCGAGCAGGCGGTCTATCTTATCGAGTATAAATTCTCTCCACGGTGCTGACGCGGGATCGCACATGCGGTATCTGTAATAGGATGAATTCAGCTCGTACCTGTCAAAGGGGCAAAAATCCTCCCTGAAATCGGGGTCCCGCGAATCGAAGAAGCCCGTCGAAACGTAGGGCAGCACCTTTATTCCAAACCCGTGGCAGAGCGAGATAAACTCATCGAGCCCCTCCGGGTCGTGCGAGGTGTATTTGTCCGCGCCAAGAACGCGGATGGCGTCGTTCCACTCCTCGTGAATCTGTATCAGCCCGACGCCCCGCTCGGCAAGGCTCTTTATCAGCTCGTAATCGTATTCGGTCGGCCGAATTTTGAACGGCGCGGGATATTCGCCGAGGTTGTATATTACCTGACCGGGGATAAAGTGCTCTATCCGCTCGCGGCGCGCCGCCCCGTACGTCACCGACTCGGCATATCTTTGGCACTCCGCCCGCCGTGCGGCCTCGCTTGTCGTCATTTTTTCGTTCATTATTTACCAGTACCTGTTCCAATCCCGGCGGAGCATGCGCACCAGCGCCTCCACGTAGTAGTAGTCGCCGTAAATTACGCTCTCGTTTATACCCATATTATGCCTTACCGAGCTGGTCCCGTGGATGAGGATGGCGTTGGAATCGAGATTCAGCCCACGCGAGGTGTGCTCGCCCATCAGCGCCTCGATCATTTGTCCGACCTTTTCATCCCACCTGCCTGCGAGCTCGTGCTCGGGCAACAGCCTGTTCATCTCCAGCATTCCGCACGCGGCAATCGCCGACGCGGAGGTGTCCTTCAGCGTCCTCGTGTCGGTAAAGACCATATCCCACGCGGGCACGTTGTCCTTCGGCAAAAGCTCGATGAATTTCTCGGTGGCGAGCCTCTGCACGTCGCGAAGGTGCGGGTCGCCGTTGTATCCGTACGCGAGCGCAAGACCGAGGATGACCCACGCCTGACCCCTCGACCACACCGAATCGTCGGCGTAGCCCTGATCCACCTTGGGCATGATCGGGTTGCCGTAATTGAGGTCCATCATATAGGTGTGATAGGCGCGTCCGTCAGGGCGGATAAGCAGGTCAACGGTGGATTCGAGGTGCCGCTCGGCAATCCTCTTGTACTTATCGTTACCCGTCTCCTCGCTCGCCCAGAAGAGCAGGGGGAGGTTGAGGTAGGTGTCAACGATGCACCTGTTTTCGACGGGGTCGTCCATCCTGCCCCACGGCTTGATAAACCCACCGACGGGCTCAAATCGGCGAAGCAGGGCGTCCGCCGCCATGATCGCGCTTTCTCTTGCAAACTCGTTGCCCGTGACCTTGTACGCGGATACCGAGTTGAGAGTGTATTCAAATCCCAGATCGTGGTGATCGAGGTCGAAATCGTTAACAAGCCTCTCACGGTAGCTGAGTAGGTGCTGCTCCGCAACCTCGCGGTACTTTTTCTCCCCCGTCATCTCGTACGCCAGCCATAACTGACCCGTCCAGAAGCCGCCCGTCCATCCGCAGTTGTGTAGGGGCGCGTAAATGTTCTTGCGGTTTTCCGTGGGGAAATAGTTGTACTTATACTTGCCGAGGCCCTTGTCAATGCAGGACAGGCAGAATTCCATCTCGTTTTCAAGTCTTGCCCTCGTAATCATTTTTTACTCCTTCGCTTATTCAATATTTTTCCAGGTGTGAATCGGGTTAAGAAGGGGATTGTCCGTCGGGTGCGGCTCCTCGCTGAATGCGACCGTCATCCGAAGCGATGAGGCGCTCTTAATATGCACCGTGAGCTTCCGTACCCCCTCGTTTTCGTCCTGACCGACGATCCTTGGGGAGGAGGGAAGGGGCCCCGCGGGAAGAACCGAGAACTCGGCCCCCTCGCCCTCCGTAATGGTTGCAAAAAGGCGTTTTTCCCCCCGTGTAAGCACCGCCGTTTTTCCCCCGTCAAGCAGGGTTATCTCTGCACGGGTATGGGCAAACCAATAAATCTCGGCAGGCGTGTCAAGCTCGATCTCGTCGCGGATGACCGCAACCCGACCCGGTCGGTAAAGCCCCGCACCGCGGAGGTATCGCCTCACCGCGTGACACTCGCGATATGCCCGTGACAGGTCGCCGACGGCGTATCCCACCTCGGGGGTGGAGCCGTGCTCCACGATCCGCGCATTGCCGCCCCACCTCATGCTGTAATCCCCGTCGGGGTTGAATATCACAACGTTGTGACCCTCGTCGCGGACGCGGTAGCAGTGAAGGTAATTCGGCAGGGTGTAATCGTCCTTTCCAAGATCGAGGAAGAAGCCCTCACCAAGCGCGTCGAGAACGAAGGAGCCCGAGTCCATATGGTCGTGTCCCTCACCCGAAATCGGGTCGTCGCAATGGAAGCCGAGCCACATTGCATCCCTGTCAAATCCAGTGCGCATCGAGGCGACCTCCGCAATGGGGAGGCAGGTGTCAAGGGGCAGCTTAACCCCCTCCGTGTCGGAAAACCGAGTGTCGTAGAGGAAAAGGTCCGCCAGCCGTCGGCAGGGGTCGGGCTCCTCCTCGGTCATTATCCTGTGGATTCTCGGTACCGCCGCACCGTAATCGCCGAAATAGGAGGCGAAAAGCATCGTCTCGGGCGGGATATTATTTCCCCTGTGACCCGTGAGGTCGCAATCGTGGTAGTCGAAAGTTGACACGGGGCCGTTCATTGCGAACATATACTCGTCGGTCAATCTCATTCCCGGCACGTCGATGTAGCCGAAATCGGTACCCGCACAGCTGAGAAGCGAGCACATAAGATAGGCGTAGTGCTTCATACCGTAGTACCAATAGGTGTGACCCTCCTCGTACGCACCGTACGGGGCAAAAAGGCTCAGCGCCCGTCTGATATCGTATATGGGCTGCTCGATGGCGCGCTTCGCCTTTTCGAGGTCCTCACCCGCCAGCTCGTCGATGATGGCCATTGCCCCGACGGCGACGCCCGAGATAACAAGGCGCCAGTTGTCGGCAAGCTCGCCGCGCCAATTCCATGACCGCCGCCTCGGCAGGTCGTCGAAATCAAGGTTGATCTGGTATATCGCCTTCTCAACGATAGCCCGTCTTATCGGCTCGCGCCGCTCCTCACCCATCCAGCCGTATAGCCAGTCGTAGCAAAGGCCGAGGGCAACCGCCATCTCGCCAACGTCGAGGAAATGGTAGGGGTTGAAATCCTTGAACTCTGCGCAATGGCGCATCGTCAGATATGCCCGCTCGGCATATTTTTCCTCCCCCGACACAAGGTACGCGACCGCACAGGTGAGCATCTGCTCGGCGTTTTTGCGGCAGACATAGAGCAGGCGTATTCCGTCGATTATCGCGTAGTCGAAGGGCGGCTGGTTCATAATCGAGTCGGCGTATTTTTTG
Source organism: Eubacteriales bacterium (assembly GCA_045596865.1). Taxonomy (GTDB): domain Bacteria; phylum Bacillota; class Clostridia; order Oscillospirales; family CAG-272; genus UBA1740. The sequence continues at coordinate 5,088 of JAZODF010000055.1, forward strand.
ATGTCGGCGTAAATGCGCTTATACACCCTGTCGCCCCCGTCGGTGAATACCTCGCGTTTGATGGTTTTCAGCTTCTCCTCGGTGAAGATGAGCCTCGGGTGAGCGCGGTGCGGGAATCTCTCTTGAATGATTTCGAGCATCTCCTCGCCGCTTACGTCCTCGAAAACGAACGCCTCGGCAATATTCCGCATAAGGCGCATATTCTTGTTCCAATCTAAGAGGTCGCTAACGTCCTCGCGCGAGTATATGGCAAGACCGTTTATCTCGGTATGGAGATACAGCCCGTAGCGAGCGCACAGCAGCGCAAGCGATTCGTATTCGCCGTCGATACCCCCCGCCTCGCCAATACTCCTCAAAAAGAAGGCGGTCGGGATCATAAATACCCCGTTTTCAATATACGGCGCGAGGCGTCGGTCGTCCGACGTATATTCCTTCCTTCCGTAAACGAGGGCGGCACTCTTTGCCGCGTAAACCGCAACGATTTTTGAAAACAGCTCGTCGCGCCGTGGGTCTATACCGAATAATTCCTCTTTTATCATATCGATCTCCTTGAAAAAGGCATTCGCCTGCCCCTATTTCAACCTCAGTATATCACAATGTAAAACGTTTTACAAGGGCTTTTGAAAATAAACTTGACATCGGATACGCGGGGTGATAAAATAGTCGTGTAAATGAGGTGCAATATGAAAAACAAACGAGTTACTATACGCGATATTGCCGAGGAGCTTGGAGTTTCTTATGCAATAATCAATCGCGCCCTGAATAATAAAAGCGGCGTCAGCGACGAGCTGCGCGAGAGGATCCTCGCCACCGCCGACCGCCTCGGCTACCGCCCGAACAGGGTGGCGCGCAGTATGGCGCGGACCACCATCACCCTCGGTGTGATCATTCCCTCGGCCTGGGGGGACTATTTCTCTCCATTGCGGGCGGGGATAACCGACGAGCTTGACCTGCTCCTTGATTATAACGTGGAGGGCAGGTTTTATACCGTTGAAAACAGCCTCTCGAGCGCGGATACCGCCGAGTGTATAAGCAGGTGTATCGAGGACGGCGTGGGCGGCATCATACTCTGCGACGTTCAACCCTCGGGATTGGAGGAATCGCTCGATAAGCTCGCTGAGCGCGGTATCCCCATCGCCGTGATTGGAGATGCGGAGGGCATTTCTGAGAGGTGTCTGACAACGATCCGCACCGACGCCTGTATGTCCGGGCGCATGGCGGCGGAGATGCTTTCGTTTCTGACCCCGACGGGATCCCGCGTGGCGATATTCGTCGGCAGTATGGCAAACCTCGAGCATAGGGATAAGGCACAGAGCTTCGCCAAGGAGGTGGAGGCCGGCGGTCGCATCCTCGCGGGGATATACGAAACCCTGGATGACGAGGCGGTCGGCGCCGAGATCGTGTCACGGCTGTTCCCATCGGATATCAGCGGCATCTACCTTGCAACCACGGGTGCCGCGCCCATCGCCGACCTTCTTAAAAGGCGTGGCATCGACCTCCGGATCGTCGCAACCGATACGGGTAGCACCGTCCTCGACGGGATCCGCGAGGGGAGGATACAGTGCACCGTTTTCCAAAACCCCGCCGAGCAGGGAAGGCGTGCCGTTCGCGCAATGTACGAATTTCTCTCGGAGAATATCACACCGCCAAGGAAGATATACGTCACCCCACAGCCCGTCCTCAGAAGCAATCTGTCAGAGTATATAACCGACTCGTCCTCCGTCTGACGCGGGACGCCGTTTTTCGCTCAATTCCGCGCACCGCACCGTGCGTTAATGGGGCATAAGTCCGACCCTGTGTCGCAAAACGGGCATTTCGCGGGACGGATGTCGACCGTTACCCCGACCGTTTCACGTACGTCTGCACTTTTTAACACAAAAACACCGCCTATCCCCGACCCTGTGTGCGAAAATGCTGCATTTTCGGCTGCTTTTCGGTCGGTTTTCACCCGATTTTGCCCTTTCCAAATACTCTCTCGTCCTTACCGAAAAGCACGCCACCCCGATGGCGTGTTATCCTTAACGGAGAACACGCAACGATATAAATCCCTTTTGGGATTTGCGATATTCTCTTCGGGAGCGATATTTGCCTGCGGCAAGCGATATGCCCTGCGGGGCGTGAGGGGATTTA
>JAZODF010000056.1:0-2014 GCA_045596865.1 Eubacteriales bacterium
GACGGAGGCAAGCTCGACGACAAGATCATCGCGGTTGCCGTTTCCGATCCCAACTACAACAATATCAAGTCTATCGACGAGCTTCCCGCACACGTTTTCGACGAAATTATGCACTTCTTTACCGTCTACAAGCAGCTCGAGAACAAGCAGACCGCAGTCCGCGAGCTCTTTGGTCCCGAGGAAGCAAAGAACATCATCGCAGAGGCTATCGCCGGCTACAAGAGAGATATCCTTCCCACTCTCTATCGCTATCATTAATTTTCTCAATTGTAAAACTGCGTTTTATAATTGAAGAATCGCGTGGCGGGGTTTCGCGCGCTTATCGCCGCTCGTCAAAATCAAAGATTTTGACAGCTCCTCTCGGCGCGCGGACTCGCTTTGCTCGTCTAAAAGGTGTGTTTTTGGCGGCTTCGCCGCATAAAAACGGTTCGTCGGCAAAGCCGCCGAAAAAACGGATTTTATATAATAATACGTGTATAACCAAGGAGAAGTAAAATGAAATTACGTTTTACCGCACTTATTCTTTCAATTCTTATGCTCATCCCCTGTGCGCTCAACGCGTGCGACGGAGGTGAACCCGCCGAAACAACTGTTCCCGCTGTTGAAGGAACAGAAGGAGCCGCCACTCCCGCAGAAACCACGGCAGAGGCAACCGAAGCAGCAACTACCGTTGAAGAAACCACCGCTGAAGAGGTCAAGAACACCGAGCCGCCCAAGTCGCTGAAGATACTTGCCATCGGCAACAGCTTCTCGACCGACTCGATGCAATACCTTTATGAAATAATGAAGGACGGCGGAGTTGAGGAGATCACCCTCGGCAATCTTTACTACGGCGGCTGCTCGCTCGATCAGCACTATCAGTTCGGCAGAACCGATTCCGCAAGCTACACGTATTACAAGAATACGGGCAGAGGCTGGGTCAAAACCGAAGGATACAAAATGAGTCAGGCACTCAATAACGAAAAATGGGATTATGTCTCTCTCCAGCAGACCTCCAAGACCTGCGGACTCACCAATTCTTACGGCAGACTCGACGAAATGATCGATATAGTCAAGAAGGCTTGTCCGGATGCAAAGCTCATCTGGAATATGACCTGGGCTTATCAGCAGGACAGCACCCACTCCTCCTTCCCGAACTACGGCAAGGATCAGATGAAGATGTATAATATGATCATCGACGTCGTAAATACCGTGATCACTCCCCTCAATTTCGATATCGTGATCCCCTGTATGACGTCGATCCAGAACGCGCGCACATCCTTTATGGGCGACACTTTGACCCGCGACGGCTATCACCTCGACTATTACATAGGCAGATATATCGCGGGACTCACCTGGTATGCAGCCATCACGGGCGGTTCGGTTGACGGAATCACCTACAATCCCTCGACCGCGAAGATCACGGATGATATGCTCCGTGCGGCAAAGGAAGCCGTAACTACCGCTATCAAGACCCCCCTTGCAGTTACGCAGTCGACCGTTACCACGGGCACTCGCCCCGAAGGCGACGCTCCCATTGAGGATCCCTCGATCCAGCTCAGCCCCGCAGACTTCATTGAAGCCGACACCAAACTCGCGGCGCAGAACAGCATTGACCTTTCGAAGTACACTCTCCTCGAGTGGAACTATCTCGAGAACACCTATTGGAACTCGACAAGCAAGGCAACCACGACCGTTCCCAAGTCGAGTGCAGGTACATATCAGCAGAATGTTTGCTGTGATAAGAAATACACACTCACCGAGGTTCCCGTCGGCACTATCTTCATCGTCGACGAAGGCTGGCAGTATCGTCTTGAAGGATTCGTCACCGAGGATGCAAAATATACGGGCACACGCCCCGGAATGATAACGCAGAGCTTCTTCGTTCTCGACGAAGCATTCCTCGGCGATATGAAATATCTCGTATGGAATATCGCATCGAACCCCAAGTCCGACATCTCCAAGCTCTACGCCCAAGCAGCCTGCCACCTCAGAATCTTCGTTCCGAAGGCGCAGTAATACAAATCCCCGACCA
>JAZODF010000057.1:0-4732 GCA_045596865.1 Eubacteriales bacterium
ATGATCGCCTCGCCCTGAATCTGCAGCCGCGCGCGGTCATTACCGCGTATCACGATCGGCTCCATCTCGTCATTCTCGGGGATGAGGTATATTGCGTTTTTATCCTGCCTGAATCTTTTAAGGGTGGTTTCCGCCCCGTCGTAAAGGAATGCGGCAATCTTGCCCTCCCTGACGCTCTCGCACCGTCTGATGAGCACGAGGTCGCCATCGTCTATCCCTGCGTTTATCATCGAGTTTCCGCGCGCCCGAAGCAGGAAGAACTCCCCCTTTCCCGTCAGCGCGGTGGGCATCCGAATACTCTCGAGCTCGGCGTCACAAACCTCGTTCAGCATTCCGCAGGGGATTGAATTACCCATCAGCACGCGGCTGGTCGATCCCGCCGCATCCCGCATGTAGTCGGTGACGATTCCGCGGTGTCCGTCATACCCAATCTCGCCCCGCTCCTCCATCTCGCGAAGGTAGCGTTGTACCGTCGGGCGGGAGATACCCGTACCGCTCTCGATCTCCCTCGTGGAGGGTGATCTGCCGTAGTTGTCGAAGTACCCGTTAACATAGTTAACGATGGTCGCAAAATGCGCCGTATTTCTTGTCCGCATGCTTCCCTCCTTTTTATTGTGAGCCATTTGGCTCATTTAGATTATAGCGCATTTTTCGCCATTTGTCAATAGGGAATTGCAAAATATTACAAAAAATCACGGCATCCCATCTCGGGGCGGGGGAGGTGCTTCTCGGACAAGCGCCCACCGTGAAATTGGCCGCTTGCCTCCCAAGCAAATTCATTATATCAGCCCTTGCGTACCAAAAAGCGGACATGACCCGCCCCCACCAAAAAAATCTGCAAAAAAATCCCCACGGCAAAAAAGCCGTGGGGAATCCCATAATCAATTCAAGTTAAACCCATCCGTGCTCGCGAAGCGCGTTGAAGCTGCGCTCCATCTGTCCATACGGGTCCTCCGCCTGCGAGGCGTTGTCCTGCTCGACGTAGGCGATCTCAACCGTCCCAACCTCGACGAGCGTCGCAATGATCTCATCGAAGGGGATCGCACCGTCGTACATCGGCACGATGCGCTCTGTAAAATGCTTGTCGCTCTCGAGCGCCTCGCGGAAATCCTTGAGGTGCACGTATTTCAGCCTGTCGGCATACTTTCTGATCGTCGCGTTCACGTCGGTGCCCGTGTAGTGCACCCAACCCGTGTCGAGGATAAAATTCCAATTCGTGTTCTCGTAAAGGTAGTCCATCATGTTAAAACCGCCAAGGTCAACGAACTCCCAGAAATGGTTGTGATACGCGAAATTGAGCCCCGCCGCTTGTATTTTCTCAACCGCAGCCGACAGGTCGCGCACCATGTCCTCATACCTCACCGTATCCCCGTCGACGTAGGGGCCGGGCGAGCCGATACCAACCGTATCCGCCCCGGTGATGAGGTGCTTTCTTATCACCTCGTCGGTGTTCTCGATGATCTCGGGAATCGCCGTGTGGGTAAGGCCAATATGGATCCCAACCTCATCCGCCGCCGCGCGCGTCGCCTCGGCATCGTAGGGGAATCCCGACAGCTGCACCGACGCGTAGCCGATGTCCTTCATCGCCTGAAGGGTCGCCTTGATATCCTCTTGTGATTGGCATTTGTTGTTTATCGAATATAACTGTGCACCGATTTTCATGTTCGCCTCCGTTGAAAATGTATTTTCCTTTTTTATTTTATCACACCCGCACCCGCATTGCAAGTAAAAATGTACTATTTGCCCCTAAAATATTGACTTTACACCCGCGCGTGTGTTATGATTACACTGTATAAATATGGCCACCTATGAAAGGATGATGCTATGCGCCTCGAACGACTTTCCGATTCTAATCTTCATCTATACGATTCTGCGTACGCTCTTTACCAGTCCGCCTTTCCCCGCGAGGAGAAGCGGGACGAATACGAGCAGTCCCGCGCAATGAAAAAGAGCGACTACCACTTTGATATGATATTGGAAGGGGATATCCTCCTCGGCGTTATGCTTTATTGGGAGACCGAATCCTTCGTCTTTCTTGAGCATTTTACCACCGACCCCGCCATCCGCGGACAGGGCATCGGTGCCCGCGCGCTCGAGCTGTTGAAGGCAAAGGGCAAAACCGTCATCCTCGAGATCGAGCCCCCGACCGACGAGCTCACCACCCGCCGCTATAACTTCTACCTCCGCGCGGGCTTCACCATGAATCCGCATTACCACATCCAGGCAAAGTATCACCTCGGCGACGAGGACCTTGAGCTCAAAATAATGACCTATCCCCGTGCGATCACCACGGCGGAATACCTCGCCTTCTACGATTACATGACCCGTGAGATCGGCATCGCGCCCGCCATTGCCGAGGGCGTCACCGTTCGCACGCTCGCCGCGGGTGATGACCTTCGCACCGTCGCACATCTCATCTACCTCACCGACCCGTACATCTACCCTTATTGGTTCGACTCGGTCGATGAGGGCATCGCCGTCATCACCGAAATGATCGACCTGCCCACCCTCTATAACCGCAAGAATATCACCGTCGCCATCCTTGACGGCAGGGTCGCGGGCATCATCGTCTCCCGCGATTGCCCGTTTACGGAGAGGGAGGAGGATATCCTCACCGCCTTCCGTCGTGCTGGCATCACCCCCGACGCGCGCACCCACCGCATTTTCAACGATTACTATAAACTGATGGGCGACGCGGACGGCGGCCACTATATCGCCAACGTTGCCACCTCGCCCGAATTTCGCCGCCGCGGTGTTGCCGCCGCGTTGCTGGAATATATCACCTCCGCACACGGTCACCTCACCCTCGAGTGTATCATTGCCAACAATGGCCCGTGGCGCCTTTACCAGCGCTTCGGCTTCGAGATCGTCTGCGAATATCCCGGTGTTTTCGACGTCCCCTGCTACAAAATGGAGTATAGGAGAAAAAATATATGAACGTCTTTATCAGCTACCGCCGTGAGGGCGGCTACGCGCTCGCTCGCCTCGTTTACGAGTGCCTGCAAAAGGTGGGCATCCCCGCCTTCCTCGACCTCGAGGAGCTACGCGCCGGCCCCTTTAACGAAAAGCTGTATTCGGCTATCGAAACCTGCGACAACTTCGTCCTCATTCTTCCCGTCGGCGCGCTCGAGCGTTGCGTGAATGAGAAGGATTGGCTCCGCCTGGAGGTGGAGCACGCCATCCTTCATAAAAAGAATATCATCCCCGTGATGGTAAAGGGCTTTGAATTTCCGACCAACCTCCCCCCGTCGATGCAGGTTCTCCCCTTCTTTAACGGCGTTCAGGCCAGCCGCGAATACTTCGACGCCTCGATGAAAAAGCTAATTTCCATGCTGAAAAACGTCAAGCCCAAGGAGGGCAAGACCATCGACGCCGAGCGTATGGATGACGTCCGCTACTATTACGACGATGACCTTCAGGAGAAGCACCGCCTCAAAACCGAGGACGCCCTCCTCGCCCGCTACGAGGCGCCGATTGTCAAAAAGCTCCTCGACGGCAGGGAAAATCTCGTCTGCCTCGACGTCAACGTCCTTAACCCCGAGGGCGCAATGGCGCGCTTTGATTACCCCGAGGTCGGCAAGGTCATCGCCCTCACATATAACGAGGACGTCGCAAACCGCGGAAACGCCGAAAAGGGTGACAAGGACATCACCTTCTTCACCATCCACTTCGAGGCGGAGGACTTTGAGGACCGCCTTGAGGAATGCCTCGAGGCCGCGGGTGCCGACGGCATCGACTTCGTCTGCCTCTCGATGGCTATTATGGACTTCAAAAAGCCATTTAAGGTGCTCCAAGCCATCCAGAATTGCCTAAATGACGATGCCGTGATGATCGTCCGCGACGTCGATGACGGCGCCGTGTTTGCCTACCCCGACAAGGACGGCTACTTTGCAAAATTCCAGTCCTTCTACGTCCGCAATAAGTACAGCGGCTACCGCTACACGGGCAGACAGGTCTATTCCTACGTCAGAAAAATGGAGCCCCGCTCCATCTGCCTCGAGCGGTACGGAATCAACACCTCCGAGATGAACCGCAGGGAAAAAAAGGCACTCTTCGAGTGCTGGTTCTCCTTCATCCCGAATGACTTTGGCAGAATGTTACGCGAGGATCCCGCCTCCGCCATCGCCCGCGAGGTCGTCGATTTCTGCGAGAAATACTATGACGAAATGAACGAGCAGTTCTTCTCCCGTGAAACTCTCTTCAATTCGGGCTACGTCATCTATTCCGTGAAATTTTAAGGAGGGCGTATGACAGTCAACGAATATCAGGAGCTTGCCCTGCGCACCGTCAATCCCGAGCTGTCGAAGCGGGATATGCTGATAAACAGCGTGATGGGCCTGTGCGGCGAGTCGGGCGAGGCCATCGATCTCGTCAAAAAATGGTTTGCCCACGGACGCGAGCTCGACCGCGACCACTTTATCAAGGAGCTTGGCGACATCGCCTGGTACCTTGCCGAGGCGGCCGCCGCCGTCGATATCACCCTTGACGAGGTGCTCGCGCGGAATATCGAAAAGCTGCGTAACCGCTACCCCGAGGGCTTCTCCAAGGAGCGCGCAAACAACCGCGCCGAGGACGATATATAAGCAAAAATAAAGAGGCTGAGTCATTAGGAATTCAGCAAAATCAAGGCATTCAAGCTTAAAATAGCTGTAAATGCTGAATTCTTAGTGCGAAGCAACTTTTGGGGCTCGCTTGATTTAGAGCAGAAATCGCCGATTGCAACCGACAGGCG
>JAZODF010000058.1:0-16044 GCA_045596865.1 Eubacteriales bacterium
CCTATCACACCTACTACTTCGATCCCAAGACGGGCGAGCCCCTCGAGGGCAAGACCCATCAGGGCGCATACGACGACTCCGCATGGGCACGCGGACAGACGTGGGGCATCTACGGACCTATGCTCACCTACGTCTATAAGAAGAGTGACAAGGCGCTTCAGGTATCGAAGGCTACCACCAACTACTTCCTTAACAACCTCCCGAGCGACTATATCGCATATTGGGACCTCTGCTTCAAGGACGGCTCGGATCAGCCCCGCGACACCTCGTCGAACGCGATCTGCCTTTGCGGTATGCTCGAGCTCATTAAGCACATGGACGAGTCGGATCCCCTCCGTGAGATCTACGTCAACGCGTCCAAGCGCCTGATGAACGCCCTCATCGATAACATCTCCGCTTCCGTTCCGCAGTCGAACGGCCTCCTCCTTCATCAGACCTACGCCCTCCCGCAGGGCATCGGCATCGATGAGCACAACATCTGGGGCGACTATTTCTACTTCGAGGCACTCCACAGAATGCTGGATCCAGAGTGGAAATTATATTGGTAATGTATGGGAAAATTTAAAATACCAACCATTCCAAAGAGCACGAATAAATCCATTCGCTTCCCCGACGACGTGATCGAAAGGGTAGAGGATGCCATTAAGGGCAAGGATTGCACGTTCAGCGCCTTCGTTATCGAGGCGGTACGCGTTGCTCTCGAAACCCTCGATGAGGAGAATGAGGAAAAATAAACAACGCCGCCGATTTTTCGGCGGCGTTTCCTAAAATGTAATTAATTCTTTGCAAAAACGGTTGTTTTACCGACCGCTTGGCGGAATTTCGCCAAATGGTTGAGCGATTTCAACCACCCGTCGCTACACTTTTTGCCGCCGTACTGCTATACTCAAGCCATCGGGGGCGAGTAAAGCTCGCACTCTCCCGAGGAAAGATGAGGTTATCTATATGAAAGAAACAATCGGAACACGCATAGCCCGCCTCCGCCGCGAGCGTGGAATGACACAGGAGGAGCTTGGCGAGCGCCTTGGCGTCTCGGCACAGGCGGTCAGTAAATGGGAAAACGATATTTCCTGCCCGGATATTCTCGCCCTCCCCGCACTTGCCGACCTGCTCGGCGTCAGCACCGACGAGCTGTTACGCGGCGACCCCCAGCCCGAGCGCGCGTCAATGCGCCCCGAGGCAGAGCCCGTTGACGTTGACGGCCTAATGCTCGTTATCCGCGTAAGCTCCACCGACGGCGACCGCGTGCGTATCAATCTCCCCGTCCCGCTTATCAAGGTGCTGCTCGACAGCGGCCTGTCCCTTGGCTCGGTTGGCGGTGACCTTGATCGGTTCAACATCGATTGGGCGCAGATTCTCTCGCTCATCGACCGCGGGGTCATCGGCAAACTTGTCGAGATTGAGAGCGCCGACGGCGATACGGTCGAAATCACGGTGGAATAATGAAAATCACGATAAACGAAAATGGGTGTAAAAGGATAAAAATCCGCATCCCCACCCGCCTTGTCATCTCCCGCCTGTCACTTCGCGTCCTACGCCGCCACGCGAGGGAGGACGGCGAGCACGCCTTCAGGCTCCCACGCCCACGCGATATGCGCCGCATCCGCCGCGAGGTAAAACGAATGAAGGCGATCCACCCGAATTGGTGCCTCGTCGAGGCCGCATCAACCGACGGCGAGCTGATCGAAATCCGCCTTTGAGCACTTGAAAAACAGGGCAGGGCACTCGCCGAATATAAAAGGGACGCCCCCGCGGGGGCGTCCCTTTCGTTGCCTTTGCAAAAAAACAACCCACACGCTTCTTTTTCTCCAAATTACAAAAAACCGTGGACATTTCGCCCGCGGTATGATAAAATAGAAGGGAAATATTGAAAAGGTGTGGAAAAATGCAGGAAATTACATACATAACCGACTATAACGATACCCGCCTCGACGTCTATGTCCGACTGACGGGGGCACAGCTTCGCAACCGCCTCGAGGAGGAGCGCGGCATCTTCATTGCCGAGAGCCCTACGGTCATCGAGGTCGCCCTGAATTCGGGGTGCATTCCCGTGTCCCTCCTGACCGACACCCGCCTGCTTGGCGGCGCGGTGGAGAAGATCATCGAAAAATTGCCCGAAAACACCCCAATCTACGCGGCGGAGCGCGACCTCCTCACCAAGATGACGGGGTTTGAGCTGACCCGCGGCGCGCTTTGCGCGATGTATCGCCCGCGCCTGCTCCCGCCCGCCGAGCTTTTGAAAAACGCCCGCAGGGTAGCCGTCCTCGAGGCCATAGCCGACAGCACGAATATCGGCGCGGTATTCCGCTCCGCGGCGGCGCTCGGCGTTGATGCGGTGCTCGTCACCCCGACCTGCTGTGACCCGCTTTGCCGTCGCGCCCTGCGCGTGTCGATGGGAACCGTCCTTCAGGTCCCGTGGACTAGGATAGGGAACACACCCGACGATTGGCCCCGCGATATCTCGGTGCTGCACGACCTCGGCTTCAAGACGGTCGCAATGGCGCTCGCCAGCGATACCGTCCGCATCGATGACCCCCGCCTGCGCGCCGAGGAGCGCCTCGCTATCATCCTCGGCACCGAGGGTGACGGCCTATCAAAATCGACCATCGCCTCCTGCGACTATACCGCGAAAATACCGATGGCACACGGCGTTGACAGCCTCAACGTTGCCGCCGCGGGCGCGGTCGCCTTCTACGCCCTCTGTAGCGAGTATTAACAGATCGAAAAGGGAATACCCCCGCACCCGTGTTAAATTATCACGCCTTTCCACGGCTGTGAAAATGCACGAAAAGTAAACAAAACATTACCTTTTAGGAGATAAAATGTCACGAAATCTGGGGATAGAGCCAACGACCGTCGGCTCCTACTATTTTATCAGCTATAACTCCGAGGACGAGATTCGCGTCGGCGAAATGGTCCGCACCCTCGATAAATACGACCTGCCGATGTGGTACGATGACGGCCTAAAATCGGGCGAGGATTGGGAAACCGAGATCGCCAACCGTATCGAGGGATGCGACGCAATGATACTCTTCCTCACCAAGGGCATCTTCGAGAAGGAGAGCTCCTACGTCACGAAGGAATTTAAAATGGCGACCCGCTATTTCAATAAAAAGGTCATCGTCGTTCGCCTTGATGAGATTACACGCGCCGACGTGCCGAACAGGTATCTCTCCTTTTACATCGACGTCGACAATATGCAAACCATCAACGCCGCCGGCTACTCCGACCCTCACGCCCTCGCAACCAAGATCGTGTCCGACCTCGGCTACTCCCTCGATCCCGAGCGGGTGATGAATCAGCTCCGCGAAAAGTACGAGAGCCTCGATGACGATCGCAAAATGCAGCTGATGGGCACCTACTTTGAAATGTGGGCTGAGCGCCGCGAGATCTCCGTCAGGGCGAAAATGCTCCTCTCACTCTACGAGCGCGGCGCCCTCTCCGACAAGGGGGTGGAAAAGGGAAGCAAGATTGGCGTCGGCCTCGAAATCTACTACGCCAAAACGCATACCGCCTTCCATACTCCGCTCTACGATGCCGAGGTGCTGAATATCTACCGCGGACAGGAGCGCGTATTCTCGGTCGGCGGCGAATTTGAGCCGTATGCCGAGCTGATGTACCATGACCCCGCCGCCAATATGCTCTTTATCATCTTCTCTCGCTATACCCGCGAGGAGGTCGCGAAGGAGCGCGACTCCAAAAACGCGGGCGGTGACTATTCCGCAATGCCCTCGAAGGCCGTAGTCGTCATATCCGACCCGCTCGGCAATCCCCGCGGCTGTATCGTCGATCCCTACCGCGCCTGACCCACGCCTTGCGTGAGGTGCACCTCCCGAATACCCCGTTTTTTTGCTCCGCTTCGGGTCGCCCTTGGCACGGCTTACACCGAGCTCCCCATAACCCATAAAACACAAAAACGCGCCACCCGTGTCAAATTCACGGGTGGCGCGTGCCATTTATTGTAAATAATTATTTACACAAACAGTATGAGCAGAATAACTCCCGCAATCAGCCAAACGGCCGACAGGCCGATGATAACGTAATCAACCGGCTCAACCTGCCTCTTGTGTGCGAGGAGCATGAAGACAACGTATCCCATGGGGATAAGCGGTCCGACAATGCCGAAAATCACCGACAAAACGATGGCAAACGCCTGCCCGCCCTCGGGGGTGAAAACGGTGTCGGGCTCGTACTCCTCCTCGTAATAGCCGCCCTCGTATTCCCCGTCGTACGGACCCTCTTCGGACTGTGCCGAAACGCCCATCACGCATACGGAGAGCATAAGAAGCACCGCTAACAGGGTGAATATTATTTTAACCTTTTTCATAAGCCCTCCTTACGCCAGATTGAGATTTCCGCGAAGCTTGCTGACAGCGAATTTGTAAAGGAAGCAGGAGGCAACGCCGATAACCATCGCCGCCCCGATAATGAGCAGAAGGAACAGCCATGCGAACTCCCCGTCCGTGATCATCGCGGGATTGGAGGAGATTGCCTGAATACCGAGCGTTCCAACCAGCGTTAACAGGTAGCTGAGAATCTCGATTGCAACCGTCACCGCGTAATAAAGGCCGATCGCCATCAGGAATTTCAGCTTCTTCACGATGATCGAGCCGAAAATAACACAGCAGAACATAAGAAGCGTCGAGAACGCGTACGCCGCAAGGGTGAGTAACAGAAACGCAATTAAATACGCCGTCACCCAGCCCGCAATCGCCTCGGTCAAAATCGGTGCGAGGCTGATGAGCATAAGACGAATCCCGTCAAGCACCATGCGAAGCGCGGTTGACTCACCGTTTACGCCGCCGGGCGCAATAGCCAGGATTATAACAATGCAAACGATCAGCACGGCAAAGGTCGCCGTATTGAACACCATCGCGGAAAACAGCCTCGCATTGAACAGCGTCGACCGCTTGACGGGCAGGGTAAAGGTAAGATACCCCTCGTCAGTGAAGAAATTGCGGTAAAACCGCACGAGCAGGATGACGGATATCGCCGCAACGTAGGCAACGATACCGAAAATCGACATCAACATACCCATCATGGAGAAGGGGATGAACGCCGCCTTCATCGGGTCGGTGGTTGCCATCTCAATACCGCGGGTGCAAAGACCGCCCATCACGGAAAGCCCGAGTGCCGCCGCCGTGAGAATGAGCCACAGGCGGAGCATAGGCCGCATATCGTATTTTAGTAGCTTGCGGAACATCTGAATACCTCCCTGAACAGCTCGTCAATGGTCTTGCCCGTCGTCTCCCTGACGCGCTCGGCATTACCCGCACGCACGATCTCGCCGCCGTAGCCCATGAACGCAAATTCATCGAGCACGGGCTCGATATCCGCGATAAGGTGGGTGGTGATGATGACCGACGCCTCGGGGTTGTACGAGCCGATAATGGTATTGAGTATGTACTCGCGCGACGCGGGGTCAACACCGCCGATAGGCTCGTCGAGCATATACAGCTTCGTCTTGCGGGACATAACCATAATGAGCTGGGTCTTCTCCTTCATACCCTTCGAAAGGGTGGAGAGCTTCTGTTCAATCGGAATAGAAAGGTCGGCGAGCATCTTTTTCGCCACCTCTGCGTCGAAATCGGTATAAAAATCGCTGAAAAACTCAATAAGCTCGCATACCCGCATCGACGAATTGAAGTAGGTTCGCTCGGGTAGATAGGAGATGAGGGAATTAGTTTCCTCGGAGCGGGGAATACCGCATATCTCAATGTTACCCGAATCGGGCGTGAGAATGCCCGCAATCAACTTGAGCAGCGTTGACTTGCCACAGCCGTTCGGGCCGAGAAGGCCGAGTATCTTTCCCGCCGGGACGGATATGTTGAAATCCTTTAAGACGGGCTTTCCCTGCGTGTAGCTCTTTACAAGGTGCTGACACGACAGAATCGGTGCGTTATTGTTCGTCATTCCAATTCCTCCTTATCATTTCGCACAGCTCCTCGCATCCAATGCCGAGCGGCCGTGCCTCGTTTACCGCCCTACGGACGATTGCCCCCGCGGCAATATCCCGCGCGGTGCTGATTACCCCCTCGTCCGACGTTACCGTCCGCCCCGATGTGCCGAGCGTGACGAGCAGCCCCTCCTCCTCAAGGAGAGTGAGCGCCTTTTGCATCGTGTTGGGGTTTACGCCCGCCTCCGCGGCGAGCTGGCGTGTGGTGGGGAAGGGCTCGCCCCGACCGTAAACACCGCTTAAAACGTCCTGTCTTATTCGGTCCACGATCTGTGAGCATAGCGGCCGTCCCGCTTCAAATTTCCAAGCCAAGGCAATTTCCTCCTTCTTGTACTACCTTAATAATACAACATACGCGCGTATATGTCAATACATTTTTGAAAAAAACGTTGTATTTATCCGAAAAAAGCCCTGTCAACCCTCCTCCTCGCCTATATATCCCGCCATAAAAGGGGCGCACCTCATCGGTGCGCCCCTCGCCGTTTTCACGTATTGTCTGCTTATTCGCCGTCGGTCAGCGCCGCGAGCGCCTTTACCGATTCGCCGTATTTATACAGCGCGCGCACAAGCTCGGCATCCGCGGTAAGGCTACCGTCCGCCGTCTGATTTTGCAACAAACAAACGTAGGAGCAGATGCTGAGCGTCGCCCGTTGAACTACCCTTCCGCCCGCCATCATCTCGACGGTGAATCTCGCCTCGTAATCAACCGCATAAGGAGCGGGAAGATATACGAGATAGCATCCCGTCGAATCCTTCGCAAGCTCGCTTGCCGCATACGTCACGCTTCTGCCGTCGGGACAGCCGACGCGGATCTCCACGCTCGAGAGGGCGGAGTTGCCTATCGCGAGCCGCAGGTAAATAATCGGCGCGTTACCGCAATGAATACCTCCACCGATATAGTAGACGGAAACGTCGGTCGCGGCGGTGATCTCTGCCGCGTGCGTAGCATCGACGGGTGTGAATTCATCCGCGCCCGTGATACCCTCGTTTACGAGGTAACCCGCGTTGTGATCCTCCTTTTTCTGTGCCGCCGCACCGAGGTCGAGCAGGTTGCATATCACCCGCACGAGCGTCGCCCGCTCCCCGTCGGGAAGGGTGAGCGCACCCGTATCAATATCCGATAGAATATCGCGGCAGTAGCTCTCAATGGAGTAGAAGCGCTCCTGCACGTCTACCCCGTCAATACTCAGCACCGCACTCACCGCGTCGCCCATAAATTGCGGCGCGATCCTCGGGGTGTAGAAGGCGTAAACGCCCTCCTCCTCGGTCGCAATGGGGTTGACCGTGACCTTTTTACCGTTTACGGTAAATGTCATCCGTAGCGACTCGAGCGCCGCCTCACTCCTTGCGTAAAATACCATCGAAACGCCGTCCGCAAGGTCGAGAGCAACACCGCTTATCCTGTCGCCGCCGACCGTCTCAGGGACGAAAATACCCTCGATTACCGCGTGACGCGTCACACCCTTGATAACGTATCGGTTGCCCATCAGCGCGACCCGCTCGCCGTTTACGAGCAGTCCGTCGATAACGTATCCGCTATTCGGGATAAGCGTGACCGTGATATCCTCACCGTAAAGCGCGCCACCCGCGTGCGGTACCGAAATGCTCGCCCGTCCGCCCTCGCTCTGTTCGACTCTCGCCGTGTAGTAGGGGTTGACGGTGATCTCGTCGATTATCGTCCACTCGGGCTTGAAGCTGCCCACCTGACCCGTGCTGCTTTGCACGTTATCGTAGGAATGGTCGTAATCAAAGGAAATAATTATCTTTGCGTAATCCGCCGTCACGTTGTCAAGCGGAACCGACAGGCGCAGGAAATCGTACTTTTCCATCGCCGCGCCGTGCATCTGTGCCTGAAAATCGGCAACCTGAACCCACTCGTCATCCAGCGTGTCGGCAACGTATATCTCGACGTCGGGCGGAAGGAATCCGTACCACGGACAGCTCGCGAGCGACAGCCCGATGTCCGCAATGCCCGTAATTCCGTCAAGCCGCACGAGAATCTCGATGGGTGAGGTGCCACACCACCTGACGAACGCCGCGTGCGCCCAGTTTGCGCTCTCGGGTGCGAAAACGCCGTCAAAGAGCTTGTAGGCGTAGTCAACGAGCTCCATCTTCGTCGACGGGGTTATCGCAATAACGCGGTTTCCGCCCGTCGCGGGCAGGACGTGCACCGTCGTGGTTACCTGACTCGACGCGCCCTTGGCATCCTTGACCTGATAGGTGATCTGATATTTACCGACGGCGGTGCCAACCGTGCCGCCGATAACCCTGATGGCATCGGAAATATCCGTGCCGTCCGAATCGTATGCGTAAATGTCCGCAAGCGGGTCGAACTCCTCGCCCACGCCGACGAACCACTCCTTCACGCCCACGAATACGGGTAGCTCCTCCTCGGAGAAGGTGAAGAAGTTGATAATTACCGTCTGCTTTTCAAGAACGCTCGGGATAACGAGGGCGTTGCCGACAACCTCGACGAGCGTGCCGTTGATTACCGCACCCGTCACGGGTAGGGTCGAGTCAACCGATACCTTAACGTCCTGACCGAGCATCGCACCGATGGAGGGCAGGCGATTGCCACCCTCGTCGGTAATGCTGACCGTTGCATCCTCCGCCGATACCTCAATGCGGCGGAATTCGTTGACGAACAGCTCGGTGGGGAAGAACCACTCCGCCACGCGCAGTTTGCCGTCGGGGGTGTAGGTCTGCCCATTGGTGAAGGCGATCTCGTTCTCGCCCGCGCGGCTGAAAATATACTTGATATACCGTCCGCTCGCGCTCGTCGCGGTCGAAACGGTGTGATATTCCGAAACGTCCTGATACTCGCCCGCGTGCATCCGTCCCTTGAGGGCGCCGATGCTGACCCACGGTCCGTCGGGCGAATCCGAAACGAATATCTCGGCGTTCTGGCTGTAAATTCCGGATGCGGGACGGGATTCCGCAGAATAACCGACCGACAAAATTTCGATAACGTCACCGAGGTCGAGAATAAACTCCGCGGTAGTGTTGACGGGTGTGGTGTACGCGTTCTTGACAAGCTGAACCGATCCCGCGACCTCCGCGTGATTTCCGTTGATTATCCGTGAGGAGTCACCGTACTGGGTGTAGCCGTCGGGCAGACCGTATATAGAGATGGGCAGCCTTCCGCACAGACCGTCGATCGCCGCTACCAGCGCGTCGTACAGCCCCTGCATAAAGTCGGGGTTCGGGCTCACCGAGTTGATGAACGCGACGGCGTCCGAGTACGCCTTGTCAAAGACGAGGACGGTTGCAGGCTGATACTTATCGGTGTCGATGCCCGACGCCGTGGCAACAAGCTCGGAAAGGGCGGTGAGGTCCGCCTGCTTTCTCATTACCTCAAGCTCGTCCATGAATATCCAATGCGGTATGGTGCCGTGATACGGGTGAACGTACGTGCCCGCCGTCCGTACCTCGATTTTAAGGTAGCGAAGATTCGCCGTCCTCTCAAGCTCGAGCGTCGCGTACTCAAAGAAGGTCGACGGATTTTTCGTATATTCCGCGTACTCCGCCTGTATATCCTCGGTCAGTCTGACCGTGCCGAGGAGCTCGTAGCTCTTGCCGTCCGCGGAGCCGTAAAACTCAACCGCCGAGGGCGGGCAAATGCCCATACCCATGTTATGAAGGAAATGAAGCTGAATAATATCGAACTCAACCCTGCGCTGATAATCCACCGTCAGGGTGATGTCAACGCCCTCCGCGCCGACCCACTTGCCGTCGGAATAGGTGGTGGAGCCGAATATCCCGTCGAACAGAAGGCTCGACGTGCCGCGCACGCTGACCTCCTTCGAGGTTTCAAGGGTGCTGACGGGGAACAGCTTCGACTCGTCGAAATTGAGCATCCGTATCGCAACGTCGTTGAATTTGTCGGCGACGGTGGTTGTCTTGGTGTAATCCCAGATGTTGGTGCCCATCGCCTCGAGCGAGAGAGTCGCGGAGATCCAGGACTGCGACCAGCCGGTCTCAATACACCAAACGCCCCAGCCCGCGTCACCGTCACTGCCGTAGGTTTCCCACTTCTCGTAGTCGAACGCACGGAACCACGCACCGTTGTACTGCGCCTTGGTGCTGACCTGCTGAATTCTGACGTGGTAATCCGAGAGGGAGGTCGCGTAATTACCGAACTTCTCGGCAAGGGTGGAGTTTCCGATCGCCGCCATCGCCGCGTATGCCTCGTTCAGCGCCATCATGGCAAAGCTCGAGGTGTAGAGCGAGTCGGAGCAGGGGTCGCCGTTCTTCTGAATAACGGGTGCCTCCGCCGTACCGTAATCCGAGTTCTTCGAGAACGGGGGCAGGTCGATTATACCGTACCCATTCTCGGCAAATTCCTCGCGTAGCGCACCCGTCGCCTCGTCCTGAAGCGCCATCATGTCGCTTATCATAAGGTCGAGCCAGGCAATATGCTCCTCGGTCGGCTCAACCCGCACGAGCCACGCAAGCGGCAGGATCATCTTCGCGCGGTCCTGCTGAAGGCCGTTTGTCGAGTGCCATTCGTTCGCACCGCCGTCAAGGTCGCCGACCATCGTGTTCTCGTACGCCGTCATCATCATCGAGATTGCCATGCGCGAGCGGTCGAGCAGGGGCTCGTACCCCGTCTGCTCGTATGCCCAGAGGTAGCACGCCCAGAGCAACGCCTCGAAATGCGAGGAGTAGTTAGTCGTAGTGCTGTTGTAGAAATATTCCCAGCCGGATCTCTCAATATCCTCGGCAAGGAGTCTGCCGCCGCGGTAGCCGTAAATACCCGCGGTGCGGAAATTCGCGATAATAGCCTCGAGGATCCTCTCGTCAAACTCATCCGTGCCGAGCGCCGCCGCGCCGAGGATAAGTCCGAGGATAGCCTTCGCGTTATCATCGCCGTAATACTGATTCATCGCCTGATCGTGCCAGGAGAGCAGGCCGTATTGGCTCTTGTTCACGTCCGCGCGGTCGCCGTTTGCAAGCTCACTCTCGGTGAGCAGCCACCGCATCGCGTTATACGCGACGTCCTTGTACTCCTCCTCGCCGAGGAGCGTGCCCGCCAGCGCGATCGCGCCGATGCTCTCGCCGTTGCAGTCTGCGCGCATAAGAAGGCGGCGGTACTGATCACCGTATTCGTTGAAGCTGCTACCGGAGCTGTATCCCTCCCAGATGCCCTGACTTCCGTCCAGGACAGGGAGCATGTTCGCGTTCATATACCACTCGGTGTTGAGGCGGACCGCCTCCTCGTACGCATCCTCGCCGAGCACGTCCTCGGGCGAGTAATTCGCACTCACGAGCGGCTCCCAGTCGAAGGAGTCGACCGTACTGCCCGAAACCCATGAGAGGACGCTCTCCCACAGGGTCTGCCACCTCTCGTAGGGCGCGTATCTTGCCGATACGAATTGGCTGAGCTTCGTCGAGGCGATGAGAAGATTGCCCGCCTCGTTCGTCTCGAGCATGGAGTAGGGGGTACAGTCGGTCAGACCGTAGTCCGCAATATCGTAGCCCGCCACCCTCGCGTTAACCAGCCAGGAGCGGGAAATATCCGTCTTTTTGAGGTATCTTGCACCGTGAACGTACAGGATGCTGTGCTCCGCCATGCCGAGCGCCTCGGCGTCGGTGACTACCGCGCGCTGATATCCCATAACGTCCGTCCCCTCGAAGCCCGTAATACCGAGCGAGGAGTTGTTTGCGGGATATTCTATGTACGTCCGAATACCGAGCGAGCCGAGCTTCGCCGCCTGCACCGCCGTCAGCGCGGTGGTGACCCCGGGGTAATTGTCCGCAAGGATCATAAGGCCGTCGATCCCGTCCGCCTTCGCAAGGCTGAGCGCGCTGTCGATGGTGGAATACACCTTTACCCCGTCGTAATTATCCTGCAAAACCTTTGCGAGGTCCTTTGACGGGCTGTTCGTGACGACGCCGATATTCAAAACGGGCTTTTCCTCCGTGTTCGCCGCCGCGACCGAGATCGCGGTCACACCGAGCAGTAGCGTGAATATGACGAGAAGGGCGGTTAGCGTACGCTTTATCATAAGCAATCTCCTTTTGGGAATGCGAATTATTATTACACTGTTGACAAATAACAAAAACAAGTGTATATTATAATTATACTTGTAACTTGTGCTGAATAATAGAATTATTTTGACTTGTAATTGTAACACCATTGACCTAGTGGGGGACGTATGTTTAAGGACGAATATAAATACAGATACACAACCATACCCTTTGCGATATACCGCAAGGCATCTCTTGAGCGCGAGTCGGCGTTCGTCGCCCATAACCACCGCGAGCTGGAGGTCATCGCAATGACCGCGGGCACCGTCGAATTTTACGTCGATTCGGTGATGCACGAGCTGCATGAGGGCGACGTCCTCGTCATCCCGCCATATTGTATCCACCGTGCTCACATCCTGCCGCACGCAACCTACGAGTGCGTCTGCTTCGACCTCTCGCTCCTTTGGGATGAGGAGCTTGCCCGCGGGCTCGAGCGCGGTAGCCTCACCGTCGGCGACCACCTCCTTGCGGGCTCGCCCGAGTGCACCGCCGTCTGGGGGGCAATCTGCGCCTCCGTCTCCGCCTTCGAGCGGCGGAATAACGGCTGGGAAATGGAGGTCATCGGCCACCTCTCGCTCGCCTTCGCCCGCCTTCGCGGCGCGGGCTATTTCATCACCTCAACGACCGACGTGCGTGAGCACGCCTTCTGCAAGGACGTCCTCGATTACGTTGACGCCCATTATCACGAGCCTATCACCTCCGCCACCGCGGCAAGCAGTCTGTACCTCAACAACTCCTACTTCTGCCGCCTGTTCAAGCGGCACTTCGGCTGCTCATTCTCGGAGTTCGTCAATTCGTATAGGATAGAGAAGGCGAAATTCCGCCTCTCCGACCCGCAGGCATCAATATCCGAGATCGCAATATCAACCGGATTTAACAGCTTTTCCTACTTTTGCAAAATGTTCAAGCGTAGCACGGGCGTCAGCCCGACCGAATTCCGCCGCGGCCTCCTTGCCGATTGACGGATTTACCGACGTAAACCCGACGTGGAGAAATAATGAAACCGACAACCATCCTTTTCGACCTCGACGGCACCCTCATCCCGATGGACCAGGATGCCTTCATCCGCGAATATATCGGCGGCATTGCCGCCACCGCCGCCGCACACGGCTATGACCCGCACCTCGTTGCAAACGGGGTCGTCGCGGGCACCCGCGCCATGTTCAAAAACGACGGCACCAAAACCAACGAGCAGGCATTCTGGCAGGCCCTCGCCGACACGGTGGGGCAGGGCATCGTGGCCGACCGCACCCTCTTTGACGAGTATTACGAAAACCGCTTCGACGAGGTCAGGCCAACCTGCGGCTATGAGCCGCGCTCCCGCGAGATCATCGACCTCGTGCATAGCCTCGGCTACACCGCCGTCCTTGCGACAAATCCGCTCTTTCCCGCCGTCGCAACCGCGGGTCGCATTCGCTGGGCGGGCCTCTCTCCCGAGGATTTCGCCCTCGTCACCTCCTATGAAAATTCCCGCTTCTGTAAGCCGAGCCTCGACTACTACCGCGATATCCTCGCCCGCCTTGGCCTAACGCCCGAGGAGTGCGTAATGGTCGGCAACGACGTTGACGAGGATATGATTGCCCGCCACCTGGGCATGCGGGTATTCCTCTTGACCGACGGGCTCCTTAACCGTAGCTGCTCGGATTATTCAACCCTCCCGCACGGCTCCTTCGACGAGCTGAAAAAACACTTAACATCCCTGTAATATCTCAAAACAGATAAATATCTTTGGGCAGAAACCCGCTTCGATAATAAATCCCACCGCCCCCGTCGGCAAAATCAATGGGAAAATGAAGGAGAAATTGTGGAAAAGCTAAAGAATAACCGCGCCGCGAGCTTCGTCACCGTGGTGATCATCTATATCCTCGCGACCCTCGTCGGGCTCGCTACATACTACCTCGCGCGCGACCTCGATTGGTGGCTCGCCCTCCTCGCCTCCGACGTGGTGGCAACCGTCTTTACCTACGTCTTCAGTGTCATCCTCGACAACGCCTCGGTCTATGACCCCTATTGGAGCGTACAGCCGCCCGTCATCCTCCTCGCCTTCGCCCTCGGAAACGGGCTGAACGCCTTTGGCGTTCTCCTCCTCGTCGCGGTCGGCTTCTGGGCAATCCGCCTCACCGCGAATTGGGCGTACACCTTCGTCGGCCTCTGCCATCAGGATTGGCGCTATACGATGCTCCACGAAACGACGGGCAGGGCATATCCCCTCGTTAACCTCGTCGGCATCCACCTCGTGCCCACTCTCATCGTCTACGGGTGCACCCTCCCCGCGGTCTATGCTATCCGCGCGGGTCTTGCCGTCACCCTGCCGTCGGCCCTGTTTCTCCTTCTCTCGGTGCTTGCCGCCTGCCTGCAGGGTGCCGCTGATATCCAGATGCACAGCTACCGCAATAACCGCACGACCCCCTTCATCCGCGTCGGCCTTTGGAAATACTCCCGCCACCCGAATTACCTCGGCGAAATCCTGATGTGGTGGGGAATTGCCCTCGCCGTCGTCTTTGCCGCACCCGATAAATTCTACCTCGCCGCGGGCGCGCTTGCAAACACCGTCCTCTTCCTCGCGGTCAGCATCCCCATGGCGGATAAGCGACAGTCACGCAAGGACGGCTTCACCGAATACAAGGCGGCAACCCGTATGCTTCTCCCCATCAAAAAATAAGAAAATCACCGCAAAAAGTAAACTATACATAACATTATATAGGAAAGGAGACGGTATGAAACGGCTTCTCACTCTCTTTATAACAATGCTGAAAATCGGCATGTTCACCTTTGGTGGCGGCTACGCAATGATTGCAATTCTCGAAAACGAGATCGTCACAAGGCGCGCCTGGCTCGATCGTGAGGAATTTCTCGATATGGTCGCTATTGCCGAATCCACCCCCGGCCCCATCGCCATCAACTCGGCCACCTACGTCGGCTACCGCCTCGCGGGCTTCCTTGGCTCGCTCGTCGCCACGCTCGGAATCTGCATGCCCTCCTTTGTTATCATCTACCTGATCTCGCTCTTCTTCGACGCCTTCCTCTCGCTCTCGCTCGTCGCGGCGGCCTTCCGCGGAATACAGGTCGCGGTCATCTACCTCATCCTCTCGGCAGGCGTCCGAATGCTCCGTAAAATGAACCGCACCCCGTTCAATATCATCATCGTCAGCGCGGTCACCGTTGCAATGGTCACCCTCTCGATTCTCGCCGTTTCCTTCTCCTCGATTTTCTATATCCTTATCTCGGGCACGCTCGGCGTCATCCTCTACCTCGTCACCACCGCCCGAAGGGGAAAGGGGGCAGGGAAATGATCTACCTCGAATTGTTTCTGACCTTCCTTGAGATCGGCGCGTTCACCTTCGGCGGTGGCTACGCCATGATCTCCCTCATCCGTGAGCAGGTCCTCTCGCACGGCTGGCTCACCGAAGGTGAGCTTCTAAATATGATTGCCGTCGCCGAATCCACCCCGGGGCCGATAGCGGTGAATATGGCAACCTTCGTCGGCTCGACACAGGGGGGCATCCTCGGCTCGCTCGTCGCAACGCTCGGCGTTGTCCTGCCGTCCTTCATCATCATTCTGCTTATCGCCGCCCTCATCCGCGGCTTCTTGAAATTCGCGGGCGTGCGCGCCTTCCTTGGCGGTGTCCGTCCGTGTGTGGTCGGCCTCATCCTCGCAACGGGTGCCACCCTCCTCGTCGGCAATCTTATCGGCATCAAAACCCTCGCCGATACTCCGACACCCGACCTCCGCGGCATTGTCATCCTCGCACTCATCACCGCCGCCGCGGCACTCCTTCGCCGCCTGACGAAAAAGCCCGCCTCCCCCATCCTCATCATCCTGATCTCAGCCGCCCTCGGTATGTTACTTTACTCGCACTAGGACGGGATGAAAGACAAGCAAAATCGAAACAAACCAAAAGGAAGGGCTGACCGCACGGTCAGCCCTTATAATTTTGACGGTGAATTATACTATCAAGTGCAACACTTTTAAGAAAAAAAGAACACTCATATTGAATCCTGTGTTATAATGAAGTTACCACACAAACAAAACAACAAAAGGAGATTCAATATGAGCT
>JAZODF010000059.1:0-25076 GCA_045596865.1 Eubacteriales bacterium
GGGTTCGGGCGTGGGCCCGGGGGTGGGGGTAGGCGTGGTTGCGGTCGGTTTTGCGGGGGTGGACTTGGTCGCGGTCTTGGGTGCGGGGGCGGGCTTCGAGCCTGCCTCGAGGACTACCTTCGAGCCCTCCTTTACGTCCATGACCTTCTTGTCACGGAGGACCTCAACGACCTGGAGTGCGGTGGGTCTGTCCTCCGGCTGGAGCTGGAGCATATTTACGATGAGGTTTGCGAGGTAGGGCTCCTTGATCTTCTTCGATACGACGAGCTCCGCTCCGCCGAGGAGTGCCTCGCTCGCGTAGATGCTCTTGCCCTCCTCCTTCCTCTTTGCAAGTCTGCCCGTGAGGCCGCGGATCTCGGGGAAATCGCCGCCCGTCAGATAGTTGTGGTAGATGAGTCCGAGGGAGAAGATATCCGACTTTACGGAGAGGTAGGCGAGCGCCTCCTCGGCAAGGTCGCAAAGCAGGCACTGTGCCAGCTCGGGCGACATGTAGCTCTGGTCGCCGCCGAGCTCATCCTCACGGATGTTGGCGGTGAAGTAGCTCTTGTCGAAGTCGATGAGCTTGCCGACGGTCTTGCCCGCGGTGTTGCGCGCGGCAAGGAGGTTGGTACGCTTCAGGTCACTGTGGACGATGTTCTTGCGGTGGACGTTATGAAGCGCGCCCGCGGCGGTAAGCATAATGAACTTGATATCGTCGAGGGGGAGCCTCAGGATCGCCTCGTCCTCGATGAGGTCGGACACGAATTCGGTCGCCTCGACGTAATAAATATCGTCAACGAACCACTCGAGGGGGAGGATGATGTTTCCGCCGGGGCCCGCGAGCTCCTTTAAGGCGACGTTGATGGCGATACGGTTGTTCATGAAGTCGTTGAACTCCTTCTCGAGCCTGTTATAAAGGGCAGGCGTGGTCGAGGAGTCGCGGCGAGGGAGCTTGAAATCGCCGTACTTTTTAAGGAAATATTTCTTTCCGCCCTTTTTCGCGAGGGCGGTGTATCCGCGATTGGCGGCCTTCCAGTCGCCAATCAGCTCAAATCCGTGAATTGTCATAGTCTGCTCTCCCTGTAAAATCTGTAATAAGTGGAGTCGTAGAGCGCGTACAGCTCGGCACGAATGGCGTTGCCCGAAACGAGCTCACGCCTCTTTGCAAGGCGGTCGGGATCGTCGGCGAGCAGGCGGTCAAGCAGCTCGTCGGGGATGAGGTGGCGGTAGCTGTTCCAGATGAGGCCAAGGAGCCTGCCGCTCTCGTTCCAATATTGATCGATGAAGCCGTCGACAAGCGCGTCCGCATCTCCGACGGGGCAGGCGTCGAGTGCCTTCTCTGCCGCCTTATATGCGGCGTGGAGGGGCTTCAGCGCCTCGCAGGCGCCACCGCTGATGCTGAGATCCTCGGGCTCGTTAGCGGCGAGGATGCGGGCAACGAGGTCTGCAATGGCGTCCGCCTCGGTCTTGATGCAATCCTCGGCGATGCAGTTCATGCTCTCGCGGATCTCGTTGTATTTCCTCGCGGCGCCGCACTCGGCGTTGCGTGCACGGTCGATGGAATCGATAACCGCGATAAGCATCTCGCGCGCATTATCGTAGCCGTTGTAATTTTCGGGATCGCAGCTGTGCTCGACGTTTTTCGACACCTCGCGGATGACGGCCGCAAGGACGGTGGTCGATTCGCGGAATTTGTCCGCGACGGCGGTAAACTCGGCGTGGTGGTCGTAAACGACGCCCTTCGCCTCTGCCTTGAGTGCCTCGATCCTCTCAAAGGGAGAGAGCTCGCCCTCGGGGGTGCGGGCGGTGGAGATGCGGCGCAGGCGGTGTCCAGCGACCCAGTTAAGCTCGACCCACTCGGTAATGGCGCGCTCGGCGGCGCGCTTTTCCTCCTCGAGACGGAGGAAGTCGGCACCAAGTGCGCGCTTTGCCTCGTTCAGGGGAGCGTAGCCGCGGATGAGCATTTCCCCGCGGACTACCTCGCGCACGCCCTCGAGCTTAATAAGCTCCTCCTTCAGGGCGGGCATACGGAGAATGGAGTTATCGAGGTTTTCGAGCTCGGTGGGGTAATCCCGCTCAAAGAGGTCGGGAAGACGGGAGAGGAAGCGCTCGGAGATTCTTGCAAGCCTTCTCTTCACCGCGGCGCGGAACTCGCTATAATCGTCATAACCGAATGCCACGAGGGACATCGTGCTCGAATCGTCGGCGGAGATGTGGTTGAACGCGGCAACGAGGTGGTTGAGCGCGTCCTCCTGCTTCTCAAAGTGTCCGAAGGACTGGAAGATCTGTGCCTCCATATCGATGCCGTTTGCAAACACCTTCGGCTTATAGACGCCGTCGGAGGTGTTGAAGAGGACGCAGGGCTTCGGGAAGGTTAAAAACCTACCCTCGATCTCGAAGGGCTTCGAGAGGGTGATGAGGTTAGTCATCGTTTCGTCCTGCTCGTGGTCCTCGGTAACCTGGGCAATGCCGTTTTCCTCGTCCCAGACGTAGCCGCGGGTATCGCCCGCCCAGAGGTAGAGCGCCCGGACGTCGTTCTCACGCTCGTTATAGAGGGTGAGAGTGAGTGTGGAGGGCAGAAGGTAAACACCCTTGTTGTTGGAATCCATCTCGATGGTGAAGCCGACCTCGCTTGCAACGATGGGCAGCTTTTCCGCGATGGAGGCGGCGAGCCGCTTGCCAAGCTCCATTGCGTAGGCGTCCTGCTCCTCGGTACTCATATCGGCGATAGCCGCAAAGACGGTGTCGCGGTTGAAGGCGGGATTGTATTTCAGCTCGTAAAGGGCGATCGCGGTCACGATACGCGAGGCAAAGTAGCCGGAGCAGCGAACGTAGGGATTGGTGGGCTTGCCAACCTTAACGTAGCCCCTCTCCTTCGCGTCGTATCTTTCGACGTACTCGATCTCCTCGGAGTAGTAATAGTCCTTGGTGATGAAGAGCTCCTCGAAGTTGTCGGTGACGAAGGTCTTGAAGTCCTCCTCAACCTCGCGGGGGAAGATAGGGTCGAACATGAGGTTATAGAGCTCCTCACGCTCGAAGATCCGCTTGTCAATCTTGGTGTGGGGGAAGCCGCCCCTGCCGCCAAGGCCGTCGGCAACGAGGATAAGCCTGTCGTCGGCGTAGGGGTGGGTATCCTCGCCGTGGAAGATGATCCTGCCGTTTGGCTTATCAAATTTCCTCTGTCGGTATAGCTTGATGTTCATTCGCTCGTCCTTTCTTTCGTCTGTAATATAGTTAGGCGGTGTAAATAGTTATTTACATTTCCGCAATTGTAATCGCATTTAATTTGACACGGGGTCACATTACCGCGCTTGCGGCAAGGAGATCGGGGATCGTGTCGGGGTCGAGAATATCCGAATATGCGCCGAGCGGCATCACGGGGTGATATATGCATCCGCGCCAGCCGCGCACACGCTGCCACTCGTTGCCCGCGGGGGCAAAAAGAAGAAGTCGGCGGGTGGAATTGTAGCTACCCTCCCACTCGGCGGTGAGCTCATCAATGCTCGCGGGCATATCGGTCGGATATGCGGGAGAGTAGGCGCCGACGCCCGAGCCAAGCGGGTGCGGCGTGGAATCGGTGAGTAAAAGCAGGACCGTGCGGTCGGCAGGCTCGATCGAGCGGATACCGAGGGTCAGGGCCTCATAGGAGTGCTCGGGCATATCGCCGCCACCGCCCTGACGGACGCTTTGAAGACGGGATACGATTTCGTCGCGGTCGGCATCGAGGTCGAGAAACGGGGTCTGTACCATCGGCTCGGAATCGGTGGCGTAGTCACCGAAGAAAAGCATCCGCACGCGGATGCGACCAACCTCCGTCGGCTTACCGAGGGCGCCGCGATAGCGCGTAATGCGAGCGCGCAGGCTTCCGATCTCGGGGACGAGGACGTCGTCAATGACGGGGTTGCGGTTAGTTTTGTCAAGGCAAAGGATGAAATCGATATTCATGCCACACCCCTCCTTTTTCGGGTAAAAATTTTAGCGAGGCGAGCCGCAGAAAAACGGCTCGCCCCAATTCGTTTAGATAGAGTTAACAAGCAGCTTGATGCAGACGTCCATATCGGTGTCGCTGCATCCCTGGCCTGCCTTCGACGCGGTGTGGAAGGTGTTGGTCCAGTCAACCATGTTGCTCCAGGGCTCCATATCGGGTGCGAATACGAGAAGTCTCTTTGCTCTCTTCTCCATTCTCTGACCCTCCCACCACTCGTGAAGCTCAGCAAAGTCTGCGGGCATACCTGCGGGATAGCCTGCCGCGGACGAGTGAGTGCCGAGAGGAAGTGCGGTAGCGTCGGTATACATGATGATGACGTGACGTCTGATAGAGCCGGTGGTAACCCACTCGGAGTTCATAGCAACTGCAAGTGCCTCAAGCGAGCTCTCGGGAAGGTCGCCGCCGCCGCTTGCCTCGATCTTGTCGACGAAGTCGTGGAACTCCTCTGCGCCGCCGTCCTCGTTAAGCACGAAGAACTTCGACTCTACGAAGGGCTCGGAATCTACTCCGAAATCTCTGAAGACGATTACCTTGATACGAAGCTGCTGAACGTTCTTGTCGCTAGCCTCCATCTGCTCTACGAACTGCTGATAGAGGGAGAGGGCGTTAGCCTTAACCTCGTTGATGATGCCGTGCATAGAGCCGGTAGCGTCGATACACATAACTATATCAACGTTGTAGTCTATGCCCTGTCCTGTGGTACCAAATCCAATTGGCATAATTTGTTTCCTCCTGATATTAAAAATTATTTTTTGTTGATTCAAATACGGTGTCGCATACCCGCGACGAATGGTTAACCGAGGTCGGTGCGGTTTTTCGCAGGATCACGGTGCGTTTTTGAAAAATACGGAAAGATAGCACCAAAAACGCGAAAAAGTGGCACCCCGTGTGACGTTTTACCGCGGTGGAGGTGCGAAAAAATCACTTGGCAAGCGAGGCGATGATATCGGCAAGAGCGTCCATGTCCGTATCGCCCATTCCGCCCGCGGGCACGTCCTCGGTAAAGACGCGAGGCCAAAAGATTATATCCGACCAGATGGGGTCGATCTCGGGTGCGAGGACGAACAGGCGTGCGCCCTTATTTCCCACCTCGCTTAACCAGAGGTCACGAAGCTCCTCCATACTTTTGGGCATCCGTTCGGGATAATTCTCTTTGTCGCTGCCTACGCCGAGCGGGTGGGTGAGCGAGTTGGTCCAGAGGACGATTATCCTGCGGGCAAGCTGCTCGTAGGGACGCCAATCCGAGCGCATCGCAATAGCGAGCGCCTCAAGTCCGCTCTCGGGCAGATCACCTCCGCCGTGGGCGTGGAGGCCGTCAAGAAAGGCCATCATCTCGGCCATCCCCTCCTCGGTGCTCGGGGAAAAGAACGGGGATTCGATAATCGGCAGCTCGTCGACGGAAAAGTCGCGGTAGCCGACGAAGCGGATGCGGATATCGTAGCCGCCCGTGAAGAAGTCGGAATGCTCCTCAAACCCGTCGGCAAGCCGCGAGCAGAAGGTGGGCGCGCCGCGCCTGACCTCGTCGATTATCGGCGAGCCCGCGGTGAGGTCGATGCACATAACGACGTCTATAATTCTGTTTTTGGTGTTATCAATGAAAAGTGGCATTTTGCCCCCATGGATACGTACTTGGTTATCGGTGAGTTGTCCGCGCCCCGTCACGGCCGTCGGTGACGTGCCCGCGGCGCCCTGTGAAGGGTTAATCCCGCGAGGTGCGGTTTTTCGCACGGGGTGTCGGTTTTCCTGCAAAAATCCGTTCGGGTGTTAAAGCGAGTTTACCATAATCGACACGAGCGAATCGAGGTCGATATCGCGACAACCGCCGTGGGTGGGAGTATATGCGTAGTAGACCGACGTCTGTGCGGCAAGGGTGCGCTCAAGCAGCTCGTTTTCCGGAGCGAAGAGGATATTGCGGCGATGCCGCCTGCCGGGCGCGGTTTCAAGAAGCGAGAGAAATTCCCCCGCCCGTGCCGCGACGGATTCGTCCGCGCAGTCCGGCGCGGTGTCCGAAAGGAGAAGGATGAACCGACGAAGGTAACCGCCCCCCTCCATCCACGGTGAGGACATAGCGGTATTAAGCGCGGCAAAGACGTCCACGCTCTCCCTCTCCTCGGTCAGGGGTATTGAGCGAAGATGATCGGCGGCGTGGGTCGCACCGTCCGAAGAAAAATCATAGAAGGGGGATTCGATAATTTCGTCACCCGAGGCGGAGCTCCCGAAGCCAACGACGCGCACACGAAGGTGACGCAGGGAGGGCGAGAGGTTGTGCTCGTCAAATTTGGCGGCGAGCATCGACGGAAGGTCACACAGACCGTCAGCAAGATCACGAATAGTGTCCGCCATCCGCCGCGAGCGGTTGACGCACAGGGCGATATCGATGCCGTAGCTAAGAGAACTTTCGTCAAATTGCATTTCCACGCCCATAAGATATACCTCGCTGTCAATAAAAATTCATAAATATTTTACACTTAATTTCCCGAGGTGTCAAGCGGTTTTCGGCAGTTTCATTCAAATATATAAAAAATAGTATTATTTTTTGAGCAAAAAGGACATAAATCTTTTTCTTTCGATTTTTCGTTGACATCTGCTCGAAAAAGTAGTACAATTATTTCGTATCAAAATAAAATATGTGAGGTACAAAAAAATGAGAAAGACCAGACTCCTTCTCCTCCTTCTCGTCCTCGCGCTTGTTATGACGAGCATCGTCGCCTGCAAGCCCGACGAGAATGACGAGACCCCCGGCGAGACCTGCACCGAGCACGTCGACCTTAACGACGACGGCAAGTGCGAATTTTGTCAGTCCGACATCCCCTGCACCGAGCACGTCGACGAAAACAACGACGGCAAGTGCGACAAGAGCTACTGCGGCGCGGACGTTCCCGTAAAATGCGAGACGCACCTCGACTCTGCTCTTGACGGCAAGTGTGACACCTGTGGCGAGACCTACACCACCATTACCGTTGCCGAGGCACTCGAGCTTTGCGGCGAGAGCGGCAACGTTACCACCGAGAGATACTACGTCCGTGCGACCGTCAAGACGGTTTCTAACGTATCCTACGGCGAGATGACCCTCGTTGACGAGAGTGGCGAGATCTACGTTTACGGCACCTACAGCCACGATGGAGTTAACACCTTCCCGAATATCGGCGCAACTCCCCAGAGGGGCGACGAGGTCGTTCTCCACTGTATCCTTCAGAACTATAACGGCACCAAGGAAGTAAAGAACGCACGCCTTGTCGGCTTCAAGCACGTTGAGGCGGACATTTCCGAGTACACCGAGATGTCCATCGCAGACGCGAGAGAGGCAGAGCTTGGCGAGCTTATCATCCTTGAGGGCGTGGTTGCAAGAATCACCTACGCCAACGGCTACAAGCCCTCGGGCGTCATCCTCGTTGACGAGAGCGGCTCCATCTACGTTTACGGCGCCGACGTTGCAGGCAATGCGGCAATCGGCAACAAGGTAAAGGTAGCGGGCGTCAAGGATTATTGGATCCTCGACTCCGAGCAGGGCAACGCGGCAAAGTTCGGCTACAAGGGCTGTAACCAGCTGTCCGACGCGTTCACCCTCGAGAACGATGGCGGCAAGCACGAGTTTGACAAATCCTGGATCACCGAGACCACCGTCAAGGAGATCATGGATACCCCCGTATCTACCGACATCACCACGAAGATCTTTAAGGTCAACGCACTTATTAAGAAGGCACCCGGCCAGGGCTTCATCAACTACTACATTGACGATATTGACGGATTTACCGGCTCCTATGTATACACTCAGTGCAACGGCGGCGATTTCGAGTGGCTCGACGAGTTTGACGGCAAGATCTGCACCGTTTACCTCACCGCACTGAACGCTAAATCCTCCGCATCCGGCTGTAACTGGAGATTCCTTCCCGTTCTCGTTATTGACGAGGGCTACAAGTTTGATGTAAGTAACGCACCGAAGTTCGCAGTCGATTACTACGGTCTCCCCTCCTTCGGGGCAAGCTATATGATCAATGCGAAGGTCGAGCTTCCCACCTCGGTTTCCTCCGAGTTTCTCGGCTTCGAGGGCGTAACGCTCAGCTACACCGTATCCGACAGCACCGTCCTCTCAATCACCGAGGTTGACGGCGTGCTTGTAATGCAGACCCTCGCGGCAGGCAATGCAACCGTTACCGTCAAGGCAGTACACGGAGAGAACTCCTACGAAGCGACCGCAGAGATCGAGGTTACCGAGGCAGTTCACTACGATGCACTTACCGTTCTCGGCGCGATCGGCGCGGACAACAACACCGAGGTTATCGTGAAGGGTATCGTCGGTCCTTCCGTAGTAAATCAGCCCACCGCATTCTATCTTATCGACGAGAACGGTGTGATCACCGTCAGAGGTTCTTCCGATGCAATCTTCAACGGTCTTTCCATCGGTGACGAGGTAGTAATCAAGGGCAAGAGAACCATCACTAAGGAAGGCGGCGGTCAGATCGTCATTGACGAGGCAGTGCTTCTTGCAAACTACTACGGCGAGCACGAGTATTCCACCAACTCCTTCATCACCGACAAGACTATGACCGACGTTAAGGCGGTCGCAGACAGCGTTGAGGCAACCACACAGGTGTACGTCGTTACGGCAACCATAACCAAGACCGTAGGCGGCTACTCCACCAACTACTATGTTGACGGCTTTATGCTCTACTCCGGCGGTCCGACGCAGTACGCTTGGCTCGACGCCTTCTTTGCCGACGGCGCCGACGAAGCAACCGTTACTCTGGAGCTTGCTCTCTGCGACTGGAACGCTAAGGGACTTAAGGGCTGCATCCTCGCGGTTTACAACGAGGACGGCACCAAGACCTATAACACCCTCAATTTCAATTAAGTTGACCGATTGAATCGGTTTTCGGGAAAACGGCTACCCCGTGTAGCCGTTTTCTTTATTTTTGGCGGTCGCGCGGCAGGGTTGACGAGGGGTGTCGCGCGGTTTTTTGCACGAGAGCGAATCACCACGGTTGACATTTGCCGCGAGATGGAGTATAATTAGGAAAAACACCGTGGGGGACAAAATGAAGAACAAGAACGTTATGATCATCGGTATTGCGGGCGGCACGGGTAGCGGCAAGACCACGCTGGCAGAGCATATTCGCGAGGCCTTCGGTGACCGTGTGGCAGTCATCGCACACGACAGCTACTATCGCGCGCAAAACGAAAAGACCTACGAGGAGAGGTGTTCCCAAAACTACGACCACCCCGACGCATTTGAGACCGAGCTGCTCCGTGAGCATCTGACCGCGCTTGCCTACGGGTGCGGGGTCGACGTGCCCGTGTACGATTACACCGTGCATAACCGCTCCGACAAAACGCAGAGGGTCGAGCCGCGTAGCGTTATCGTCCTCGAGGGTATTCTGCTCTTCCACGATCCCGCCCTGCGCGAGATGATGGACCTCAAAATCTTCGTTGACACCGATGCCGACGAGCGCATCCTGCGTCGTATTATCCGCGACACCAAGGAGCGCGGACGTACCCTCGAATCGGTTATTCACCAATACCTCACCACGGTTAAGCCGATGCACGACGCCTTCGTCGAGCCGTACAAGCGCTACGCCGATTTTATCGTGCCGGGCGGTGGGTCGAATCCCGTCGTGCTCGATATGATCATGACCAGGATCACCAAGCAGTTAGGAAATTGACGAAAAAGCACCCCCAAAGGGGTGCCTTCCATAGAGCAGAAGAGATAACAAATCGGTTCGTAGCCGAAATGTTATCTCTTTTTCTGTTTGGCGATATATTCACTTTCGTGAAATACGTTCACGAAAGATGAACGCGATATACTCGCTTTGCTCGTGCGATATATTCGCGTTTTGCGAAATATATTTAGCAAATCCGCGAATGCGATATGATATAAATCCCCTTCGCTTTTGACATATCTCGCCTCTGGCGAGGAATGCAAAAGCATATCGCAAGGCGTAGCCTTATATCGCTCCCGCAAGGGAATATCGCAAATCTCGCAAGGGATTTATATCGCTGCGTGTTATCCTTAACGGAGAACACGCTAAGGATCGCGGCGTTATTCGACCTCGCTCACAAGCTCGGCGAGCTCCTTGCGCTTCTTTTCACGGTGGTTATCGAGCGGGTAGCCGAGGGTGATGACGAGGCGGACGGGCATGGATAGCCCGCAGACGGCGCGGACGGCGTTATCGTCAAACCAGCCGAGAATACAGCTGCCTAAGCCCTCCGCCTCCGCGGCGAGGGTGATATGCGCGGCAAGTATGCCGATGTCGATGGAGCGGTAGTCGTTACCCTTCACCCGCGCGCCGAAGGCGGCGGAGGCGACGTAGCCCTCCTCCGAGATAACGAGAAGCAGGGGCGCGTCGGCGGCAAATTTGTTCATGCCCATACCCATGCAGGCGCGGGCGACCTTGCCTGCCGCCTCGCCGCGGCAGACGGTGAGGTGATAGGGCTGACCGTTGCAGGCAGAGGGCGAGAGACGCGCCGCCGCAAGGATTCGGTCGAGCTTTTCCCCCTCGACGGGGCGGGTATCGTATTTGCGACAGGACTGTCGCATTTCGGCCAGTTCAAGGAAATTCATATATTCTCCTGTAATCTTTTGTTTACATTTCGTTTTGCTTTTCGCCTTACCTCAAAGGCGGGAGAGTTGCCGTTTAATTTAACACGGGGTGGGGTTAACCCTCACTATCCGTGTCGGACGCGCCGCCGAGTGCGTCATCGTTTGCGACGATCTTCGCAACGTCGGGTGTGCCTACGGTGGCGGTAGCTGTCGCACCGTCGGTTGTGACGTCGGTTGCGCTGACCTCCGCGACGCCGGGTGTCCCCGTTTTCCCGGGATTCGTGTCGGTGCCGTCGGCCGTGACGGGCGGGGTAACTGCGTCGGTCGGGCTATCCGCTCCGCTACCCTCGACGGGCGGCAGGGCGGTTTCCGATATATCAACAGCCGGCGGGAGTGCGGCGGTGTCCGCGGCGGGGGCTATTCCCCTGCCTGCCGATTTAGCCTTGCCCTTCACCGCGGGCTTTTGTGAGGGCTTTTGCGGTAGCTTTTGCTTTATTCGCTCGAAGATATCGCCGATAAAGGAGCGGAAGCCCGAGTGATCCTCGACGTCCATCTCGTCCTCGTCGTGGATGAGCTTTTCAATAATCGTGTTGATGACCTTTGCTGTTTTCTCGCCCGCGCGGAGCTTCTCGCGCTCGGCATCCATTATCTCGGTGTAATTGGTTGAACCGACACGCGCGCCGATAAGCACGGGTGAGAAGGCGGCGTCAAGCCGATTTTCAACGTAGTTTTTCCCAAGACGCTTGTTCACGAGGTCGTAGAAGAAGGCGAGGCGCGGGCTGTTCTCGTGAAGATCGGAAAGATAGATGTCTGCTATGCGGTTATTCGGCACCTCGGACATTCTGACCTTCAGCGAGCCGTCATCGTTAAAGGACAGCTTGATGGTGCGGGTGTTCGGCAGCTCGGGGAACAAGAGCTCGATCTTATAGAGCATATTTCTGTCCTCGTCCTCCATTGCCTCGCCCATGACGCGCACGAGATATTTCTCGCCGTGGTAGTCGAGGACGCTCTCCTTAAAGTCGCGGAAGCCGACCTCCATCGGGTAGGACACGCCCGCCTCAACGACCGTGAAATAGAAGGAGCCGTGTGCCTTCTCAAATATGAAGCCGTCGATGGTGTTTTTGAGGTTATTCTGCATCGCACGGAGGATGAGCGGGAGGATGCCGTGATTGTTTTTGGCGAAGTTAAACCTGCCGCACAGGTCGTCCCACTCGGGCGGGACGGAGATTCTCTCCCTACGGGAGAGGCGGCGGAAGGGTCCGCGGTGCTCGTCGCGATAGGGGCGTATCCAATGACGGCCAACGAAGAAGGACTCCTCCTTTTTACGAAGCTCGCCAAGGTCGCCCGCGAATATGGAATCGTGCAGGTCGTTTTCGAGGTCGCGGTTGAGGTAGGTTTCGATGATATAGAGCGCGGGGGATTTCTGGAACAGCTCGTTGTTACCCGAATTGATAACGACGAGGAGGTTGTTGCGCGGGGACATCCACACGTCCTGCCCGAACATGCCGTTAAAGAGGACGGCGTCCGAGTCGCGGGAGACCCACATCTGGTAGCCGTAGTTGTAATTACCGAGCGCGGTGGGAGTGGATATGTGCGCGCTCATACACTCGGCGACCCAATCGGAGGAGAGGATGCGCCGACCCTCGTAGAGGCCGCCGTTCAGCATCATTATACCGACCTTGCACCAGCTCTCGGCGGACATATAGAGGCCCCAGCCACCCTTCTCTACCCCCTCGGGTCCCATTTCCCAAAAGTAGCTACGGATGCCGAGCGGGCCAAAGAGGCGGTCGCGCAGAAAATCGCTCATGCTCCTGCCCGCGAGCTTCACAACGATGCGGGCGAGGATATAGGAGTTCATGCTGTTGTAATTGAATCCCGTGCCGGGTGCGAAGGAGAGCTGACCTGAGAAGAAGGCGTCGGTCCATCGGTTTTCGCTGACAACGCCCGCCTCGGAGAAGCGAACGCCCGTGCTCATCGTCAGAAGGTGCTTCACCGTCATGTCGGCGAAGCGGGGGTCCTTGTACCTTTGCTCCGGGAAATGGTCGACAACGCGGTCATCGACCGAGAGGCGCCCGTCGTCGACGAGAAGCCCTATCGCGAGCGCGGTAACGCTCTTTGACATCGAGTGGGCAAGGTGCCAGACGTTCGTCGAATAGCCGGGGTGGCTGCACTCCGAGATAACCGCGCCGTCCTTGGCGACGAGGATATTGTGGATACAGGCGCGCCTGTCGCGCTCGAGCGCGTTATAGAGGGCGAGTATGCGCCCCGAGGAGATACCCGCGCGCTCGGGATAGCTGCGGGCGAGGTCCTGTCGCTCCTTTTTCGGGAGGACGGTCTTTTGCGGTGTGTAGGGTATGACGGACGGATTATATTCACCCGTGAGGAAAACCCCTGCAATCAGCTCGATCGCCCTGCGGGTCCATTTTTCCATATCTCGTCCTCCTTTCGATTCGTTGTCGGTGGTTAGTTCCCTTTTATTTCATTGTAACACAAAATTGTTAATTTTTATACCGCGCACGGAAATATTTTCATAATAATAACAAGGGCAACGGGCGCTTTATTGCATCCGTTGCCTTTTTTATTCGTTGGTCGCGACGGTCGGGCATAACACCGACGGCGCCCGCGCACTTGTGGGCGTGTCAGATGTCAACCGTGACGGCGCCCGCGCACTCGGCGGATTTGAAGCACGCCTCCATCACGCACAGGACGCGGCGCACCTCGGAATTTTTGATAAGCTGCTCCTCCTCGCCGCGGATGGCGCGGGTGAGATTACGGTAGAAATCGTGCACGTCCGAGCTCGGGCGGTCGAGCTCGTAGCAGTCGAGGGTGAGCTCGTCACGCGGTGCCATGGTTTTGGTAATGCCCGCGGCGGTCTGGACGGGGGTGACGTCCTTCTCGCACCAGGCGGTCATGTGGGCGACGCGGCAATTTTTGCGCCAATCCTCAATGAGGGCCGAGCCCTCGGTTGCCTGCATATAGAAGCGGGGCATTGCAAGGAAGTTGTAGGTGCCGACCTCGACGGTGGCGCGCTTGCCCGAGGCGAAGTCCATGCGGAGGGTGAAGCCGTCGTCCACCTCGCTCGTCGTGATGTTGGTGACGGGACAGAATATGCGGGTGACGCGGTCGGGGATGAGCTGCATCACCTGGTCGATGAGGTGCACGCCCCAGTCGAGGATCATTCCTCCACCCGGCTCCTTGTGACAGCGCCAATCCGACGGGATGCCGCGCGAGCCGTGAATACGGCTCTCAATATTAATGACCTCGCCAATCTCGCCCGAGCGGACGAGACCCTTGATCGCGAGAAAGTCGACGTCCCATCTGCGATTCTGGTGGACCGAGAGGAGCCTTCCCGAGCGGTCGCGAGCGGCGAGCATATCGTCAAAATCGGCGACCGAGAGTGCGACGGGCTTCTCGCAGACGACGTTTTTGCCCGCGTCGAGGGCGCGGATAACGATATCCTTGTGCACGTCGTTGGGGGTGGCACAGACAACGATATCGACCGCAGGGTCGGAAAGAACCGCCTCGAAGGACGGATAGACGTATATACCCTTGTCGCGGGCCGCGTTGTTGCGCACCTCGCGAATATCGTAAATGCCGCGGAGCGACACGACGTCGGAGCGGAGTGCGTGATCGGCGTGCCACGCGCCCTGTCCACCGTAGCCGACAACGGCAATATTCATTTTTTCCATAGGAGCCTCCTATAACGTTGCTACCTTCATTGTAGCACGCGCGGGCGGTTAATTCAAGGGGAGTTTTGACTAAAAGTAGTAGGATTTTGACATTTCGGGGGCATTTGCGGGCAAAAACCGTAACGGTGGATATATTTCGCCGCGCGCAAAGAAAAAGCACCCGCGTCGGTGAATATGCGAAACGCCGTACGCAAAGAAAAAGCACCCGCGGCTCGGCGTGCTGTCCAAACAGGGGATTCACACGTTTGCCGCGGGCGTATTAAGAAAATTTTAAACGGTATCAACCGAAGATGGTGATAAAGGGGAGCAGGTCGGCAAGTGCACCGAAGACGACGCCCGCAAGAACGAGGATGGCGGGGACGATGAAGTCCTCCTTCGGGTCGGAGTTCGTCTTGATAAGGACGAGCAGACCGACGCCCGCACCCGAGAGAAGTCCCGAGAGCATAACGCCCTCACTAATGATGCCCGAGAGGGCAAGCTGGGTCAGGGCAACCGATACCGCGCAGTTGGGAACAAGTCCGACGAGTGCCGAGATAAGATGCGAGAGGACGGGGATATCGACCATGACCTTTGCAATCGTTTCCTCGCCGATGAAGAAGATGAGCGAGTTAAGAACGAGCGTGACGAGAAGTATGTAGACCGCAACCGAGAGGGTATGACGGAGGGCGCATTTAAGAATGCCCGCACCCGTGTGGGTGTGATCGGCACAGCCGCCGTCGTCCTTGGCGCAGCCGCCCTTTTTGCCGTGTGCGTGCTCTTCGTGGGCGTGCTCGCCCCCCTCGTGGGTGTGGCTATGCTCAGCCTCGGCATCCGTGTGAGAGTGGCAGTCATCCGCGTGGATCGCGGCGTGCTCGGAGAGCGAGTGGGTGCCGCCGTGGGTGGCGGAGTGCGCCCTGCCCGCCGAGGTGACCTTGTTGACGCGACGCACCTCGGAGCGATTGCGACGGAGCATGCGGATAGCGAAATCGATGATGAATCCGACGAGGATTCCCGCGAGCGTTTTGTAAAGTAATATTAACAAAACGGAGCCGATTTTCACGTTACCCGAGAGCAGGACGACGAGCATTTCGTCGGAGGTGGAGAGGAAGACTGCAATAAGCGTTCCAAGCCCTATGATGCCACCCGTGTAAAGATTTGCGGCCACCGTGGAGAATCCGCATTGCGGAATTACACCGAGAATACCGCCGACGACGGGGCCGAAAACGCCCGCCTTTCTCATAAGGAGCTCGGTCTCGTCCTTTGCCTTATGCTCGATGAACTCAAGGAGCATGTAGGTAAGAAAGAGGAAGAGCACGATCTTCAGCGTGTCGGTGATGCCGTGGAGCAGGACCTCGTCGAGAAATTCGCCGAAGCGGCCAAGATGCTCTACAAGAAACTCGGACAGGCCCGAGTGGTGAGAATGTGAGTGCGAGTGCCCCTCGGACTCAAGGAGAAAGTTAATCATTTCGTACCTCCGCAGGACGTGCATTTACCAAGAAGGAGCGCGCCCTCATCAATAATAAATCCGCCGGCCGAGAGCCGTGCGGTAACCTCGCGCGAGGTGTCCTCGTCGAGGTGGATAAGCCGACCGCACCCCTTGCATTTGAGGTGGAGGTGGTGGTGACAATGCTCGTCACCGACGTATTGGTAGGCGACGCGGCGGCTTGCCGAATCGGTTATCCTACGCACACACCCGCCCTCGGTCAGCTCGGCGAGGATGCGATATACGCTGCTCTTTCCGCCGCCACCGTCAAGGACGTGGGCGGCGACCTCCTCAGCAGTAAAGGAGGCGTCACGGTTGTCTGTCAAAAACGAGATAATATCAGCCCGTCGGTTCGTGTTGTATTTCATAAATCCCCCTCGTGGGTGTTCCCTGCAATCGGTCAATATCGACGCAATAGCCGCGAGTCCGCGCAGGAAGGCGCGGTATTCGGACCAAAATTGAGAGAAACTCTCAAAACGGGTATATAATACAACATTTGCGCCTGTTTGTCAATAGTATATTTTAAAAATAGGAGGATTTTTTTCGGAACGGTAAAACGCAATTTTGTTTTTTCATAGCGGAATAGATAAACAAAATGCGATCCAAAATGATTATATTATTGTGCGAGGCCGATTTGTTGGCGCGAAATGTAATTTTCTGTTTACATTTTGCCTGCGCGCCCACCGTATTTCGCACACAGCCCCCGACCGTCGCCGCTTTCTCACCCGTCGCAAGAGAGGCGTTTTTAGCTTTTCTCGATTGTCTACATTTTGCCTACACGGCAGGCGGAGGATGAAGGGTGCGAGACTTGATTTTCGGAGAAAAACCGCCGTTTTGCGACACATCCCCCCGCCAATTCGGTGAGGGCGGTAGAGCGAATACAAGGAAGGAGCATTTTGACGTCGGTAAAGCGCGGGCGATACTCCGAAATACGAAAGGGGCCGTCCCGAAAAAGCGGAACGGCCCGAATAATACCGTCTATT
Organism: Eubacteriales bacterium; assembly: GCA_045596865.1. GTDB lineage: Bacteria > Bacillota > Clostridia > Oscillospirales > CAG-272 > UBA1740. Next base: position 16,640 of record JAZODF010000059.1, read on the forward strand.
GTGTCTTAAAAGGCATACCAATGCGGGTCAATCCACCACGCGCTCGGTTATCTTGCGGGCGACCTCGATTTTTCTGCCCTTGCAGCGGTGACATTCCATTACGACAAGGTCGGTCTGGTCTCGAACGCTGAGGGTGACCTGCCTGCCGTTTAGCTTAACGCGCTCTATCGTATCGCTGTGCTCGAGGGGGTAGACGAAAACCACGCGACACCCCTTCGGTCGAGCGCAGAAATGACAGCCGCTAAGCGCGCGGGTAAAGCAATGCGAGCCGATATAAACGCCAAGGAGGGCGCCCGCAATGATGACGAAGAGCGCATACTCGGAGAGGGCGAGTGCAATCGGTATCGAAATGCCGACGAAGACGGCAAAGGTCAGGATGAAGCCAATCAGCGGACGGTCGAGAAAGAGAAAGGCAAGGATACGGACAGGGCCCCGTCTTCCTGCGCCGATGCGCTTGTTATATGCGGCGATGCTGTCCATGCTGACCCATGCCTCCCCGCTGTCGCGGGCGGCGCGCTCGGCGAGGGCGACGATCTCAGCCGCGGTGTATTTTCGTGTTTTTACCTCGTTGTAGCCTGCCACGGCGACCTCCCCTTTGGCACGCGGAAATGCGTCCCTGATTTTCTGCTTTTGCACAACGATTATACTGCAATTTGCGGTAAATGTCAATACCGCATTTTGCGGTTTGATATAATTCAACCTGAAAGGGGGGTGTCGCCTTGATGGTATATAAACGGATTCGCGACCTTCGCGAGGATAGGGATATATCGCAACGGGAAATGGCGGCTGTGCTCAACTGCTCGCAGCAGGTTTACAGCAACTACGAGCTCGGTCAGCGGGATATTCCCACCGATATTCTCATTAAGCTGGCACGCTTTCACGGCGTGTCGGTGGATTACATTCTCGGCATCAGCGACGACCCCGGGGTAAGAAAAAAGCGGTGAATTTCACCGCTTTTTTCATTTTCTTTTTGCTTTTCCTATTTCGTCGCCGTTACCGCTTTGACCGATTTTGCCGATGCCGGCTCACTCGCGCTCGAGGGTCACGGTGCCGAGGTAGACGTTGTGGTTATCGTCGCCCATCGCGCTGTAATACTCGTCGTAGGAGAGCTCCTCCGCCCTGTCGAGGCGAAGAAGGAGGGTATCCTTGTTCGGGAAGGTGAGCACCGCGATATTTCCGACCGAGTCGGCGGTGATATCCGAGATAAGGAAGCTTCCGTCCTCCTGATCGTGGAGGGTGAAGCGGCAACCGACCGATATTTCGAACCTCTCCTCAAGGACGTCCTCGAGCATCAGCTCGCCGTCCGAATAGAAGGAATATACGTATTTGAAATTAAGGTAATATTTTTCCTGTGACATTTTGTCCTCCAAGCAGTTCCTATAACCAATTGTAGCAGACGGGTAGCAAAAAGTAAATACCCCGCGGCAAAAATATTGACACGGCGCGCCCTTTGTGGTAGAATATTTACGTTAAATTTGCCTAGGGCGACCCCCCTCGGACACCGAAACGGAGGAAATATGGACATTACAGCACTTATCACAAACGTTGCCATCCTTTTTATTATGATGGTGCCGGGTGTTCTTCTCAAAAAATGCGGGCTGATACATGACGGCTTCGGCAAGGGGCTCTCCAACCTTGTTTTATACATTGCACAGCCCGTGCTGATCGTTTACGCATATCTTGACTGTAACGCGTCGTTTTCCGATATATGGCGTGACGTGGTTGCGGTATTCGTTATCTCGATGCTGGCGCACGTTATCTTCGCCGCGGTGGCAATTCCCGTGTTCGGCAAGGCTCCGACCTGCCGTGCGCGGATGCTAAGATTCGCGACGATCTTCTCAAACGCGGCGTTTATGGGCATCCCGCTGATTCAGGCGATATTCCCCACAAGGCCCGAAATGGCGATCTACGCGTCGATATACAACATCTCCTTCAACCTGTTCCTCTGGACGCTTGGCGTAATGCTCTGCACCCGCAACAGGGGCGATGACCTCGACGGTGACGGCGACAGTGACATCGTCGACGTTGCCATCCACGCAAAGCGCGAGGTATCGCTCACGAAGGTGCTGTTCCATCCCGTGACGCTCGCGTCGGTTATCGGTCTATTGCTCCTTATCGTCGGGGTGAAGAACAGTGCGATGTACGAGATCGGCCTCGATATTATCCCCGACTCGCTCAGCATGATCCGCGCGCTCGTCGCGCCCCTGTCGATGGTGGTTATCGGCATCCGCCTTGCCGACCTTAATCTCCGTGGATTTTTCAACGACGGGTATATGTATATCTTCCTCGTCCTCCGTCACCTCGTACTGCCGCTTGCGGTGCTCGGCGTTATGAAGCTCGCCGTCCTTTGCGGCATTCCCCTCTCCTTTGACACGATGCTCGTCGTTACCATCCTTGCAGCGACCCCCGCGGCATCCAGCGCGACGATGTTCGCCGAAAAGTACGATTGCGACGCGGCGTACGTCTCCCGCCTTGTCATTGTGTCAACAATTCTTTCCATTTTGACAATGCCGCTGGTAATTATGCTGGTGTGATTTTCCCGCAATAATTTGACACGGGTGCGGGGCAAATACAAAATTCGTTGGTTTTTTCGTCCCGTATGCGAAAAGGCGAGCGGGCGCGAGTTAATAGGGTGAAAGGAGATACGCAGATGCTTTTATTCCCCACCAAAGACTTCTCAATTACCACCGCCCTGTCGGCCGAGGAGGTCGAAAAAAGGCTACACGAAAACTACTCCGTCACGATGAATCCCTTCACGGGATACAAGCTGTTTCACCGCGGGGTCATCGGGGGTGATTACTTTTCACTCATTACCTCGACGGTATCGATACACGGCTCGAGCTTCTTCGGGCGGCGCAACTCCTTCTCCTACGAGGTCAACGGAAGAATCACGGACGAGGGGGATATGCGGCGCATCGACGTCAGCGTCAAAGAAACCGGATTCGGCGTTTTCGGGCGCATTGTGGCATACGTTATCCTGTGTATTGTTGCAATTGCTTCTCTTGTGGCGACGCTTACGGAGGGCTACTACGTTGCCCTGCTCGCCATACCGTTTATAATTATTCCCGTCATTTACAGTTTCGTTTTTCTTTCAAGGAACGACCTCGATCTGCTCGAGCGGCGGATGCGGGATATTCTCGAAATTTCTTGATCTACATGTAAAAAGCAACCGCGAAAATGCGGTTGCTTTTCTTTTGCTTTTGTTCTTTTTTTCGTCGGTTTGCCGATACGGGGGTTCCCTTCCCGTCAGGAGATTTTCGTCTTGCGCTCGGTGCTCGTGGCTTCGAGCTCGGTAAGGCTTCTGCCCTCCCTTGCGGCGGCGAGCTGCTCGTCGGTAAAGGTCATTTTTCCAAGCTCGTTGCACCTTGCGCAAAGGCGAGCGCAGACCTCCTCGCGGTCGGACGCGCCCTCCGAGATTTCGGAGTAAAGGACGGGCTTGTCGATTATGTAAAGGCAATCGGATTTGCGGAAATAGGAAACGTAGATTTTGAGGTCGATACCCCGCTTTTTGCAGATTTCGCCAAACATGGCAAAGCCGCCGTGGAAGCCCTCCAGCTCGGCGAGGTAGCCCTTGTCGGATATTTCGGGATAGATGACGATATTGTCACCCGATTTTATCGCCTCGATACTCTCGCGGATTGTCTTGACGAAGCGGGCGTCCTTGTAGGTCGAGATGAGCCCGAGCCCGCTGTAAAACAGGTAGGTCAAGGGGCTTGCAATCAGGCAAAACAGGCGCGCGAGGTGGATATTCCAATGCTTTTTTTCGTGGTAATATACCTGCGTCTGGTACTTATAGAGTGTCGGCACGCCCGAGTTCATCTCGTACGCACCCCACATACGAAGGGGGCGGTCAAGGTAGATCTCGAGCGACATGGGTGCGTCGGTGCCCTCGTGGTTTGAGAGAATAACCGAGCCGTTACCGATTTTTTCGCCAAGGTAGACGAAGGTTGGCTCCTTGTATCTCACGCGCATAATGCGCTTCAGGGCGCGGAAGTACAACTTCCTTTTTTGTTTTGGTTTGAGTTCGATGTTATTGTTTTCCATAGTGAGGCTATTTTACACCCTTTTTCCGCATTTTGCAAGCGTTTTCGACAATGTTGGACACGCGACACGCGCTTGTTTAATAAATCGTTATGCGAAAGCGGGGTCAAATATGTCTTTGATTAAAGCCCGATGGCGTCGAGCACGGCGCGGGTGCTGCGGCCGTCGTAGGCGTAGGCAAGCGCGGGGAGCCCGAAAGGCAGGGGCGTATCCCCCGCGAGGCGGATGAGGGATGCGTTTTTCGTGATGCGCTCCCGCTCGGCAATTATCGAGGCGCGCAGGCGCGGGCGGGTTATTTCGTCGGCGTGCGCGACCAGCCCCTCAAGACTGCCGTATTCGTTGATGAGTGCGGCGGCGGTTTTCGGTCCGATGCCCGTCACGCCGCGGATGTTGTCGGAGGTGTCACCGACGAGCGATTTGTAGTCGGCATACCTCTCTGGAGGGACGCCAAGACGGGATAAGACGTACCCCGTGTCACAAAAAACGCTGTTTTCGCCGCGGTAGCGGAGGATTCGCACGCGCTCGCAGACGAGCTGAAACAGGTCGCTGTCAAAGGAGGAAACGGTCACGAAGGTGTCCGCGTCGCACGAGCGGCAGTAGGATGCGATGATATCGTCCGCCTCGCAGTCCACCGTTTCGTAGCGGGGGATATTCATAGAGTCGAGGGCGGCGTAAATATCGGGCAGCTGGGTGAAGGGGTTGTCCGCGTCGTCGAGGGCGGAATAGTCGGGGCGGTTTGCCTTGTAGTCGGGGTCGAGGTCGGTGCGCGGGTTATGCACCTCCCCGTCGAAGAGGACGAGGATATGCGTCGGCGAGGTCATCTTGATTATCTTTATCAGCGCGCCGACGAAGCCGAGCGTGCCGCGGATCTCCCTGCCGTTTTTGCCAACGATGCGCGAGGGCATGCCGAAGAACATTTGAAAGAGCAGATTGCTCCCGTCCACGAGTAAAAGTCGGTTCATATCACAGCTCCGAGATAATCGAATCGACGAAGCTGTCCAGCCTCTCCTCGATCGGCGGGACGAAGGCGTCCATCCAATGCTGGCGGGAGAGGTAGTAGGAGAACTCAGGGCTAAGCTCGATGTCCTCGAGGCGCAGGGGCTTGAAGCGCAGGTTGGGCAGGCGGGAGTGCGCGTTGTCGATTTCGTTTAAGACGTGCTGGGAGGCGAGGCTGTTTTTGCTGACGATGACGATGAAATGGGTCGCCTCGCTGATGCCCTTCATGATCGCGGTGGCATACGCCCCGTTTACGTTGCGCGGCGCGTACCAGACCTTGATGCCGCGGCTCTCGAGCTTGTTGCAGAGGTTGTCGGCGATGTTGCGGTCCTTCGAGGAATAGCTGATAAAGGCGGTGTAATTGCCCTTCTTCTCCTCCTCGCCCGTGATGAGAGAGTACATGCCCGCGAGGGTGTCGGCGAACGCCTGCGCCCTTTTTTCATTGAGCTCGACGAAGAGGATGCGCTCGCACGCGTCGTTGCGGCGGAGGAAGGAGATACACTCGTTTGCAATCGGGATCGCGGTCATAGATGCCGAGAGGCGCTGATCCCCGCCGCCGAGAAGCGGAAGGGCGACGGTTTTGATGGATGCGCCCGCAACCGAGGCGAGCTCAAGCATGCGGAAATACGCCCGAATCACCTGCAGGGGGTCGTCGAGCGCGGGTGCGACCGAGTAGGACATCATCTCGACACAGCCGATGCGGCGGATGCCCACCTCACCCTCAATCTCGCGCGAGAGCCAAACACCGCAGGTGTCGCGCAGGTCGATGAATGGGTCGCGTGCGAGCTCGTAGACGCTGATGCCGACGCGGTCGAGCGCGCCGAAAAGACTGCCGCGCGTAGGGATATAGTCGCCGACGAACGCCGACGTGGTGAGCACGTCGACCTGCTCGGAAAGCGAGAGGGCGTCGCCCGCGATAACGGATATCGTCCTTTTGCCGAAGGGTGTCGCCACCTCGGCGGTGTGCAATACTTTCATAATTGCCTCCGAATATTATTTCGCCTAGATTATACCATATCCCCGCGGATAATTCAAGAGATATTGCGGACGGTGCCCATAAAACGGAAAAAAACAAAACGAAAACCAATCCTCTTTCGAGGTTCGATTTTCGTTAAGCTTGTTAAAGGGCTACGAAAAGGATACAAAATCCTTATGGGTTCATTTTGCAAAATGGGTTCACTTTTTTACAAAAAATGGGTTTAAATTTAACGATAGGTGACAATCTTTATGTTGATATTAAACCTTACTACTTCCTGCTTTAGGTTTTATCTTTCTCCCAAATCCCATTCGTACACCTTTTCGATGGTTTTATCGTCCATCATTTTTATTATGAAATTGCCGTTCAATATCTCTTCTTTTCCATTTCTTAAATACATCAAAAAGTATGTGGAAGTTAAATATTGTTTGTATCTTCTTGCATTATACACATTTACCCCAAGCAATTCGACGGGTTCTTCAATAATCACTTTGTTACTCGCAAGTGCCTTTGCAACTATGCGCTCTGTTTCCTCGGCATATCTCAACACCGCTTCCTTCATTGCGGAATCAGAGTTACACGAAATGTCGCCAATGCTTTCGCCTGTCGCATTTGCTTCAAAAACGGATTTTACTTGTTCCGTAAATTGAACCGCATAGAACAGCGCACCGGAATAATAGTTTGAAATTCTGATTGGAAAATAAAATCCACAATCGGAAAGCTGTACGGTCATAGAAGCAACCAATTCATCTGCTTTTGATGAATCAAGCTGCTTTAACGCTTGCCATTCTACATAGTTCGCACTTCCTTCAAGTTTTTCTATGCTGCTCTCATATTGGAACTCATAGGGGAATTTCTCTTGGCGGTACTTTCTGTACCTTGCGAATGTTTCAGCTTTTTCGGCATCATAAGATTTGTACAAATCGAGCAACAGTTTGTTCTCTCGCAGCTTGATTGACAAATTTTCTTCATCGTATTTATAGTAAATTAGCGCCTTTAATTCATTAACGCAAATATCCCAATGATTTGCATATTGGAAGGCGTGGAACATTTCGTGGATGATTTTGGATGTAAGCACTGTAACATTTGGAGTGCCTATAACATTCCAAATAGCAATATATTCCCCTTCATAGAAAATGGCTGTATTAGCAACAAAGTCAGAGGTTTTCTCAATATATTTGCCGTCAAAGAAACACTCGGTTTCGTTATACAATGCGAATTTTGTTGGTGCAAAACCCTTCCATATCGAATCGAAGTTGATTTTTTTGATGTTATTGTAAATCCGTTGATACAATTCTTCTAAACTCATGGTGATACCTCGTTATATCAAATCTATCTTTCTCCCGATATTCATATCCTGTCGCCATTTTGGATCTTCGCCATCGTCAGCCCAATATTCATCCATAGCGACGATTTTATCGTCTTTCAGCTTGATGAAAAGGATAATTTTTAATTATAGTATAGCATAATTTTGTTTAAAACTCAATAGTTTTTAGCCTTTTAGCGTGCGATTCCTGCCTATTTTCGCATATTAAACATCGTCATCCCTCGTGAAATAATCGCCTCGTGATGTTTTTTTGATAGATAAGACTCACACTCCCCACGATTAGGAACTTGTTTGCCCGTAAAAAAATCAGCGATGTACGTCTTTTGCAGAAGCACATCGCCATAGTATTTTTCGTTATTCAGTATTTTGCGTATTGTTTCGATACCCCATACCTTGCCACCGCGTGGAGCTTTTATATTTATCTCCATAAGGCGGCCGGCAATGGTGCGTGAAGATGAACCATCGGCTCTCCACTCATATATCAAAGTCACCACGGCGGCTTCTTCGGGTACTATTTCCAAAGTGCCGTCGAGAGATTGCGTATAGCCATAGCAAGAGCGGCTATAAAACTTTGAGTTGCCCCTCTGAAAGCGCACGAGATGTCCCCAATGGATAGCCTCCGTTTCGTTTACCGCTTTCAGATATTATTATAGCAAACAAAATCGGAGAGTTGTGTTTTTTGGCTGTTCGGTCGTTTTTCGTTGTTAATCGGTTTTACATTGTCATCGGTCCATACTTTAACGGTTCCATAATCTTAGCAAACAAAAAAGACCCCATCCGCCGGAGGTGTAAAACGATCTCGAGAAATAGGTTCAATTAGTATGAAATCCTGCTTTGCAGGATGAAATCCAAACGAGTTTGGATGAAATCTTCTCCTACGGCTTCAGATGAAATCAAATCCGCCTCCCTTAACCTTGCGAAGCAAGATTTCATCGCGTAGCGATTTCATCCACGTCAGTGGATTTATTCCGACGAAGGCGGATTTAACTGAAAAAGACTCAGAATTGTATCCAATCCTGAGTCTTTTTCTGGTGGAGCATAGGGGGTATTGCTATGCAAGATATCCACGCTTGCCGCTTACGAGCGAGCTCGACGCG
>JAZODF010000060.1:0-2431 GCA_045596865.1 Eubacteriales bacterium
TTTGCATCCCGCCCAACGAGGTGATTGGAGAGCAGGCATCGGCCGCTGTAGGACACGCACATCGAGCCGTGGATGAAGCATTCGAGCTCGATCTCATCGGGGATATTCGCGCGGATGGCGCGGATCTCGTCGAGGGTCAGCTCGCGTGCGAGGACCACCCTTTTTGCACCGAGCGAGTGCCATGCGCGGCAGTCCGCGGAGCTGACCGAGGATGCCTGAGTGGACACGTGAAGCTCCACCTCGGGGAGGATCTCGCGGGCGAGCATAAGCACGCCGAGGTCGGCGACGATAAGCGCGTCAATCGGGATGTTTTTCAAATTTCGGAGGTAATTTTCGAGCAGAGTGTACTCGTTCTCGCGCGGCATGGTGTTGACGGTGAGGTAAACCTTCACACCCTTTTCATGGGCGTATGCCACAGCAAGGGCGAGCTCGTCTAACGAGAAGTTGTCCGCCGCGGCACGCATACCGAACACCTCGCCCGCGAGGTAGACGGCGTCGGCACCGTAGAGGATGGCGGCACGCATTTTTTCAAAATTTCCTGCCGGTGAGAGCAGCTCGGGTCGTTTCATATATTCCCCTTTTCCCCGCGGTCCGTGGGTACCAGAATCAGCGCGAGCTCCCACGCGGGGATGCAAAGCGTGCGACGTAGATACGGGCGGTATGCGGGATATTTTTCGTTGAGATAGTTGGTGAGATAGAAGATGTCGCGGCTACGGTGATAGAGCGACACGAGGAGTGCAGGCGAAGAGTCCGCGATGAGATTATGTGAGCCGACGAGGGCGGGCAGCTCTGCCCCCTCGACGTCATATTTGATATAGTCGGTGTGGCGTGCAAGGCTGTCGACCGTGACGGTGGCGACCGTCTCGGTGCGGTGCTCGTAGGAGGCGGTGGCAACGACGGTCGAATTGCGATTTGCCGCGGAAAGAAGCTCGCCCTGCCCGCCCGAGTCCAGGGCGGCGGCGTTGACCGTGTGGAGGTCAATCTCGGTCACGGTGTCAGCGTATTTACGCAGGCGCTTGTAGGTGCGGGGGTCGGGCTCGACGGCGACGGCCTCGCGAAGATTCGGGAAATATCGCAGCGCCTCGCGCAGAGTGTCGCCGTTGTATGCACCGACGTCGATATAGTGGTGGACGTCCTCGCGGGGGAGGAGCGAATAAATTTCATCGGTGGTCGAGTAGGTTTCGAGGAGGCAATGAAGCCTGCCCGTGAGCTTGTAGTTGACTGCGGCGGAGAATACCGCGCGGGATTCGTCATCGGCGAGCGAGTTATACGCCCGCAGGATATCCATATAATGAAGGTTGTAGAAATTGCGGTCGAAGTATTCGGAGGTATCGGCGACGGGCATATCGGGCACGAGCATATCGTATTTTGCGTCGACGTCGCGGAGCATTTCGATGACCTCGGGGCGGGAGGATGCAAAGGAGAGTAGGATGAGGAAATCGTCGTACTTTTCCCTCACCTCGGAGAGCGAGAGGACGCGCATTCCGCGGAAGCTGTGCCCTCTGACGAAGCCGTCGGAGGCGAAGACGTCACTAACGGTGACGCCGTATTCCGCGAGGCGGTCGATAAGCTTATCCGCACCGTTGCCCATACCGTAAATGACAATGGGGCGTGTCTCGGCGGCGATTTCATCCCACATATCTCGTTCTACGGGATATGCGGGCAATTCGTGGTATATATATGGCATGATTCCCTCCGTGGGGCATATTTCTACATAATAAGAATACCCCAAAGAAGAAAAAAAGTCAACCCATAAGCGGCAAAAGGGTTGAAAAAGGCGCGCGGAAGTGCTAAAATAAAAGAAAACGGAGGTTTATTATGGATTGCTTATTCTGTGCTATAATTAACGGAGATATTCCGTCCACTAAGGTTTACGAGGATGAGGGCTGCTACGCCTTCCTCGACATTGCACCGCAGGCGAAGGTGCACGCGCTGGTCGTGCCGAAGGAGCATATCCCGTCGGTCGACGCAATTACGGCGGACAATTCGGCGGCGGTCGCACACATTTTCGAGGTGATCCCCGTGATTGCCAAGTCTCTCGGCCTTGAGGGGGGCTACCGCGTCGTCAGTAATATCGGCGCACACGGCTGTCAGTCGGTGAAGCACCTTCACTTCCATATCCTCGGCGGCGAGCAGCTCGGCGACAGGATGGCGTAATCGTGCGGCCGTATGGCGTAATTGCCTGTAAGAAACGGCGGATAGCGCGGAAATCACAATAACAAACCGCCGACGGGATTTTGAGCAGAAAGCCCCGATCGTGCGGCGTCGGCCGTAGATGGCTACGGCAAGCCGTGGGAGCGAGGGTTTATGCCAAAATACCTAAGGCGGAAAACGCCGACGGGATTTTCGATGATATTCGTCGTTTTTGACCCGATGGCGTAGTTACCTACGTCGAGTGGGAGAAAACGGCGGATTGCGCGAAAATACCTAA
>JAZODF010000061.1:0-19737 GCA_045596865.1 Eubacteriales bacterium
GTATCGCCATCGGCCTTATCGCCTGCGGCAAACGCCTCAAGATCGTCTGCATGCATCGTATATGTCTTGGTCTCGGCACCCGCGGGGGTGGCGAACACGGGTACGATGAGTACCGCAAGACAAATAACGAGGAGCGCGGACAAAATCTTTCTTGCAGAAGTGGATTTCATAACATTCCTCCTATTTAAACGGTTTATTTAGAGGGGTCCTGTCGGTGCCCCCACTGTCCGTTTGTAGACATTATAACACGAATACGCGTTCTTTTTCAATCCTTTTGTTCAATTTACCCATACAAATTTTCGCGCGTGTTTTTAGATATTTTATATAAAAACAGGGGGGAGGCAGGCAAATAGGCGCAATTTTGCGGTGGAACGGCGTCCCGAAGCCTCCCTCCGAGAGGGAGGTGGATTTCGCGAAGCGAAAGACGGAAGGAGAGTGCGTAAGGCATTGTGTTTAGAGAGCAGTTCTCCGCGCACAAGGGCGGGAAAACGTGAGCCTCCCCTTTCGCAGGAGGCATTCTGCAATCGACAACTCCGTGCGTGCGTTACTCTCGCGTTCTCCTTCCACCACTCCGTGGTCCCCCTCCCTCCCGGAGGGAGGCAGGCCCCACCCGCAAAAAAAGAGCGACCGAAATCGGTCGCTCAATATGGGCTTTGCACCTTGAATGGTTATTTTCGCTCGGGTTGTGTCCCCAAAGCCGTTATCGAAGGTGGACCTCGAGCCGCGCGAGGTCGTCCTCACGCATCTCGGGCGTGTCACGAAGGGGGAAGTTGATTCCCAGCGCCTCGTATTTTTCAAGGCACAGCTTGCGAAACGGTAACAGCTCCACTCGCTCGATGACTCTGCGGTAGGGCTCGATGAGCTCGCGAAGGGCGAGGATATCCTCCTCGGTGTCGTTTATTCCCGGCACGACGACGTGGCGAATCCACACGGGCTTATTCCGCTCGGCCGCCTCGTGAAGAAAGTGCAAAACGGGGGCTAAGCCCGACCCTGTGTGCGATTTATAGGCTTTTTCGCCCGTGAACTTCAGGTCGAGGAGCACGAGGTCCACCCCGTCAAGCAGGGCGGAAACATCGGAATTCCATACACATCCCGCCGTGTCAAGCGCGACGTGCAGGCCCATCTCGTGTAATTTCGCGGTCAGCGCGGTGAAGAAGCGCGCCTGCAGACAGGGCTCACCCCCCGAGAGGGTCACTCCCCCGTCCTTGATATACGGGTACAGCCGACCGATCCGCTCCGCCAGCGCGTCGACGCTCACCTCGGTGCCGTCCGCCGTTTTCCACGTGTCGGGATTATGGCAATACACGCACCGAAGCGGGCACCCCTGTGCGAAGACCACCGCCCGCACACCGGGGCCGTCAACCGTGCCGAGCGATTGCAGGCTATGAATATATCCGCGCTCAGACATTCTCGTGGAAGGTGCGGCTGATTACCTCCAGCTGCTGCTCACGGGTGAGCTTGTGGAAGTTGACGGCATAGCCGCTGACACGGATGGTGAGGTTGGGGTACATTTCGGGATTATTCATCGCGTCGATGAGCTTCTGCCGCTCGAGGACGTTTACGTTAATGTGATGCGCACCGCGGTTGAAATAGCCGTCGAGAATGGCGACGAGGTTGGTGCGGCGCTCCTCGCGCGTTCTGCCGAGGGCGGCGGGAACGATGGAGAAGGTGTTGGAAATACCGTCGCGGCAATCCTCGTAGCTCATCTTCGCCACCGAGTTCAGCGAGCAGAGCGCGCCGTTCTTCTCCCTGTTGTGCATCGGGTTTGCACCGGGGGCAAAGGGCTCGCCCGCGCGGCGGCCGTCGGGGGTCGCACCCGTCTTCTTGCCGTAGACCACGTTCGAGGTGATCGTCAGCGCGGAGAGCGTATGCTTCGCATCGCGGTAGGTCGGTGTCTTTTTAAGCTCGGTGATGAATTTGTGCAACAGCTCCTTCGCGATAAGGTCGACGCGGTCGTCGTCGTTGCCGTAGGTGGGGTACTCACCCTCGGTGATATAATCGACGATGAGCCCCTCGTCGTTGCGCACCGTCTTGACGCGGGCGTACTTGATTGCAGAGAGGCTGTCCGCGATAACCGACAGACCCGCCACGCCAAACGCCATCAGGCGCTCGACGTCGGTATCGTGAAGGGCGAGCTGCGTGCGCTCGTAGGCGTATTTATCGTGCATGAAGTGGATGACGTTCATCGTACTGACGTACTGCTCGGCGATCCACGCCGTGTACTTGTCAAGGCGTGCGGTGACCTCCTCGTAATCGAGGTACTCGCCCTCGTAAACGGGCATCTCGGGGCCGATCTGCATACCTGCCTTCTCATCCTTGCCGCCGTTGATGGCCATGAGCAGGACCTTCGGCAGGTTACACCTGGCACCGAAGAACTGCATCTGCTTGCCGACCTTCATCGCGCTGACGCAGCAGGCGATGGCGTAATCGTCGCCGTAGATCGGGCGCATCAGGTCATCCGACTCGTATTGGATGGAATCGGTGTCAATGGACACCGCGGCACAGTATTTCTTGAAGCCCTCGGGCAGCGCCTCGGAATAAAGCACGGTGAGGTTCGGCTCGGGCGAGGAGCCGAGGTTGTAAAGCGTGTGAAGAATACGGAAGGAGCTCTTGGTGACGAGGGTGCGTCCGTCCTCGCCCATGCCGCCGACCGCCTCGGTGATCCACATCGGGTCGCCGCCGAACAGCTCGTTGTACTCGGGGGTACGGAGGTGGCGAATCATACGGAGCTTGATGACGAGCTGGTCGATGAGCTCCTGTGCCTCACCTTCGGTGAGGGTGCCCTCGCGGATGTCGCGCTCGAGGTAAACGTCGAGGAAGGTGCTCACACGGCCGAGCGACATTGCCGCGCCGTTTTGCTCCTTGTTTGCGGCAAGATAGCCAAAGTAGGTCCACTGTACCGCCTCGCGTGCATTCGTCGCGGGCAGGGAAATGTCACAGCCGTACTCCGCCGCCATCTCCTTGAGGAAGCCGAGGAAGGTGATCTGCTTGTAAAGCTCCTCTGCAAGGCGGATGGATTCCTCGTTCATTGCCCGCTTGCCGAGGTTTTGCTTGTCGCGCTTCTTCTCCTCGATGAGGCGGTCAATACCGTAGAGGGCGATACGGCGATAGTCGCCGATGATACGGCCGCGTCCGTACGCGTCGGGCAGACCCGTGAGAATGCCCGCGTGCCTCATCTGGCGCATCGTATCGGTGTAGGCGCGAAAAACGCCGTCGTTGTGCGTGGTGCGGTATCTGAACTGCTCCTCGATCCTGTCGGAGAGGGTGTAGCCGTATGCCTTGCACGCCGAGCGCGCCATACGAATACCGCCGAAGGGGTGGATACCGCGGACGAGGGGCGCCCCGGTCTGCAGACCGACGATGAGCTCGTCGTCCTTGTCAAGATATGCCGCGGGATAGGTCGTCAGCGAGGAAACCGTCTCGGTATCGACACCGACGACGCCGCCTCTCTCACGCTCGATTTTAAAAAGCTCGCCGAGCTTTGCCATAAGCCGCTCGGTCCTCGCCGTCGCGGGGGCAAGGAAGCTCTCGTCACCCGTATAGGGGGTGTAGTTTTTCTGAATGAAGTCGCGGACGTTTATCTCCTCGGTCCACTCACCGGGGGTGAATCCGCGCCACGCGGTGGTAAGAAATTCCGTCATTGCCATTTGCGTGATGTCCTTTCTATGTAAACTCTATAATTAACGAAAAAGGGGTGACCGTAAATCAAAAAGGATGGGTGATCACTCATAGTATATTGTAGCATATTTGCGCGAGATAGTCAATCGGTCGGGGTCATTTCCCCCGTTTTCTCCATATTTCACAAAATTGATATTCTCCTCGCTCGCATTTTTTAATTTGTTAAATTTCTGTCATTTTTGTCGGTCAAAATCCGCACCTCGAAAATCCGCGATAGCGGCATGTAATCCACGCCACGCGTGGCATGTAATCTGCCGTGAGGCAGCATGTAATCCGTCACCTCGTGACGGTATGTAATCCACGCCCATGGCGTGGTATAGAAAAACACGGGAAATGAGCACTAACCCACTACCCGTGTTAAATTATTCGCGTTTTTTGCAATATCCGCGCGTTACTTGACCGTGCGGCAAAATGTAAATAACACTTTACAAACCGAGCGGATTTTTCAACATTTCGACCGCCTCGGTGCAGGTTTTCGGTGCTCGGGGGTCGCCGCTTTCTATCCACTCCCGTATCTTTGCGAATTTCAGCGCGCGGTGACGGGAGATGAGGAAATTCTCAATCCAATAGGAAAACTCGGTTTTTGGTGAGAGATGCTCAAGCCGCTTCATCCGCTCGTACATCGGTGCTCCGTCCGACGCATCACGCCACGTGTCGACGAAGGCGTAGTCAAACCCCTCCGCGGGCATCACCCGCTCTGCGTAAACGAAGGCATCAGCCTCGACGATCTTTACCTTTTCTCCGTGCGGGAATTGCGGCAGGATATGGTTTTTGAACAGGCGGATAACCTCCGCGCTCCGCTCAACGACGGTGATGCTCTCGACCTCCTCCTTTTCCGAAACCATGTACGCGTAGTAGCCGAGCCCGAGCCCGAAGGTCACCACCCGTCCGTGTGCGGCGGCGATAGCCTCCTCGCAGGTGTCGAGGTCGACGGGGGTCAGCGTCATCCATTCGTTACCCCCCTCAAGCACGGCGGGAAATACAAACTCCTCGGTGAAAAAGCCGAGCGGCGCCACCTCGCGGAAATCCTCGTACATCATTATGTCCCCCGCGATCACTCCGCGATACGGCTTGTAGCTCTCGTTGCGTAGCTCCCATCCCGCCTCGGTCACGTCGGGGATCATTATGTTGCGGTAATACGGATTCTGCCGATATTTCTCCGCGTCCATAAGTCTGACCGACGGGGTGAGGTAGTCGCGTATCATCCGCCTGTCCTCCGCGCTCCTCTCGTAATCAATGCCGAACAGCTCCTCAAGAGCGGCGAGGATCGCCGCCTCACGGCTTATCCCGCACTCGGCGGCGAGCGCGTCAATATCGATATTGCAAAGGCACTCGGGATAGTGGTTCAGGTAATCGGCATACAGCCGCGTCAGCGAGAAATTCAGCTCAAAGACAGACTCGATGTGCCTGAATTTCTCCCGCTCGATATAATTCATTCTGCCCTCCGAAGGGGTGTTTTTTACATCAATTATAGCCCGCGAGGGGGCAAAAGTCAATAAAAACTTGACATCCGATAAAAAATATAGTATTATACGAATGCACGGTGTGCGCGTGCGGTCGCGTCCGAAAATAACCTTTGTCATGCGGCTTATAGCATTGACGAGCACCGTCAGAAACGATTGAAACGAGAAATCTATGAATCTTGCAGATAAAATTCTACGCTCCCAGCTGGAGCTGACCAAGCCGATCGCCGACGGCTCCACCCTCGAGGTGTGCCGTAGCCTTCAGGACAAGATAGGCAGGCTGATGCACTTTCAAAGAAGGAAGGAGGTCGTCGTTTATGACGACTACTTCGAGGGGGTCCTCGGCTCGCTCGTCGTCCCGCGTGACGAGCTGCGCGGCGGCGTTATTATGTATATCCACGGCGGTGGCTTCACCTGCGGGTCGATAAAGTACGCACGCGGCTTTGCCGCCGTTCTCGCCGCCGAATGCGGGATGAAGACCTTTTGCGTCGAATACCGCCTCGCACCCGAGAATCCGTATCCCGCCGCGCTCGACGACGTGTATAACGCGTATATCGCCCTGCTTAACGGCGGTGGCGGCGGCACCCCGGGTGAGCGCATCATCCTCGCGGGTGAGAGTGCGGGCGGCGGTCTTATCTACTCGCTTTGTCTTCGCCTCCGTGCCGAGGGTGTTGAGCTGCCCGCGGGCATTATCGCAATATCCCCGTGGTGCGACCTGACGATGTCGGGCGAATCCTACGGCAACAACAAGGAGGCCGACCCCTCCCTGACGCCCGAGCGGCTTTTGTTCTTCGCAAACTCCTACGTCGGCGGCTACGTCGGTGACGACAACCCCCGCCCGAAAAACGTCGCAAAGAAGGATTTCAATATCGAAATTGAGGAGAAAAAGCGCGACCCGCTCGTCTCCCCCGTCTTTGCCGATCTTGCGGGAATGCCCCCCTCGCTCATCTTCGCGGGCGGGGATGAGATGCTTCTCTCGGACGCGGAAACAATGCACAAGAAGCTCATCGACGCGGGGTGCGAGTCAACCCTCGTTGTACGGCCTGAAATGTGGCACGCCTACGTACTTTACTCCCTGAAAAGTACGAAAAAGGACTATGACACCATTAACGACTTTGTAAAGAAATGTTTACCTAAAAACAACGATAGAAAGCTCCGCTGGATGCAGCTTGATAACTCGGCGAAGATATATCCCGCTTCTGCGACATCCCGCTGGAACAACATTTACCGCTTGTCCGCAACGCTTAAGGAGGATATCGACCGCGAGGTGCTCCAATCCGCCCTTGACGTGACCGTGCGCCGCTTCCCGTCGATTGCCGTGCGGCTTCATCGCGGCGTGTTCTGGTACTACCTTGAGGAGATTGCCCACGCCCCCAAAATACAGGATGAGAAGAGCTATCCCCTCGTCCGTATGCCCTTCGACGATATCCGTCATTGCGCCTTCCGCGTGCTCGTCTACAAGCGGCGGATCGCCGTAGAATTTTTCCACGCGCTGACCGATGGTAACGGCGGCCTCGTCTTCTTAAAGAGCCTCGTCGCCGAGTATATCGAGCAGAAAAATTCGATAACCCTCCCGTGCGGAAACGGCGTCCTCGACCGACTCGAGCCGCCCCGCGAGGAGGAGCTGGTTGACGAATTTCCGCGCAACAAGGCCCCCGTGGGCAAGCCGCGTGCAGAGAGCGATTCCTACCGCATTATGGGCACGCCCGAGGAGGACGATTTCACCCACGTCACCACCTTCCTCCTGCGCTCGAAAGAGATGGTCGACCTCGCCCACAAATACGGCGTCAGCGTGACCGCGGCGCTCACCGCCGCCTTCATTCAGGCGACGATCCGCCTGCAAAACGAGGACGTGCCGCGCTTAAAGCGGCAAAAGCAGGTCAAAATGCTTATCCCCGTCGACCTGCGCCGTATATTCGGCTCGGAAACCCTGCGTAATTTCGCGCTCTTCGTCACCCCCGGCGTTGACCCCCGCCTCGGCGAATATTCATTCGGCGAGCTGTGCGAGATCGTCGCCCACCACATGAAGCTCGAAATAACCAAGAAAAATATGCGTGCCCGCATCTATACCAACGTCAAGGACGAGGAGAATATGCTCCTGAAGCTCGCCCCCCTCTTCCTCAAAAATATAGTGATGAAGATCGTCTTCCGCCTCTTCGGTGAGAAGAAATCCACCCTCTCGCTCTCCAACCTCGGCGCGGTGAAGCTCCCCGACGGCATGGCGGAGTATATCGAGCGGTTCGACTTCGTCCTGAGCGTCCAGTCGGACGCACCCTATAACGCGGGTGTCATTTCCTTCGGTGACTCTCTGAATATCAGCCTTATCCGCGACATCAAGGAGCCCCGCCTCGAAACCGCGCTCTACCACGTCCTGCGCGAGGAAGGCATCCACGTCAAGCTCGAGAGCAACGAGCATTGGTAAACGGGCACGGTTAACCCCCGTTTTCGCACACGTCCCCCGACTTGCCCTCGAAAATCAATCCCGTCACGCGGCGTAAAAAACACCGCAAAAACGAACACCTCACCCCGCTTGCCGCACCGTAACGGAGCGAAAAGGGAAGGGGTGCTTTGAAAAAAGGAGAATATATGTACTGTGTAAAATGTGGCGTTGAGCTCGCCGACAGTCAGCGTAGCTGTCCTCTTTGCTCGACTCCCGTCTATTTCCCGGGCCTCGACCCCGAGCGCGAGCGCCCCTACCCGAAGCAGAATAAGCCCGAGGTCGTTAACGCCCGCGGCGTCCACTTCGTTATCACCTTCGCATTTATTATCGTTATCGCCGTCTGCCTCCTCGCCGACCAGGCACTCGGCAGTGAGATGGGCTGGTCCTTCTACGTCCTCGGCGGTCTTGCTCTCGCCTATATTATGCTTATCCTGCCCGGATGGTTCAACCGTCGCCATCCGCAGATATTCGTGCCCTGTAATTTCGGCGCGATCGCTCTCTACGTCGGCTATATCAATTACTCGCTCGACGAGGATTGGTTCCTCACCTTCGCCCTCCCGCTCATTGGCGGCATTGCGCTTATCGTGTCGACCATCGCCATCCTCACGCACTATCTCCGCCGCGGCTATCTATATATCTGGGGCGGCTCGCTCGTTGCCCTCGGCGGGCATTGCATCCTTATCGAGTGGCTCACCGTCGTGACCTTCTCCGCACCGAAGATGTTCCTCTGGAGCCTCTATCCCGCAGTCACCCTCTGCCTTGTCGGAATCATGCTCATTATCGTCGCGATAGTGAAGCCCTTCCGCGAATCCCTCCGCCGCATCTTCTTCCTCGGTTAACACCCGTCTCTTTGCAAAAATCCGCGCCCCGCGTGGCATGAAAAATCATAGAGGCCGACAGAGAATAATTGTAGGGACCTGGCGCAAAAGTTACTACGCAACTGAGACGGTCCGAGCCAAGCGGGGGTAAAATCAATGCCGTCGTATGTGCGTTTCTCGCTTGGTTGCTTGCCAGTTTGCCTTATTTTCTTGCCAAACTCTCTACGGACCGTCAAGTTGCAACGCAACTTTCGGATGCACGGTCCCTACAAAAACGGTGCGTCACTCCGTATCAAATTAACGCCGCCCGACGGGCGGCATATCACGTTCGCACGAGCGAACATATCACGTCATAAATGATGACATATCACTTTTGCGGAGCAAAAATATCACGTTGCCGCGAGGCAACAAACACCCCCCGCCCCGTGTCAAATTTTCCCGCCAAATACAAGAAAAAGCGCACCGCGATGAAGCGGTGCGCTTTGTTAATTATTCTTTACATTTTTTGCGAGTCGCGGCTTAGAACGGATGAATGGGGGTGAGAAGGCCGGAGCCGTTCGAGCCCTTGACGTAGAGGGTCGCCTCAAGCACGAGGGTCTCGTAGTTGTCACCCGAGATTACCGCGGTAACCTTGTAGGTGCCCGCGTAGGTCACGTTGTTGCCGGTGTACTCAACTTTCACGCCCTCGGGGAGGGTGCCAGTGATCGCAAGGCTGTGATATACGCCGTCGGCGTAGGTGAAGGTGCCGTCCTCAAGAGTGATGTCCGTGAGGGTCGCCTTGGTGATCTTAAGCTCTGCGGTGAGGGTCAGGGTCTTGTAGCCCTTGCCCGACAGAACCGCGGTAACGGTGTATGTACCGACGTTAACCTTGCCGTTGCCTGCGTAGGTGGCGGTAACACCCTCGGGAAGGGTGCCGCTGACTGCGAGCGATTTCTCGGTGCCGTCGTAGACGAAGCTGGCGGGATCGAGGGTCACGCCGACGATATCCTGATCGGGAACGACGGGTGCCTCCTCAATTACGATGAAGGCGGTCAGCTCTACGGTGTTGTAGTTCTTGCCGGAAACGACCGCGGTGACGGGATGGCTACCGACCTCGGTCGCCTTGTTGCCCGTGTACTCGACGGTCACGCCCTCGGGAAGGGTGCCCGAAACGGTGATCTCGTGCTCGTTGCCGTCGTAAATCACGGTCAGCGATTCGAGGTGAAGGTCCTTGAGATCGGCCTTAGCAATAATGAGCGGAACGCTCGCGGTGAAGGTCTTGTAGTTCTTGCAGGTGACGGTAACGCTCGCGGTGTAGGTGCCCGCATCGGTTGCCTTGTTGGAGGTGTATTCTACCGTCGCGCCCTCGGGAAGAGTGCCCGAAACGGTGATCTCATGCTCGGTGCCGTCATAAACGAACTCGCCCTTGGTGAAGGTAAGGCCCATCTCCGCCTCGGTGATAACGAGCTGTGCGGTGAGGGTCAGGGTGTTGTAGCCCTCGCCCTTGAGGGTAGCCTTGGCCTCGTAGGTGCCCGCGTCGGTCGCCTTGTTGTTCTCGTAAGAAACGCTCACGCCCTCGGGAAGGGTGCCTGCGATCTCGATCTTGTGCTCCTCGCCGTCGTAAACGAACTCGGCGCCCACGAAGGTGACGCCCTCGATGTCCTTAAGGACGGGGTCGGGATCCGGATCGGGATCGGGAGTAGGTGTCGGGGTCGGGGTGGGGTCGGGATCGGGGTCGTCCGTCTTATTGTCGTCAACGCAGGCGGTAAAGGACACCGCAAGCGCAATAACGAGCATAAGAGAGAGCAGAATACCGAGAAGTCTTCTTATTTTCATTGGATGTGCCTCCGTATAATAATCTGATATAGGCAATTCCTTGCCAACTACAATTTTAGCACACGCCGCGCGCGTTTTCAAGGCGATTTTCGAATTTCTCTAAAATTACCAAGGAATTTTGGAACAATCGCTAAAATAATAAATTAAAATTAATTAATGTTACTGTTGCAAAACGGGATTTTTTGTGATAAAATATGCTTGAAATACTGTCGCCGTACGGCGACCCCAGCGGAGGAATTATGAAGTTACAGAGGATCAAGGATTTCCGAATGGACTTTGGCGAGCATCGCGGCATCGCCTGTACTGCGCCCTGCTCGATGTATTCGGTGCTTATCGAAAATAATCTCATCCCCGACCCCTTCTACGGCGACAACGAGCGTCGCCTGCGCGACCTCGCGCGACAGGGGGTCTCATTCACCGCCGAATTTGACGTGGACGCGGCGACCCTTGCCCGCCGTGAGGTGCTTATCCGCTTTGCCTCGCTTGATACGCTCTGCCGCATCAGCGTAAACGGCAATATCCTCGCCTCGGTCGATAATATGCACAGGACCTACTACATCGACGTGAAGAAATATCTCACCGTCGGTATCAACACACTGCGTCTTGATTTCTCCTCCGCCCTCCTCGAAATGGAGAAAAAGCAGGCGGAGCACTACCTCGGTTACGATTGGAACTGCACACCGGGTCACTCCCACCTGCGCAAGGCGTATTATATGTCCGGCTGGGACTGGGCGCCCACCCTCTCGGATATGGGTATTATGCGCGACGTCGACCTCATCTCCTACGACGGATGTATGATCGACCACGTCGAGCTAAGACAGCACCACACCGAGGACGCGGTAGACCTCGACATCACCCTCCACACCCGCGGCACCGACGATATGGCGCGCGCGGTCGCGACCCTCGTTTCCCCCGGCGGCGTCGTCTATTACTGTGGCCTCGTGTCGGGCAAGGGAAGAATACATATCACCGACCCCAACCTCTGGTGGCCGAACGGACTCGGCCCGCAGAATCTGTATAAGCTCTCGGTCAACCTCTACTCGGATACCGAGCTCGTCGACGGGCGCGAGATGCGCGTCGGCCTGCGTACCCTCACCGTCAGCCGTGATAAGGACGAGTACGGCGAGGAGTTCGCCCTCACCGTCAACGGTGTGAAGTTCTTTGCAATGGGCGCAAACTACGTCCCCGAGGACAGCATCATTCCCCGCCTCTCGAGGGAGCGTACCCGCAAGCTCCTCACCTCCGCGCGCGATGCCAACTTCAACACGCTCCGCGTCTGGGGCGGCGCGTTCTACCCGACCGATTGGTTTTACGACCTGTGCGACGAGCTCGGCCTTGTCGTCTGGCAGGACTTTATGGTCGCCTGCGGCAGCATTTGGATGACCGAGCATAATCGCGAGAATTTCATCGCGGAATTTATCGATAACTTCACACGCATCGGCTATCACGCATCCCTCGGCATCGTCTCGGGCAACAACGAGATGGAGGAGTTCGTCACCTGCGAACCGAATTTTGACGGCGTCGACGTGCGCCGCGACTACCTCGAGCTCTACGAGAACATCCTGCCCGCCCTGATGCGCGAATATCTGCCCGACACCTTCTATTGGCCGTCCTCCCCGTCCTCGGGCGGCGGCTTCGACGACCCGCGCGACGAGAGCCGCGGTGACTCGCACTATTGGAGGATGTGGTCGGGTGGCGAGCCGTACGAGGATTGCCGCAATCACTATTTCCGCTTCATGTCGGAATACGGCTTTGAGTCCTTCCCGAATATCAAGACCGTGCGCGCCTTCGCCGCCGAGGAGGATATGAACGTCTTCTCCCCCGTTGTCGAATGGCACCAGAAGAAGCGTATCCCCGACGGCAACAAAATGATGCTTCACTACGCGGCGGGTCTCTACCGCTACGCGCACTCCTTCCCGACGTTCGTCTATATGTCCCAGCTCGTTCAGGCCGACGCCATCCGCTACACCGCCGAGCATATGCGCCGTAACCGCGGCAGGTGTATGGGCACGAACTAATGGCAGTACAACGACTGCTGGCCCGTGGCCTCCTGGTCGAGCGTCGACTACTTCGGACGGTGGAAGGCGCTCCACTATGCGGCGAAGAAATTCTACGCCCCTGTGCTCATTTCCGCCTGCGAAGAGGGGACCCGTGTCAAATTTAACCTCTCAAACGAGCGCAGAAAGCCGTTTAACGGCCGCTTCACCTACTCGGTTATCGACACCTCGCTCCGCATCGTTTTCAAGGACACCTTCGAGGTGAGCGTACCGCCCATGACCGCGATGGATATACATACCGCCGAGCTTGAGAGCATTATGCGCGGACACGAGGATGAGTATATTATCACCTATGGTGTCAACGACGGCGCGGGAGCAAAATCCGACGGCACCACCATCCTCGTCAAGCCGAAGGCGTTCAAGCTCCCGAAGCCCGAAATCCGCTACGAGATCTCGGGTAGCGGCTGTGACTACACCGTCACGCTGACCACCGACGCCTACGCCCGCTCGGTCGAGCTGGATTTCGAGACGGTCGACGCCGTCTTCGAGGACAATTACTTCGACTTGACGGCACTCGCACCCGTGAGGATCTCCTTCAAGACCTCCTCGGTCACGAACGTCCAGACCCTCCGCCGCGAGATGCGGATCCGCACGGTGTACGATATCGGGCGCTGATCCACGGCATTTCACTCGGGCGCGGGAAATACCCGCACTGCCCGCGGACGGCCCCTTTTAAACTACAGGAATAAAATAAAAATATAAAGAAAGGAATTCAAAATGAAAAATTTCTTCGCTGAATTCAAGAAATTCATCACGCGCGGAAACGTCGTAGATATGGCAGTCGGTGTTACCGTAGGTAGTGCCTTCACCGCGATTGTCAACGGCCTTTCCAACAACATTCTGAAGCCCATCATCAACTACTTCCTCGCACTCGTGCTTGGTAAGAACACTCTCTCCGAGGTATATACCTTCCTCGGTGACCCCGTGTATAAGGTTGACGAGACCGGCGCCCTCACGAGCGAGATCGACCTCGCTAACTCCATCTACATTGACTGGGGTGCATTCATCAACGCGATCATCAACTTCCTTCTTATCGCATTCGTCCTCTTCGTGATCGTCAAGGCGTTCAACAAGGTCCGCGAGTCGCAGGACAAGCTTTCCACCGCCCTCAAGAGCGGCAAGGCGACCAAGGAGGAGCGCAAGGAGATGAAGGCTCTCGGCATGAACCCCCGCAACCTCGAGCAGCTTGACCAGTTCCGTGCAGGTAAGGCAAAGGCCGCAGAGGAGGAGGCAGCCGCCGCAAAGGCAGAAGAAGAGGAAGCAGCCCGCCTCGCCGCAGAAAAGGAAGCCTACGCCGCAGGCGCGAGTGATCGCCAGGAGGCACTCCTTCGCGAGATTATCGAGCTTCTGAAGAACAAGTAATCCCGCCGTGGCGCGGCAAGGGCGCACTCTGTCACCGCCCCGATGCGGACAGGCTTTGCCCTGTCAACGTCCATAAATGTGGGCGCGTCTTGCCCCGTCACCGCCCCGATGCGGACAGGCTTTGCCCCGTCGACGTCCATAAACGTGGGCGCGTCCGACCCTGTCGCCGACCCCTCTCTCGGGCGGGCGTATGACGGAGCGAAAGAACGGCAGAAAACTCAATAAGTGCCATCCCGTGTCACGAAATATAAAAGAACCGCGAGTTGATTGCGGTTCTTTTTTTGTTAACTATTGTTTGCATTATTCTTTGATGCGATAGTATCCCATCTCTCCGTTTTTCAGGGTTATGTCCCGCTCGGTGATTTCGCCGTCGCCGCCAAGGTGGGTTGCACCCGTGACGGGCACGGTTCTATCCTCCCCCGTGCAGTTGAAGAGGAAGAGGATCTTGTCACCACACTCATTTAGCTCCTTGACGTAGAGGCCGGCGCTGACGTCCGAGTGGGCAGTGGGCTTGACACCGCCCTGTGTCATCATCTCGCACAGGATTGAGCGAAGCCCCTCCGCGCGAGCGTCGTGTGCCGAATAGCCGAGCGGGAAGCCGAGGATGTAGATATATCCCTTGCCGTAGCCGACGCGCTGAATGGCGGGTGTGCCGTCGTCAAAGCGGGCAAGAACCTCGCCGCCCTCAACACGGTACTCGGTCTTGAAGGGCAGGGTGTTCACCGTCTCGCCGCCGTAGGAGAGGGTCGACGCGGTGCGTCTGCGCTCCCTCATTCTGACGGTTGCAATCGGCTTTATCGGGATGTCGTACGGATTCATCCAGGTGTTCATCTCACGAAGGCCGAAGCCCTCGTCGGCGATGACAACGCCACCCCCCTCGACGAAGGAGGTGAGCGCCTCGGTGATCTCGGGGTTGAACATATTGTAGTAGGGGAAATACAGGACCTTGTAGTCCGCGAATCTCTCGGGATAGCAGGAGCCGACGTAGTTCACCTCGTAATCGCATTCGCGCATCAGGCGGTATGCACCCGCGTGCGACTTGTAGTAGTAGTTAAGCGCATTCGGTACCATCTCGAAATGAAAATCGGGACCGCACATGTCCTCGGTCATAGAGAGCAGGCTCGACGGGTAGTCAAAGACTATTGCCGCCTCGGCGGGCTTCACGCTCGCACGCGCCATGACCTCGGCATTTTCCGAAAGCTCGCGTCCGAAATCCCCGACGGTAAACGCCACCTCACGCGGCGAGCCGTCCGCGCGCAGGATACCCGCGCAATCGTTCTCGTGGCCGACGCGCTCGGCGCGGTACTGCCAGAAAACGAGGCCCTTCGCACCTGCGCCGAGCGCGGTGTAGAGCTTGAAGCGCATATCAAACGGCGTGTCGTAGGTGTACTTGAACATACCGAGCCCGGGGTATATCTCGTGCACGAAATAATTTTCGTCAAGCGAGCGGAGGTAATCGTTCAGCATCATGAAATCGAGCCGCTGCTCGGCGGTCCTCATCTCACAGTCGCAGGGGATCGACGTGCCCCAGAAATCAACCGCCTCCTTCGCCACGTAATCGTTCACCACGTCGCCGAGGTTGCGCTGGAATGCGGAGGTAAAGCCGACGTGCGACATGATGGGGTGGGCGGTATCGTGAAGCCTGACGGCATCGTACACGATGCGAAGGTAGTCGTAAAGATTCTCGCCCGAGCGGAAGGACTTGAACTCGTAGGTGTCCCAGAAGCCGTGGGGAGAGGAGGGCAGGGCGATCGTCTCGAAGGAATCCTCCGCCGTGCCGTAGAATTTGTTCAGCGCGTCGATAGTGCCGAATTTCTTCCTTAAATACTCACCGTACGCGCGGCGGCAATGCGGGCAGAAGCAGTCCTCGATCGGCTTGTTGCGTATCTCGTTCCAAGCGTTGTAAAGGATGAGCGAGGGGCGGTCCTTGTACCTTTTTGCAACCTCCTCGCAGAACAGGGCGGCGCGACGCGCAACGTCAGGGTTGGTAAAGCAGGGACGCCACCCGCCGTAGAACGCACCGTGTGACCCACCGCGAAGCTGCTCGCCACGCGGGCCTATCCTCGTTCCGCCGTACTTGTCAAACACGTACTGCGGCGCACATTCGAGAAGGAATTTTAGGATTACCTTTCGCCCGTTTGCCTCGGCAAGGTCGAAGAGGCGGTCAACGTCATCGAAATTGTACTCGCCCTCGCGAATCTCGTTCCACCGCCAATTGATGCGGATCTGAAAAGCGTCGAGCGAGTAGTCGCAAAGGCGGGGAATATCCTCCTCCCACTCTGCGGGCAGGGGCGTCGGCGTGCGATAATACTGCGTTCCGTAAATTATCCTGTCAAAATGCATTATTTTCTCCCTTCGGTGGCACCCGTGTCAAATTATCGATAAAAACGGGCCACGGTGTTCGTTCATAAATGTAAATAACTATTTACATAAATCGGGCAATGAAGGTGTCCTTTTCTCTCTTTTCGCCGTGTGGTGGCGGTGGCGTGCTCGGCGCATCGCAGGTGAGGGGTCGGGCACCCGACGAGATAATTATACCATGTATACGTTCTTAATGCAAGTGGCGTAATAAATATTTATGCCCCTTGATTTTGCGCGCGATATATGCTACAATATAGGTAAAAACAGAAAAACGAGGCGAAAAAATGCAAAAGGAAACTAACTACAACGTATTTCTCTGCTATCGCGGTGATGCGGGCGGAATGCTGGCGGCGAATATCTACTCCGACCTCTCCACCCACACTAAGAATAAGCTACATATCTTCTACGCACCTAAGTGCATCCGCCACGGCGAAAACTTTATGACGATGTGCAAGGACGTCGCGGGCAGGGTATCCCTGATGATACTCATCCTCACCCCCGGCTTCTTCTCGCAGTGCCGCAACTCCGATGACGTCGTGCTTCAGGAGCTTCGTGCCGCGCTCTCCAACCCGACGACCACCTTCCTGCCCGTCATCACCCCCGGCTTCGTTTATGATGACGTCGCCCTCGGCGAATTCTTCTCTGAGCAGGAGATCGACCGCATCAAGCACATCAACGCAATCAAGTATAACGACGTCTACTCCTTTAACTCGGTTGAGCTGCTCCTGCCCATCCTTATGGACAAGGTCGGCGTCACCGATTACGACGAGATCATCGAGAACGAGCTTCGCTCCCGCCACGATCGCACCAAGCGCCGCGTGCACATCAATAACGAGAACAAGGTATCCTTCTTCAGCCAGACGAACAAGGTCGAGGCACGCCGCCTCGAAACCCAGCAAAAGCTGCTTCTCGACTTCGACATGCCGGTGTACGAGCAGTACCTCGCGGGCAAATCCGGCCTCAACGTCCTTGACGTTGGCTGCGGAAACGGCAGGGCGCTGATGGCGCGTCTTGGCAACCGTCCCGAGGTAGATAAAATCATCGGCGTCGAGTTCAACGAATCCTTCGTCGAGAAGGCAAAGGCCGACTACGCGGGCACCAACGCCTCCTTCTACAAGCTCGACGCGGAGGGGGATGACTTCCTCGACGAGCTGCGCGACATTATGGATGCCGAGGGCATCGACGGCTTCGATTGGATAAACCTCCTCGCCGTTATGTCGCACCTCAAATCTCCCTACCAGCTTCTTCGCAACCTCCGCCGCGTATGCAACCGCGGCGCGGTCGTCTTTATCCGTAATATCGACGACGGCCTCAACTTCGTCCACCCCGACGAGAACCTGTGGTTTGAGCGCGCCTTCAATATGATTGCAAAGTGTGACACCACGGGCTACCGTCACTCGGGACGTGAGCTGTTCACCCTTCTTCAGCGCTCGGGCTACCGCGACATCTGCTACGACCGCACGGGCATCAACTCCGCGTCGATGGACTACTCGGAGAAGGAGGCGTTCTTCGACACCATCTTCCTCTTCCTCAAAAACAGCATCGGCGTAACCGCGGCAAATAACCCGAACGATATGGAGATACAGGTAGAGAAGGAGTGGCTCGACGAGCACTTCCGCGAGCTGGAGGAGAAGTTCCTTGCCTCGGATTGCTTCGTCAATTTCGGCTTCCTCATCGTCACCGCGCACGTTTAACCTCCGTACCGCGCTTAGTGCGTTAAAACCCGCGTTTCGCACGCTTAACCGCGACTCCGCCGGAGTGTTAATACATTTTCCGAGCGCGCCGCACGCATATCTCGGGAAATCACAGAAAATGTCAAAAAAGGTAGAAAACAAAGAAATTCTTTCCATAATGGAGCGAAAAATATGAAAATCAATAAGAACGAATTTGTATACAAGCCGCTTGGGATCGACTCGATTCCCGCTCTACTTGAATTGCAGGAGGACGCATTCGCCCACGCGGGTGACTCGACCGACTTCCTTCGCCGCAATACCTACGAAACGCTTGCCCCCTGCTTCGACGGCGATAGCCTCGTGCTCGGCGTTTATCACGGTGACCTTCTCGTCGCCTTCGGCATCCTCTACTGCGCGGGTGATACCAAGGAAAACCTCGCCCACGATCTTGACGAGGTAACCGATATCACGGAAAACGCAAACGTCAAGCTCGTCATCGTCCGCTACGAATACCGCGGCAACGGCCTGCAAAAGGAGCTGATTGCAAGACTCTGCATCCACGCCGAGGAGCAGGGCTACAAGTGGCTCTCCTCCACCGTATCCCCCGAAAATCCGTGGAGCATGAACAACCTTCTTGCCAACGGCTTCACCGAGGCAAAGGTGCTCGTGAAATACGGCGGCCTTAAGCGCATCCTGTATGCAAAGCGCGTCGGCTGATACCGCACAAGAAAACCGAGCAAAAAAACCATCGAGTGATAGGGTCGGGCGCATGCCCGACCCTTTGAAGATATCCCGGCGCGCGGGCAATCCCCGACCGCCACGCGCGACAAAAATTCGGTGCCACCCATGCGAGGGGGCGCCAAGCAAAAGGAGCAGGGAAGAATGAAAATATACGATATCTCACAGGAGCTACTGTCTGCCGCGGTCTATCCCGGTGACCCAACCCCGCACACCGAGCGCATCTTTTCCATCCCCTCGGGCGACCTGTATAACCTGACCGTCCTCTCGCTCTGTGCGCACAACGGCACCCACGTCGACGCACCCTGCCATTTCCTCGACGGCGGCGCGGATATTGCCTCGATGCCGCTTGAGCGCTTCGTTGGCGCGGTCTATCTCACAACCCGCGTGGGCGAGCTTACCGCCACCGACGCGGCGGCTATCCTTGATGCCGCCCGCGACTCCTTCGCGCACTCGCCGCTCGCCGCGCTCGACCCCGACGGACAGGGCAGGCGTATCGTCATCCGCGGCGATGCCACCGTCACCCTGCCGTGTGCAACCGTCCTTGCCGCGGCGGGCATCTACCTCCTCGGCACCGAGTCGCAGTCGGTCGGCCCCCTCGATTCACCCATGGCGGTTCACCTCGCTCTTCTCTCGCAGGGCATCGCCCTCCTCGAGGGGCTCCGCATCCCCTCCGATATCCCCGACGGCACCTACCTCCTCGCCGCCCAGCCGATCTCCGTCAGCGGCGCCGACGGCTCTCCCTGTCGCGCCATCCTTATCGCGCCGTGATTTTTCTTTAAGTCCGACCCTGTGTCGCAAAACGGCACTTTTTCACACGGATTTTACTCTCCGCTTTTCAACTCTCCGCCCGTCGCAAAGCAGGCAGGGGTCCGACCCAGTGTCGCAAAACGGGCATTCCGCGGGACGAATGTCGACCGTTGCCCCGACCGTTTCACACCCGCCTGCACTTTTTAACACAAAAACACCGCCTATCCCCGACCCTGTGTGCGAAAATGGCACGTTTTCGGCTGCTTTTCGGTCGGCTTTCACCCGATTTTGCTCCTTCCAAATACTCTCTCGTCCTTACCGAAAAGCACGCCACCCCGATATGGTGATATCCTTAGCGGAGAATTTCCTCTTTGAAAAAATGCAAGCATCGCATTTGACTAGTCAAACACAAATATGGGCAAAAAGTTGCATAGCAACTTCGCCCAAACCCATATAACAACAGAAAGAGAGAACAAATCGGTAATATCCGAAATGTCCTCTCTTTTTCTGTTAGGCGATATATTCGCTATGCGAATGCGATATAACCTCGCTTCACTCGGTTGCGATATGCCTCGCTATGCT
>JAZODF010000062.1:0-1813 GCA_045596865.1 Eubacteriales bacterium
AGGATTATTCCTGGTACTGCGATCTTCGCCGCTACGGCGGAACAAAGCACGCGGGCTACGGCCTTGGCTTTGAGCGTATGATCATGTACGTCACCGGAGTTTCCAACATCCGTGACGTTGAGGCGTTCCCCAGAACCACCGGAAACGCTGACTTCTAATCGACGTAAGCCGCGAACGGCTTACCGACCGCAATTTACTATCAGAAAGGAAGCCGTTATGCTTTATTCACAAATGTCACAGTCGGAGCTTGAAGCCCTTGGCGCAAGCTACCTTGAAGAATATAAAAAGATCTGCGCCGAGGGCAATCACCTTGACCTCTCGCGCGGTAAACCCGGCCGCGCACAGCTCAATATGATGCAAGGGATGCTTTATTGCATCCATTCATCCGCTGACTGCCGTTCCGCAGACGGATTTGACTACCGTAACTATGGTCTTCTCGACGGCGTTCCCGAGGCGAAGAAGCTTTTTGCTGAGCTCCTCGGAATCCCCGAGTCGCATATCATCGTTGCGGGCAACTCCTCGCTCAACATTATGTACGATACCATGGTCCGCTGTATGCTTTACGGTGTTGCGGGCGTCAAGAAGCCTTGGGCGAAGCTTGATAAGGTAAAATTCCTCTGTCCTTCCCCCGGATACGATCGCCACTTCGCGATCTGTCAGTCGCTCGGTATCGAGATGATCCCCGTTCCGCTTCACGAGGACGGACCCGATATGGATATGGTTGAAAAGCTTGTATCCGAGGATGAGTCGATCAAGGGCATCTGGTGCTGTCCGAAATACTCGAATCCCGACGGCGTTACCTATTCCGACGAGGTCGTCCGCCGCTTTGCAAATCTCGATCCTGCGGCTCCCGATTTCAGAATTTTCTGGGACAATGCTTACGCGGTCCACGATCTTTACGACGACGGCGACGAGCTTCTTGATATCTTTGCCGAGTGCCGCAAGACGGGCAACGAGGATATGGTGTATTATTTTGCATCGACCTCAAAGATCACCTTCCCCGGCTCGGGCGTTGCGATCTTTGCCGCTTCGGAGCACAATCTTGAGTTCATCAAGCCCATTATGAACGTTCAGACGATCGGTTTCGACAAGATCAACCAGATCCGCCACGTGCGCTATTTTGACGGCAATGCCGACAATATCCGCAGCCTCATGCGCGATCTCGCGGAGATCATCCGCCCCAAGTTCAAGATAGTTATCTCCGCTCTCGAGCGAGATCTTGCGGGCACGGGCATCGCACATTGGACCAACCCCAAGGGCGGCTACTTCATCAGCCTCTATCTTGAAAACGGCACCGCGAAGAGAACCTACGATCTCTGCCTCGGCGCGGGCGTACATCTCACCACCGCGGGCGCGACCTATCCTTACGGAATCGACCCCAACGACTCGAACATCCGCATAGCTCCCACATACCCCTCGAACGACGACCTTGAGATCACAATGGATATCCTTACCCTCTGTGCAAGAATCGCCGCGATCGAGAAGTTCCTCGGTAAGAAGCTTTGCGACTAAATATCAAAAAGACCGCGTCCGCGCGGTCTTTTTATTTAAGTTAATAATCCAACTATTTGGCGATTTCTAAATCATATTATAAAGATAATTCGACAAACTGTATCTTGAAATATGGCTATATGAATGTTATAATATATCTACCAAATCAAGAGGGAGTACGCACATGAGCATCGGAAAAAACATTGCCAAATTCAGAAAAGCCTTGAACCTTACCCAAGAGGAATTGGGTCAGCGGCTCGGAGTCACAAATCAAGCTGTATCAAAATGGGAATCCGAAGTTTCTATGCCAGATATAATGTTG
>JAZODF010000063.1:0-20775 GCA_045596865.1 Eubacteriales bacterium
GAGACTGCAGTTATGGAGGCTCTTGATACAGACGACAAGAATGTTCGTGATGCAAAGATGCAGCCCATCATGGATGATATCGTAGCTACATTTGAGGAGAAATATGAGGACATCAAGACAATTCTCCCCGAGCTTATCTACAAGATCCAGAAGAAGATCGTCCGTCGTTGGCTCCTCGTTGACAAGAAGCGCGTTGACGGCAGAAGAATGGACGAGATCAGACCCCTTGCCGCTGAGGTTGGCGTAATTCCCCGCGTACACGGCGCCGGCCTGTTCACCCGTGGACAGACTCAGGTTCTCACCATCGCAACGCTCGGCACCCTCTCCGAGGGACAGAAGCTCGAGGGCCTCGATGACGAGACCGGCAAGAGATATATGCACCACTACAACATGCCCGGCTACTCCACCGGTGAGGCAAAGGCTCTCCGTAGCCCCGGCCGCCGCGAGATCGGCCACGGCGCACTTGCTGAGCGCTCGCTCATCCCCGTTCTTCCCTCCGAGGAGGAATTCCCCTACGCTATCCGCCTTGTTTCCGAGGTCGTAAGCTCGAACGGCTCCACCTCTCAGGGCTCGGTTTGCGGCTCCACCCTTGCTCTTATGGACGCGGGCGTTCCGATCAAGGCACCCGTTGCAGGTATCTCCTGCGGTCTTATCACTGCCGAGGACGGCAGCTGGGACACCATGATCGACATCCAGGGTCTTGAGGACTTCTACGGCGACATGGACTTCAAGGTTGCAGGTACTCACAAGGGTATCACCTCCATCCAGATGGACCTCAAGGTTGACGGTCTTACCCCCGAGATCATCAAGCGCGCGCTTGAGACCACCCACCAGGGCAGAGATGAGATCATCGACAAGATCCTTCTCGCCGCTATCCCCGCTCCTCGCGAGGACGTATCTCCCTACGCTCCCAAGATGATCTCCATGAAGATCAACCCCGACAAGATCCGTGAGGTTATCGGCTCGGGCGGAAAGGTTATCCAGAAGATCGTTGCCGACACCGGTGCGAAGATCGACATCGAGGACGATGGCTCGGTATTCATCGCCGCAGTTGATAAGGCATCCGCAGAGAAGGCAAAGGCTATCATTGACGCAATCGTATTCGAGCCCGTTGTTGGCGAGACCTACGAGGGTGTCGTTACCAGAATCATTCCTATCGGCGCGTTCGTTGAGTACGCTCCCGGTAAGGAGGGCATGGTCCACATCTCCAAGCTCCAGAACAAGCGCACCGAGCAGGTTGAGGACGTTGTTTCCGTCGGCGATACCGTTAGGGTTAAGTACCTCGGCACCGATGAGAAGGGCAGACAGAACCTCTCTATGCGTGACGCCGCTCCCAAGGCTGACGCTGAGTAATTTCGGCTGAAAAGCACGACAAGTGCCACCCCGTGTTAAATTTCGGCGAACCTTCGCGACGCAATACGGGATAAGCACAAACCAATAAAGAGGGTCACCCGCCATGTGCGGGTGACCTTTTTTGCACCCCCTTCGTGAATCGTCGGGGGTGTTTTTTGCTCGCTCCTCGAGCAAAAATAGGGGTGAAGGCAGAAAAAATGCGTAAAAACCGTCGAGCGTGAGTATGCATACGTAAGGGACAAAAACATCGAAAACGTGACACGGGGTCGGACTTGTTGGAAAATAGTGCGCCGAATATGTAAATAAATGTTTACACAACGGGCAATCTGCCGATGGGGCGCTGTGCGCCGCCGACATTGCAGTATATACCGCTCGCTCCTTGCGCGGTATAGGTCGCGACGTCGGTCTGCTCGCCTTCGTCTGTCCTTTTACATGGTGCGGGAAAATGTCAAATTGTCGCAAATCACGAAAAATCGTCATTCTTTTCGTGCACTATTTCATTCGCGCGCGTCTTGATTTTCACGCGAGTGTGTGATAAAATATAATTTGATATTTTATTTTTTATGCGCCCGCAATAATTTATATTATGTAAAGCCGCCGACTAGCGGGTTTATCGTCTTCATCGCGCATCGACATTTTTCCACGAAAGGTCAATATATGCCCAATATCCTTGATGAAAGGGTGGATACCCCCACCCACGAAACCAATATGAATAACTCCGCCGACACCGTGGCGACTATTGCAATTGATTCGCCCGTCACCGACACCGCCGTGATTGACGTGGACGCACCCGTCACCGACAGCGCGACCGTTCCGGCAACAACCGCCACCTCGACCGCCGTCGACGATGGCGAAAAGTTCATCATGCCCTTTGAATACGCGGAGGACGAGCACTACTACGTCGACGAGGTCGGCACCCTCCCGCCGAAGCGCTTTTACCGCTTTGTCAAGCGCCTGTTTGATATATTCGCATCGCTCATCGGTCTTGCCGTTTTCGCCCTGCCGATGCTCGTTATCGCCGTGGCAATCAAGATCGATTCCAAGGGCAGGGTGTTCTATTCGCAGGACCGCCTCGGCCTCAACGGCAGGCCGTTCAAGCTCGTCAAATTCCGCTCGATGTACTCTGACGCCGAGGCGGACGGAGCAAGATGGTCGAAGGGCAACGCCGACACCCGCATAACCCGCGTCGGCAAATTCCTCCGCCGCTCGCACATGGACGAGCTGCCCCAGCTCTGGGCATGCCTCATCGGCACGCTCTCCATCGTCGGACCCCGACCCGAGCGCGAGGTGTTCTACAACGAATTTGAAAAGCACGTCCACGGCTTCAGCCGCCGCCTGCTCGTTAAGCCCGGCCTAACGGGCCTCGCCCAGGTCAACGGTGGCTACGATCTCCGCCCCGAGGAGAAGGTCGCCTACGACGTCGAGTACATAAAAAACCGCTCGCTCCTCTTGGACCTCAAAATCATCTGCAAGACGGTCGGCGTCGTCCTCCTCGGCCGAGGGGCAAAATAACCCCGAAAAGACACCCCCGCTCACAGGCAATTTACGCCAATCGGATTTGATCGGTAGGGGCAAAACACCCCCGTTCACAGGCAATTCACGCCAATGGGATTTGAACGGTAGGGGCAAAACACCTCCGTTCACAAACAAACGGGTATTTTTTCAAAACCAAAACACGAAGAAGGGAGAAGAATATGTGCCAAGAAGCAGTTAAGGTCAGCGTAATTATGCCTACCTACCGTCAGTCCGCCCTCATGCAAAAGGCGGTCCGCTCCGTCCTCTCCCAGACCTACGAAAACATTGAGCTTATCCTCGTTGACGATAACCCCGACGCCGCCTTCCGTGCGGATAACGCCGCCTTCGTCGCGACCGTTGCCGACCCGCGCCTGATCTACACGGTAAACGAGCACAACCTCGGCTCTGCCGCGTCGCGCAATCGCGGCATCTTCATGGCAGGGGGCGGGTATATCACCTTCCTCGACGATGACGATTACTACGACCCGCGTAAGATTGAGGTCCAGCTCTCCGAAATGCGCGCCGCGGGCGCCGACGTGTCGGTGTGCAATCTCACCCTCATTGACGGTGACGGGCGTGTCGTTGACCGCCGCCGCCGCAAATATCTCCGCCGCGGTGAGCCATTGCTTATCGCGCACCTCAAATACCATATCACCGCCACGGATACGATGATGTTCCGCGCGGATTTCCTCCGCTCCATCGGCGGCTTCGGCGCGCAGGACCTCGGTGACGAGTTCTTCCTTATGGCATCCGCCCTCGAGCGCGAGCCAAAATTCCACCACGTCGACTTCGACGGCGTTTTCGCAACCGTCCACGCGACCACGGGCCTCTCGAGCGGGGATAATAAGATCCGCACCGAAGAGATCGTATACGATTTCGTGTCGGGCTACTTCGACCGCATGCGTCCCGCGGACGTGCGCTACATCAAAATGCGCAATCGCTCGGTCCTCGCCACCGCGCATAGGAAAAACCGCGCCTACCTCAAATGCCTCGGCGCGCTTCTTCGCGCCTTCTTCTACCATCCCGTCGGGATGATACGCCTGCTCGTCGGTATAGACAGGTAACCCGTCGAAACAGTGCGCCCCCGCTGCAGGGCAGGCCGCAAAATAAACCGCAGGAGGTTATTATGAAAATCCTAATAGTCAGCCATAATGCCTTCTCGGCAACCAACAACATGGGCAAAACGCTGGCCTCCTATTTCTCCGCCTTCGACAAGGCGGAGCTGGCACAGCTCTATATACATAACGACACGCCGCGCTTCGACCTGTGCGACAACTACTACCAAATCACCGACGGGGATATGCTCCGCTCGCTCTTTTCCCGCAGGAGCGGCAGAGTGGTCACCGAGTGCGACACCCCCGCCGAGGCCGAGTCGGACGCGACCCGCGCCGCATACAGAAGGGGTAGCCGTCGCACCCCCGCCGTCTTTATCGCGCGCAACACGCTCTGGCGGCTCGGCGCGTGGAGGACGCGCGCCCTCCTCGATTGGGTTGACGGCTTCGCGCCCGACCTCGTCTTTTTCGCCGCGGGCGACTACTCGTTCAGCTATGATATCGCGCTTACCCTCGCGCGCCACCGCGGGGTGCCGCTTGCCGTCGCCTGCGTCGACGACTTCTATCTTTACAACGCAAATTCACGCCGCCCGCTCGGCAGGGCGGTGCACCGCTCGTTTATGCGCACCGTGCGGCGCACGATGGACTACGCCTCGGTGATATTCACCATCTGCGACAAAATGGCGACCGACTACGCCGCCCTCTTCGATAGGCCGACCGCCGTCCTGCATACCGCCGCGACCCTCGCGAGCGCTTGTGAGAACCCACCCACCGAGGCCGAGGGGGAGAAAACGGACGGCGCTTGTGAGAAAGCCTCCACCGAGGCCGAGGGGGAGAAAACGGACGGCGCGTGCGAAAACGCCGTTACCCCCGACTTTGCGTGCGAAAACGCCCCCGCTCGCGATACCAACGACGGCGCGGAGGGGACCGCCACGGATACCCGCGAGGTGAAGGCCATCTCCTACGTCGGCAATCTCGCGCTCGGTCGCGACCGCTCGCTTATTGAGATCGGGCGCGCGCTTGCCTCCCTCTCCTTGGTCGGTGCACCCCGTCGTATTGACGTCTATTCGCAGGAGACCGACCCCGCCATCCTTTCCGGCATGACCGCGGAAAACGGTATTCTGTTCCACGGCGCTATCGACTCGGACGGTGTTGCGCGGGTCATTCGTGACTCGCTCGCCGTTATTCACACCGAATCGCTCGACCCCGTGCATACGGGCAGGGTAGCCTACTCCGTCTCGACGAAGATCGCCGACTCGCTCTGCGCGGGTGCGTGCATTTTTGCCTACGGCCCGTCCTCCGTCGCGTCGATGGAGTATCTTGCGGCAAACGGCGCCGCGGTATGCGTCACCTCCCCTGATGGGCTTGCAGACGCGCTTACCGAAATGCTGACCGACCCCGATCTTCCTGCCCGCGTGAGGGAAAATGCCCGCGCGCTGGCGGAGGAAAACCATAACCCACAAAAAAACAGCAGGCAATTGAGGGCACGCCTCGGCGCGCTCATTGCCCCGTGAGGATATAATGAAACAAACAAAGCAGTATATCGAGAATATGCCGATAATATACCTGATGATCGTCCTGTTCTGTATGAACCTTCTCGGACGGGGTAGCATCGTGTGTCTTGCATGCGGCCTTCTCTCCCTACTACTAATCAACAAGCACCTGCGCTTTGACCGCACGGCGCTCCTTTTGCTTATCTTCACGGTCCTATCCGCCCTTGCCTCCTTCATGTTTGAGAGTGCTATGGAGGCGGTCAAGTGCCTGAACTTCGTCATAATGTACCTCGTCGGCTCGAACGCCCTTCGCATAGCGAGGGACAAGGATACCTTTATCCGCCGCGCGATCTTTTCCATGTTCCTCGGCTATTTCCTGCTCGTCGCCCTGACCTATTTTTCCAACCTTGACGACGTGTCGGTCAGCGGCCAGCGCCTCATCCGCAATTTCTGGACGGGCGAGTACGTGTCGGTCACCATCGTCGGCCTTCTCTCCTCGGTGGTCATCGGCTACTTCTTCTACGCCGTAATATCGGGCAGGGCGTGGCTCCGTATCGTCGGCGTTGCATCCATCGCGGTGGTCTTCCTCGTCAACTCGATGACCGCCACCCGTACGCCAATCATCCTCTTTGCCATCCTCGCCCTCGTTATGAGCGCGGTGTATATCTTTACCTCGCGGCGCTCGAGCGCGCGCCCCTTCCTGTTTATCCTCCTGATCCTCGCCGTCCTTGGCGTGCTGTATGCGACGGATACCTTTGGTATCCGCACGGTGGTCGAATCGACCCCGATCTACAAGCGCTTCGAGGCGGAGGGAACGCAGACCGACCGCTTCGCCGTCGCCCGTGAGTATCTTTCAATAATGCTCGATCACCCCTTCGGCGGCTCTGCCGCGTATGCGCGCATCGGCGTGCTCGCGCACAACTTCCTCCAACAGGGCTACGACTTATACGGCCTGCCCGCGGGCGTGATCCTTCTTCTGCTTTTGGTGCTCTTCGCCCGCAACGTCCTCACCCTCATCCGTAGGGTTGACAAGCGCCCCGTCGACTATCTTCTCATCTCGATGTATATCGCAATGATCATTCAGGCCTTCCTTGAGCCGATATTCACGGGCTACCCCTGCTTCTTCTTCTCGCTTCTGTTCATGCACGGAATGACGAACGAATATCTCCGCCACGCGGACGAGGTGAGCTGATGCGTATCGCCTCGATAAACACCGTCCCCTACGGCAGCACGGGACGCATAATGCTGCAGATCACCGACCTCGCCCGCGCCCGCGGACACGAGGCGATCACCTTCTCCAAAACACGGCTGAAAAACCCCTATCGGGCAGGGGGACATTACTATATAGGCACCCGCCTCTCGAACGCGATCCACCGCTATATCGGACCGCTCACGGGGCGTGACGGCGGCTATTCCCGCACCGCTACGCGAAGGCTTATTCGCCACCTCGATAAATTCAAGCCCGACCTCATCCACCTGCATAATCTGCACGGGTGGTATCTGAATTACGAGCTCCTCTTTGCGTATATCAAAGAGAGGGATATCCCCGTCGTCTGGACTCTTCACGATTGCTGGGCGTTCACGGGACATTGCCCGCACTTCCTTCACAGCGGGTGCGAAAAATGGAAGACCGAGTGCCACCATTGCCCACAGCTCGCCGTCTATCCCGAGAGCCGCGTCGAATCGACGGGCAGGTCATATCGGGAAAAGAGGGAGGCCTTCACGGGCGTTAAGAGCATGACCCTCGTCACCCCCTCGCGCTGGCTTGCGGACATGGTTGGCGAGTCCTTCCTCGGCGGCTACCCGACGCGGGTTATCAACAACGGCATCGACCTTGCGGTCTTTAAGCCGACCCCCTCGGATATCCGCGACCGCCTCGGCATCGGTGGGCGACGGCTCATCCTCGGCGTTTCCTCGGATTGGGGGGAGCGCAAGGGGCTCGATGTCTTTGCCACGCTTGCCTCACGGCTTGGTGACGGCTACGCCGTCCTGCTCGTCGGCGTGGATGAAAAAACGGCGCGGACACTCCCCGCGGGTGTAATAACTCTCCCGCGCACCGAGAGCGCGGCGGAGCTTGCCGCAATATACACCGCCGCCGATCTGTTCGTCAACCCGACGCGCGAGGACAATTACCCCACGGTGAATATGGAGGCGCTCGCCTGCGGCACGCCCGTTATCACCTTCGCCGCGGGCGGCAGTGCCGAGATCATTGACGAGGCTACGGGCACGTCCGTCCCCGTTGACGATATCGACGCCCTCGAGCGGGAGAT
The DNA here is from genome assembly GCA_045596865.1 of Eubacteriales bacterium. GTDB lineage: Bacteria > Bacillota > Clostridia > Oscillospirales > CAG-272 > UBA1740. The sequence continues at coordinate 7,684 of JAZODF010000063.1, forward strand.
ACGCCGCATAACGGGGGAGCATCCCTTCGGCGCGGACGCCTGCGTCGCGCGTGCCCGCGGCTTTGACAAGAACGCGCGGTTCGCCGAGTATCTCGACCTATACGAAACAATAACGAAATAAAGGAGCGCGGGGCAGGGTATCACCGGGCCGCGACCGAATAATGAAGATCGTCTTTATTTCAAACTACTATAACCATCACCAGGCGGCCGTGTGCGAGGCGCTATATCGCGAAACGGGCGGCGGCTTCGTCTTCCTCGCCACCGAGAAAATGGGCGAGCACAGGGTGAAAATGGGCTGGCAGTCGCTCGCACTCCCACCCTTCGTCATCGAGGCGCAGGGGGATAGGATAGCCGAGCACAGGGAGCTTATCAACACCGCCGAGGTCGTCATCCTCGGTCACGCGCACCCCTCGCTCGTCGTCGAGCGCGTCAGGGCGGGCAGGCTCACCCTCCGCTTTGCCGAGAGGGTCTACCGCAAGCGGCGCGAGTATCTGAAGCTGCCTCTGCACCTGTATAAGAACAAAAAATACCTCCTGAACAGCGAGAATTACCGACTCCTCGCCGCAAGCGCGTACGCCCCCGCGGATTATGCGCTCGCGCGCGCCTTTGACGGGCGCGCCCTCAAATGGGGCTATTTCCCGCCCCTACGCCGCTACGAGGATATCGACGGCCTGATAGCGGGCAAGGAGCGGGGCTCCATCCTTTGGGTCGGCCGTATGATGGGCTTAAAGCACCCCGAGGCGGCAATTGAGGTCGCCCGCCGACTGAAGGGCGAGGGCAGGGAATTCCACCTTCGCATGATCGGCGTCGGCAAAATGCAGGGCAAAATCGAGAAAATGATAGCCAAATACGGCCTCACCGACAGCGTCGAGCTGCTCGGCGCAATGTCACCCGACGAGGTCCGCGGATATATGGAGCGAAGCGAGATCTTCCTCTTCACCTCCGACCGTAACGAGGGCTGGGGAGCCGTGCTTAACGAGGCAATGAACTCAGCCTGTGCCGTCGTCGCCTCGCACGCCATCGGCGCCGTGCCCTTCCTTATGAACGGGACGAACGGATGCGTCTACCCCTCGGGCAATACCCGCCGTCTTTTCGGCGCGGTCGTCTTCCTGCTCGATAACCCCGAGCGCCGCCACGCGGTCGCCCGTGCGGCATACGCCACCATCCTTCACGGCTGGTGTGCCGACGTTGCGGCATCCCGTCTTGTCGAGCATTGCTCGCGCCTGCTCGCGGGCAAGGAGCCCATCCCCTATCGGGACGGCGTTCTCACCCCGGCAAAGAAAATTCGCGATAATTGGCTCTAAGTGCGACCCCGTGTCGCAAAATCGCGTAAAAAACGCGGAATTATTATGTAAATAACCGACCCCTCGCGGTCGGATATGCCGACGGTGAAGCATATCACCTCGGATAAAAGGACTGTGAAATAATCACGGTCGAAAACGTGTCGGAGGTGCTTTCCTCGGCACGGATAATCGGTTTTAAGGAAGTACCAAATCAATGAAAAGAAACATATTTCGTAGCGCGAAGCGCAGATTCACGCTCTATCTCGTAAACCGCGTTTACGCGGGCACCGAGCCGAAATTTTACGAGAAAAAGCGCCGACTCCTGAACTCGATCGGCTACGATATCGGTGAGGGGACGAAGATCGTTGGACCCATATTCTGCACGGGCAGGCTCACCGTCGGCAAAAACAGCTTTATCGGCCGCAATCTGACCGTCCATGGAAACGGCAGCGTCGTGATCGGCGACGGCTGTGACCTCGGACCCGACGTCACCTTCTTGACGGGCGGGCACGAAATCGGCGATGCCACCCGCCGCGCGGGGGAGGGGCTCATCCTCTCTCAATCGGTCGGTGACGGCAGCTGGATCGGCGCGCGCTCGACGGTGGTGAACAATACCTCGATCGGCCGCGGATGCGTGGTTGCCGCCTGTGCCTGCGTCATCCGTGACGTGCCGGACAATACCCTCGTCGGCGGCGTGCCCGCACGCGAAATAAGGAGCCTCGCCGATGAACATTAAAGCGTTACTTAAGGGCAAGGAATCGCGCAACGCCCTCTGGCTCATAGGGGGCAAGGTCGCGCAAATGGTCCTCTCGGTATTCGTCGGCATACTCTCGGCGCGCTACCTCGGACCGTCCAACTCGGGTCTTATCGGCTACGGAAATGCGTTCACCGCGTTCTTTATGTCGCTTTGCACCCTCGGCATTAATTCGATAATAGTCAAGGAGTTTATCGACAACCCCGACGAGCAGGGGGAAATCATCGGCACGACGCTGGTGCTTCGCCTGCTCTCGAGCCTTTGCTCCTCGGTGCTCGTCATCTCCGCCTCCTTCCTCCTCGATTACGGGGAGTGGGAGACGGTCACCGTCGTCGCCCTGTGCAGTCTGTCGCTCCTTTTCCACGTCCTCGACACCATTCAGTATTGGTTCCAGGCGCAGTATAAATCGCACGTCACCGCCATCGCCCTGCTCGTCGCGTACATTGCGACCTCGGCGTACAAGGTCCTGCTCCTCATCCTCGGCAAGAGCGTGTTCTGGTTCGCCGTTGCGACCTCGCTCGACTACCTCGTGCTCGGCGTGCTCCTCTATATCTTCTACAAGTGCCACCACGGGCCGAAATTCCGCTTCTCGTGGCGCAAGGGGCGCGACCTCCTCTCAAAGAGCTATCACTACATTCTCTCGGGCCTTATGGTCGCCGTCTACGCCCAGACCGACAAGCTGATGCTGAAGCAGATGATGGACGAGGCATCGGTCGGATATTTCACCACCGCCGTTTCGCTCTGCTCAATGTGGACCTTCGTCCTCTCGGCGATAATCGACGCCATGACCCCCACCATCGTCCGTGCGCACGAATCCGACCCCGCGGACTTCGACAGGAAGAATAAGCAGCTCTACGCCATCATCTTCTACCTCTCCGCGCTCGCGTCGGTGTTCTTCCTCATCTTCGGTGACCTCGCCGTCCGTATCCTCTACGGTGAGGAGTTTATGGGTGCCGCCGCACCCCTGAAGGTCTTGACGTGGTACACCGCCTTCTCCTACTTCGGCGTCGCGCGTAACCCGTGGGTCGTCTGCAAGGAAAAGCAGCGCTACCTCAAATACATCTACGTCGCCGCGGCGATCCTAAACGTGTTCCTTAACATCTACTTTATACCCGCCCTCGGCGTTGTCGGCGCGGCAACCGCATCCCTCGTTACACAGATCATGACGAGTATTATCATCCCCTGCTTCATTAAGGAGCTCCGCCCCAACGTCAAGCTCATTCTCGAGGCGATCTGCCTGAAAGGAGTGCTCCGCGATGACCGACCGACGTCTGACTGAATCCGAAATAGCCGCCCTTAAGGCAAGGGAAACCGAGCTTTTCAAATGCTTTATAAGCATTTGCGAGAAGATGGATCTCACCTACTACGTCCTCGGCGGCACCCTGCTCGGCGCGGTGCGCCACGGCGGCTTCATCCCGTGGGATGACGATATCGACGTCGGTATGCCTCGCGCGGATTATGAGAAATTCCTCGCGGGCGCGCAGGCGCTCCTGCCCGAAGGGCTGTTTCTTCAAACCATCTTTACCGATGCGGGCTGTACCTCGCCGTATGCGAAGATCCGCGACGGCTCCACAACCTTTATCGAGGCGTCGGTCGCCCATGTTAAAATGCACCACGGCGTGTTTATCGACGTCTTCCCGCTCGACTTCTTCCCGAGCGAGGCGCGCGAGCGCAGGAGGTTCACCCTTCGCTGGCACCTCTACGATTGCCGTATCGCCGCCGAAGCGCGTGCGAAAAGGTCGGTCGGCCAGCAGGTAAAGCGGCACCTTTTGAAGATCGCCTATCCCTCGCTTCGCCGCGCGCTCCTTCGGCGCGACCGCCATTATAAGAGCGTTTCGGAGGGTAGCCTTATCGCCAACCTCGGCGGCGCGTGGGGCGAGAGGGAGATCATGCCCGCCGAATGGTACGGCACGGGCACACCCCTCATGTTTGAGGGCATCATCGTTAACGCCCCCACCGAGTATAAAAAATGGCTCGAAAACGTCTATGGCGACTATATGCGCCTACCCCCGCCCGAGAAACGGGTGCCGCACCACGACCTCGCGGTATTCGATCTCGATAGATCCTATCTTGCGTATATGGAGGAAAAATGAAACGAGTAATAACCTACGGCACCTTTGACCTCTTGCACTACGGTCACATCAACCTCCTGAGAAGGGCGAAGGCGCTCGGTGACTATCTCATCGTCGTCCTCTCCACAGACGAGTTCAACCTTAACGAAAAGGGCAAGAGGAGCTACTTCTCCTACGAGGAGCGCAAATCCCTGCTCGAATCCATCAGGTACGTTGACCTCGTCATCCCCGAGGAAAATTGGGAGCAAAAGCGCACCGATATGCACGAATACCGCGTTGACGTCTTCGTGATGGGCGACGATTGGGAGGGCAAATTCGACTACCTTCGCGAGGAGGGCGTCGAGGTCGTCTATCTCCCGAGAACAAAGGAAATCAGCACCACTCAAATAAAAAATGATTTAAAGAGGTAACCCACTATGTCACTCTTCGCTAACAAAACTCTTATGATCACGGGCGGCACGGGCTCGTTTGGCAATGCCGTGCTCAACCGCTTCCTTCGCACCGATATCGGTGAGATACGCATTTTCTCCCGCGACGAGAAGAAGCAGGACGATATGCGCCACGAATTTCAGGCGAAAATGCCCGACGTGGCAGAGAAGATAAAGTTCTACATCGGCGACGTCCGCGATATTCAGTCGGTCCGCAACGCAATGCACGGGGTTGACTACATCTTCCACGCCGCCGCCCTGAAGCAGGTGCCCTCCTGCGAATTTTTCCCCATCGAGGCGGTAAAGACCAACGTCCTCGGCACCGAAAACGTACTCACCGCCGCTATTGAGGCGGGGGTAAAGCGCGTCGTCTGCCTCTCCACCGACAAGGCGGCCTATCCCGTCAACGCAATGGGCATCTCCAAGGCAATGGAGGAGCGCGTCGCCGTCGCGAAATCCCGCACCGTCGCACCCGAGAAGACCACCATCTGCTGCACCCGCTACGGCAACGTTATGTGCTCCCGCGGCTCGGTCATCCCGCTCTGGATCGATCAGATCCGCGCGGGCAATCCCATCACCGTCACCGACCCGAATATGACCCGCTTCATCATGTCGCTTGAGGAGGCGGTCGACCTCGTCCTCTTCGCCTTCGAGCACGGTGAGAGCGGCGACATCCTCGTCCAGAAGGCACCTGCCTGCACCATCCGCACACAGGCGGAGGCGGTCCTCGAGCTCTTCGGCGCGGATAAGAGCAATATCAAGGTCATCGGCATCCGCCACGGCGAGAAGATGTACGAGACCCTCCTCACCAACGAGGAGTGCGAGGGCGCCATCGATATGGGCAACTTCTATCGCGTGCCCTGCGACAAGCGCGGCCTGAACTACGACAAGTATTTCATCGACGGTAACGTCGAGCGCAATACCCTGACCGAATTTAACTCGAACAACACGCGCCTGCTCACCGTCGAGGAAACGAAGGCAAAGATCGCCGCACTCGACTACATTCAGCAGGAGCTGGCAAAGGGAATCTGATATGAAAATACTGATTACGGGCTCGGCGGGCTTCGTGGGCAAAAACCTCGTCGCCGCGCTCGAGAGCATCCGCGACGGCAAGGATCGCACCCACCCGGGGCTCACCGTCGACGGACTGTATCTATATGACGTCGGCACCGACCCCGCGGTGCTGGAGGAGGGGTGCGCCTCTGCCGACTTCGTCTTCCACCTCGCGGGCGTCAACCGTCCGAAGGACCCCGGTGAGTTTATGGCGGGCAACCGCGACTTCACCTCACACCTCCTTGACACCCTCCGTGCGCGGGGCAACGCCTGTCCCGTGATGATCGCCTCCTCGATACAGGCGACCTGCATCGGCAGGTACGACTCCGACTACGGCAGGAGCAAGAGGGCAGGGGAGGAGCTCGCCTTCGCCTACGGCGCGGCGACGGGTGCGTCTGTGCTCGTCTACCGCTTCCCGAACCTCTTTGGCAAGTGGTGCCGCCCGAATTACAATAGCGCCGTCGCCACCTTCTGCCACAATATCGCACACGGCCTGCCCGTCACTGTCACCGACCGCTCTATCACCCTCGAGCTGCTTTATATCGATGACCTCGTTGACGAGATGATCGCCGCCCTGATGGGCGCGGGACACCGCTGTGAGTTCGACGGCATCGACGCCGTCCCAACCCCCGACGGACGCTATTATGCCGCACCCGTGTCGCATAAAGTGACCCTCGGCGAGATCGTTGACCTGCTTTATTCCTTCGCCGACCAGCCGAAAAATCTCACCGTTCCCGAGATTCCCGCGGGCTCCTTTGCGAAGAAGCTGTATTCGACCTACCTCTCCTACCTCCCGCCCGAGCGCATCTCCACCCCGCTCAAAATGAACGTTGACGCGCGCGGTAGCTTCACCGAGCTTTTACGCACGGTAGGTGCGGGACAGGTCTCGGTCAATATCTCGAAGCCGGGCATCACCAAGGGTCAGCATTGGCATCACTCGAAATGGGAGCTGTTTATCGTCGTCAGCGGTCACGGCCTTATCGAGATGCGAAGGATCGGCACCGACGAGGTCCTGAGGTTTGAGGTCACGGGCGACCGTATCGAGGCGGTGCATATGCTCCCCGGCTACACACACAATATAACCAATCTCTCGGACACCGACGACCTCGTTACCGTTATGTGGGCTAACGAGTGCTTTGACCCGTCGCGTCCCGACACGTTTTATGAGGAGGTCTGATGGACATCAAGCTCGATTACACCGACGTTAATTTCAAGAATAACGGGAAGCTGAAGCTGCTTATCATCGTCGGCACCCGCCCCGAGATAATTCGTCTCAGCGCCGTTATCACCAAGTGCCGCGAATACTTTGACTGCATCCTCGCACACACGGGGCAAAACTACGATTATAACCTGAACGGCGTGTTCTTCAAGGATCTCGCCCTCGATGACCCCGAGGTGTATATGAACGCGGTCGGCGACGATCTCGGCGCCACCGTCGGCAACATCATCAACTGCTCCTATAAGCTGATGAACGCTATTAAGCCCGACGCCCTGCTTATCCTCGGCGACACCAATTCCTGCCTCTCGGCAATCTCGGCAAAGCGCCTGCATATCCCCATCTTCCACATGGAGGCGGGCAACAGATGCAAGGACGAGTGCCTGCCCGAGGAAACGAATCGCCGCATCGTCGACATCATCTCCGACGTCAACCTCGCCTACTCCGAGCACGCGCGCAAATACCTGCACGAGTGCGGCCTGCCGAAGGAGCGCACCTACGTCACGGGCTCCCCGATGGCGGAGGTCCTCGCGAATAATCAGGCATCCATCGACGCCTCCGACGTCCTCTCGCGGCTCGGCCTTGAGAAGAAAGGGTACATCCTCCTCTCCGCTCATAGGGAGGAGAATATCGATACCGAGCGCAATTTCCTCTCGCTCTTTAACGCCATCAACGCGATCGCAAAAAGGTATGATATGCCCATCCTTTATTCCTGCCACCCGCGTAGCCGTAACCGCCTCGAGGCAAGCGGGTTTGAGCTTGACCCCCGCGTGATCCGCCACGAGCCGCTCGGCTTCCACGACTATAACAACCTGCAGATGAATGCCTTTGCCGTCATCTCGGACAGTGGCACCCTTCCCGAGGAGAGCTCCTACTTCACCTCGATCGGTCGACCCTTCCCGGCGGTCTGCATTCGCACCTCGACCGAACGGCCGGAGGCACTTGACAAGGGCTGCTTCATCCTCGCGGGCATCGACGAGGGTGGCCTTCTTGGTGCCGTCGAAACCGCCGTTATGATGAACGAAAACGGTGACTACGGCATCCCCGTGCCCGACTATATCGAAACCAACGTGTCGACGAAGGTCGTTAAAATCATTCAGTCCTACACCGGCGTCGTCAACAAAATGGTCTGGCGCAAATTCTGACGCCACCCACCGCCGTTCGGTGACAAAAATGCCAAAATCCGACAGTTGCATGGCACCCGTGTCAAATTATTGCCACCTAAACCGCATCTGTCGGATTTTTTATCAACCGAAAATTTGAAAACAATTATTTACATTTTTGAGGAAAACGAATATGCTTACAAAATTTCCCGCACACTCTAACGTCGTATTCATCGGTGACAGCATCACCGCCGCAAATCTCGTCCTCCCCCGCGTTATCCACGCCTATAAGAACGTCCTGAAAACCCCCGGTATTCACTTCAATAATTGCGGCGTTGCGGGCGGCACGGCGAAATTTGCCTGCGACAGCTTTGATATCGATATCGCTATCCATAACCCCACCCACGCGGTGATCGCCTTTGGCATCAATGATTCTAATCGTGACCTGCTTTCGGAGCCTCGCTCGCCCGAGCGGCTTAATAGGCTCGAGGCGGCCTTTGACCGTTACCGCAAATCGATGACCGAGCTCGTTGACCGCCTGCTCGCCATGGGGACCGAGGTCACACTCTGCACCCCCGTGCCCTACGATGAATATACCGCGGGTGACCCGCCGCTCCGCGGTGGCTACTCGCTTATGCTCGGCTACGCCGAATTTGTCCGTAATCTCGCCCGCGAGAAGGGCGTAGCCCTCTATGACCAGCACGCCATCCTCTCCCGCATTCTCGCTACCGATAGAATAATATCCCCCGACCGCGTCCACCCGACCGAGCACGGCTACTTCGTCCTCGCGCGCGAATTCCTCGCCGCCCAGGGCATCGACGTTGGCGAGGAATGCCCCGTCCCCGACTATTTCTCCGAATGGCACTCCTACGTCGCCCGCCTGCGCTGTGTCCTCGCCGGTGACTGCATGATCGTCCGCGATATGTCCATCCCAACCGACGAGCGTATCGCTTTTATGCAGGCGAAGCTTGAAAAGGAGGATTGGGGCATCCCCGTCTTCGAGCGGTACATTCGCGCCTACGTCGCTGATAAGCCCGAGGAAGCCTCCCTCCGCGCCGCCATCGACCGCACCTACCACCGGGATATTTATCGGTAACGTGCGGGCATTACTTTTGCCTGTGTCGGCTATGTTTTTTTGATTTTACGCCGTAACTGTGTCGGAATTTATGATAAGGTGTGTGATAATATGCGACAGGAGCCGATAAGGCATCACTATATACCGCAGTTCATTTTGCGTAATTTTGCCTGTGACTGTGACAAAAAACGAGTTTACTATTGCGATAAGGAATCTCGGTCTGTATCCGAGCGTGAAATACGCGAGGTGTTTATGGAGCGGAATTTCTATCGTGACGAAACAAATAACAAGAATAATCCCGTTCAAATAGAGAAGGATTTATCCGTCTATGAAAGGGAAATTGCCGAGCTGATCAGGGCGAAGCTCCTGGATGAGCGCAGAATTGAGCTTACCAAAAAGGAGAATGAGGCTCTAAAACTGTTTTTTGCAATTATGTCCTTTCGGAATATAAACACCAAGGAACAATTTGCCGAAGATGCTTCTCGGGAATTCAAGGATTTTTATAAGTGTTTTCAAGCGGATGAAAACCTTGAGGCTTTTTGGAAACGCAATTTGGGACATTTGGTAAAATGCCGTTCAATAAAGGAGGTGGCAAATCACTCGGAAATTGATCCTCCAATCAAGCTCTTTATGCAACGTGATACAAATAGCTTATATGGAAAATACATTATTGTTGTAGAGCCCAAGGAAGGTGACGGTTTTATATTGGGTGATTGTTATCCGCTTACATTTACCGGTGATGACCTTCGCCTTCCGATGTATGAAGTGGCACCTATTTCTCCAAATCGCGCTATTATTTTTGCTAGTAGAGGTGTTGATAACACACCCCGCGATGTGCTCGTATTAAGACCGGGTGTTTTTGACCTTCCCGAAATTAACGAAAAAGGAAATAGTGTAATCATTACCAAGCGGTTGCTTTTGGATGAAGTACAGTTTATTAATAGGGAAATAGAGAAAAATTCTCATAAGGGATTTGCTTTCCACAAGTCCGAATAGAGGGAAGTACATCAAAAAGTTTCCCTCCGCGAAGGAGAAAAGTATGACAAACCAAGAGATTTTGAAGATAGCAATGGCGCAATCCGCCATCGACCTTTGTGCCGCGCCCGCCGACTTTGAACGGGGCGAAAACGTGATCGTCACCTCCCATAAGGCAGAGGGTGCACGGAGGTATCTCAGCCTACCGTTTTCCTGCCAGCTCGTGTCCTACGGGGCCAACGTGGTGGCGTCTGTGTCGCCCGAATTTCAGGAGATAACCGAAAATTACATAGGAAAATACCCACTCGAGCACCTGTTTGAAACGCCGAATCTGCACGTCCTTAACGACGCGTTGACCGAAAAGGGGCAGAAAATCTGCTTCATGGCCGAGTATTTCCTGCCCGACGTGGACGCGCTCCGTCCGCTCGATTGCCCGTACGAATTGCGCCTCTTGACGCAGGCCGACTTCGCCGACCTTTACCTCCCCGAATGGTCAAACGCCCTTTGCAAGGACAGAAAGGAGCTCGACGTCCTCGGCATCGGCGCATACGACGGCGACAGGCTCGTCGGCCTCGCGGGATGCAGCGCGGATTGCGACAGTATGTGGCAGATTGGCGTTGACGTCCTCCCCGAATACCGCAGGCAGGGCATCGCCTCCGCCCTCACAAGCCTCCTCGTCATCGAGATTTTGAGCCGCGACCGCGTCCCCTTCTACTGCGCCGCCTGGTGCAACCTGCGCTCCGTGCGCAACGCGCTCAAAAGCGGCCTCCGCCCCGCCTGGGTCGAAATGACCGCCAAGCCCCGCCAAACAGTCGATGAAATGAATAAAAGATAGATATTCAATGATTGATGAATATTGTATGAAAAAAGCGCTCGAAAAATACCTTGAATCGTCCCCGATTGCTTGCTTCGACAGGATAACGAATCGAAGCGTAATAACCAAATTGAATCAGATTCAAGGTAATTGGACTTGGGATAGTCAAAGGTTTTATCAATACATTCGAGATGGTATTTTGCGTACAAAGGAAATAAATAGAGATGTAAACAATTGTCCCTTCTCGACAAAGAAAAAGCGATTCTCGCAGAAAAACGAGAATCGCTTTTATGGTGCATAAGCCTATTCGCCATACCACAGTAACTAGAATTTGCGGAGATATAAAAAATTCAACGATCGTGCAATTTGTTTTAGGAAATCACTTGTTTTTTGTCGAGAATAGTGATATAATGGTAAATGTATAGAAATACTTATTTTTATGAGGTGGAAAATGGCTGCAAGCTATAAGAAACTATTCAAAATGTTGATCGACCGCGAGATGAAAAGCAAAGACCTCGCCGCAAAAGCAGGTATCAGCCCAGCAACGCTCGCTAAGATGAAAAAAGACGGTGCAACCGTATCGAGTGACGTGCTTGTAAAGATTTGTACGGCACTCGAGTGTACCATGGATGATATTGTTGAAATCATCCCTAAAAACTAAATGATCAACATTGGAGGACATAACAAGTGAAAATAGATGATTACAGAAAAATAGTCCACGAAGATATAGCGATTGCGTGTGATGTCAATTCGAGTAAGGAACCAGAAGAATTCCTTGCTTATACCACCGGTTTGCTCATAAATGGAGAAGAGTTCGACGATTTCATTGAAGGTCATTGTGAAGGCGTCACCAAAAGAAACGGTTATTATGCGATAGATGGATATTCTATTGATGAAACGGACGGAAGTTGTTGCATCTTCATTGTAGATTATCATGGTCCCTATGCGGATGAAGCGATCAGAGCGGATGACGTTAACTCTGCATTCAAGAAAATAAGATTCTTTGTTGAAGAGTCGATAAGAACGGAACTCTTCAAAGAGATTAAAAATCGTTCGGCAATGGAGTTCTCACGTGATCTTTTCTATGATAACGAAAAGATTACGAAGTATCGTTTTTATTTGCTTACGGATGCATTTAATCGTCAGAGGGCAAAGACCATAAAGGACGAAACTATCAACGGAAGAATTGTCGAATTGAATGTATGGGATATCGAAAGACTTTATGATCTTGTTTGTTCTCAGACACAAAAGGAGATAGTTGAAATCAGCTTCGAGGACTTTGGCATTGATGGAATTCCTTGCGTAAAGGCTGTTGAACATGTTGATGTTGTTGCCGATATTGATGTGTCACCGATTGCAAAAGAAGATGGTGAAGAAACCACACCTGAAAATATCATTACATACTCCTCGTATCTCGCTGTTGTGCCAGGAGAAGTTCTTAATCAGCTTTATCTGGATTATGGTTCGAAACTGCTTGAAGGAAATGTAAGATCATTCCTGAGTGCTAAGAGAAAAGTAAACAAAGGTATTCAGAATACAATCAAAAACTATCCGGAAATGTTCTTTGCTTATAATAATGGTATCGCTGCAACTGCAACGGAAATAGAAGTGAGATACACCAGAACCGGACCGGTTATCACGTATATCAAAGGCTTGCAGATAGTTAATGGTGGACAGACCACCGCCTCTATTGCAAACACTCTTCTTACCGCTAAGAAGGGGGATAATGTTGATTTAAGCAAGGTTGCCGTTCCTATGAAACTTTCGGTTCTTGAACATTCTATGGCTGAAAGAATCATTCCTAAAATTTCGGAGTACTCCAATTCACAAAATCCCGTTGACGCCTCCGACTTCTTCTCGAATCATCCGTTCCATATCCGTATGGAGGAATATTCCCGCAAGACGCCGATTCCTGCCAAGGGTGGTAATCAGTTCCAGCAGTACTGGTTCTACGAAAGAGCACGTGGTCAGTATAATCAAGGCAAGATGAAGATTATCAATAAGGCAGCGGAACTGAAAAAGTATACAGATCGATATCCCGAAAGCATGGTTATTACAATGCTTGACCTGGCAAGATATATGGAGCTGTATGGCTGCAGACCTGACATCGTAAGTAAGGGAAAACAAAAACTTCTTCAGCGTTTTGCGGAAGAAATTAAGGCTTCCTGGGAAAAAGGTGATACTCAATACAACGAATTCTACTTCAAGCGTGTAGTGGCACTTGCGATTATCTATAAGCGAACAGATGAAATAATCAAACAGTCGGAATGGTATAGGGAAAATCGCTCGTACAAAGCAAATGTTATCGCGTACACCATG